>CACPJJ010000006.1 GCA_902634305.1 uncultured Pelagibacteraceae bacterium | reverse complement strand
TTGTGTTTTTTGATAGTCTGTGGATTAAAACTAACAAAGGTATGACCAAAGCATTAGTAAACGAAGTTAGTACTTTTGTAGAAGCTTATAATAATGAAAGCTTTGATAAAGAAGAAATTACAAATCTATTTTCACTTTACCAAGATTTAATTATAGAATTTGTACAAGATGAAAATTTTGATTATAATTATGATGAAAGATGGTTTAGTCCAATCGATAGAACACTTAGAAGAGAATTGAAAGTAAGATTTGGTTCTGATGAATTTTGGTTTAACACAACAAACTATAAAGAGTTAATCGATCTAAGAATTAAATATGAATTCGGATATTTCAAATTTTTAGTACCAAGGGATAGAGTTACAAGTTCTTCTGCAAGAATATTTGCACTGTGGGTAACTCTACCTGCCATTCTTGTAATTTTTATAGCTATACTTTTTTTAAAAAACCAAACAAGACCTATAACTAAGTTGGCAGAAGCATCTGAAAGGTTTGGAAGAGGAGAAGATGTTGAAGAATATAGACCTTCGGGAGCATTAGAAATAAGAAAAGCTGGATTAGAATTTGATAGAATGAGAAAAAGAATTATAAGGCATTTAAACCAAAGATCAGAGATGCTTTCTGGAATAAGCCATGATTTAAGAACTCCTTTAACAAGAATTAAACTTCAATTAGCATTTATTAAAGATAAAGAAATTACAAATAAACTCTCTAACGATGTTGATGAAATGGAAAAAATGCTTAATGAATATTTACAATTTTCTCGATCAAATTTTACAGAAAAAAGTGAGAAATTTAATTTATCTGAACTAATTTTATCAACTGTAAATAAATATGAAAATAATAATATTATAGTTGATGAACAGAGTGAAATTTTTTTCATTGGAAGGAAAAATCTTATAAAAAGGTGCCTAAATAATTTGGTTGATAACGCAATTACTTTCTCAAAAAATATTAAAGTTAAGCATCAAAAAATAAAAAAAGGTGTATTAATTTTTATAGAAGATGATGGTCCTGGAATACCTTCTTCTGAGTATGAAAATGTATTTAAACCTTTTTATAAAGTCGATAAAAGTAGAAACCAAACAAATTCTAGTGTTGGGTTAGGTCTTTCTATAGCGTCAGATATTATTCGGTCACACGGAGGAGATATTGAGCTAGGAAAATCTGAAATGGGTGGATTAAAAATTAAGATCTTTTTACCCGTTTAATTTTTTTTTTCTTTTTTAATTTCTCTAATAATTCAACTTTTTTTTCTAATTTTTCTACTCTTTTATTTAAAATATCAGTTTCATCTTTACTAGTAAGTTTCATCTTAAATACTATCTCGTCTCTTTGTGACTTTAATATGTTTAAGATCTCACTACCTAAATCCTTAGAAGTCAAAAGACCTTGTTCAAAAAGTTTAGCAAATTTATCAATAACAAATCTAGATTTAGACATATATTTTATTAATAATTTAAAATATTATATTTACAATATGTTTATCAATAATTTTGACCCTGTTGCTCTTAATTTTTTATCTTTTGAAATAAGATGGTACTCTTTATCTTATATATTTGGAATAGTATTTGCTTGGATATATTGTAAAAAATTTTTAATAAAAGATGAAAAAATTTTAAGTCTTTTTGACGATTTAATATCATATCTAATAATTGGTGTAATTTTAGGAGGAAGATTAGGCTACATAATTTTCTATAATTTAAATTACTACTCAAAAAATTTGTTAGAAATTTTTATGGTTTGGAAAGGTGGTATGTCATTCCATGGGGGGCTTCTGGGAGTGATTATTGCAACGTATATTTTTAGCAAAAGAAATAAAATTAAAACTTTTATATTTCTTGATTTAATATCAATGTCAGCTCCGATAGGTATTTTTTTAGGTAGAATTTCAAATTTTATAAATTCTGAACTCTATGGAAAAGAAACTGATTTATTTTGGTCAGTAAAATTTGAAAAAGTAGACAATATTTTCAGACATCCTTCACAAATTTATGAGGCATTTTTTGAAGGAATAATATTGTTTATAATATTAAATTTTATATTTAAAAAACAACTTTATAAATCACCAGGCTTTATATCGGCTTTATTTTTAATTTTTTACTCTATATTTAGATTTTTTATTGAATTTACAAGAGAGCCCGATGTTCAAATTGGCTATATTTTATTTAATTTAAGTTTAGGACAACTTTTGAGCTTTTTGTTTTTTATGTTTGGGATATTTTTGTTTTATAAAAAAAAATGATTCTTAAAAAAAACTTCCTTCCATTAGATAAATTTATAAATAAAGCCTTATATAATTCAAAAAATGGTTTCTATATGAAGAATAACCCATTTGGAAATAAAGGGGATTTTATAACCTCGCCAAACATATCTATACTTTTCTCAGAAATGTTATCAATTTGGACTATTTCATTTTGGAAAAATTTAAAATGTCCTAAAAAAGTTAATTTTATAGAACTTGGATCAGGTAATGGGCAAATGATTTATGATATGATTAATTCATTTAAAAATTTTCCAAAATTTTATCAGTCCTGTAAATTTATTATATTAGAGAAAAGTCCTCATTTAAAAAAAGTTCAAAAAAAAAAATTAAAAAAATTTAATGTCAAATGGGTAAAAAATTTTAATGAAATTAAAAAAGGTACAAATATATTTATTGCCAATGAATTCTTTGATGCACTACCAATAAAACAATTTTTTAAAATTAAAGATAAATGGAATGAAAGATTTATTAAATTGGGTAAAAAAAATAAAAGTTTTATAAATATTGATTCTGATATAAAAAAAATAGAAAAAAAAATAGGTTTTAAAATATCGAATAATCAAAAAGTTATAGAATACTCGCCTATTGCTCTTAAATATTTAAAAAATATTTCAAAAAAAATAAATAATAATAGAGGTGCTTTATTAATTATAGATTATGGATATTTAGAGGATGAAATGAAAGATACATTGATCGCAATAAGAAAACATAAATTTATAGATATATTCAAAGAAATTGGAAGTTCTGATATTACTTATAATTTGAACTTTAAATTATTAAAAAAAATTACAAATATTTTAAAACTTAAATGCCAAGGAATAACTACACAGAGAAATTTTTTAACGAATCTCGGTATTCATCAAAGAGCTGAGATAATATCTAAAAATTTACCTTTTTCAAAAAAGGCTGATATTTACTACCGTTTAAAAAGGTTAGTTGATAAAAATCAAATGGGTGATTTATTCAAAGTTATGTTAATCACAAGCAAAAAAATAAATTTTAAATTAGGATTTTGAATTGATTAAATCAAAAAATTTACAAAAATTTAAAAATATTAATCACGGATTCTTTAATAATTTAGGAGGTGTTTCAAATGGTATTTATAAAAGTTTAAATTGTGGAATAGGCTCCAATGATAAAAAAAAAAATGTAATAAAAAATTTAAAAATTGTATCAAATAAAATTGGTGTAAAAAAAAAAATTATTTTGTTGCATCAGCTTCATAGTAATAAAATTTTTTTTATAAATAAAATATCAAAAAAAAAATTATTAGGAGACGGACTGATAACTAATATTAAAAATATCGCCATTGGAATATTAACGGCAGATTGTGCTCCAATACTATTTTATGATCCAAAAAAAAATATTATTGGTGCGGCTCATGTGGGATGGAAAGGGGCGTATAAAAAAATAGGAAAAAAAATGATTTCTAATTTTAAAAAAAAAGGAAGTAAGTTAAATGATATTTTGGCAGTAATCGGCCCTTGCATTTCTCAAAGAAACTATGAAGTCAAAAATGATTTTAAAACAAAGTTTTTAAAACAAAACCCGCAAAATATGAGTCATTTTAAAGTAATTAAGAATAAAATTTACTTTGATTTAAAAGGTTATGTTTTTAATCAACTAAAAAAAGCCGGTATCAATAATGTAGAAACAATTAAAAAAGATACATTTGATCCAAAAAATAATTTTTTTAGCGCAAGAAGATCTTTAAAAAAAAAAAATAATGATTATGGTAGAAATATTTCAATAATTATGATTAAATAGAACATCTCACAAATGAAGCTTCTTACAGGAAACAGTAATAAAAACCTTAGCCTCAAAATATCAAAATTTTTAAAAACAAAATTAGTTCATTCAAGTATAAGAAAATTTTCTGATGGAGAAATTTATATAGAGATTAAAGAAAATATAAGGGGTAATAGTATTTTTTTAATTCAATCTGTAAGTTCTCCTGCAAATGATAATCTTATGGAACTTTTGTTATGCATTGATGCTTTAAAAAGATCTTCAGCAAAAAATATTACTGCGGTAATACCTTATTTTGGTTATGCAAGACAAGATCGAAAAGTTGCACCAAGAACATCTATATCAGCAAAATTAGTTTCAAATTTAATTACTAAAGCTGGAGCAGATAGAGTTGTGACAGTTGACTTACACGCAGGTCAAATCCAGGGATTTTTTGATATTCCAGTAGATAACCTTTTTGCAACTCCAATTTTTGCAAGACACGTAAAAAAAAATATAAAAGGAAAAAATTTAATTTGTGTTTCTCCTGATGTTGGCGGAGTTGAAAGAACCAGAGCTCTTGCAAGAAAATTAGATATTGGAATAGCTATAATTGATAAAAGAAGACCAGCTCCAGGAAAATCTCAAGTTATGAATGTAATAGGAAATGTTAAAAATAAAACGTGTATAATAATTGATGATATTATTGATTCAGGCGGAACTATCGTTAATGCTGCGCAAGCCTTAATTAATAGGGGCGCTAGAGAAGTTCATGTTTATATTACCCATGGAGTTTTAAGTGGAGAAGCAGTTGAAAAAATTAGAAAATCTAAAATAAAGAAATTGGTTATAACAGACACAATTGATAATTCAGATAAGATTAAAAAAGCTAAAAATATAGAGGTATTATCAATTTGTAATTTATTAGGAGAAGCAATAAAACGTATATCAAACTCAACTTCGGTATCTGATTTATTTAAATAAATTACTTGTAAAATTTACAATCATAAGTTAAAAACCGTCACTCTATGAATTCATTGGAAGCATCAATTAGAAATACAAAATCGAAGGGCGAAGTAAATTCTTTGCGCCAAAAAGGCGAGGTTCCTGCAATAATTTATGGAGGAACTGAAGAAAACCAAAAAGTATCACTATCAAAAAAACAAGTTAAATATTTAATAGAACAAGAAAATTTTTTATCAAATATTATTAGTTTAAATATTGATGGAAATGCTATCAAAGTTTTACCAAGAGAAGTCAGCTACGATACTTTGACTGATGATCCAATACATATAGATTTTTTAAGAATTGTAAAAGGTGCTAAAATAATTATAGAAATTCCAGTAAAATTTATAAATAATGATAAGTCTCCAGGTCTAAAAAGAGGTGGTGTTCTTAATATAGTAAGAAGAAAAATTGAATTAAAATGTGCAACTGAAAATGTTCCAAATGAATTGGTAGTTGATCTTGATGGTTTAGAAATTGGAACGAGTATTAAAATATCTTCAATATCTTTGCCTGAAAATGTAACCCCTACAATTCAAGGAAGAGATTTTGTTGTTGCAACAGTTGCTGCACCAACAGTTTTCAAAGAACCTGAAAAACCTGCTGAAGAAGCTGGCGCAGAGGGAGCTGAAGGAGCTGAGGGAGCTGAGGGAGCTGCTGAGGGAGCTTCTCCAGAAACTGCTGCTAAAGAAGGTGGAGATAAACCACAAGAAGGAGAAAAAGGCAAAGAAGATCAAAAAAAAGATCAAAAAGCTCCAGCTGAAAAAAAATAAATTATCAATAGTGAAAATTTCTAAAATTTAAATTTAATTATGATGTTGCTTGTAGGGTTAGGAAACCCAACTCCTGATAGTAATAACAATAGGCATAACGTTGGTTTTAAAATTATTGATGCAATAAATGTAAAATTTGGTCTATCAAAACAAAAACCAAAATTCAAAGGCTTACTTACCACTGGTAACATTTCAAATAAAAAAGTGTATGCAATCAAACCTTTAACATTCATGAATAATTCAGGAATTTGTATTAGAGAATTGATTGAGTACTTTAAAATAGATCCTGAAAATGTAATTGTTTTTCACGATGACTTAGATGTTGATTTCAGAAAAGTCAAAGCAAAATTTGGTGGTTCTAGCGCTGGCCATAATGGAATAGAATCAATTGATAAGTTTATTGGAAAAGATTATACCAGAGTTAGGATTGGAATTGGAAAGCCTGAAAAAAAAATCGAAGTTTCAGATTTTGTTTTAACAAATTTTTCAGAAGAAGAGAAAGAAGAATTAGGAAAGGTTATTCAAAATATTATTGAATCAATGCCAATTTTGATTGATAAAAAATTAGATTTATTTTCTAGTAATGTAAATAATAAATAAATGGGATTTAAGTGTGGCATAGTTGGTTTGCCTAATGTTGGAAAATCTACTTTATTTAATGCACTAACAAATTCAAGTAAAGCTCAAGCCGAAAATTTTCCTTTTTGCACTATAGATCCAAACATTGGAATAGTTCCTGTTCCTGATAATAGATTGGACAAATTAGTTTTAGTTTCAAAATCAAAAAAAAAGATTAATACAACCATTTCATTTGTTGATATTGCGGGCTTAGTAAAAGGTGCATCTAAAGGTGAAGGATTGGGAAATAAATTCCTATCACATATAAGAGAAGTAGACGCTATAATTCATATGATTAGATGTTTCGATTCTGCTGATATACAAAATGTTAATCCCAATGTTGATCCCATAAGAGATTTAGAAATAATAGAAACTGAAATGAAACTTGCTGATTTAGAGTCAATACAAAAAAGATTAGATAAAAAAAATAAAAAAAATTTGTCTGAAAATGAAACCACTATATTAGAAATGTCATTAAACTGTATTAACAATGATGAAAATATTGAAGAGGTTCTAGCAAAAAATTATTCTAGAAAAGATTTGCATCAAATTGGTTTGCTATCAACTAAACCCAAATTATACGTCTGCAATGTTGATGAAAAAAGTATATCTAAAGGAAATAACTACACTAATTCGTTTATAAGTAAGTTTGGAGAAAAAAATACAATTTTAATCTCTGCCGATATTGAAAATCAAATAAACCAATTAGAAAATACAGAAAAAATTAACTATATGAAAATGATTAATTTAAAGGAAACAGGTTTAAATAAACTAATTAAAAAAGGCTATGAGCTTCTTGAATTAGAAACTTTTTTTACTTCAGGCCCTGAAGAATCAAGAGCCTGGACTGTTCCAATAAATTGCTTGGCTCCAAGAGCTGCAGGTATTATCCATACTGATTTTGAAAAAGGATTTATAAGAGCAGAAACTGTATCTTATGAAGAATTTATAAAAAATAATGGATGGTTAAATTCAAAAAATAATGGAAAGATGAGATTAGAAGGTAAAGATTATATAGTTAAAGATGGAGATGTTTTAAACTTTAGATTCAATACGTGACCACAATTTTTTCATACTAAAGTAAACTAATATTGTAATTATAAACAGATAAATCATTGCCCTAAAACCAATTTTATGTCTTGCTTCTAAGTGTGGTTCTGCAGCCCAAGCCAAAAAGGCAACAACATCTTTGGACATTTGATCTTCACTAGTTACAGTTCCGTCAGCATACTCTACGGCTCCTTCCATTAAAGGTTTTGACATTTTAATTTTATTACCTGGCATATATTTATTGTAGTAAACACCATCATCTAAAGTAATACCTGATGGTGGATCTTCATAACCCATTAATACAGAATAAATATAATCTGCCCCACCTTTTCTTGCTTTGACTAAAACTGACATATCTGGTGGATACGCACCTCCATTTGCAGCTGTAGCTGCTTGGTCGTTAGGGTATGGTCCAACAAATTTATCTGAAAGCCTTGCTGGCCTTGTGAACATTTCTCCATCACTATTCGGTCCATCCGTAACTTCGAATTGTGACGCAATTATTTTTGCTTGTTGCTCTGAAAATTCAGGTCCTCCTGGTTGAGATAGATTTCTATAACTTAGATATTTCATTGAATGACAAGCAGCACATACCTCTGTATAAACTTGATACCCTCTTTGTAATTGTGCCCTATCAAATTTGCCAAAAAAACCTTTAAAGCTCCAACCTGGATCTAGTAATTTGTTAGATTGTTCTGCCGCAATTAAATTAAAGCTAAATAATAAAAATATTTTAAAAAAAAGAAAAATTTTGAAAAAATTCTTCATTAAATTTCTTTCTTATTCTTGGCCATTGACTCTTTTGGAGACCCACCTAAAACAGGTTCGGTTAGGCTCAATGGGATATCTAAAGTTTTTTCTTTTGCACCCAAAAGTGGAAGGATAACCAAAAAATGCAAAAAGTAATAAGCTGTAGCAACTCTTGCCACAAGTAAATAAAGGCCTTCAGCCGGCATTGCTCCCACGTAACCTAAAATCAAAACATCTGCTACTAGAAACCAATAAAATTGTTTATACAAAGGTCTGAATATTGCTGATCTTACTTTGGATGTATCAAGCCAAGGTAAAATTACTAATACAAAAATTGCTGCAAACATTGCAATAACTCCAAACAATTTATCTGGGATAGATCTTAAAATTGCATAAAAAGGTAAAAGATACCACTCTGGCACTATATGCGCTGGCGTAACCAACGGGTTTGCTTCAATATAGTTGTCTGCGTGACCTAGAATATTTGGTGAATAAAAAACAAAAAAAGCAAATACAATTAAAAATATTAAAAGAGCAAATAAATCTTTAATCACAATGTAAGGGTGAAATGGAACAGTATCTTTTGATGGTTTTTTTATATCAATTCCAATTGGATTGTTATTGCCAGGAACATGCAATGCCCAGATATGAAGAATTACTAATCCAAAAATCAAAAATGGAAATAAATAATGTAAACTATAAAATCTTATAAGTGTAGGATTGTCTACGGCATATCCTCCCCATAGCCAGTTAGTAACACTTTCTCCAACCAAAGGAATTGCACTAAATAAATTTGTAATTACTGTTGCTCCCCAAAAACTCATCTGTCCCCATGGAAGTACATAGCCCATAAATGCAGTAGCCATCATTAGAAAATATATAATCATTCCAATAATCCATATAACCTCTCTTGGTGACTTATAAGACCCATAATACAATGATCTAAAAATATGTATATAAACTGCTAGAAAAAACATAGAAGCACCATTTGCATGAACATAACGTATCAACCAACCATAATTTACATCTCTCATAATATGTTCAACACTACCAAAAGCTAAATCAGCACTAGCAACATAATGCATCGCAAGAATTAATCCTGTAATGATTTGAGCAATCAAACAAAATGTTAAAATTCCACCAAATGTCCACCAATAATTTAAGTTTTTTGGTGTTGGATATTCTTGAAGGTGATTTGAAAGTGTCAATAATGGCAGACGATCATTAAACCATTTTCCTAATTTTGATTTCGGCGTGTATTCGTGATCGCTCATTAAATTTTTTTACCCTATTTTAATTGTGTTACTGTTTACAAATTCGTATTTTGGAACTTCCATGTTTGTAGGCGCTGGTCCTTTTCTTATTCTTCCTGAAGTATCATAGTGTGATCCGTGACAAGGACAAAACCATCCACCATATTCTCCTTTATCTCCTAAAGGAACGCAACCTAAGTGAGTGCAAACACCCAACATAACTAACCATTCAGGATTTTTCGCTCTCTCTTCATCTGTTTCAGGATGTGGTAAATCTTCTAATTTTACATCTTTTGCTTTAGCAATTTCTTCCTCAGTTCTTCTTCTTATAAAAACTGGTTTACCTCTCCAAAGAACAGTTATTGACTGACCTTTTTCCACTCCACTTACATCTACTTCTGTACTTGCAAGTGCTTTTACCGATGCATCAGGATTCATTTGATCTATTAATGGCCACACAGCAGCTCCCACTCCTACTGCACCAAGCGCATATGATGCTGTAAATATAAAGTCTCTACGGTTAGTTTTTTTGTCTTCTTCCATTAATTTATCTTCTACTTATGTCTAATTATATGATTAAATATGAATTAAAAAGTATTTTTCTAAGGATACAATGACACACGACAAACCTAATTTAAGCCCAAAAATTGCTTTATATGAGCCAGATATACCTCAAAATACCGCTTCAATTATAAGGACATGTTCTTGTCTTGGAGCTCAACTAGAAATTATAGAGCCGTGTGGTTTCTTGTTCTCTGACAAAAGGTTTAAAAGAGTTGTAATGGATTATATGGAAGAAGATAAAATAAAATTTTACAAAAGTTCAGATGAATTTTTTAAAGATAAACAGGAGCAAAGGGTTATTTTAATTACTACAAAAGCAATTAAATCGTACACAGAATTTAATTTTAAGACTAACGACACCCTATTATTCGGAAGAGAAAGCGCGGGTGTTCCTAGTAAAGTTCATAAAATGGCTAATGAAAAATTAAAAATACCTATGACAATAAATAAAAGATCTTTAAACCTTGCAACTTCTGTTGGTATACTTTTGGCAGAACAAATAAGACAAACAAAAAACTAAATGGAAATCGATATCAAAAAAAAATTAGCAAAAAATTGGTTTAAAGTACTCCAAGATACAATTTGCTTCGATATTGAAGAAATAGAAAAGAAAAAAATAAAATTTGTTTGCAAAGATTGGCAAAGAAGTAAGAAAAAAAAAGAAAAACAATATTTAAAAAGAGGAAGATATGTTGAGTTTAATTTGCTCTATGATAGGGGTACAAAATTTGGCTTACAAACAGGTGGTAATACAAATGCAATATTAATGTCTTTACCACCTTTAGCTAAATGGAAATAATCTATGAATAAAGAACCAATTACAATTACTGGATTAGAAAAATTAAAAGAAGAATTAGTTTTTTTAAAAGAAAAAAAACGTCCTGAAATAGTTGCTGCAATAGCTGAAGCAAGATCTCATGGTGATCTTAAAGAGAATGCTGAGTATCATGCAGCAAAAGAGCAACAATCTCATAATGAAGGTAGAATTCAAGAGGTGGAAGATTTAATTGCGAGAGCAAATGTTATTGATGTAACTAAGATAAACAATGAAGGTAAGGTTATTTTTGGATCAACAGTGTATTTAAAAAATTTAGATACAGATGAAAAAATAGACTACAAACTTGTTGGTAAAGATGAGGCAAATTTAGAAAAAAAATTAATTTTCTTTCAGTCACCAATTGGTAAAGGCTTAATTGGAAAAAACAAAAACGATTTAGTAGAAATATCTACTCCAGCAGGGGTAAAAAACTTTGAAATAATTGAAGTAAAATATATTTAATTTTTAACTATTTTTTCTAAATCTTTATCAGAAATTTTAAAAGAATTTTCTATCCAAAATTCTTCGATTTCACTAAGTTTATTACCAAGCTCCTTACCTTCTTTATAGTTATATTTTTCAATTAGAGTATTTGCTTTAATTTCAAATTTAGGAACTTCTTTAGTTTGAAAAAATTCTTTTAATTTAATCAATTTTTTATCCAATTTTTTATTTTCCAGTAATTTAAAATTAAATAAATCATTTAAATGGTCTTTTCCTTCTAAATAAAAAATTTTCCAAAGATTTTTTTCAGTGAAAGTATCTTTTTTTAAATTTTTATAAAATAAATTTGATAAAAATCTTATTCTTTTTTTATCATTATTTGAAATATTATATTTATAGATAAAATATTCATCATTATCAGTGCCGTCAACTATCATTAATGAAATTAAAAAAATAAAATCTTTTTCCTCAATTATTTTTTTTGAATAATCATTTACATTATTAAATATATCAAGTTTAGTTAATTGTGGAAATATAAGTGAGATAATTTCTTTACAAAATTCATCTTTGGAAATTTTTGTGAATCCATTTGATAGAACTAGTTTTTTTAATTCATCTAATAATCTATTTGATGAAATTTTTGATATTCCATTAATATTTTGTTTAATTATTTTTTTAAGATCTTCATTATGATCAACTTTGCTATAATTTAAAAAAAAACGCACATATCTTAAAATTCTTAAATAATCTTCTTTAATTCTTTTTTCAGGATTTCCGATAAATTTTATATTACCTGATTCTAAATCTTTTTTCCCATTAAAAGGATCATACAAATTACCATTCAAATCTGCATAAATTGCGTTGAAGGTAAAATCTCTTCTTGATGCATCCTCAAGCCAATCATTAGAAAACTTAACTTCTGCATGTCTTCCATCTGTTGATATATCTTTTCTAAGCGTTGTAATCTCAAATTTATAATCATCAATTTTTGCTGTAACAGTTCCATGATCAATACCAGTTTCATAAAAACTAATATTATTTTTACTTAAAATTTCACAAACGTTCTTTGGGGTAACATTTGTTGCAAGATCAATATCATCTACATTTTCTCTATTAATTATTTTTCTTATACTTCCACCTACATATCTTATTTCACTATTTGATGAATAATTTGAAATTAGATTAAAAATTTTTTCAATTTTTGTTTTTTTATTAAGATTTTCAAAATCTAAAGAATAATAGTTTTGATTGTCTTTATTTTTAAATATTTTACTTAATATATTTATCATATTTGGCTGGGGCTCTAGGATTCGAACCTAGGATGGCGGTACCAAAAACCGCTGCCTTACCACTTGGCTAAGCCCCAAAGTTATTTTCGTATATCACAAAAAAAAAAATTTATATAGTTTTAGATGTAATACACCAATAGTTTTTATATTTTTTTTTAAATATTTTTGCGGCATATATTGCTGAATTTTTTGTCAAAAAATACCCAAGTATAGAGGAGCCAGATCCTGTCATGCGAGCAAACAATATATTTGGCAAATGTTCCATAAATGATTTTACTTGGATTAATTTTGGATAATTTTTGAAAACTACATTTTCTAAATCATTTTGTAATTTTAAAATATTTGAAAAACTAAAATAATCTACTTTTTCATTTTTTACTTTTTTTGATGAATATTTTTTAACACCTTTGTAAACTTTTTTAGTTGAGCATCCAAAATTTGGCTGAATAATAATAACGAAAAGTCGCTTTTTTGTTGATGAAGTCTTTACTCTTCCATTAGAAAATAAAATTTTATTTTTGTAATCTAGGCCTAATTTTACATCTGATCCAATTTGTTCTGTTAAATTTGCAATTTTTATTTTGGAAAAATTTAAAATTTTTTTAGATTTAAAAAATCTTATAAGCGAAGAAGCATTCATTGATCCGCCTCCTAAACCAGATTTTTGAGGTATATTTTTTTTTATTTTTATAAAATATTTTTGACTATTTAATAAATTATTTTTATCTAAAATTTTTAACAAATTTGAAACAGTATTATTTTTATTTATTCCTTTTGAAAATTTTCCTATAAAATGAATTTTATGGTCTTTATTTTTAATTTTTCTAATTTTAATTTCATCGTATAAAGTCAAAAATGAAATTAAACTTTCAATAGTATGATATCCAGATTTTAATTTTCCAGTTACCCCTAATGATAAATTAATTTTTGCATACGATTTAATTATTTTAAAATTCATTATTTAACTTTCATTTAATCCTAGAAGTAATTTTTTTGAAATATTTGCTTTCATATCATTTTCAGATTCGTCCGATTTAAGAGCACTTTGCCAATAATATTGAGCTTGAATTTTTCGATTTAACTTCCAGAGAACATCTCCGTAATGATCATTAACTATAGGGTCTTTGGGCATCAGCTGAATTGCTTTTCTCAAAAAAATTTCAGCATTTATAAAGTCACCAATTAAATAATATCCCCAACCAACAGAATCAATAATGTAGGGATCATTTTTTTTTTGACTATATGCTTTGTCGAGCATATCAATTGCTTCTTTAATTTTATAGTCTCTTTCCAACCAACTATAACCAAGATAATTTAAGACATAAGGATCATCAGGTTTTATAGATAAAGATTTTAATAAATCCTCATCTGATTTTTTATCATCACCTAATCTTTCATAACTTGAACCTCTCTTATACAAAACATCGGCATATTCATCTGAGTTCAAATCTAATTTTTCTAATATTAAAGAGTAATATTTAATAGATTTTTTAAATTCTTTATTTCTTTTATAAATATTTGCCATATCATAAATTATTTTAATTGTGGGATTTGGATAACCTTCAAATTTTGTCTCAATATAATTTAGTGATTTTTGAGAATTTTGTTCAAGATTAATAATTTGAGATATTTTTCTTATTTTATACCAGTAGTAAATTTCATCTGCTTCAATAAAGTTTTCAAGAAGATTTTTCACTTTTTCGTGATTTTTGATTTCAGAATAAATTGAAATTAAATTAGTTAAATTAAAATAAAATTTTGGATTTAAATAATTTGATATATTGGAATAAAAGCTTGATTTTTCAAAATTTTCATCTACAGCCAAAAAATTTGAAATTAAAAAGAAAAATTCAGCAAGGATATCCGATTCATTATTACAAGAAAAAATATTACTAAACTTTGTAAAATTTGAATTATCTATCCATTTTTTAGATTGTTGGATTAATAAATTACTATTAAGAGTATTAATTTCTTTTGATAATTTAATTGCAGATTCAAAATTTTTTTTTTCTATTAGGTTATTTAAATAGAAAAAAAGATATCTAGTATAGTCACCTTCATCGGAATTAAACAAATTTAAGAATTTTGAATTAGCTTCAGTTTGATTTAGATAGCAACGCTGAAATGCTTCATTAATTAATGACAATTTACCAAAATTTTCTTGGTTTGTGTTTAGTTCTCTAGTTAAAAATAATTCATTATAACTCCTTAAGACCTCATAAATAATAAAATGGTAGTTGTCGTAATCTCTATATTTTTCTAATTCACTTAATAATTTGATATTTTGATAAAATTTTTTTTTTTTAAAATTTTCAATTAAAAGTAATAATTTCGCTTCAAAAAATTTGGAGTTACTTTTGTTTTTATTTTGCTTAATTACCTTGATTGCTTTCTGAACTTCATTATTAATTGTTAAAGTTATTACATATTTTTTTAGATACTCTTCATGTTTATTCATCAAAATTTTTGCTGAATTAAAATGTTTTATAGAATCTTCACTATTTTGATTATTTTTTAAAATAATTGCTGATAGATAGCTAGATAAATACTTGGGGTTGAAATCTTTCTCTTCTGTAGCTTTAGAAAAAGCCGAAGTCTGGTATAAATAAAAAATAATAAATAAGATTAATTTTAATTTCTTTATCACGATGCTATTCTATGACTGTAAAAGACAAAAATCAAAATGACATTATGAGCCAAGAATTATTAAATTCTTTTGAAATTGATTATATATTTGAAAATAAGCCTATAAATAGATTTAAAAATAAACCTACAATTGAAAATATTAATTCTAGATTAAATGATCTAAAAGAAAAAATTGAAAACATCGATAATTGTGAGTTAAAAAAAAGTGCTAAACAAATTGTATTTAGTGATGGTAGTTTTGAAAGCTCAATTATGATAGTCGGAGAAGGACCAGGTCAAAAAGAAGATGAGCTTGGAAAACCTTTTGTAGGTGATGCTGGCCAACTACTCAATAAAATGCTTGAAGCAATAAATATTAAGAGGGAAAATGTTTATATAACAAATGTAGTAAACTACAGACCTCCTAATAATAGAAAGCCAGAACCATCTGAAATAAATAGATACTCAGAATTTTTAAGGCAACATATATCAATTATAGATCCAAAAATATTAATACTAATGGGTAGTACAGCTATGGAAGCTTTATTTGGATCAAAAATTAAAATATCAAAAGAAAGAGGTATATGGAAAGAAATTATTATTAATAACAAAACTTACCTTGTAATGATAACGTTCCATCCTGCTTATTTGCTTAGACAAGCTGATCAAAAAAAATATTCATGGGCTGATTTAAAAGAAATAAGAAAAAAAATTGATGCATTAAACTTAAAGATTTGAAATGAAATTTCTTATAGCTGGAGTTGATGAGGTAGGAAGAGGAAGTTTAATTGGTCCAGTATACGCTGCAGCGGTTATTTTAAAAAAAAATTTAGATAAAAAAAAACTAAAAGATTCTAAGAAATTAACAAAAAAAAATCGTGAAATTTTAGAAAAGTATATAAAAAAAAATTCCTATTGGTCTATTGGATCTGCATCTTTAAAAGAAATAGAAAAGTTTAATATTTTGAATGCAAGTTTGCTAGCTATGAAAAGAGCAATAAAAAAACTAAATAGAAAACCTTATCGTGTATTGATTGATGGAAATAAAATTCCAAAAATTAAAAATTATAATTTAAAATATATTGTCAAAGGAGATGAGAAA
This sequence comes from uncultured Pelagibacteraceae bacterium, assembly GCA_902634305.1. Taxonomy (GTDB): domain Bacteria; phylum Pseudomonadota; class Alphaproteobacteria; order Pelagibacterales; family Pelagibacteraceae; genus Pelagibacter. The sequence continues at coordinate 58,168 of CACPJJ010000006.1, read as the reverse complement.
ATACCCGAGATATCTGCTGCATCAATAATTGCTAAGGTTGCTAGGGATAGACTTATTGCAAAAATATCAAAAAAATTTACTAAATACGCTTGGGATAAAAACGCAGGCTATGGAACTAAATTTCATTTAGTAGCAATTAAGAAATTTGGGGTAACCAAACATCATCGAAAAACGTTTAGTCCTATACACAACATATTGAGTCATAATTAAATCTTATAACAAAACGAGTCCATTTTTTTCAATCTCTGGTTGACGTGGAATCTGACCTGGAGTCTAATTGTTTTTTAAAAATGCTTACTAAAAATTTACAAAACAAAATTATCAACGGAGATAGTCTTAAAGAATTAAAAAAAATTCCTGACGAAACATTTGATATAATTTTTGCAGATCCACCTTACAATTTACAATTACAAAAAACTTTGGTCAGACCAGATAGATCCAAGGTTAATGCGGTAAACGATAAATGGGATCAATTTGAAAGTTTTAAAACCTACGACAAATTTACAAATGAATGGTTAAGTGAATGCAAAAGAGTATTAAAGAAAAACGGATCTATTTGGGTAATCGGAAGTTACCACAATATATTTAGAGTTGGCAAAGTAATACAAGATTTAGGTTTTTGGATTTTAAATGATGTAATCTGGAATAAAAATAATCCAATGCCAAACTTCAGGGGTACTAGGTTTACGAATGCTCATGAAACATTAATCTGGGCATCAAAAAGTAAAAAATCAAAATATACTTTTAATTATCAATCAATGAAATCTTTCAATGATGATTTACAAATGAGATCGACTTGGAATTTACCTATATGCAACGGTAAAGAAAGATTAAAAAGTAATGGAATAAAAGTTCATTCAACACAAAAACCTGAGGCTTTACTTCATAGGATTATATTAGCTTCTTCAAATAAAAATGATTTTATTTTTGATCCTTTTTTGGGATCAGGCACAACAGCGGTGGTCTCAAAAAAATTAGGACGATGTTATTTTGGAATTGAAAAAGAAAAAAAATATTTCGAAGCTGCTAATAAAAGAATAAAAAATACAAATATAATTGAAGATGAATATTTAGACGCAGTCCAAAATAATAAATCTAAACCTAGAATTCCTTTTGGTTCATTAATTGAATTAGGAGTAATTAAACCTGGAACAGAAATCTATGATCAAAAGAAAAAAAATTATGCAAAAGTTATGGTTGATGGAAGTATTAAATGTAAACAGAACGAAGGATCAATTCATAAAGTGGCAGCACAAATACTAGGTTCAGAAAGTTGTAATGGTTGGACTTATTGGCATTATCAATCAGGAAAAGGTTTAAAACCAATAGATGAACTTAGACAACGACTTAGACCACAAAACTAGTTATTGTAAATTTTACCTAAATAATTTTCTAAAAAAGTTTTATTTTTAGAAATGTATTTTAAGACAATATCTCTAAAAAAAATATTTAATGGATTTGAAAGATGAAAAGCAAAATGATTAAGCGAGGATCTAGAACTTATTTGCTTAGTCTTCAAAATCCTACTTTTATAGTAATTTGAAGAATTATTTTTTAAGTCATTAAAAAGTTCATTTGCGGCTTCTATTGATTGTGATGCACCTTGCGCAAATGATGGTGGAAATGAATAAAACGCATCTCCAGTTAAAAAAATATTTTTTGACGGAGGTATTTGAACTTTTTTACTTACAAAAATTGGAAAACATGTAATTTTTTCAACTTTTTCAGCTAAATTTAAATTTGATTTTGAAGAGATCTGATTTAATAAATTATTTATAAAAGTATTTTCTTTAAATAAATTTCTATTTGAGATTTCTTCTTGAATTAATTCTTTTCTAATAATTGAGATAAAATTAAATTCTTTATTTTGATTAATAGGATAAATAACGAAGTGAAAATTTGCCCCCAAAAACAATGAAATATCAAAATTTTCGAAATTACGGATGTTACCTCTTAATGCGACTGAGTTAAAATATTTTGGAAGTCCCTCTTTTTTAAATAAAATTTGTTTAGTTTTTGAATAAATTCCATCAGCAGCTACTAAATAGTCAAATTCCTCAATTTTTTTATCTCTAAAGTATAATGATAATTTATCTTCATCTTTAATATCAATAAGATCTGAATTAAAAACTAACTTTTCTGAAGGAATATTTTTCAATGAAAATTCAATAAGTTTTGATCTTTTTAATGTTGTGTATCGATTATTCTGATTATTGAATTGAGATAAATCAATATCACATATTTTTTTTGAATTTTTTGCATCAAAAAAATTTACTTTTTTTGGAAAGTATACATCACTAGCATTTATTTTTTGAAAACCAATTTTATTTAATAAATTAATACTGTTAACAGACAATTGTAATCCATATCCGTCACTAAGATCTAACGAACTTTTTTTTTCAAAAATTTTATAAGAGAAGGATTTATCTTGTTCCAAAAGATTTGCTAGAAACAAACCTGAAATTCCTGCTCCTATAATTGCGATTTTTTTCATTAATATCTTATAACTGTTTTAAAAATTTTTTTTGTAAAAGATGGTAAAATATGATTTTTAATATTAACTTTATCTATAAAAAAACTATTATTTAAATTTTTTTTTCTAATTTTTTTATTTATTGTAATCTTCATATCCATGTTAGACATTTTAATATTAATTCTTTTATTTAATGAGGATTTAAATTGTTTTTGATTTATTTCTCTCATTGGAAAAATTAATAAATTTTTTAAAAAGTTAAATTTATTATTTTTAATTAGTAAATATTTATTTTTACTTTTGTATATATCTGCTTCAAAATATTTTACCTTATTAAATTTACTTTTTGATTTTATATCAAAATTTTTTTTTTTATATGCTATGCAATTTTTTTTAAGGGGACATTCAGTACACGAAGGATTTGTTGGCCTACATATTAAAGCACCAATTTCCATTATCGCTTGCGCATAATCACTAGGTCTATTTGATTTTCCAAAAAAATATTTTTTTTTATGTAAATTATCTTTCCTAACTTCTTTCTCTGTTTTTAAATAAAAAATTCTTTTTAAAATTCTCTCCACATTTCCATCTAGTGGTATGAATTGTTTGTTAAAAGCTATTGCCATTATTGCTGTTGATGTGTAATCGCCTATTCCTGGTAAAGATTTTAATTGATCAACATTATTGGGCAAATTTCCATCAAACTCTTTTATTATTTTTTTGGCTGCTTTTTTAAGATTTCTTGCTCGTGAATAATATCCAAGTCCTTCCCAACATTTCATTAGCTTTTGATTATTTATATTAGCAAGTGTTTTTAAATTTGGAATTTTTTTTATAAAATTGTTAAAATAAGGTATTACTGTTTTAACTTGTGTTTGCTGAAGCATTATTTCGCTTACTAAAGTAAAATATTGTTTCTGTTTTTTTGTTAAATGTTTTCTCCAAGGTAAAATTCTCTTGTTATTATCATACCATTTCAGAATTTCTTTTGTTATACTTTGATTATTCATATGGAATTTAAAAATAATACTAAGCATAGATCCAAAACCATTCAAGGATTAAGATCATTTAAAAATACTTTGCCAAAAAATGTTAAAAAGATAATTAGCAAAAAAGGTCATATTTATTCAGAAACTTTAGATAACTGGAGATATATTGTTGGAGATGAGTTGTTTAATGTGTGTTTTCCAAAAGCTTTTAAAAATTCAAATCGTTCAAGTCAAAGTTATTTAAGCATTATGGTAAAAAGAGGACATGAAGTTGACTTGGAATATTCAAAAAAATCTATCTTGGTAAAATTAAATAGTTATTTAGGCTATAATGCAGTTGAAAAATTAAAATTTATAACATTTGAAGGAGAAGACATAGAATTTAAAGAAAAAATCAAAAAAGATGCGACAAATAATGAGTATAAAGAAAAAATTTCTAAGATTAAAAATGATAAAATAAAAAAATCTTTAATAGAATTAAGCAGGTATTTTAAAAAAAAATGAAAAAAATTATATTATTAATTTCAATTATATTTTTTTATTTTAATTATGTTTTTGCGGACACAAAAATTAAATCTTTAAATGAAGGAAATGTAGATGCCAAAGTAAGTATAATAGTTTATGAATCTTTAACTTGTGGTCATTGTGCAGACTTTCATAAAGAAGTTTATCCAAAATTAAAAAAAGACTTTATAGATAGCGGTTTAGTCAAAATTGAATTTAGAAGCTTTCCATTAGATCTAGCTGCTTTAAATGCTTCAAAAATAGCACACTGTAAAAATGATGGAAAATCAGATCTTCTTCATTTTTTATATGAAAACCAAAAAAAGTGGGTGAGAGGACAAACTATTGAAGATATAAATAAAAATTTGAAAAATCTAATTGTAAAAAAAGAAAGTGGATTAGATTTTGAAAGCTGTATAGCCAATAAAAATATAGAAGACTATATATTAAATGACCGAATCAGTGGGGTAAAAAAATTCAATATCGAAGCTACACCTACTATAATAATTAATGATAAAAAGTTTGATAATCCTCATAACTATAAAAAATTAAAAAAAACTATAGAAAAGCTGATATAAGTAGCGAATGGAGTTTAAAAAAATCCAACTTAACGGATTTAAATCTTTTGCTGAAAAGACAAATTTCTTAATTGAAGACGGATTGACAGGTATAGTTGGTCCTAATGGCTGTGGAAAATCGAATATAGTTGAGTCTCTTAGATGGTGTATGGGAGAAACATCTGCAAAAAGTATGAGAGGATCTGGCATGGAAGATGTAATTTTTTCTGGTACATCCAACAAGCCATCAAAAAATATTGCTGAAGTTTCAGTGTCCCTTTCAAATGAAAATAAAGATGGTCCATTTCAGTATAAAGAATTTGATGAAATTCAAGTAAGAAGAAAAATAGAAAAAGATAAAGGTTCAAAATTTTATATTAATGACAAAGAGGTAAGAGCCAAAGACGCACAAATGTTTTTTGCCGACCTGTCTACAGGTGCTCACTCTCCTTCTATAATTAGTCAAGGTAGAATTGGTGCTTTGGTTACTGCAAAACCCGTAGATAGAAGAGCAATACTTGAAGAAGCAGCAGGAATTTCAGGACTTCATGCTAGAAGGCATGAGGCAGAACTAAGATTAAGTGCCGCTGAAAATAATTTAAAGAGAGCTGATGAACTCAGAAGACAACAAGAAAAACAATTAGCAGGATTACAAAAACAAGCTGAAGAAGCTGCAAAATATAAATTAGTATCTGAGGAAATTAAAAAGATTGAGGCCGGACTTTATTATTTAAGACTAAAAGATATTGAAAATGAAATTAGTCTTGAAAATCAAATAAATAATGATGCAGAAAGTGAAGTTAAAAAATTTAACGATAAAATAGAAGAATTAGATAAACAAGTTAATTTAGAAACTGAGAAAGTTAATCCGATAAGAAACAAAAATATAGAAAATATTTCTAAAATACAAAGACTCAATTTAGAACTAAAAAGTTTAGATGAAGAAAATGAGAGAATAACTGAGGAAATAACAAATATAAAATCTTCACTCAAAACAATTGAAGAAGATATTGACCGAGAAAAAAGCATAGTAATAGATGCAAATTCAAATGAAAAAAGGCTTAGAGAAGAAAAACATGAACTAATTGAAATTGACTCAAAATACTATGAAACAGAAAAAAAATCTAATGAAGACTTGGATGCAGAAAAAAATAGACTGAATGCTGAAATAAATAAAGTTAAAGAATTTATTAATGCTAATAAAAATCATGAAGCAATAAATACTCTTGATAACTGCAAAATAATTATAGAAGAATATGCTGATAGTTATAGTAAAAATCAAAATATAAAAAAAGAATCTATTAAAAGAAATGAAAGAATAAAAGTTATAGAAAAAGAAATAGAAAGTTGGAAAAATCTTTTAACAAATTCAGAAAAAATGATTAATGAACTAAATGAGAGAAAACAAAAATTAACTACTAAGCTAGAAGAATTAGAAAAACAGCCACAATCACAAGCAGAGAAAAAAGGTCAAATTTCAGAAAGTTTAAGATTAGCAGAAAAAGAAAAACAAGAAAATGAAACAATTATAGAAGATACTGATAACAAAATTTATAGTTTAAATTCTGAATTAAACAAAACAAAAGAAGATACAATTCAGATAAGAGAAAGAAAAGCAAGTTCTGGTGCAACAATAGAAGGATTAAAAAAAAGAAAAAGTGATTTATTGGATAGAGTTGAAAGTGAATTAGAATTAAATGAAAATAATATTTTAGAATTTTCAAATCTAGAAAAAAATGAAGAATTTCCAGACGCTGTAACCCAAGAAGAATTACTAGATGAAAAAAAAAGAATGAGAGAAAAATTAGGTTCTGTAAATTTAAGAGCTGATGAAGAAACAGAAAAATATGAAAGCGAAATAAAAAAAATGGAGCAAGATAGGCAAGATCTTGTAACTGCAATTATTAAATTGAAAGAAAGTATTAATGAATTAAATCAAAAAGGAAGGGAAAGACTCCTTGAGGCTTTTGAAAAAGTGAATAGAAAATTTAATGAGGTCTACACTAAGCTTTTTAATGGTGGAAACGCAAAACTTGAATTGGTAGACTCTGATGACCCGCTTGATGCTGGTTTAGAACTTCTGGTAAGTCCTCCGGGTAAAAGATTACAATCAATTACTTTGTTATCTGGAGGTGAGCAAGCATTAACAGCACTATCTTTAATATTTGCAGTTTTTTTAAGCAACCCTTCTCCTATATGTGTTCTTGATGAGGTGGACGCACCACTTGATGATGCAAATGTAACAAGATTTTGTAACCTTCTCTCTGAATTAACAAAAATTACAAATACTCGTTTTATAATAGTCACTCACCACGCACTAACGATGTCTAAAATGGACAGACTTTACGGAATAACTATGCCAGAAAAAGGAGTTAGCCAGCTTGTTGCCGTTGACTTGCAAAAAGCTGAGAGTATGGTTGCTTAGATGACCAAAGACTCATTTAAGACTCGCCTAGAAATTGCAAAAAATAAGATTAAAAAAAACAAAAGTAGCCAAAAAAACCATAATTCATCTAGTTTTGGTGAAGCGTTTAAAATGAGCACAGAACTTGTAGCTGCTGTTGCAGTTGGGACAATTATTGGGTTTATTTTGGACAATTGGTTTGGTACTAAACCATGGTTAATTTTAATATTTTTTTTTGTTGGTGTATTTGCTGGAATATCCAATGTAATTAGATCTGCAAAAAATATGCAAAAATAAATTTATTAGAGAAAAAAAATGGCATCAAATCCAATGTACCAATTCAATGTTTACAGAATTGGCCCTGAAATAAAATTGGGAGAAATTGATTTATCATTTACTAATGCAAGTTTATTTATGGTTATCAGTTCTTTAGCTGTTTTAATTATATTTAATTTGGGTTCAAAAAAAAATTCACTAATACCAAATAAAATTCAGCTACTTGCTGAACTCAGTTATACATTCGTGTCTAAAATGATAAGTGATACTGCTGGTTCTAAAGCAAAACCTTATTTTTCATTTATATTTTCATTGTTTATGTTTGTATTATTTTGCAACATGTTCGGTATGATACCTTATGCATTTACTGTAACGAGCCATATTATTGTTACTTTTGTTCTGGCTGCATTTATTTTTTTTGGTGTTACTGTAATTGGTTTTATTAAACATGGATTTGGGTACTTAAAACTATTTGTACCAAGTGGGGTTCCTGTTGTTCTTTTACCATTAATAGTGGTAATTGAAGTTATTTCTTATTTAAGTAGACCGGTAAGCTTATCAGTAAGATTATTTGCAAATATGATGGCAGGTCACACTATGATGAAAGTATTCGGAGGTTTTGTAATAAGCCTTGGAATAGTCGGCGGATGGTTACCGCTTGGCTTTTCAGTAGCTTTAACAGGTTTGGAGATATTAGTTGCTTTTCTACAAGCTTATGTTTTTGCAATATTAACGTGCATCTATTTGAATGATGCATTAAATTTACACCATTAACAATTTATAGGAGGATATAATGGAACTAGAAGCAGCAAAGATGATCGGAGCAGGACTTGCAGCAATTGCGTTAGCAGGTGCTGGGGTAGGAATTGGTATTATATTTGGTAATTACCTTTCTGGAGCAATGAGAAACCCATCAGCGGCTCAAAAACAATTTCCAAACTTACTTTTAGGTTTTGCTTTAGCAGAAGCTACTGGTTTATTTGGTTTAGTTGTTGCATTGATAATTTTATTTGCATTTTAATTAATGTTTTTAAGATTTTCTCAAACGCTATTAATTTACTTTCTATTGTTTTCTTATGTAGAGAGTGCAGAAAGTGGAGGAATGCCACAACTTAATCCGGAGTTTTGGTTTTCACAAATCTTTTGGTTAATAATTACTTTTGGAATAATGTTTGTATTATTATCAAAATTAGTTTTACCAAAAATAAGTGAAAACCTAGAGGTAAGAAAAGCACAAATTTCAGAAAATATTGAAGCAGCTGAAAAACAGCGAGAAGAAAGTGATAAAAAATTGAAAGAATATGATCAATTAATAATTAATAGTAAAAATGAAGCAAAAAACTATTTTAATAAAGCAAGAGAGAAAATATTAAAAGATGTCGATAAAAAAAGAGAAAATCTTGAAAAAGAGATTAATGAAGAAATAAATAAAGCAGAAAAAGAAATACTAGATTTAAAAAATAAATCTCCAGAAAAAATTAGAAAAATTTCAACAGAAACATCTTCAGATCTAATTAAACAGTTAATAGGTGTTGATGTTAATAATAGTAGTATTTCCGCAATAGTTGAGGATGTATCAAAAAAGGTAAATTAATTTATGACTATAGATGCAACATTTTGGGTAGCTATTTCTTTTTTACTTTTTATTGGATTATTAGTTTATTTTAAAATTCCACAAAAAGTAAACGAAATACTAAATCAATTAATTTTAAATATAAAAAAAGAAATTGATGAAAGTGAAAAGCTTAGAAATGAAGCGAAGACACTTTTAGATAATTCTCAATCAAAATTAGATAGTGCGAGTGAAGAAACAAATAAGATAATTGAGCAAGCCAAAAAAGATAGCGAGAGTTTAGTTATAGAAATAAATGAAAAGTTTCATAAATCAGCAGAAATTAAAAAAAAATTAGCTGAAACAAAAATTACCCAGATGAAAGAGGCTGCTATAAAAGAAATTAAAGATACCTCAATAAAAATAGCGGTAGCCTCAGTTAAAAAAATAATTTCTACCTCAGTAGATAAAAATAAATTGGATGCAATTTTTGAAAAAGATTTGGAAGAAGCAAAAAATGAATTAAAAAAAATTAATTCGTAATTATTAAAGAAATTCCTTACTTTATTATAAAAAAAAATATAAATTATTTATATGAATTCAATTATTATTGGATCTGGATTTGGTGGCATTGCTGCTGCTTTAAGATTAAGAGCAAAAAAACACAAAGTTATATTAATTGAAAAGCAACCAGACCTCGGGGGAAGAGCAAGAGTGTTTAGAAGAAATGGATTTATCTATGATGGTGGACCAACAGTTATTACAGCTCCTTATTTAATAGATGAATTATTCGAATTATTCAAAAAAGATCCTAAAGACTATATAGAGCTCTCTCCACTTAAAGTTTGGTATCAATTTATTTTTGAAGATAAATCTAAATTTAATTATTCAGGCAATGAAATTGAGATGAAAAGACAAATAGGAGAAATAAATAAAGAAGATGTTGAGGGATATGAGAAATTAGTAAATTTTACAAAAAAAATTTTTGATAAAGGGTTTACAGAACTTGCAGATGTTCCATTTGATAAACCATTCGTAATGATGCAGCAATTACCAGCATTATTAAAACTTAAAAGTTATAAGTCAGTATATTCGTTAGTTTCCTCTTATGTAAAAAATGAAAAATTAAGAAGAATATTAAGTATGCATCCTCTTTTAGTTGGTGGAAATCCTTTTACAACAACTTCTATTTATGGGCTAATTTTATACTTAGAAAAAAAATGGGGTATTCATTATTCAATGGGTGGAACGGGAAATATTATAAAAGGTTTTGAAAAATTGATGAATGAAGTTGGTATAGAAATAATAAAAGGTCGTGAAGTAAATAAAATTATTACAGATGGAAATAAAATTACTGGTATTCAACTAGATGACCAAACTAAAATTGATGCCAATAATGTTATTTGTAATGCAGACCCACCTGCAGTTTATGAAAAAATGTTAAATGGAAATACAAATAACTCTCTATTGTTTAAATGGAAAAAAAATAGAATGGAATATTCAATGGGATTATTTGTTTATTATTTTGGAACCAAAAAAACTTATGATGACGTAGAACATCATACTATAAAGTTTGGTAATAAATACAAAGAGCACCTTGATGATATATTTGATAATAAAAAGCTAAATAACGATATAAGTTATTATCTTCACAGACCATCTGCTACCGATAAATCTATGGCTCCTAAAGGACAGGATTGTTTTTATGTTCTAATTCCTGTTCCAAATAATCAATCAAAAATTGATTGGTCTATTGAAGGTGAAAAAATCAAGAATTTAGTAATTGATAAGATGGAAAAAGATTTAATGCCTAACCTTAGAGATAATATTGTTGAAGATTTTTATTTAACACCAGATTACTTTGAAAAAGAACTTAATACTAAATATGGTTCTGGTTTTTCAATACAGCCAAAATTTTCACAATCTGCTTACTTCAGATTTCATAATAAATCTGAAATTTATGATGGTCTTTATTTTGTTGGTGCAGGAACACATCCAGGCGCAGGTATTCCTGGTGTTCTATCATCAGCTAAAGTATTGGATAAAATAATTTAATGTCTAATGTAAACTACCTAGCTCAATTTGCTAAATCATTTAATTGGGCTGGATTTTTTTTACCAAAAAATGTTTACCAAGATTGTTCTAAGTTATACGCATTTTGTAGAGTACTGGATGATCTGGTAGATGAGAAAACTGATTTGGAATTAAGAGAAGAAAGATTTAATGAAATTAAAAATATTTATAAAAAAACTTATGAAATAGATAATAATGATAGAAATATATTAAACCAAAATGAACATGGATTAATAGTAAACGATATGATTGACCTTGCATATAATAACAATATTAAACGAATTATTTTAGATGATTTAATTGATGGTGTTGACTCAGATTTAAAACAAAAAGTGTATTTAAGATCAGTAAAAGACTTATTAGTTTATTCATATAGAGTAGCTGGAACAGTTGGTTTAATGATGGCTAAAATATTAAATGTTAATGACACGAGATCTTTAAAGGGAGCTATAGATTTGGGTATTGCTATGCAACTTACAAATATCGCAAGAGATGTTATTGAAGATAAAAAAATGAATAGACAATATATTAAACCCGATTTTGAAAATATTGAAGCAACGTTGAAACTGGCAGATATGTTTTACGAAAGTTCATATACTTCAATAAAGAAAATTCCATTCAAGTATAGATTTGCGATAATTGTAGCCAGAAGAGTTTACAGAGAAATTGGAAGAAAGATTATACAAAAAAGAAATATGGAGAATTATGAAAAATCAGGAAAAATTTATGTTAATAATTTTGGAAAAATATATCAAACAATTCTATCTTTATTTGATTTAATGTTTCTGTATTTAAAAGATGTAGAGTCTCATCAAAGAAAAAGGGAGCATGAAATTATAAGAGAGGAAATAAACCTAGATGAAAGAATTTGATTATATTATTTTAGGTGGTGGTTGTGCTGGCTTATCGTTAGCTTACGAGCTAGATATAAAAAAAAAATTAAATGATAAAACTTTAGCTATAGTTGAAACTAGAGATGAATATAAAAGAGATAAAACATGGTCATTTTGGAAAGTCACTGATCATAATTTTGATGACTGTGTTATCAAAAGTTGGAATAATTTTTCTATCAATTCTAAATTAGGATCTTGTGAAGTTATAAATAAAGAGTATCCTTATCAAACTATAGACAGTGGTTTGTTTTACAAAAAAGTCCTAAATGAACTAAAACAAAATAAAAATATACAATTTTTTAAAAATACAGACCAATTAAACTTAGATAATTCCTTTGTATTTAATAGCATTCCATCAAAAGGAGATTATCAAGCAAATCTTTGGCAACACTTTAAAGGTATAGAAATTGAAACACAGAAAGATATTTTTGATGATGAAATTTTTAACTTAATGGATTTTGATTGTGATCAAAGAGATAATGTCCACTTTTTTTACACTTTACCTTTTTCAAAAAATAAGGCTTTAATAGAAACAACTTGGCTATCAAAAATGGATGACAAAACATTAAATGATTATAATATTCAGCTAGAAAAATATATCAAAGAAACTCTTAAAATAAAAAATTATAAAATTAATTATCAGGAAGAAGGAGCTATACCTTTGTTTTATCCATCAATTAATTCAGAGAAAAACAAAATTAATATTGGATCTGCTGGAGGCATGACCCGTTTAAGTACTGGATATACTTTTCTTAATATCCAAGATCATAGCAAATACATAACTAATAATATTGAAAAAATTCAAAATACGAAAGCTTATCATATTGGAAAGAAATACGAGTTTCTTGATAATATATTTTTAAATGTGTTGAAAAATAACCCAGATAAAATGCCAAAAATATTTTTAAATATGTTTAAAGCATCTTCCAAAACAGTTATAAAATTTCTATCAAATAAAAGTAACATTTTTGAGGATTTAGGAATAATTTTAAAAATGCCAAAATGGATGTTTATTAAAAATATTTTTTAAATTAGATGAATAAAATAAATTATTATCATTCATTAATTTTTTTTAATTTATGTATATTATTATCCGCATTTGAATTTTTAAGAGATAATAGTTTACTTATTTTATCTTTGTTTCTTATACTAAGTTTGGGAATTTCTCATGGAGCGTTGGATCATATAAAGGGAAAAAAATTATTAAAACTTCTAAATTATAAATCTACCTCAACATTTTATATTTTATATTTTTTAGTTGGATTAAGTGTAATTCTGTTGTGGCTATTATTTTCTAAAATTTTATTATTAATTTTTTTAATAGTTGCATCATATCATTTTGGCAAAGAAGACGCAGAATTTATAAACGACAAATCTAATCTTGAATTAGTTTATTTTTTTAAAGGATCTCTGGTGATAACAGCTCCGTTGTTATTTCATAAAACTGAAACTCTAAATATTTTCAATAATTTAAATTTTGATATTTCACAAAGTTTATTTACATCTAATGAATTTTTGTATGTATTTATAGCACTTAGTTTTTTTTCAAATATTATGATTTCTTTAAATAAACAAATTGATATTAAATCACTACTGCTGATGGATTTTATATCCATACTACTACTTAACTATTTCTTGAATCCAATTTTGGCATTTACAATTTATTTTTGTTTTTTACACTCTATTAGACATTCATTTAAATTATCTAATGAGCTTAACAAAAAAAATTTTATTAAAGGGTTTAAGGAGTTTTTAGTAAAAGCAATACCATTAACTATTTTAACCTCTGTTTTATTCTTAATTTCTCTATTTTTTTTAAATAACTATTATTTTTTAGATAATGCTATATCAAAAGTAATATTTATTGGTTTGGCGTCTTTAACCTTTCCACATATATTGCTGGAATATTTTTTAGAAAAAAATGAAAAGCAAAGAAATTAAAATTTTACTTGCAGCCCCTCGTGGCTTCTGCGCCGGCGTAGAGCGAGCTATAGAAATTGTAAAAAAAAGTATTAATAAATATGGAGCGCCGGTGTATGTAAGACATGAGATTGTTCACAATAAACATGTGGTTGATGGTCTTAAAAAAATTGGCGCTATTTTTGTCGAAGAACTAGATGAAATAAAAGATAAAACTAGACCAGTAATTTTTTCTGCTCACGGTGTTCCAAAAAAAGTACCTATTGAGGCAGAAAATTTTAAAATGGAATACGTAGATGCAACATGCCCACTTGTATCAAAAGTTCATAGAGAAGCTGAAAATTTAAATAAAAATGGATTGCAAATTTTATTAATTGGACACAAGAATCATCCAGAAGTTATAGGAACTATGGGTCAAATTCCTGAAGGTGAAATAGATCTTATTGAAAATGTTGATGATGCAAATAATTATGAAAATAAATCTAAAAAAAAATTGGCTTTTGTTACCCAAACTACTCTTTCTGTGGATGATACAAAAGAAATAATATCAGCTTTAAAGAAAAAATTTCCAGAAATTAAAGAGCCAAAAAAAGAAGATATCTGCTACGCAACTACAAATAGACAGGCTGCTGTAAAAAAAATTGCAGAAAAGTGTGATATGTTTTTTGTTATTGGAAGCAGAAATTCATCTAACTCTTTAAGATTGGTTGAGGTTGCAAGAAATTCTGGATGCACAAATTCGAGATTAATTCATTCTGAAAGTGCTGTGCCTTTTGAGGAAATTGAAAAATACAAAACTATTGGAATTTCCTCAGGAGCCTCTGCACCAGAAATATTGGTTGATAACTTTATAAATAATTTAAAAAAAGAATTTACAGTGGCGATAGAAGAAATAGAAATAGTTAAAGAAAATATAACATTTAAAATTCCTGGAAAATTAAACTAGATGGCAATTTATACAAAAATTTCTTCGAAAGATATTCTATTAATTGAAAAAAATTATAATTTAGGAAAAATAGTTTCTTTTAAGGGTATTAAAAAAGGAATTGAAAATACTAATTATCTTTTAAAAACAAAAGATAAAAAATTCATACTAACACTTTTTGAAAAAAGGGTTCAGAAAAAAGATTTACCTTTCTTTATGAATTTAATGGATAAGTTAAGTAAATATAAAATTAATTGTCCAAAACCTCAAAAAAATAAAAGGGGAAGTTTTTTAATAAAAATTAAAAACAAAACAGCCTCTATTGTTTCCTTTGTTGAAGGAAAAGATAAGTTAAAATTAAGCCCAAAAAACTGTTATGAAATCGGTAAAAATATAGCTAAATTTCACAGATCATCTAAAAAAATAAAACTTTATAGAAAAAATTCTTTATCTTTAAAAGATTGGCCAAAATTATTAAATAAGATTGGAAATAAATCCAAAATTATAAGCCCTAATTTAAATAGTTTGATGAAAAGTAGTTTCCTACAAATAAAAAGTAAATGGCCAAAAAATTTACCTTTTGGAATTATTCATGCTGATTTATTTATCGATAATATCTTTTTTAAGAAAAACAAATTTCATGGATATATAGACTTTTATTTCGCGTGTAATGATTTTTTAATGTACGAAATTGCTATTTGTATAAATGCGTTATGTTTTGATAAAAAAAATAATAAATTTGCATTTAATAAGAAAAAATCAAAAAATCTTATTAAAGGTTATTCAAAAATAAGAAAATTCTCTGACAAAGAGAAAAAATCTCTAAATGTTTTGTGTAAAGGTGCGGCTCTTAGATATTTATTAACAAGAACTTATGATTATTTAAATACTCCAAAAAGTGCTGTTATTAAGATAAAGAATCCAAGAGAATATGTTCAAAAGCTTAAAGTGCATAATAACTTTAGCAATTTTAAAAATTATTATAATTAAATGATTAAGATTTATACTGATGGTTCTTGCTTAGAAAATCCAGGAAATGGTGGATGGGCGGCAATAATTATTGATGATAAAAAAAAAACTCAGATAAAGGGAAGTAAAAAAAATACTACAAATAATCAAATGGAATTGCTTGCTCCTATTGAGGCATTAAAAAAAATTCCAAAAGGTAGTGAAGTTCAAATTTTTACAGATTCTAAATATGTAAAGTCAGGAATAACAGAATGGATCCATAATTGGAAAAAAAATGGATGGAAAACTGCAGACAAACAACCGGTTAAAAATAAAGAACTTTGGACAGAATTAGATCTTCTAAATAATGAATTTGAAATAAGTTGGAATTGGGTAAAAGCACATTCAACAGATCAATTAAATAATGAAGTCGATTTAATTGCAAAAGAAGCTGCAAATTTATAAAATATTTAGAATTACAATATGCAATATTTTTTTGCTCCAGTAATTGTTTTGATTGTATTCATGCTTATCATGATGATAGTTTAAAATTTGGGGCACCTGGCAACAGAACGCCCCTTTCTAACTTAATATTTTGTAGGTTTTATTTGCTTAATTTTTGCCGGAATTGTTTTTGACCGCACTGGTACCGCATTTAGAAAGGAAATTTTAAGATTCATAACAAATATCATTCTGCTCAAGAGAACTAACAAAATCTTTTAAGTTTTTTTCATAGCCATTATTTTTTGCCCATAAAACAATTTTGGAATAATTTTCTCTATGTTTTTCATAACTCTTGCCTAAATAAGTTGTACACCCGCAAAACGGTCCTCCAATACAATCCTTAGGTGGTCTAGGAGGAGCTTCAATTCCTTTATCTCTCGCTTCATTCTCTAGTGTTTCAAAATAATTTTTCCATTTTTTTCCTTGCGGTATGCAAAAAATTCCAGAAACTAAATGATTTTCAATTATTAATTCTTCACTTTTATTCAATATTGAATCATTAATTATAGAAATATGACACTTAAAAAATTCTTTATTTCTAACCACTCTAAAATATTCTAAATCTCTATGAACTCTTTTCTCTACAATTTCTACATCTTTACAAATTATATGTCCATGGTGCTCAAATTTTCCGATATTAATAGTCGCCGAATTAAATTCTTCCATTCTTCTCTTTAGATCGCTTGTAAATCCAATTTTAAAACAATTTTCTCCGTGCATTTGAGGATTGCTTACTATGTATAAATATCCAATCATTTAAAATCCTAAAAATAGTTTAGCTATATAAAATAAACCAAAAGCGCATATTACAAATAATATAATGTTTGTAAGAAACGACCAAATAAACATATATTAATTAACCTTTGGTTTATATTTTTGTAGGTATTTATCCCATTCTTTGAACAATAAAGCGAGGTTATCAGATTCGGTTCCAACCCAGTCATTATCTACAATTTTTTTAAATTCTTTTTTACGCTCCACTTCATCTTTTGAACCATTTATTACTTTAAAGCCTAAAGTATTATATTTAAGTATTCTTAAAGCTTGTTTATTTATTTTGACATCACCTTCTGTCCAAAAATCATAGTTATTTCCAAACCAAAATTCTTTAAATTCATCAAGCAAAGGAGGATCATACCAATCTAGATATGTCATATAATACGTTAGTAAATAATAAACTTGATCTGATTCTATAAGATTAAAATCTAAGTTTTTTTCAAAATTCCAAGGATGAACTTTTTTTTCTATGCTTTCTCGAAAGTGATTAAATAGTTGGTTTCCATCTTCTTCAGAAATATCTTCATCAAAACATTCAGGCAAAAAATGTTTTTCTATTGACGAAAAATAATCATCTTTAGACATTTCTTGTTTATTTTTGGTATTATCAACCACTAAAGTTGGCTCTTGTTTATTGATTTCTTTACTTTTGATATCAAATAACCTGTTAATTAAATCTTTTAGAATACGTAGCACTTTATTTTATCTTTGGAGAATCCTTTATACATTATTTAACTTTATCATGAAAGTTTAAAGTTTTTTTTGGTTAGATGGGGTAAATTCTAAATGTCAAGTGATAAAATTATTTTTTTTAAAATTTTATTTTTTTACTTGACATTGCTTTTAACAAAGTTTTTTACTTCTTCTGTATTGTTTTTTAATACTTGAAAGTTTTCTTTTTTATCTAGTACGTGCTGGAGTTCTTCTGGTAATTTTTCATGCTTATTTATTGCATTATTTGTAGCATCTGGAAATTTACATGGATGTGCAGTTGATAAAACAACACAATCATTAAAAGATAGTTTTTTTGCAACCCCTACTCCAACCGCAGTATGTGGATCTAATATAATATTATTTTCTTCATAATTTTTTTTAATAATGTCTAAAGTTTCTTGTTCATTACAACTTTCAGATAAAAAATCCTTTTGAATTATATCTAAATTGTTCTTTTCAATTTGATAAGAATTTTGTTTAACTTTTTTCATAATTTCTTCTGTTTTTTCAGAGTCAGAATTATTTACATAATAAATTAATCTTTCAAAGTTACTTGCTAATTGAATATCCATACTCGGTGACAATGTTTCTTTAACTTCTTTTGAAACATAATCTCCTTTTAAAATTGCTCTATGCAAAATATCATTTTCGTTTGTTGCAACAATTAGTTTATCAATTGGTAATCCCATTTTCTTTGCAAGATAACCTGCAAAAACATCACCAAAGTTTCCTGTTGGAACTGAAAAAGAAATAGTTTCTTTACCTAATTTAAAATATGAATAAAAATAATATACTGCTTGAGTAATAATTCTTGCCCAATTTATTGAGTTCACACCTGACATATTTATAGATTTAGAAAACTCTAGATCAGAAAACATTTGTTTTACGATATTTTGACAATCATCAAAGTTTCCATCAATTGCAATATTAAATATATTTTTGTCATCAACAGTAGTCATTATTTTTCTTTGAACAGAAGAAATTTTATTGTTTGGATGTAAGACAAATATATTTAAATTAGATTTTCCTTTGATTGCATCTATTGCTGCCGCCCCAGTATCACCAGAAGTTGCAACCACTATGTTTATTTTTTTGTCATTTTTACTTAGATAATAATCATATAAATTGCCAATAAATTGCATTGCAACATCTTTAAATGCCAATGTTGGTCCATGAAATAATTCTAATAATTTTGTTTCTCCAGCATTTGAAAGTTTAACCACTTCTTTTTCTCTAAATGTTGAATATGATTTTTTAATTAAAGATGAAAGTTCTTCTCTTGAGATAAAATCTCCTGAAAATTGGCTTATTATTTCAGTAGATAATTCATTATAATTTAAGTTTTTGAGTTTTGATAGTTCTGCTGAGTTAAATTTTTTTATCGATTTTGGCACATAAAGACCTCCATCATCAGCAAGTCCTTTTAGAAAAACTTCTCCAAAACTGTATTCTTTTTCTTTACTTCTTGTGCTTATATATTTCATCTAGGGTATTCATAAACACTCTAGCGGAATTTTTTTGAGGCGCAATCCTTAAATTAAACTGTCGATTAAGAATAATACAAAAATTAAAAATAAATATAAAATCGAATATCCAAAGACTTTTTTTGCTTTATTTAAATCAAATTTATCTTTTTTGAATTTATATAAATCATAGCAGATATAAATATAATAAAAGGTAAGTGCTAAAGAACTGACAAGAAACATTTTTCCAGTAAAACCTATGATATATGGCAATATAATCACGGGCAGCATAAATAAAGAATAAACAAATATTTTTTTCTTTGTTTCTTCAATTCCATTTGTAATTGGAAGCATTGGAATTTTTGCCTTTGAGTAATCTTCAGCTTTATAAAGACTTAAGGCCCAAAAATGAGATGGCGTCCAATAAAATATAATTAAAAAGAATGTTATCGGTTCAATCGTTAAAGAGTTTGTTGCAATGGTCCAGCCTATAACTGGCGGCAAAGCTCCTGAAGCTCCACCAATAACAATGTTCTGGGGTGTTTTTCTCTTTAACCAAATTGTGTAAACAAAAAGATAAAATGAAATAGTTACTAATAATAAAAATGCCGACAAAAGATTTGAAAAATAATAAAGTCCACAAACTGAAATAATTGAAAGAGCCACACCAAATATTAAAGCATGCTGCCTGTTGATTTTTCCAGTTGGTATTGGTCTAAGACAAGTTCTTGTCATTAGTTTATCCAAGTCTGCCTCATACCACATATTAAGTGTTCCGGCAGCACCTGCTCCTATAGTAACAAAGAAAATACTTATTAATGAATCAAATAAAGGAATTGTGACTTGAGAAGTCAATAATCCAACAGCGCAAGTAAATATAACCAAAGACATAACCCTTGGTTTCATTAATAATAATAAAGATTTTAAATAAGATGAAGTATTTAAAAATACTGAGCTTTTATTTTTTGAGGTAATAGTAGTCAAAACTAATCTACATTCAGGCTAACAAATACAACTAATAAAATTACTCCAATAATAAGAATATGATTGCCTAAATCAAAAATTCCTACTTTCGAATTTTTCTTATCAATTAATCTTCTACTCAAAGGAAGATTGTCATAAGGATTAATTTTAATTTCTGAAGCTTGTTCTTCTTTTTCATTTTCTACTTTTACTGAAAATCCAAACCACGTTAGATAAATAAATAATAAGAAGAAAATTAAAAAACCAGCTAATATAGTATATCCATCCATTAATTATTATCCTCCCACCACAAAATAAAAAAACCTAGTAAAAACTGTATACTCAAATTCTGCAACCATAAGAAATATAAAGCATGCTATGGCTGTCATTGGCCATAAAAGAACATTTACTAAAGCATATCTTTCCCAATATAAGTGCATAAAGAAAGCCATAATTAATCCAGCTTTTGCGAACATGAATACTAAAATTAAAGACCATCTAAGCATTCCTTGAAATTGATACCAATCAACCATGTATGAAAAAAAACTTAAAACAAATAGAAGGCCCCATATCCAAAGATATATTCCAATCTTATGTGTTGATGTTTGTTCTTGTTTTTTTGTTTTTTCCATATTTCAATTTACCATAAATAAAAGAATGCAAAAATAAATACCCATACCAAATCTACAAAGTGCCAATATAAACCAAGAATTTCAATTTCAACATAGTCACCTTTCATCGTTGTAAACCAGCCTCTTTTACCTTGATCGTAGTGACCTGCAAAAGTTTTATAAGCATAAATGAAAAGAAAAATTACACCTATTGAAACGTGAGTGCCATGAAATCCGGTTATCATGAAGAAAAAAGATCCAAATTGTGGTGCGCCAAAAGGGTTTTCCCAAGGTCTTACGCCTTCGTGAATTAATTTACCCCACTCGAAGGCTTGCATACCTACAAAAGTAAGTCCACCGATGGCCGTGGCTAATATAAGCCATCCACACATTTTTTTATTTTTTTCATATCCATATTTCACTGCTAGAGCCATGGTTCCACTGCTAGTAATTAAAACAAATGTCATAATTGCAATAAGTAGCAAAGGAACATCTACGCCGAATACATGTAATCCAAAAACTTCACTTGGATTTGGCCAATCAATTATAGTTGATCCTCTGCCTTTCATGTATGAAATTAAAAAACAACTAAATATAAATGTATCACTTAGCAAAAAGATCCACATCATTGCTTTTCCCCAATGAACACCTTTGAACATGGTTTGATCAGAACCTGTGTCCTTCGCCATTCCTTTAAACCCAGGTTTAAATTCGTAGCCCTCTATTTTAATATCAGACATATTTTTATATTTATGTTTTTTCTACTTCTGTATTTGCAACTTCACTTGGTGGAGTTGTTTGTGTTATAAAGTCTTCTTTTGCTCCAGGAACACTATAATCATAAGCCCATCTGTGAACTGTTGGAAGTCTATCTCCCCAATTACCATGTTCAGGTGGAACTGTTGGCGTTAACCATTCCAATGAACAAGCTTGCCAAGGATTATGTCCTGCAGGTTTCCCTGTCTTTAAAGTTTTAATAATATTGTAAATTAAAATAAATTGTGCGGCACCAACTATAAAGGCTGCTAAACTAATAAATTCATTCATGCCAACAGCCGATGTAACATATGGGCTGTCATACATTTCAAAGTATCTTCTTGGTACTCCAATAAATCCTAAGTAGTGCATTGGGAAATAAATTGAATAGGCGCCTAAAAATGTCAACCAGAAGTGCCATTTTCCTAATTTTTCATCTAAAAATCTTCCTGCTACTAATGGAAACCAATGATAAACAGCTCCCATAATTACCATAAGTGGTGCAATACCCATAACCATATGAAAGTGTGCAATAACAAAGTAGGTATCTGACAATGGAACATCTACACTAACATTTCCTAAAAAGATTCCTGTAATTCCACCGTTTACAAAAGTAACAATAAAGCCTAAACACCATAACATAACAGTATTAAGTCGAATGTTTCCTCTCCAAAGCGTTAGGATCCAGTTATAAACTTTCATTGCAGTAGGGACAGCTATTATAAGAGTGGTAGTTGCAAAAAAGAATCCAAACCACGGATTCATTCCACTAACATACATGTGGTGTGCCCATACAAAAAAGCTTAGCGCTCCTATACCAACTATGGCCCAAACCATCATTCTATAACCAAATATATTTTTCCTAGCGTGAACAGAAATTAAATCTGAAATTATTCCAAATGCAGGTAGTGCAACAATATAAACTTCAGGGTGTCCGAAAAACCAGAATAAATGTTGAAAAAGTATAGGACTTCCCCCGCCATATTCTAAAACTTCTCCTGCTTTTAAAATGGTTGGCATAAAAAAGCTTGTTCCAAGTACATTGTCTAAACTCATCATTAATGCACCTACCAACAATGCTGGGAACGCTAACATTGCTAAAACAGTAGCCGTAAAAATTCCCCAAACTGTTAATGGCATTCTCATTAAAGTCATTCCTCTTGTTCTAGCTTGAAGAACGGTAATCAAATAGTTTAAGCCACCCATAGTAAATCCCGCTACAAATAAAATTAGAGATATACACATCAACATTATTCCCCAACCTGATCCTGGAGTGCCTTCTAAAATTGCCTGAGGAGGGTATAGCGTCCAACCTGAACCTGTGGGACCTCCCGGAACAAAAAAACTTGCTAATAAAACTGCAACTGCAACAAAAAAACTCCAAAAGCTTACCATATTAAGATAGGGAAATACCATATCTCTTGCTCCAACCATCAGTGGTATTAAGTAATTTCCAAACCCACCCAGAAAGAGTGCAGTTAAAAAATAAACTACCATTATCATTCCATGCATAGTTACAAATTGATAATAATGCTCTGCTGTCATGAAAGGAGCTAGTCCTGGAAAGCCCAATTGTAAACGCATTAACCAGGAAAGAATTAAACCAATTATTCCTGTAAATGTAGCCAAAAGAAAATATTGAACTCCAATTACTTTTGCATCCTGACAAAAAATCCATTTCGTTATAAAACTATGCCCATGATATAAGTCTTGATCTGCGACTTCTGCAGGTCTAACATAATCTGCATCTGCCCCAATACCCGATCCACCTCCTGAGATGGCTTCTGAGGATTGAGCCTGTATTGTTTTATTATCGTTAAAATCTTCTGACATTTGTTTCCTTTAAGTGTTTTTTACCATTTAATTTATTTTTTTGCCAATTTTGTTTTTTCGTTTTCTAAAATTTTTTGTTTTGCTATTAAATCTGAAAATGTTTCTTGTTCTTGAAGCCAATTATCATAGTCTTTTTTATCTTGCACCTCTACCCCGCCTCTCATAGCATAGTGTCCAACCCCACAATACTCAGCACACAAAACTTCAAACTCTCCAGTTTTATTAGGCTCAAACCAATAATAGGTTACAATTCCAGGAACAGCATCCATTTTTGCTCTAAATTGAGGAACATACCAATTATGAAGCACATCAACTGATCTCAATAGTATTTTAACTGGTCTATTATTTTCTAAATTTATTACATCACTTTGAATCATTACATCGTCATTTCCAAAAGGATCATCTAAATTAATTCCAAATGGATTGTCATCATTTATATTAACTACTTTTGTAGTTCCTAATTTTCCATCTTCACCTGGCAGTCTATATTGCCATCCCCACTGCCATGCCATTACATCTATCTCAATTGCATTTTTTGGGACATTAACGTATTGATTCCAAATTATTAATCCTGGAGCTAAAAGAGCTGCAACACCTAACGTAGTAGCCCAAGTAAGTATTTTTTCTAATTTTTTATCTTCAGGTTTGTATTCTGCTTTTCTTTCTTTTTTATAAGAAAATTTAAAAACGCAATAAACCATGAAAAGACAAACGGCTATAAAAACTCCTCCACCGATCCAGAATGTTAAAGTAATGGTATCATCCATTCCTCCCCAGTTTGAAGCAACATCTGTCCAATACCATGGGGTAAAAATATGGAATAATACTGATCCAAGGATTACTAAAAAGAATATAATACCAACGTGCATAACAGCCTATATAGAATAAATATCACATAAAAACCTATGACAAAATGTCTTAAGAATCTGCCAAAATATCAAATATAACAATGATTATATGCTCGGAAAAATCGAAATTTTAGCTGTTATTCTAATACTGGTTTTATTATTTTATTTTGTTATTTCTTTAGGCGCAGGAGCATTCTCGAAAAAGGAAACTAATTCAAGAACAAAAAAATATTTGAAGTCTGTAAATATATTGCTGTCTATAATTGCAGTTGTTGGAGTTATATTGGTTCTATTTTTATAATATTTTTTTAAGCAATTAATGATTTGCACCAAGCTATAACTGAATCGTTGTAAATAAACATAATCCCAAAAAATACTAACCAAACAATAAATAAAAATAACCAATAAAGAGATAATGCTTGAAGATTGCTTGTTTCTTTAACATATTCTTTCTCTTTCAATTTAAATATTCTTGAGCTTATTTTGCCCCAAAAAAATAAACCACCTAACAAATGTAATCCATGCAGTGCTGTAAAAATGTAGTATGAAGAAAAATAATTGTTTGTTGAAACAAAATGACCTTGTTTCATCAATTGATACCAAAGTATAATTTGCAAAAATAAAAATAAATAACTTAAAGCTCCAACGGTAACAATATTATTTTTTATTTTATTTGTTAAATTATTTTTTAAATCTTTACTTATTTTATTAAAAAAATACGTAACAAAAATTAAAACTAAGGTATTAATCCATAATAATTTGTTCTTTAAAATTAAAGTAGTATCTTGTTCTGGGGGTATTGAATAAAGATAAGCTGTAAAAATTAAACTAAATATTGCTGTACTTATTCCAAATATTATAATTACCGCTGACATTTGATTAGTAACACCAAAAGTTTTACCTACATGCTTATTATCAATTAAAGCTTGGCTTTCTTCCCATGGTTTTTCTAAAAGTGTGCCAAATAGTTTCTTTATAATAGAGGACATGGTATTTATATAATTATAAAATAACATTTTACAACAATGAATTTAAAAACTTCAATAACAATTATTATAGGTTGTTTAGTAATTTTTCTATTTGTTATGTTGCCTATATTCTTATCTATAGAAAAAAAAGAAGATGAGTATGTTAAGAAATTTCAAGGATCTTCTTTTTCTTTAAATGACGTAAATAATGATATTATAACAGAATCTTCTTTTGAAGGTCCTTTAACTGCAATATTTTTTGGTTTTACAAATTGTCCAGATGTATGTCCGATGACATTAAATAATTTGGATTTAGCAATAAAAAATTTAGACCAAGAAAAGAAAAATAGATTTAAAGTTTTTTTTGTTAGTATAGATCCAGAAAGAGACAGCCCAGAAGTTATAAAAGATTACTTAAATTCATTTGAAAATAAAATTTATGGAATTACTGGAGATCCAAAAAAAATATTTCTTATGTCAAAATCCTGGGGAGTTCTTTCTGAAAAAATTTTTACCGAAGATGGAAACTATTTAATAAATCATAGCTCTTCTATTATTCTATTAAAAGATGGAAAATATCTTAGTAGGATTAGTCATCATGCAAAATACGAAGATATTTTCAAAAATATAAATAAGTATTTAAGATAATAAATTAAAACTTATTATTGATATCATTGAAATTGCTGCTGTTTCAGATCTTAAAATATTATCATTTATTTTAAGTGGTATTATTTTTTTTAGTTTTAAAATATTTTTTCTTTCTTTAATTGAAAAATCACCCTCTGGGCCTATTAGTATACATAATGGATCTCTATTTTTAAGATCTATTTTTTTGTTATCCGTATTTAAATCTCCAAAAATTATATTCGTATTTTGATTTGATTTTAAAAAAGTATCCAGTTTTGTAAGTTTATCTAAAGATGGAACTTTTAATCTATTGCTCTGTTCGGATGCTTCAATAATAATTTTATTAATTCTCTTTTCATTTAATTTTCTAACAACTGTTCTTTCAGTTAATATTGGTATAAATCTTGTTATTCCAATTTCAGTTGCCTTTTGAATCATTAAATTCAAATAATTTAACTTAATTGGAGCAAATGCTAACCAGATTTCTTTTTCATTATTTGGAGATCTTAATTTTTTCATAATTGTAAATTCTACAATACCTTTGTTAATATTATCTACTTTTGCTTGCCACTCTCCACTATGATTAAATAAAGAAAAATTTTCTCCTGTATTTATTCTCATTACCTTTGACAAATAGTGTGATTGAGATCGGTCTAATGCAGAATTTAAATTTAATGATAAACTTTCTTTAAAAAATAATCTAATATTGCTCATCTATACAAGTTAATTTATGAAAAATATTAAAGCAATAATTTTTGATGCTTATGGAACTTTATTTGATGTTAATTCTGCAGCAGAAAAATGTAAAAGTAAAATTGGAGATAAATGGGAAAGTTTTGCAAATTACTGGAGAAAAACACAATTAGAATATACATGGCTCAGAAGTATAATGGGAAGGCATAAAGATTTTTGGCAAATTACAGAAGATAGCTTGGATAAATCTATGCAGGCATTTAATATAGATAAAGCGATGAAGAATGAACTATTAGATTTATATAGAATTTTATCACCTTACCCAGAAGTAAAAGAAACTTTAGAAAAGCTTAAACACAAAAAATATAAATTAGCCATACTATCAAACGGAACACCTTCTCTACTTAATGAATTAGTCAAAAGTAATGATCTACAAAATTTGTTTGATGATATTTTTTCAATTGAAGAAGTTAAAATTTATAAGCCAAGTTCAAAAGTCTATGATATGCCAATTAAAAAATACAAAATAAAAAAAGAAAACATGGCTTTTTTAAGTGCCAATACTTGGGATGTTTCTGGTGGTGGAAATTATGGATTTAGTTCTATTTGGGTAAATAGAAACAATAATATTTTTGATAATCTTGATTATATACCTAAAAATGAAATCAGTGGGTTAAATCAACTACTTGATATTCTATAAAAAAAAACTAATTAATAAATTCTTTTAATGAGTACAGTTGAAATAAAACAAATTATTGTTCCAATCCTATCATCAGATGGTGCTGGCGTTAAGTTAAAAAGAAGTATTGGAGTTGAACCAAATTATTTTGATCCTTTTTTAATGTTAGATGAATTTGGGTCAGATAATAAAGATGATTATGTTGGAGGTTTTCCTCCTCACCCACATAGAGGAATTGAAACAGTAACTTATATGCTTCAAGGTGAATTTGAACATGAGGATAGCACTGGTGCTAAAGGTATAATGTCTTCGGGAGATGTCCAATGGATGAAGACAGGTAGTGGCATAATTCATTCTGAAATGCCTGCAATGTCCGAAGGTCGACTTCATGGATTTCAACTATGGATTAACATGCCTGCAAAATTAAAGATGAACAAACCTGATTATATATATATCGACTCAGATAAAATAAGTATTCATAAAGATGATGAAAAACAAATAAAAATCATTGCTGGAAAATTTGAAAATTCAGAAGGTCCAGTTAAAGGTCATAATGTTGAACCAGTATATTTTGATGTTGAATTAAATAAAGATAAACAATTTAATTTTAAACTACAGTCAACTCATAACACATTTATTTATTTGATTAATGGAGAAATAAAAATTGGTACAAAAAATCATGATCAAGTTAAAGATAGTAACTTAATATTGTTAGAAAAAGGTGAGGATTTAAACGTTAGAGCTAAATCAAAATCAAAATTCCTATTGATTTCAGGTAAACCAATTAATGAAGAAATTGCTAGAGGAGGACCTTTTGTAATGAATACTAAAGCAGAGATCTTGCAAGCTGTTCAAGATTATCATAATGGTACTTTTGTAAAATGAAAGCTGTAAAAATAAAAAAAAATGGTGGACCTGAAGTTTTAGAATTAGAAAATATAATTCTCAAAAAACCTGTGAATGATGAAGTTTTAATAGAGCATGTTGCTATTGGGTTAAATTATATTGATACTTATCATAGATCAGGACTTTACCCTCTTATGCTTCCTTGTGGACTCGGTATGGAAGCTTCAGGAATTATAAAAGAAGTTGGACCAAATGTATCTGAATTTTCTGTTGGTGATAAAATAGCTTATGCTTCTGTACCTTTAGGGGCATACTCGTCTCATAGATTGTTTAAAACTAAAAGCTTAGTTAAAGTGCCAAACGAAGTTGATTTAACTTTGGCTGCAACTCTAATGACGAAAGGTTTAACTACTTTCTACTTGTTATATAAAACTTATCCTGTAAGTCATGGTGAAACTATTTTATTTCATGCAGCGGCAGGTGGTGTTGGTCAAATTTTTTGTCAATGGGCAAAAAGTTTGGGATGTAAGATAATTGGTACGGTAGGAAGTGATGAAAAAATTAGTTTAGCTAAAAAAAATGGATGTGATGAAGTAATAAATTATTCTAAAGAAGATTTCTCAAAAAAAGTTCTTGAAATAACAAATGGAAAAGGAGTTCCAGTAGTTTATGATGGTGTAGGAAAATCAACATTCGAAAACTCCATAAAATGTTTAAAAGAAAGAGGAACGATGGTTTCTTTTGGAAATGCATCTGGTCCTCTTGAACCAATAAATGTTCCAAAAACATTACAGCCAAAAGGATTATTTTTTGTTAGACCTTCAATGGGTCAATACTTACAAACAAGAGAAGAATTAGAAGAAGCTTCTAAAGTGTTATTTGAAAAAATAAGTTCTGAAAAAGTAAAAGTAGAAATTTTTAAAAAATATAAATTAGAAGAGGTTAAGCAAGCACATATTGATTTAGAGTCTAGAAAAATTGTTGGACCCGCAGTAATTATTCCTTAAATTGGATATCCATATCGGATAAATGAAGTTTTAAAGCCTTAGTTGAAATTTGAATTTCTCTAATAAAAAAAACTATTGATATCATCATTGATAGACAACAAGACCCAAATATAATTCTAGCAATAAAAAGGCTTTCTAAATAAAGAGCAAAAACAGTTAACATATTAAATAAAAAACCAAATGCTGCAAACATTATACTATATTTTATTACTAAAATTCTATTATCTAAATTCATTAACTGTGCTTTCCATTCTGGTGGGGTATGTTTTTCAAAAACAAATTCATCATGAATTTTACGAATTAATGAACTTAAAGTATGAAATCTATTTGAATAAACGCTCATAATCAGTGGTATAGCTGGAAACATTAATGCTGTAACAGTGTAATCTATATTCATACGAATCAGTTTGATTATGAATATAGCCTTTGTTATTTACAAGAAAATTAAATGAAAAATCTTAATTTATTTATTCAACTAACAAGACTGGATAAGCCAATTGGTTATATGTTGTTATTTTGGCCATGCGCATGGGGTCTCACAATTGCATATAACTTTAAAAATGATTTAAATATATTTTATTTTTATTTATTATTATTTTTTCTTGGTTCAGTCTTTATGAGGTCTGCTGGATGCATTGTAAATGACATAGTTGATAGAAATTTTGATAAAAAAGTTGTAAGAACAAAAAATAGACCAATTGCCTCTGGAAAAATTTCTGTTTTTTTAGCATCTATTTATTCAGCAATTTTATGTATTTTAGCTTTTATGGTTTTAATCAACTTTAATTTT
Source organism: uncultured Pelagibacteraceae bacterium (assembly GCA_902634305.1). GTDB lineage: Bacteria > Pseudomonadota > Alphaproteobacteria > Pelagibacterales > Pelagibacteraceae > Pelagibacter. Next base: position 28,575 of record CACPJJ010000006.1, on the reverse strand, counting down.
CTAACCATAATTCTTGCTATTGCTTCAATGCCATTTGCTTTTACTTATCCATTGATGAAAAGGTTTACTTACTGGCCTCAGCTATTTTTAGGAATTACTTTCAACTATGGTTTGTTATTAGCATGGGTATCAATTTATGAAAGCATTAGTTTAATACCATTTTTGTTATATGTAGGAGCCATATTTTGGACACTAGGATATGACACGATTTATGGATACCAGGATATTAAGGATGATGAAATAATTGGAGTTAAATCAACTTCTATAAAGTTTAAAAATAAACCAAAGAAAGTTTTATACCTATTTTATACTATAACTTTTTTATCTTTATTGATTTTAGGATATGTAATGAAATTTAATTATATTTATTTTATATTTTTAATTGTGCCATTTTTACATTTTTTTGTTTATCAAATAAGTAATCTAAATATTAAGAATCCAGCCAACTGTTTAAAATTATTTAAATCAAATAATTTTTTAGGTTTAATAATTTTTTTAAACTTATTAGTTGGAAAAATACTTTAAATTTATGAATAACGTAAAAATTTTAAAAAAACTTTATAATGAATATACAAAAAAATTTTTACCAAAAATACTGATTTCTGTTTTTTTTTCAGTTTTAGTAGCTGTTAGTACTTCAGCGATTGCCTGGTTGTTAGATCCCGCTATTAAAAAAATTTTTATTGAAAAAGATCAAACTTTAATATTACTTATACCGGCAGCTATAATTATAGCATTCTCAACAAAAGGTATTTCACTTTATATTGCTAAAACAACTTTGATTAAGGTTGGACAAGAAGTAGGCAAAATTCTTCAACTACAACTTATGAAATCAATAATAAAAGCAGATGCTGAAATAGTTGACAAAAAACATTCTGGAAAATTTATTTCTCACTTAACTTTTGATATATCGCTTATGACAAATTTAATCAGTGTAGTAATATTAAATATAGCAAAAGACTCTTTGACTTTAATAGGTTTAATTGGTGTCATGTTTTATCAAAATTGGAGATTAGCTCTTTTTGCCCTAATAATGATTCCTCTTGCTTCTTTTGCTGCAAAATCATTAGGTAAAAGAATTGGAAAAGTAACAACTCAAGCACAAGAAAGTTCGGGTATACTTACCTCATATATGTTGGAGGTATTTAAAAATCATAAAATAATTAAAATTTTTCAGAAAGAAAATTATGAATTCACAAGGGCAGAAAAATTTATAAATAATCTAAAAGAGAGATTGGAAAAAACTGCTATGGTTTTAGTAAGAGCCTCTCCAATAATGGAAACCTTAACTGGAATTATGATTGCTGGATTAATTTATTATTCTGGAACTCTTATTATAAAACAAGAATTAGATATTAATAATTTTTTTTCTTTTTTAGCAGCTATGATGTTGGCTTACCAGCCAGTAAGATCTTTAGCTACCATTAATATGGCTATTAACCAAGGTTTATCCGCTGCAAAAAGAATTATACCTCTTATTGAACAAGAAAATAATATTAAGGAAAAATCTAATGCTTTATCTTTAAATATAAATAAGGGTGAAATTAATTTCAAAAATATAACTTTTAAATACAATAATGAAGAGAGAGAAGTTTTAGATTCGATTGATTTAAATATTATTGGAGGTGAAATGACTTCATTAGTTGGTCATAGTGGTGCTGGAAAAACAACAATATTAAATTTAATACCAAGATTTTATGATAAAACCTCAGGAGATATATCGATTGATGGTCAATCAATTTATGATGTCTCAATATCTTCTTTGAGAAATAATATCTCTCTTGTTAACCAAGATACAACTCTATTCGATGACACAATTAAGAACAATATTGCTTACGCAAGATTAGATGCAACTGAAGAAGAAATATTAGAAGCTGCAAAACTTTCACATTGCGATGAATTTATTGATAAATTACCTAATAAATTAGATACAATTATTGGAGAAAATGGAACAAGGCTATCGGGAGGAGAAAAACAAAGATTATCAATAGCAAGAGCTATGCTAAAAAAAAGTAAGATTATACTTTTAGATGAAGCTACCTCTTCTTTAGATGCTGAAACAGAAAGTAAAATCCAAGAAGCTATTAAATTGCTTACAAAAGATAGAACGACTTTGGTCATAGCACATAGACTTTCAACCGTAATGAATTCAAAAACAATTTGCGTTGTTGAAAATGGAAAAGTTGCTGCAAAAGGAAATCATGAAGAATTGTTGCAAAAATCTGAGATTTATAAAAACTTTTATGAAAAACAATTAAGAAAAGATTAATGTTATTTTTTTATAGATTAGCTATAAATTTTATTTTTTTAATTTCACCAATAATAATAGTTTTTAGAATATTAAAAAAAAAAGAAGACCCAAAAAGATTTATTGAAAAAATTGGAAAATTTAGTAAAAAAAACATAAATAGTAATTTGATATGGTTTCACGGTTCGAGTGTTGGTGAAATTCTAAGTATTATACCTTTAATTGAAAAACTTGAAAAAAGAAAAAATATTAAAAAAATATTAATTACTTCTAATACTTTAAGTTCAGCAAAAATTATAAAGAAAATAAAATTAAAAAAGACTTTTCATCAATTTTTCCCACTAGATACAGAATTTCTTGTAGAAAAATTTTTAAATCATTGGAAACCAAAAGCAGTTTTTTTTATTGATTCTGAAATCTGGCCAAACATGATATTAAAAATAAAAGAAAAAAATATTCCATTAATTTTATTAAATGCAAGAATCACTAAAAAGTCTTTTCAAAAGTGGGTTAGTGTTATTTCTTTTTCTAAAAAAATATTTAATAAATTTGATTTATGCTTAAGCCAAAATAATATCTCTAGTAATTATTTAAAAATTTTAGGTGCAAAAAATATTAAAAAAATTGGTAACTTAAAATTTTCGCAGAGCACTTTTGATTTAAAAGATACATCAAACCTTAGAATAAAAAAATTGTTTAAAAAAAAGAAAATTGTCTTTACAGCAATAAGTACGCATAAAGGAGAAGAATTACTTTGTGCAAAAGTTCATAATAATTTGAAAAAAAAATATAAAAATATAGTTTCTGTAATTGTTCCTAGACATATTCATAGAGCTGATGAAATTAAAGAAGAATTAAATTTAAATGGATTAAAAGTTCATTTTCATTCTTCTAATAACTTAATTAGAAATGATACCGATATTTATCTTGTTGATACATTTGGAGAAACAAAATCCTTTTTAAAATTATCCAAAGTTGCTTTTATGGGCAAATCTATTCATGGTTATGGAGGACAAAACCCAATCGAAGCAGCTAGATTAGGAAATAGAATTATTCATGGTCCAAATATTGAAAATTTCATAGAGGTTTATCATTTCCTTAAAAAACATGGTATTTCAACAAAAATTAAGACATACAAAGATTTAGAAAAATTGGTTGTTAAATTTAATAGAAAAAAAAATTATTCTAATCAAATTATAAAAAAATTAGCTTATACAGGTAAACAAATTCTATTAAATAATGAAAAAGAAATTAATAAATATTGTTAATTTATGAATTTCAAAAAACCAAAATTTTGGGATTTGCCTGTTTTATCTATTTGGTCAATATTATTATATCCATTATCACTTTTATTTTTATTTGCTTCCTCAATTCTGAGAATTTTAAAAGTTGAAAAGAAATTTCCTATACCAATTATTTGTATAGGAAATATTTATATTGGAGGAACTGGAAAAACTCCTCTAGCAAAAGAAATTTTCCAAATTACTAAATCTTTGGGTAAAAACCCAGCATTTGTAAAAAAATATTACAGTTATCTCGACGATGAAATTGATATGTTGCAGAAAACTGGAAAAACATTTTTTTTAAATAAAAGAAAAGATTCAATAGAAGCTCTTATAAAAAAAGGTTTTGATTTAGCAATTCTTGATGATGGATTCCAGGATTTATCAATTTACAAAAATTTCAATATTGTTTGTTTTAATCAAAAACAATGGACAGGAAATAATTTGTTAATACCAGCAGGACCTTTAAGGGAGAGCCTCTCGGCCTTAAATAGAGCAGATTGTATTTTAATTAATGGAAAAAAAGATACTAAAATTGAAAACCAAATATTCAGCGTAAATAAAAGTGCAAAAGTTTTCTACTCAAAATATAAAGCTATAAATGTTGATGAGTTTAAAGGAAAAAAAATATGTGCATTTGCTGGAATTGGAAATCCATCAAATTTTTTTGAATTATTAAAAGAAAATAATTTAAATTTAGTTAAAACATTTTCATATCCAGATCATCATAACTATTCTTATACTGAAATTGAAAACATAGTAAAAAAATATAATGATTGTATTTTCCTAACTACAGAAAAAGATTATTGTAGAATTTCATTAGACTCTTTTAAAAAAAATTTTAAAATTGAATATTTAAAAGTTAGATTAGATATAGAAAACAAAGATAATTTTATTAAATTAATAAAAGATAAAATATGAAAATTATAAAATATTTTTTTGAATTTATTTTTATTTATACTTTATTAATTATTTTTAAAATAATTGGATATAAAAATGCTTCAAACTTTGGAGCAATTATTGGAAAAAAAATTGGCCCTTTATTTCGATCAAATACTAAAATTCAAAGTAATTTAAGTAATTCCAATATTGGTATCTCTCGGGAAGATAGAAAATCTATAATTGAGAATATGTGGAGCAATTACGGAAGAATACTATCTGAATATGTTTACTTAAAAAAATTTAGAAATAATGATTTAAATCAATTTATTGAAATTGAAGGTTTAAATTATTTATATGAAATTAAAAAAAATAATGACCAAGCAGTATTTATATCAGGACATTTTAATAATTTTGAGCTAATGGCAATGGAAATAGAAAAAGCAGGTATAGATTTGTGTGCAATTTATAGGCCTCTTAATAATCCATTTTTAAATATAATTATGGAAAATATTAGAAAAAACTACATATGCAGAAACCAAATAAAAAAAGGCAAGAGTGGTACTAGAGATTTATTAAATTTATTTAAACAAAATTTTTCTGTTGCATTAATGATTGATCAAAGGGTAAGTGAAGGTGAAGATATAGATCTATTTAACCGTTCTGCAAAAACTTCAACGATACCTGCACAATTAGTAAAAAAATATGGTTGTAGTATTATTCCAGTATATATTGAAAGGCTTAGAAAGTATCATTTTAAAATATATTTCAAAAAACCAATGAAATTTGATGATAATTTATCTCATAAACAAATAACATCCGAACTTAATAAAGTATTAGAAAAAATGATTCTAAAAAATCCTGATCAATGGATTTGGTCGCATGACCGATGGAAATAAGTCAAATTTTTTTGAATAATTCTTCTCTTTTTTGTGAAGCTTCAATATGAGAAAAATAAGGCTCTTGAAGTTCAACATTCCAATAATTTAATTTATCCAAAAATATTTTCTTTCCAGAAATTGCACAAATAACATGATCACCTTCTTCGAGAATCTCAAAATTATTAGGTAAGTATTTTATTCTGGCTAATTTATTTTTCATTATGTAGAAGTGTATTTATATATGATTATTTGCATCATAGGAAGTGGAGGTAGAGAACATGCCATTTGTAAAACAATCTCTATGTCGCCAAAAGTAAGCAAAATATACTGCCTACCAGGTAATGCTGGAACTCAAGAATTGGCAGAAAATATAAATTTAGATATTAATGATTTTGAAAAAATTTTAAAATTTTTAAAAGAATCAAAAGCTGATCTGGTTATAGTTGGTCCAGAAAAACCATTGGTAAACGGTATTGTAGATTACTTGGAAAGCAACAACATTAAAGTTTTTGGTCCTAGAAAAATATCTTCACAATTGGAGGGTTCAAAAACTTTTACAAAAAATATTTGTAAAAAATATAATATTCCTACAGCAAACTTTGGAATTTTTGAAAAAAAGGAAGATGCAATAAATTTTTTAAAAAATTCAAAATTTCCAATAGTTATTAAGGCAGACGGATTAGCTGCTGGAAAAGGAGTTTATATATCAAAAAATTTATCTGAAGCAATAGAAGCTGTAAATGAAGTTTTTGATGGGAAATTTGGAGTGGCGAAAAAAATACTAGTTGAAGAATTTTTAAATGGTGAAGAGATGAGTTTTTTTATTGTTTGTGATGGAAAAAATTTTAAAATATTTAAGACTGCACAAGATCATAAAAGAGTTAATGAAGGAGATGAAGGAAAAAATACTGGAGGAATGGGTGCGTACAGTCCATCAGGTTTAATAAACGAATCCTTAGAAGTTAAAATTATTGATAAAATAATTTCTCCAACTTTAAAAGCGCTACAAGAAATGGGTGAAAAGTATAAAGGATTTCTCTATGCTGGTTTAATGATATTAGATAATGAACCTTTCTTGATTGAATACAATGTAAGAATGGGAGACCCAGAGTGCCAAACAATTTTGCCTCTTTTAAAGACTGACCTGATTGATGTTTTTAATGCATGCTGCAATCAAGAATTAGATAACTTAAATATAGAATGGAAAGAAGAAAAAAGTTTATGTATCGTATTATGCTCCAGAGGATATCCAGATAAATTCACAAATAATATTAAGATAGACAATTTAAATAGTTTAAAATTAAATAATAATGATTTTATTTTTCACGCAGGAACAATAGATAAGGGAAATGAAATATTTTCAAATGGTGGAAGAGTTTTAAACTTTGTCTCTATATCTAATTCATTTAAAAGCTCAAGAGAAAGAGCTATTAAACTTATAGAGGAATTAAATTGGAAGAATGGTTTTTTTAGAAAAGATATTGGTTTTAAAATAATAGATAAATGAGAATAATCGGGGGAAAATTTAAAGGTGTTAAAATTTTAGAAGCCTTTGACAAAAATACTAGACCACTAAAAGACTTAGTAAAAGAGTCTATTTTAAACATCCTTGAACATTCTAAAGATTGTAAAATAAGTTTGAATAATTCATTAGTCCTTGATTTGTTCGCGGGAACTGGATCTTTTGGCTTAGAGTGTATCTCAAGAGGCTCTACAAAAGTTTACTTTGTGGAAAACTACCCTCAATCAATAGAAATTTTAGACAAAAATATAAAAAAACTGAAGTGTGAAAAAAAAACAAGAATATTTGACGAAGATGTTTTTAATTTTTTTACGAATGAAAAGTTAAATATTAAAAAGATGGATTTAATTTTTTTAGATCCTCCCTACAAAGAAGAAAACTTAAAAATAATCTTAGAAAGTATAGCTAAATTTAAATTATTAAAAGAATCTGGATTAATTGTGCTACACCGTCATAAAAAATCAAAAGATGATATTGGTAACAATTTTACTATACAAAGATCTGTTAAGTATGGAATATCAAGGATAATATTTTTAAAAAATTAACTAAGTAATATTTTTTTAGTTTCTTTTTTTATGAGCTCAACAGATGGTTGGTCAAATGGATTAATTTTTAGTGCTCTTCCTAGCAAAATTGTTTCTAAAATAAAAAAACAAAATAATTCTCCTAGCGACTCCTCATTTTTCACTTTTACCTCAAAAGATCTAAACGGTAATTTTTTTTTAAAAAAAACTTTTTCAGTTGCACTTTTTTGAGCGTAAAGAATTTTCGAAAAAGATTTATTTTTAAGATAATTGTGTGTTTTTTGTAAAAATTTATTATTTATTGTTTCCGATTTTTTGTCTAATGCAGAAAAAAAAGTAAAAAAATTATTTTTTGTTCCATCTAAATATAATTGCATTAAACTATGATTATCTTTTGGCATCGTAGATATAACGGGAAGAATACCTTTGGATTTTTTTCCTAAGCTTTCAGCAACTAATTGCTGATACCATTTAAGTAAATTTTCTGATTTATTATCATAATTCAAAATTATTGAATTAAATTTTTTTTCTTTAACAAGCTTTAAAATTGCACTTACATTCTTAATCAATTCATTTACAAAAATTTTATTATTTATTAAGTAATTAAATCTTTTAAATTTTTTTTCATTAAGACCCATAATTTCTGCAGGCAACATTCCAACCTCCGACAAAACAGAATAACGGCCTCCTATATAATTTTTATGTTCTACAATTTCTGCTTTCAGCTCATGAGCAAGATTATTTAAGTAACTTTTTTTATTTTCAGTAATAAAAATATTTTTACTATTATTTATTAATCTATTCGAATTTACAATCGTCTCTAGAGTATTTCCAGATTTAGATATAATTATATTAGTAGCTTTAATTTTTTTTTCTGAATTTTTTAATTTTGAATTTAAATTATTAATAAATGTGAAATTTTTTTTTATTTTATGATTTAAAAATTGATATATTGCTTCAACTCCTAAAGTTGATCCACCCATCCCAATTAATCTAAAATTTTTATTTTTACTTATTTTTTTAATTTGTTCTTTTGTATAACTGTATTTATAATTTAATTTTAATGAATCAAGAAGCCTGATTTTTTTAAACCATTTTTCATTTTTAAAGTTTTTTAAATTTTTAAATTTTGAAATATTAAAATTTTTAAATTTAATATTAGAAGTTAGCATATTTAATCATTAATCTTTTCTAATATTGATTTTTCTAGACTATTTTGATTTTCATTACCACTTTCAGAATTTGTGCTTTTATTTTCATCAATTTTTAAAACTTTTTTAATATCTTCCTGATCATCAGTTTGGGCTTCTTCTTGATCCAATGGTACTGGTAGCTCGTCAATATCTGGTGGGACTGTTAAAGGATTCTTTTTTTCTACTAAAAATTCATCACTATTTTCAGATCTTTTTTTTCCCTGTAAAGCATCTTTTGCTCCTGAACATGAGTACAGAAAAAGTACAAAAAATAAAAGTGTAGTTATTTTTTTAATTTTCATTTTTCTTTTTATAATTCAATAATTCAGCAAAAATAAGACAAATAATTCCTAAAGATATAAATATATCAGCAACATTAAAAACAAACCAATGGTAGCCCTTGTAGCTAATATCTATAAAATCTGGCACTGCTGAATAGTAAATACGATCAAAAAGATTGCCTAACGAGCCTCCTAATATAATTAAAAAAAAATAAGCGCTGTTATCTTTTGATTTGATAATTAAATATACAATAAATAAATTAATTAGTGCAATTAGGATTGTCATTATATTATATATATCTGATTGACCAAAAGATAATAATCCAAAACCTATTCCAGTGTTCCAAACTAAAATTAAATTGATGTAAGAATTTATACTTATATCTACAAAGCCTAAATCTTCTAGGACAGAAAGTATATATAACTTTGAAATTCTATCTGCTAAAAAAATAAATAAAATTATCCCAAAATATATAAAAGTTTTTTTAAAAAATAATTTATTCATTAATTATTTAGTATACATCCATCTCTTTCACACTTATCTTTCTTAATTTTCCAACAAACACTGCATTTTTTTCCTTCTGCTTTATTTGTTTCAACATAGATTTCCTCTGGATCATCTTTATTAATTTTATCTATTTTTACACCAGATGTAATACATAATTCAGAAAAGTCTGTTCCTTTAGATAGCTTGAGCAATTTATCATTCAAAAATATTTTTATGTTAGCCTCTAAGCTTGAGCCAATTTCTTTGGACGCCCTTTTTAACTCTATACTACTGTTACATTTGTCCCTTATTTTAATTAATTCAGACCATTTACCATTTAAATCTTTGTTATTCCAATTTGATGGGATAATTGGAAATTTTTCTAGGTGAATACTTTCCTTTTCTTCAATTTTTAAGAGCGAGTAAATTTCTTCAGTAGTAAAAGATAATATAGGTGCAAACCATTTTAATAATATTTCAAGAACAATATTTAAAAACTTTATTGTTGAAGTTCTTTTTTTACTTTTCAAAGAATCGCAATACAAGGTATCTTTTCTAATATCAAAATAAAAAGCTGATAAATCAGACGTGCAAAAATTTAATATTTCTTTGTAAATCGTATGAAAATTATATTTTTCAAAGTTCTTTTCGAATATTAAGTTAAGATTAAAAATTTTATGCAACATGTATTGCTCTAACTCTGGAAAATCTTTTATATTAATTTTTTCAAAATCTACTTTTTCAAATTTATCATTCAAATTTCCAAGAATGTATCTAAAAGTATTTCTAATTTTTCTATATGATTCTGCGTGCTGCTCTAAAATTGAATAATCAATTCTTAGATCCTCAGCGTAATCTGATACTGCAACCCAAGTTCTTAATATATCTGCACCATATTTTTTTAAAATATCTTCTGGTGAGATAACATTTCCAAGAGATTTTGACATTTTCAAACCCTTTCCATCAACAACGAACCCGTGTGATAATATAGACTCAAATGGAGCTCTACCTCTCGTCCCACAAGATTCTAGCAATGATGAATGAAACCACCCTCTATGCTGGTCGGAGCCTTCAAGGTACATTGATGCGGGCCACTTTAAATCTTCTCTTTTTTCAAGCACATATGCATGAGTCGAACCGCTATCAAACCAAACTTCAACAATATCAGTCATTTTTTTGTAGTCTTCACTTTTATATTTTTTTCCTAAAAATTTCTGAGCATCTTTTTCGAACCAACAGTCAGCCCCTTCTTTTTCAAATATACTTGCTATATTTTCAGTTACCTGTTCGTCCATTAAAACTTCGTTTGTATCTTTTGACAGAAAAACTGGTATAGGTACGCCCCAAACTCTTTGTCTTGAAACACACCAATCAGGTCGCAATTCAATCATTGATTTTAATCTTTCTTTTCCTTTGTTTGGATAAAAATTAGTTTCGTCAATTGATTTTAAAGCTTTTTTTCTCAAACCATGACTTTCCATAGAAATAAACCATTGGGGTGTCGCTCTATGAACTAGAGGCGCTTTAGAGCGCCAAGAATGGGGATAAGAGTGAATTAACTCACCATTAGATAATAATTTTTTTTGTTCTTTTAATTTCTCAATAATTACTTTATTTGCTTTAAAAATATGTAAGCCCTCAAAGTTAGGTACATGTTTTGTATATTTTCCATCGTCATTTACTGTTTCTTCTGCTTTAATATTGTTTTTTAAACATAAATTAAAATCATCTGGTCCATGACTTGGTGCACAATGAACAATGCCCGAGCCTTGCTCTAATGTAACAAAGTTTGCATCTAACATTGGTATATCATAATCAAAACCAATTTTTGAAAATGGGTGACTACATATTGTTCCTTTAAAATCTTTTCCTGGAAATGTTAAAATCTTGCTAAATTTTTCAATACCACAATCATTTATTAAGGATTTTAATAAATCTTGGGCTACTATTATTTTTTTATTTTTAAAATCTGTTTGATCTTCTATTTTAACAATTACATATTTTAAATTTTCATTATAAGCTAATGCTCTATTAGCTGGTATTGTCCATGGAGTTGTTGTCCAAATGATTACTTCGCTGTTTAAAAGTTTTTTATTTTTAGATTTTTTAATATTAAAAGCAGCATAGATTGTATCAGACTTATGATCCATGTATTCAACTTCTGCATCTGCTAAAGCTGTTTTTTCTACCGTAGACCAAAGTACAGGTTTATAACCTCTGTAGAGACTACCTTCCTTTAAAAATTTCCCAAGTTCTCTTACGATTTGAGCCTCCGCATCAAAGCTCATTGTAGAGTAATAGTTTTCCCAGTCACCTACTACCCCAAGTCTTTTAAATTGCTTTTTATGTACCTCAATCCATTTCTTTGCAAAATCTCTACATTCTTTTCTAAATTCATTTACTGGAACTTCATTTTTATTTTTTTTATTTTTTTTATATTGTTCCTCAATTTTCCATTCAATCGGTAAACCATGACAATCCCAACCTGGTACATAAACAGAATCTTCTCCTTTCATTTGATGAAATTTTACTATTATATCTTTAAGGATTTTATTAAGTGCTGTTCCCATGTGTATATCCCCATTGGCATAGGGTGGACCATCATGAAGAACAAATTTTGTTTTTCCTTTGCTAGAATTTCTTAGCTTTTTATATAAATCAATTTTATCCCAGTAATCAATTATTCCAGGTTCTTTATTTTGTAAATTTGCTTTCATTGAAAAAGCAGTTTTGGGTAGATTGATGTTGCTTTTGCTCATTGTTTTAGTTTAATTTTTTTGCTTTTCTGATGTCTAAATTAATTTGTTTTTTTAATTGGTTTATATTTTTAAATTTCTTTTCTTTTCTTATAAAGTCTATGAACTCAATAGTTAAGTGCTTATTGTAAAGATTCCTTGAAAAATTAAATATGTGAACCTCTAAAAGTATTTCTTTTTGATTAAAAGTTGGCCTATAACCTAAATTGGCAATGCCTCTTAGTGATTTTTTATTTTTATTTATTAAAATATTTACTCCATATACTCCAGGTTTTGCAATTACATAATCGTTTAATTTAATATTGCATGTTGGAAATCCAATTTTTCGCCCCATTTTTCTTCCTACAATTACCTTTCCATCTATAGACCAGCTTCGATCTAAATATCTATTAACAATATTAATTTTTCCATTGGATATTAATTTTCTAATTAATGTAGATGAAATAATTTTAGTTTTTTTTTTTAGTGGTTTAGGATTAATTATTTTAAAATTATATTTTTTTTCAAAAAATTTTAATTTATTTACATTTCCTTCTCTTTTATTACCAAACCTAAAATTATTACTAACAAATATATATTTTGGCATTAGTTTCTTGAACAAAACATAATCTATAAATTTTATGTAATTCATCTTTGAAAATTTTTTATTAAACTTTTTAATTACAACAAAATCTATTTTTAATTTCTTAAAGCAATTTATTTTTTGATTTAGATTGGAAATTTTAAAGTTTTTTAATTTTTTATTAAAAAACATTTTAGGAATAGGATCAAAAGTTAATACACCAATTTTAATTTTATATTTTTTTTTATATTTTTTTGCAAAATTAAATAGCTTTTGATGTCCAATATGCAACCCATCAAAATTGCCAATTAATAAAATTGAATTTTTATGATTTTTTGAAACAGAAAAATTTTTATATAACTTCATTTTTTTACCATTTTAATTGTGATTGTGTGTAATCAACTTTGGTATTATATTTTTTCATAATTTTTTCAAAATTTTCATTTTCTACTTCTTGCCTATGAATTCCATTTGTAATTAATAAGCTAGCAAAATTTTGATTATTTGCTCCTTTAATGTCTGTATTTAAGTTGTCTCCTATACAAAAAACTTTTTTGTTATTTATATTTGCTGCAAGATTATAAACTTTAGGGTGAGGTTTGCCAAAGTATTCTACTGTTCCTCCTATATCTTCAAAAACTTTTGCAACTGATCCTGCACAAAACTCTCTTTTTTTTCCTCTATCAACAATTAAATCTGGATTAGTACAAATCATAATTTTATCTATTTCATTCTTTAGTAGTGTTTTGTAGTATGACAACTCATTTTCATGCTCATCAAATAATCCAGTGCAAAGTAAATATTTAGCTTCACTAATTGTTTGTATTTTATTTTTTTTAAAATCTTTAAATAATCCAAAATCTCTAGGTGGCCCAATATGAAAAAAGGTTTTGTCTTTAAAGTTTGATGTTAAATAATTCAATGCTGCTTCGCCAGATGTGTATACTTTAGAATAATATTTTTGTTCTAATCCCATTTTTTTTAAAAAATTTTTTACATCATTATTGGGCCTAGGAGCATTGGTGAGCAATACTAGGTCTTTATTTTTATCTAACAATTTTTCTAAAACGCTGGTAGAATCTTTGTAAAGTTCAATTCCGTTATGTACAACTCCCCACAAATCTACAAAGAACAAGTCATACTGATCTGCAACAGATTTTAGTCCTATGTTGTCTAAGTTTTTCGTCATTTTGCAGATATAACTTAAAAATAACCATATTTCTTGGTTTTTTTAACATTTAAATTTTTGCTTATCTCCTTGAAATAAAATGGAGTCATAGCTATATGACCATCAGATTTATAGGAGTTTTATATGAAATTTAAACCGTTACACGACAGAGTTTTAATTGAAGTCCTTGATAGCAGCGAAAAAACTGCTGGGGGCATTATCATACCAGACACAGCTCAAGAAAAACCCCAAGAAGGCAAGGTAGTTGCTATTGGTGGTGGGGCTAAAACTGAAGATGGAAAAATAATTCCAATGGATGTTAAAGTTGGAGACAAGGTTCTATTTGGCAAATGGTCGGGAACTGAAGTCAAAATTGATGGAAAAGAATACAGCATAATGAAAGAGTCAGACATTATGGGTATTTCAACAAGTAAATAATTAATACAAGGAGTTTATAATGGCTAAAATAGTAAAATTCGATTCTGAAGCAAGATCAGCGATGTTAAGAGGAGTTGATGTATTGGCAAATACTGTAAAAGTTACACTTGGACCAAAAGGAAGAAATGTTGTTATAGACAAATCTTACGGAGCTCCAAGAACAACTAAAGACGGTGTTTCTGTTGCAAAAGAAATTGATTTAGAAGATAAATTTGAAAACATGGGTGCTCAAATGGTTAAAGAAGTTGCTAGCAAAACAAATGATGAAGCGGGCGATGGAACAACTACTGCTACAATACTTGCACAATCAATTGTGAAAGAAGGTTGTAAGTATGTTACTGCAGGAATGAATCCAATGGATGTTAAGAGAGGAATTGACTCGGCTGTAGAACATGTAAAACAAAAATTAATCTCTTCTGCTAAAAAAGTCAAAGATAGTGATGAAATTGCACAAGTAGGTACAATTTCTTCAAATGGTGACAAAGAAATAGGAAGCATGATTGCAAAAGCAATGCAAAAAGTTGGTAACGAAGGTGTTATAACTGTTGAAGAAGCAAAAAGCATCGAAACTGAACTTGATGTTGTAGAAGGTATGCAGTTTGATAGAGGATATCTATCTCCTTATTTTGTTACTAATGCAGAAAAAATGACAACTGAATTAGAAAATCCACTAATTCTTTTACATGAAAAAAAATTAACTAATTTACAGCCAATGGTTCCACTATTAGAGGCTGTTGTTCAAGCTGGAAGGCCACTAATGATAATTTCTGAAGATGTTGAAGGAGAAGCTTTAGCTACTTTAGTTGTTAACAAACTTAGAGGTGGATTAAAAGTTGTAGCAGTTAAAGCTCCAGGTTTCGGAGATAGAAGAAAAGCAATGCTTGAAGATATAGCTATACTAACTGGAGGACAAGTTATCTCGGAAGATCTAGGTATCAAATTAGAAAATGTAAAAATTAATGATCTTGGATCGGCTAAAAGAGTTAAAGTTGATAAAGAAAATAGTACACTTGTAAGTGGATCTGGAAAAAAATCTGATATCGAAGCAAGATGTGCTCAAATCAAACAACAAGTAGAAGAAACAACTTCAGACTATGATAGAGAAAAACTACAAGAAAGACTTGCTAAGTTAGCTGGTGGTGTTGCAGTTATTAAAGTTGGAGGTTCAACTGAAGTAGAAGTTAAAGAAAAAAAAGATAGAGTTGAAGACGCTTTAAATGCAACTAGAGCAGCAGTAGAAGAAGGTATAGTTGTTGGAGGAGGATGTGCTCTTCTTTATGCATCACAAGATCTAGATAAAGTAAAAGTTAAGGGCGATGATCAAAAAGCTGGTGTCGAAATAGTTAAAAGCGCACTACAAGCTCCTATTAGACAAATAACTACAAATGCTGGTGTAGATGGTTCTGTAGTTGTTGGAAAACTATTAGAAGCAAATAAGCCTTCAAATGGATACGATGCTCAAACAGAGCAATATGTTGACATGTTTAAAGAAGGTATTATCGATCCAGTAAAAGTTGTAAGAACAGCATTACAGGATGCTGCTTCAATCGCTGGATTGTTAGTTACAACAGAAGCTATGGTAGCTGATAAGCCTGAAGAAAAAGATTCTGGACCTGCTGGAATGCCTGGTGGTGGAATGGGCGGCATGGGTGGAATGGGTGGAATGGGAATGTAATCCCCATTAATCTCAAACAAAAATTCAAAAAGGGCAGTTTTTACTGCCCTTTTTTTTTATCTATACGAAAATCATTAGTGATGAAGGAGTGATGAAGGAATGATGAAGGATTTGACGATGTTATAGTCTCATTTGCAAGTGTAACTATATTTTCCAAACCTTTGATATTGATCTACTTATTTTTTTTTCAAACTCTATAACTAAACTTTTGTTTTTTTCTATAAGATCCCTTTCAGATATTAATTTTTTTACTATTTTTTTTTGGTCAATTAAAGATGGAATTGGAATTTTTAAGTCTTGGATATCCGAAGAATAGACATGAGGTATTGCTGCACCACGTTGAAAATCATAAATTTTTTTTTGTTTACTTTTTAAATAAAAATACAAAAAGTATTGATCAATTTTTTCTTTTTTAGAATGAACTGTAAAGGCATCCGATACAAAAATTGGTTTATCAAAAATATTAACATAACCAGCATATGCTCCTGATGAACTAATCGTTATGGTTAATCCATCGCGATTACTTTTATTGTGAGAATATGGAGATGTTTTTCCACCTGCTATTACAGGTACATTTCCAGCAGTTGCGTTAGATTTTGATATTGATTGTCCTTTTTTAAAAATAACTACATCAGAAAGTTTTTCCGTTTTCCAATTTAAATCAATATCAATCGTTGGTATATAATTTTCTATAACTTGATTACAACCATCAATAATATTTTTATAAGCACTTAATTCATTTACTATTTCGTTTTGAATATCTATAGTCGGCAATGGAAATTCAAATGAGGAATATTCCTTGGCATTAATATTTGATATCGTGCCTTGTTTTTTTATATTTGATATCCATTCAGAATAATAATTACTTCTAGTAATATAAAATAAATAATTTGGATTAATGATACTTTTATTTAATGGAAACTTAATCAGATAACCTGCATACTGGAAATTTCCATTTTTTTGTTTATGAACATAACATCTTCCAACCGAACCCGATCTAGCAAATAAAATATCCTCAAAATCTAAAAAATATTGCTTTTCTACTACGGATGGTGAAACAGCATTTTCTAATTTTAAATTACCAAAATCATCAATATCTGTAATTCTTACATATCTAACCTTTTTATCATACTCAATTTTACTTGCTCCAGATCCGTAAATTGGTTTATCTATTAATACATCGCTTAATTTAACAATTTTATAATTACTTTTTGTTTTTGTTTTTAAAAAAAAATTAATAGAAAAATTAATATTTTCGCTATTAATTATATCTTCTCTATTAACTAAATTAACCTTTGTATTTTCTTTAATATTTTTAAGGTCTCTTAGACTAGATACAATTATTGGGAGATCATTATCTTTTATGGGATTTCTTTGAGCGCCTAAAGTATATCCATCATTATCAACACGAGCAAAAAAAATTTTATCATTTTTGATTTTTTTATCTAAAATTAAGATTGAAGTCTTTACTGCCGAATAGGGATTAAAAACTCCTGCAGGTAATGAAATAATTCCTGCTAGAGATGTTTGTATTAATTTTTTTCTTAAATTTTTATAAGCATTCCCGTTTTGAAAAATTATACCCTCAGGGATAATTATTCCTGCACGACCATTTGGTTTTAAATGTTCATTAATATAATCAATAAATAATACTTCTGCTTTTGTTGAATTAACTCCAAATCTATTGTGAGGTGTGATTCCTCCCTTTGGAGAGAAGAATGGTGGGTTCGCAAGTATTACATCATAATATTCATTCCATTTTTCTTCACTTGAAAGTGTATCATACTCGTTAATTTTAGGATTAGTAAATTTATGCAAATACATATTCACTAAAGACATCTTCACCATATCAGGAGAGATGTCATAACCATTTAAATTTTCCCCTATTTTTTTTCTATCTGTTGCATTAAGACCATCACCTAAATTCTTTTTAGTGTTTTGTTTTAAGATATGTTTGTAAGTACTAATTAAAAAACCTGCAGTACCACAAGCAGGGTCAAGCACAGTTTCATTTTTCTGAGGATTTACAATCTCAGTTATAAAATCAATAATATGTCTCGGAGTTCTAAACTGACCCGCATCACCTTGAGAACCCATAAAAGATAATAAGTATTCAAATGCATCACCAAGTTTTTCTGAGTTAGAATAATGAAATTCATTAATTTCTTTTAAAAACATATTAAGGGTTGATGGGTCTTTAAATGGAAGAAAAGAGTTCTTAAAAATCTCTCTAAATAATTCAGGAAGATTTTCATTAGTGTACATTTGTTCAATTGCATCTGAATAGAGTTTGATTTTCTCAACACCACTTGTTTTAGTGTCCATTAAATTCTTCCAAGAGTATTTTTGAAACTTGCCTGAAAAGTATGTTGATTTACCACCCATTGATACAGATTGTTCATCCATATCGTTCATAAACTTATAAATTAAACCGTTTGTGATTTGTTCAACTTGTGCTTTTGGGTCAGGTAACTTTCCAACTAATATTTGTCTTAAAGTATTAATTCTTTTTTTAGTAAAATCATCAAGCATTAATAAATCTTTCTAAATTAATATTTTCATTAACATAGGTTGGTATTTTATTTCTTAAATCTTCTGGTAATTTAAAGAAGTAATCTCCTGATGGATGTACATTTAATTCTGCATATTTGCCACTATCAATTTTATCTCTAAAATCTTTGTCAGTTGCATACGCTTCAAAAACTTGTTTAACTGCATTAAATGAACTTTCATCAGGTTTAAATTTATCATCAAACTTATCAAACTCTTCCTCAAGTATTTCATCTTTATTTTTAATTTTAGAAATAAAACCAAATGTATATAAAAGTAAGTCTTTAATTGAGATATTTACATCAAGTCCTAATGCCTCTCTTAATCTATCCAGTGAATATGATTTGTTAAGATACTTTTCTTTAAAGTATTCTTCTGCATCATTAAAATTTTGATTTTCAATCATTTGTTTTAGACTATTGAATGACTGTTTATCTTTGAAAAATTCCTCCTTGAATGACTTGTATAAATCTCTATCAATTCTCATTCCTGCCTGAGGTATGTTTATTTCCTTTGTTTTTTGAACTGGGTCTTCATATTTATTGAACACCTCATCTACATTTGTAGGAGGATGCGGAGGGTCACCACCACCAGTGTTGCCTGTTGGTAATTTTAAAACTTGGTCGTAATCAAATTCTTCCTCAAAATATTGATAGTTTTTAAAGTAGTCAAAAAGTTTAAATGATGACTTAAGCGAATTGATAGTTTTTGGTATTTCCTTTTCATCTATCCAACACTCCTTAAATTCAAATAATCTTGTTCCTCTACCTTTCATCTGAATAAATTCTGTAGGAGAAAATACAGGTCTGAATAAACAAATATTCAATAAGTCTCTACAATCATACCCCGTTGTCATCATCCCTACTGTTACACAAACTCTTGCTTTTGATGTTTTATAAAGTTCATTTAAAGGAGAATTACCCCTTAAATTATTATTTTTAAAATCTATAGTCATTTGTTGGGGGTCAGGATTAGTCACATCCGATGTCACTTGGATAGCAAAATCTGATTGATACTGATTTGGAAAATATTTTTCAGCAAGTTCATTTAAAATAGTTGTAATTTTAAGTGCGTGTTTTTGAGAAACACAGAAAACTAAAGTTTTGCCTATTTCATTTGTAAAAGGGTCTCGCATAGCATTTTGAAGAAATGCATTACAAAATGATAAGTTTGTTTCATCAGATTTGAATTTTCGCTCAAAATCTTTTTTAAAAAATATTTGTTCATCCACATCTTTTCCGTCTTTATCAACTCCTTTAAAAGTCAAACCTTCTTTACTCATGATATCTGCGGAAAGACCAGTTTCTACATCAACAACAGTAGGATTAATCAAAAAACCATCCTTAACTCCATCTCGTAAAGTATATCTGTAAGTAGGTTCTCCATCTTCACATCCAAAAATTGAGTAAGTATCTAACATTAACCTTCTTTCTAATTGTTTTGGGTCAGTCATAGACATATCATCTTCATCAACTGATTTTAAAAAATCCCTAGGAGTTGCTGTAAGTCCTAATTTAAACCCAATAAAATATTCAAAAACATTTCTACTTCTTTGACCTAAACTTCTGTGTGCTTCATCTGAAATAACCAAATCAAAACTATTAGGTTTAAATATTCTTTTATACTTATTGTGTTTAGTAAATGATTGAACTGTTGAAATTACTATATTTGCTCTTCTCCAATCATCTTTATTTTCTTTCCAAATTGCTGTTTCAAAATCATTTTGAAGAATATCATTTATCTCTTTCTTTGCCTGAGTTTCCAGTTCCAGTCTATCTACTAAAAATAAAACTCTATTTACTTTGTACAATCTTAAGAACATTTTAATAATAGCAGCAGATGTTGTGGTTTTACCTGTACCTGTTGCCATCTCTAATAAAAATCTATCACCACCATTTCTTATTTTTGATTGAATTGCTTTGATTGCATCAACTTGATAATATCTTAAAAATCTTAAATTATTTTTTTTAAGAAATTCTTTTCTTTTATTTTCATTTTTATAATCAGGACTATCTTTGTATTGAGGAAATTGTGTTAGAGGTAAATAATCATCATTAATTCCATCTTTTTCCTCCTCATCCCTCGGAGGGTTAAATGCCTCCATTCGCATTTCTAACTCTTCTTGTGAAGGAAACTTTTGAATGACAAATGGGTTGCCCTGTTTTAAGTCCCAAAGATAGTGAGTGAAACCATTAGATAAAATTATAAATCTACATTTTAATGAATTTGCATAATCTCTCGCTTGTTCTTTTCCTACTAGAGGAGACTTTGAATGATTTTTTGCTTCAACTGTACAAAGATGATTTTCTTTTGTACTTAATAAAACATAATCTGCCTCACCAAATTCATTAATGATTTCTGTTTCGACATTTATTTCATGGTCTTTGACATAACCAGGTAGTTTCCATTCTGCCTCTAGGAGCATCTTATCAATTATAATCCTGGCATTAGTCTCTTTTGGTTTCATAATTTTTATTCAAAGTAGCACCCAAATTGGAATAGAACAATTTTTGAATTGCTTTGAAATTGCTTTAAATAGTGATGAAGAGTGATGAAGGAATTTTCAAAATGTTAAGTAAATCAAGTATTATTAGAAACCAGTATGAGAATGTAATACACTTCCCCAACCAGAACACTCTAAATACATACACTAAACAAAATTAGAACCCTCGGAATGAAAGTTTCGGGGGTTTTTTTTATATCTGTACGAAAATCATTAGTGACGAAGAAATGATGAAGGAGTGATGAATGTTGCTTTGTTATTTTTTATTTTTTTTATATGGATTAGGTTTTGCTTTATAAAAATCTTCAGATAACAATTCTGATTTTCTAGAAACTTCTTTCCCTTTCTCTATTTTAATAATGTGCTTGTAATCTTTAATTACAGAGTCTTTTTTGTCTGTAAAATATCTATCTGACCCTACATTATGCCAAATTCTCTCATGTGTTTCTAATACACCTTTCCATCTTTTATCATTCTTAAATTCACCTGAAAAAGTACCTTCTTTATCTACTGAATAACCTTTTCCATGTTTTTTATTATTTTTCCAATAACCGTCATAATAATATGCATCATCGTCCATTATTGTAAAATAAGGATTACCTGCATCTAAACTCCATGTCCTACCAATCAATGGGTGATGATTACTCCAATATCCCTTTCCATTTTTTTTTCCATTTTTCCAATATCCTTTGTAAAATGAGACCACATCCTTCAAATAATTACCCCATTCAAGTATCATTTCTGTACCTAAACCTTCATACTTATTGTTAACTAATTTTCCCTTATAATAAAAATTAGTCATCTCTTTTCTAATCGGTGCATCAGGGTGAATGTGAGGTGCAACTTTTCTCTTTTCCTTCCTGTGATGCCATTTAGATGGAATAGACATCATGCCATAAAATTTCTTTAAATTTTTTTCCTCAAAAATTATTTGATTATGTCTTTTCCATGACAGGCAATTATCTTTAAATTTAATTCTCTTAAATTTGTTTTTCATAACCAAATTTAACCCCGCTCCCTAATTAAGTCATCTTCAAATATTGAGGGATTTTAGGGAGAAAAAGATGTCTTTGTACATGCTTCGGAGAAAAGGACGTTTTTGTTCACGCTAGGGAGAAAAAGATGTCTTTGTACATGCCTATTTAAAGTTAAGTGGTTTAAAGGTAAAAAAGGTGCGAGGGATGTCTTTGTACATGCTTCGGATAAAAATATGGGTACACTAAAAGGTAAAGTTAAGTGGTTCAATTTCGCTAAGGTTTCATCGAACGTAACGACGGTGTGTACACTAAAAGGTAAAGTAAAGTGGTTCAATTTCGCTAAGGTTTCATCGAACGTAACGACGGTGAGGTTGGGAGAAGGATTGCTTCGTTCATGCTAGTCTGAAAAACAGGTCTGTGGAACTCAAGGGCGAGGTTCGATTCCATTAAACTAGATAAAGTACGGGGTAATGGAAAAACAGGTCTGTGGAACGCAAGGGTGAAGTGCCATTCCATCTATTTGCTTTCTGTTTGCTTTCTAAAACGACCATTCTTGCAATGATCTTCTTAAATAAGTGAGTATTGGCGTAATAAGTGTGTGAATGTAATCCCCATCATACTCAAACAAAAATTCAAAAAGGGCAGTAAAAAATGCCCTTTTTTTTACCACCAATAATTTAATTATTAAAAATCTTATCTACTAAAAATAATCCTAAAGCCACTGCTGGTCCAATCCCAAAAGCAAATAATAAGGTTCCAATCCCTACTGTACCTCCCAAATACCATCCAACAGCAACTACAGATATTTCGAGAAATGCTCTTACAACAGCAATTGGTAAATTTGATATTTCCTGAAGTCCAATCATCAAGCCATCTCTTGGACCTGGCCCTAAATTTGCAACAAGATAAATTCCACCTCCTAATCCAACTGTGAGAACTGCTACAACAGCTAATAAAATTTGAGAAACATAATTTTCAGGTGTTGGAACAAAATTAATACAAACATCAATCATTATAGCTATAATTAAGGCATTAAGTATTGTCCCAATTCCAGGTTTTTGTTTAAGAGGTATCCATAATATTAAAACCCCAATACTCACGAATAAAGTAATTGTTCCTATAGAAAAATCTACATTCAAAGAAATACCTTGAGCTAAGACACTCCACGGAGAAGCACCGGTAAAAGAAACAATTAATAAGCCTTCTCCTAAACCAAATAATGTTAAACCAAAACACAAAAAAAATAACGTTGAAAACTTAGGCTTAAAATTAAATGGTTTACCTGAACTCCAGTATGTTTTTGGAACTTTTTTTATTGATAAAAACATATAATTCTATTTTTTTATAGATAACCTTATAAAGTTAAAATAAACTTTCACAATATAATTAACTTTATTAGTCAATTTTTTATGAAAAAATCGATTTGTATATTTTTTATTTTGTTCTCATTTTTCCACGTATTTGCTGATGAATCGAATTACAAAAACATATCTAAAATTGAAATGGAAGTTTTAAGAAATGAAAAAATTATTGGCTATAGCAACTATTTTTTTAAACATAGTGGAGATACTATGATTGTAGAAAACTATACAAAATTTAATGTTGAAATGTTTGGTATTAAAGTTTTTACAATAAATAGTAAATCAAAAGAAATATATGAAAAAGATAAACTTATATCTTTTGAGTCTTCAACATTGCAAAATGATAAAAAAAAATTTGTAAAATTAACTTATGATAAAAATAAAAATAAATTTATTATCAATGGCTCTTCATATGTTGGAGAAGCAAACCAGAAAAATATAATTGGAAACTGGTGGAATGCTAAAATTTTAGAAACGAAAACTCAAATAAGTCCATTATCAGGAAGTATAAAAAAGCAAGAGGTCAAATTTATTAATAAAGATCAGTTAGAATATAAAGGTAAAAAAATAAAACTTTCTCAATTTAAGCTAAAATCAACTGAAGATTTACCAGATGATAAAAAATTAGATTTTAATATTTGGTTAGAACCAAATAAAGGAGTAATTTTTAAAGTAAAATATAATAGACTCGGAAATTGGGAATATAGACTAAAAAATTACGAGTAAATTAATTTAATATTCTTAAAAGCAGTTGATTCATAAAAGACATAAAAACTATAAAGGAAAAAAAGAAAATAAAATACATGAATGTGACTGCTCTATTTCTTTTTCTTCTAAGTAAAACGAATTTTTTATCATCTAAAAAAGAAACATCTCTTTTGCCAGCAACATGATAATCATAACTGTACCTCCACACAGACATTCCAAATCTTTTATCAAGGCGATTATAATAGTTTATCCAGGCTACGGACCATCGGTATATTAAATATAAAATAAATAAAACTATAGTTGTTGTGAACATATTAAATTTAAATTATATTAAAATTTAATCATATGTCTATCTGGGGAAGTTTAATTGGTGGAATGATAGGTTTTTCATTAGGTGGGCCTTTTGGAATGCTTTTGGGCTCTCTAGTAGGTGGAAAAATTTCTAGAGCAAGATCTAGAGGAAATTTTGGAACTTTTGCTCAACCTCAACAAATATTTGCTCTCTCTTTAATTGTTTTGTCTGCAAAACTTAGTAAAGCTGACGGAAATGTTAGCCGTGAAGAATTGGTCGCCGTTAAAGACAAACTTAAAATACCTGAAAATGAAATAGATCAAGTTGGAAAAATTTTCAATAAAGCTAAAGAAGAAAGCACTGGATATGAGCCATACGCCCATCAAATTGCCCAAATTTATAAAGGCAAAATAAATGTATTGGAAGAGGTAATAAATATTTTATTTTATATTGCAGAAGCAGATGGAAATGTGAGTTCATCAGAGTTAGCAATGATAGAGAATATATCTAAAATATTTGGTCTAACCCAAGTTCAATTTAATAGTGTTAGAGAGAGCAGGAAAGGATCCGACAAGCTCAATCCTTATATTGTTTTAGAAAGTAATCCTAATGATGATCTTCAATCAATAAGGAAAAAATATCTTAAATTAAGCAAAGAAAACCACCCTGATTTATTAATAAGCAAAGGAGTGCCTCAGGAAGTAATTGATGAAAGTAAAAATAAAATGAGAGCTATAAACTCTGCTTGGGATCAAATTCAGAAACTAAAATCTAATTAAAATTGCTCGGACTCTGTTGAGCCATCCATGGCAGTTGTTGAGCTTTTACCTGAACTAATAGTATTTGATACTGCATCGAAATAAGAAGTACCAACTTCTCTTTGATGTTTAACGCTTGTGTAACCATCTTTTTCACGAGCGAATTCTTGTTGTTGGATTCTTGAGTACGCAGTCATACCTTCTTTTTTATATTTTTCTGCGAGTTCAAAAATTGCAATATTTTGTGTATGAAATCCTGCAAGAGTAATAAACTGAAATTTATAGCCCATTTTACTTATTTCTTCTTGGAATGATGCAATCTCTGTGTCAGATAAATGTTTTTTCCAATTAAATGAGGGTGAACAATTGTAAGCAAGAATTTTTCCAGGAAATTTTTCGTGAATTGCATCAGCAAATTTTTTAGCTTCTTCAAGATTTGGTGTTGCAGTTTCACACCAAATTAAATCAGAATATGGAGCATAAGCTAAGCCTCTTGAAATTGCTTGTTCAATTCCCGCTTTGACGTAATAAAAACCTTCAGGAGATCTTTCTCCTGTCAAAAAAGGTTTATCATTTTCGTCATGATCATTTGTAATTAATTTTGCAGCATTAGCATCTGTTCTGGCTAGTATAATTAATGGAACATCGGCTATATCAGCTGCAAGTCTCGCAGCTTTTAAATTTTTTATCATTGTGCCAGTTGGAACTAAAACTTTTCCACCCATATGGCCACATTTTTTTTCACTTGCTAATTGATCTTCAAAATGAACTCCTGCTGCACCAGCTTTAATAAATTTTTTTGCAAGTTCAAAAACGTTTAGAGGTCCACCAAATCCGGCTTCACCATCGGCGATAATTGGTAACATATAATCAACTTTATTTTCTTTTTTCATATCACCATCTTGTATTTCCATGTGCTGAATTTGATCTGCTCTTATTAAGGCATTGTTCATAGAATCAACTAGTTTTGGCGCACTATCATATGGATATAATGATTGATCTGGATACATTTCACCAGCGCTATTAGCATCTGCAGCAACTTGCCATCCACTTAAATAAATTGCTTTTAATCCAGCTTTTGCATGTTGAACTGCATGGTTTCCTGACAAAGAGCCTAAAGTATTTACATAAGGCTCAGAGTTTAACAGCTTCCATAACTTCGTTGATTGTTGTTTGCATAAAGAATATTCAATTTTAATTGAGCCTCTAAGTCTCTCAATTTCCTCGGGTTTATAATCACGTTTAATTCCCGCAAATCTTTTTAAATCGTATGAAACGTTTTCAGCTGACATTTTTATTGTGCCTTTATTTTGATTTTATTAGCTAGAAGATTAAAATTAACTATTATCGCTAAATTGCTCTGTGAATTCATTCATGCCGCTTGATCCCCAGTCGCAATGGTCGTCTCTTAGATAGATCGGTTTGCTTTTGTATTCTGAGCAATCTTGATGATTAGTAATCTGTAAGCTTTTTTCGTTAATATTTGTTAATTTTTTATCCATGTAAACTTATTAATTTACAATATTTACAAATTCAATAAAAAATGCTATTTTCTTTGTAAATAAAGGAAATTTTTTGTAAATTATAATTTACAAAATTTACACATGGTAAAAAATGAGTCAATTAGATCTAAAAATTGGTCCAAAAATTAAAGGATTTAGACGTCAGCTAGGAATTCAGGCAAATAAATTAGCGGAAAAACTCAATATTTCCCCTAGCTATTTAACTTTAATTGAGGGTGGAAAAAGAAAAATTGATGCTGATTTACTTTTAAAAATTTGCCAAGAACTAAAAATTGAAGTATCTGACCTGGCAATCAAATCTGACTTAAACTTAGCGAATAATATATCAGAATTGCTAGATGATAAATTGTTTGATGATTTAGACATTTTGGGTCCAGAAGTAAAAGATTTAGCAAATACTAATCCAAAAATTGGTAGAGCCTTAATCAGGCTTGGGGATATTTTAAAAAAAAAAGATCACGAACTAGTTAATAAAATAGAAAAATTATCAGGAAAGATTGTAGATAGCAGAAAAAGTTCATTTCCTGGAGAAGTTATCTCTGATTTTTTACAAGAAAATAAAAATTATTTTCCAAAATTAGAAGATTTTGCAAATAGAATATTCGATAAAGTTAAACAAAATAATAGAACTAGATATATCTCTCTTTGTAAATTTTTAAATTCAGAGTATGGCATTATAGTTAAGGATGTAATTCCTGAAGATGGAAAACCATTCTCAAAAGTTTTTAACAAAAAAAGTAAAGAACTTATATTGTCAGATTATCTTTCACTAGAAACAAAAAAGCTTCATGCTGCCTCACAAATTGTTCAGGAAGGTGCTATAGATGAAATTAATAGACTTCTTGAAACTTTTAATTTTCCATCAGAAGAATCTAAAAAATTAACTAAAGTAGCTTTGTTAAATTATTGTGGAGCAGCAATTTTAATGCCTTATAAACTTTTTCATGCTGAATGTAAAAAATTAAAATATGATTTAGAATTATTGCAAAATACATTTGCTACATCATTTGAACAAGTTACGCATAGAGTGACTTGTTTAAATGATCCAAATTTGCCAGGTGTGCCTTTTCATTTTTTAAGAGTAGATGTTGCAGGAAATATTTCTAAAAGATTTTCTTTGTCTGGTATCGAAATTCCAAGATATGGAGGGGCTTGCCCTAGATGGAATGTTTATTCAGCGTTCTCTAGGCCAGGGGTAATCCAAGCAGCTGTAAGCAAAATGACTAATGGTGAAAAATATGTTTGTATTGCAAGAACTGTAGAAAAAGGCATTGGAAGATATGGACAAAAGAAAAGTATGCTGTCAATTGGACTTGGTTGTGAAGCTAAGTATGCTAAAGACTTTGTTTATACAGAAAATTTAGACATTCATGATAAAAAATCAGAAATCCCAGTTGGAGTTTCCTGTAGGACTTGTGATAGACTAGATTGCTCTCAAAGAGCATTTCCTCCTTTACATAAAAAATTTGACGTAGATATAAACAATAGAGGTGTTTCCGTTTATGTTAATGATTAAAAAACTTAGATTTTAATTATCTTTTTTTGATCTCTCTCTTTCAAGTAATTGAGTAAGAGAGTCAACCATCATATCAGAAGCTTTAAATATTTCGCTAGGTTTATACTCATTTGAAATATTTTTTTCTGGGTTTGATTTATCTTCAATAACAATTCCTTTATCTGGAGAGTTGTCTTTAATATAAATTAATATTAACCATTCATCGTCAGGAACCTCATCCCATTTGATATAAACTTCCCCATTTTCAAATCTTCTATCAATACATCTAAAAATTGACATATGTCTTGTGATATGTCTTTTATTAAGCTGAAAAACTAGACTATTTGCACTTCTATAAAAACTTTCTAAAGCATTTTCAATTTTTTGCCTTTCTAAATTATAATTTTTTTCCTTTTGAAGAAGAATTTCTCTATCATCCCCTTCTTGCACCTCTACTCCTAGGGCTTCAACTCTTTCTCTAATTTTTTGATCTCTAATTAGTTGATATTTT
>CACPJJ010000005.1 GCA_902634305.1 uncultured Pelagibacteraceae bacterium | reverse complement strand
TATTACCTTTACAATTCATTGATGGAATGAATAGATCTAATTTAAATCTCAAAGGTTCTGAGTTGATCAGCGTATTAAATATCGAAAAAGGCCTATCTCCTTCAGATAAAGTAGAATTAGAAATAAAATACATTTCTGGTGATATAAAGAAAATTAAAACATTGTGCAGAATAGATACAAAAAATGAGTTAGAATATTATAAAAATGGTGGGATTCTACAATATGTTTTAAGAAATATGATTTAATATGGATGAAGATATATCAATAATAAACGCAAACACCAGAAAAGAAAAAATTAAAAATTTTTTTATTAATAATAAAAAATTATTAATAATATTTTTTTCATTAATTATTTTAATAGTGTTTTCATATTTTGCTTATGACGAAATCAAATATAGAAATGATAAAAAATTGGCAGAAAAATATAATAACATCACAATTAATTATGATGTAAAAAACCAATTAAAAATAAAAAATGACCTTGTAGAGTTAATAAATAAAAAAAATTCAACTTATTCAGTTCTGGCATTATATTTTATTATTGATAAGGGAATACAGTCAACTAATGACGAAATTAATGAGTACTTTGATATCTTAATCAACGAAGTCAAACTTGAAAAAGAAATTAAAAACTTAATTATATATAAAAAAGGTTTATTCAACTCTGATTTTGAATCCGAAAATAATTTAATAGAAATTTTAAAGCCCATTATAAATTCAGATAGCGTTTGGAAATCGCATGCCCTATATTTAATTGCTGAGTATTTTATGAATAAAAACCAGAAACAAAAAGCTAAAGAATTTTACAATCAGATTTTAAATTATAAAAAAAGTAACAACAGCATATTAGTAGAAGCAAAAAAAAGATTAAACAGAGATTTTAGTGAATAAAATATTTCAAATTTTTTTAATATTTTTATTTATTTCAAATTGCTCGCTTGATACCAAAACTGGTTTATGGACATCTTCAGAAAAACTTGAATCAGAAAATAAAAACATTGAAATTATATTTAAAAAAACTAAAATTTTTGAAAAAGAATTTAATACCAATATTAAAATTAATCTAAAAAATAATTATAAAAAAAATAGTTTCATAAATAATTTATCTAACAACAACGGAATTATAGATTTCGATGGAAAACTTAAAAAAATTTCAAAATTTAAATTTTCTAAAATTAAACAATTTGATTTTTACCAGCCAGAACTATTAATTTCTAATAAGGGTACATTAATATTTTTTGATGACAAAGGAACAATTTTTAATTTTGACAGAAACAATAAACTAATCTGGAAAAGTAATGTGTATAAAAAAGCTGAAAGAAAACTTAAGCCCATATTGTATTTTGCATCAAATGATAAAATTTTAGTTGTTGCAGATAATCTGGCAAATTTTTATGCTTTAAATATAAATGATGGAAAGTTAATCTGGTCAAAAAAGAATTCTGCTCCTTTTAATTCGCAGTTAAAAATTTATCAAGACAAGTTTTATGTTATAGATTTTGAAAATGTAATAAGATGTATTTCAGTTAAAAATGGAAAAGAGTTGTGGAATTATAAAACAGAAAAATCATTTATTAAATCACAGCAAAAACTTTCACTTATTATCAATGAAAATAAATTAGTTTTTATTAATACTTTAGGAGATTTAAGTTCGATTGATATTAATACGGGCCTATTGCTTTGGCAAACCCCAACGCAAAGTAGTGATATATACGAAAATTATTTTTCACTAAAAAATTCAGATTTAATTTTTAGTA
Organism: uncultured Pelagibacteraceae bacterium; assembly: GCA_902634305.1. GTDB lineage: Bacteria > Pseudomonadota > Alphaproteobacteria > Pelagibacterales > Pelagibacteraceae > Pelagibacter. The sequence continues at coordinate 84,821 of CACPJJ010000005.1, read as the reverse complement.
ATGGAACAGTCTATTTTTCAAATAATAAAAATGAATTTTTTGCAATTGACTCAAATAATGGTGTAGTTAAATGGAAACAAACAATTAACTCAAATCTTAGGCCAACATTTGTAGATGGTTTAGTTTTAACTATTTCACTTGAAGGTTATTTTGTTGTTTTAGATTCTAGAAATGGAAATATTTTGAGAATTACAAGTATATTTGATCAAATAAAAAATTATAAAAAAAAAAATATAAAACCTGAGGGATTCATAATTGCAAAGAATAAAATGTATTTAAGTTTAAATAACGGAAGATTAGTTGTAATTGATATATCAAATGGTAAACCAATAGATGTTATAAAAATTGATAATGAAAAGATATCCAGACCCTATGCCATAAGCAATGATATGTTTATAGTTAAAGACAATGCCATTATAAAATTAAATTAAAAATGTTTCTAAAAATTCTTTCAAAAATAGGAAGGAAAAAAACTGTATTAGACAGAGGCCCTTCCCATCCAAAATATAATGAAGCAAAACCTTGGCTAAATAGATATTATGTTCTTTTTAGAAATAGACCGAGATGGTTTCCATTTAATATTATAATTCATGAAATGCTTGATGATGATCATGGAGATGGGGTTCATAACCATTTATGCCCATATATAACTATAATTATTAAAGGAGGGTATTGGGAAACAACAAAAACAGGCAAGCATTGGAGGGCACCAGGCTATATTGGATTTAGGTCCGCAAACAACTTTCATAGAGTTGATTTAAAACCAGGCACAAAACCAATGACTTTATTTATTCCAGGTCCATTTGGATTAAGAAAAGGACCTAGATCAGAATATGGAATTGATTTTAAAACAAAAATTAAATGAAAGGGCTATAGGCCCACTGTAAAATAGCTTGCCTTTGTCTTCTTCTACACCCTAAATCAGCTTTTTCACAATTTTTTTTAATTGCTAGTACATGTCGTCTAAAATTTTTCCACCTCTTTATTTGGATTTCATCTATGTGCAGAATTCTTCTTCCATTACAAAATCTACAGTACCATTGAAACCAACCTAATGGGTCTTCTTTAAAAATCCAACCTTTCTCAATCCAGTGTTCTCTAGACAGTCCTGATTTAACTTTAAAACGATTTAAATTAACATCAAAATTCTTACTTAGTTTAGCATTAGCAAACCATGATGATGGATATTCTTTTATTTTAGATCCAAAATATGATCCTCCAAAAACTCCAAGCTCAAGCATTTTTTTAGGTGTTAATTCTGGTTTAAAAATTTTATAAAAATCTAAATTTACTATTTTTTTTTTATATATTTTTTTCATTTATTTTTTGTAATTTTTATTCTGATATTAATTTTTGATACAATTCTTCGTCCGCATCTCCCTCACAACCAAAAAGGAGTACGTTTGAGTTTTCATTTAGATTAATTTTTCTTTTTATTTCATGGTCATTATTTAATCCAACTAGGCTAACTATTCCTGGAGTAGAACATTCCCCGCCTATAATTTTTTCATCACTAAATTCTTTATTTGCAAGGTTTTTTGCTGTTTTTGAGATGTAGTCATCTGAAACAGTAACACAAAAATGTACTGAATTTTTTAATATTTCCCAAGGAACTAAAGATACTTCACCGCATGACATTCCTCCCATTATACTTTCTCTCTCAATAGAAATTTTTTCGATCCTGTTTGTTTTAATACTTTCCAAAACACATGCTGCACTATCTGGTTCTACTATTATAATTTTGGGAATGTAATCAAGATATCTAGCAATACCTGCAACCATGGCTGCTGCCATACCACCAACTCCAGCCTGTAAAATAACATGAGAAATTTTTTCATTTTTAATTTGTTCTGAAATTTCTTTCATCATTACTGAATATCCAGCCATAGTTAATTTAGGCACCAATTTATAATCTTTCCATGCTACGTCCTGGACTATTTGCCAATTATTTTTATTTGATTGCTCAATACATTCATTTAATGAATCTTCATAATTTCCTTTGATTCTAATCACATCAGCACCAAAATTTCTCATAACTTCAGCTCTAGATTCGCTTACAAATTCACTAATAAAAATTTTACATTCAAGGCCATTTTTTTGCGAACCCCATGCAACTGATCTTCCGTGATTTCCTGCTGTAGCTGTAGATATAACTTTTTTATCATTTCCTTTAATTATTTTTTCAACCGCATATGCTCCCCCAAGAGCTTTAAATGATTTTAAATGGAATCTTTTTGACTCATCTTTATAAAAAATTTTATTTAGTTTTAATTTCTTATTTAATTTGTTTAATGAAATTAAGGGGGTAGGTGAATAGTTTTTCCAACTTGATATTGTTTTATAAGCAGCATCAATATCTTCAGGAGAAAGTATTTGTAAAATTTCTTGTTTATTAAAATTATTATTTTTATTTACTAAAAAATTTTCGTATTTCCATTTTAATACTTCGGAGCTTAAAGACATTGTTTAACAATCTAAAGTATTATTTTTTTCCCAATTTGTGACAGGACTTCTTTTGTCAAAGCTATCGTTTTGATCAAAATCTTCTATTTCTTTTCTTTTTAATTTTAAATAACTATTAACCACATCATCACCAAAAGCTTCTCTTAGGTTTTTACTTTCATCTAACTCATCAAGAGATTCTTCAATATCATTTGGTAATTTTTCTAAATTAGGATAATTTTTATAATCGGTATACATATTGCAAGTTAACGGTTCTCCTGGGTCAGTTTTATTATTTAATCCAAATAATCCAGCCGCAATAACCCCGGCTTGCAAAAGATATGGATTTGCCGAACCATCCATTAATCTAAGTTCAAATCTTCCTGGATCAGGTATTCTAATCATATGAGTTCTGTTATTGCCTGTATAAGAAATACTACTTGGAGACCATGAAGCTCCAGACTTCGTAGCAGGTGCATTTATTCTTCTGTAACTATTTATTGTAGGATTAAATAAAGAAGATAAAGATCTTGCATTTTTTAATATTCCCCCAACAAAATGATATGCAGTTTTACTCAAACCATATCTATCTCCTTCATCTAAAAATTTATTTTTCTTTCCGTTCCAAAGTGAAACATGAGCGTGACAACCATTACCAGTTAAATTTTCAAATGGTTTAGGCATAAATGTTGCTCTTAATCCATGTTTTTCTGCTAGACTTTTAACCATAAATTTAAAAAAAACATGTCTATCTGCAGTAACTAAACAATCATCATAATCCCAATTCATTTCAAATTGACCATTCGCGTCTTCGTGGTCATTTTGATAAGGATTCCAACCTAATTCAATCATACTGTCACATATTTCTTTAATTAATTCATATCTTCTCATTAGAGCGGATTGATCGTAACAAGGTTTAGATTGAATATCTCTACTATCTGCAATAGATGAACCATCTTGAGAAATTAGGAAATATTCACATTCAACACCTGACTTCATTTGTAGATTTATTTTATCTAATTTTTTGATTTGATTTTTAAGCATTACTCTAGGTGATGCTTTAACTTGTTTGCCATCCATCCATAAATCTGATGCTAACCATCCCACTTCTTTATTCCATGGTAATTGAATTAAACTATCAGGGTCAGGTATTGCAAACATATCTGTATCAGCGGGCGTCATATCTAACCACGTAGCAAAACCTGCAAAACCTGCTCCATTTTTTTGCATTTCTCTAATCGCCTGAGCAGGGACTAGTTTTGATCTTAAAACTCCAAATAAATCTACAAAGCTTATTAAAAAATATTTAATTTTTTTTTGTTTTGCTAATTTTGAAAGATCTTTTGCCATAAATTATTTTAGTTAAATAAATCTATAATTTTATCTTTGTAGTATATTAGATTAACTACCACAATTATTATTATTGCTACGATAAGGCCATACTTTGCTTTTGGCCAAGCAATCCTTGACATTTTTTCGGGTGTTTTATTAATGTTTTCTGATTTTTTTTCGTCCATGATAAATAAGGGCGCATAATTAAATGCGCCCTTTATTTTAATTTTAATTACCCGTCGGTAACATTGCTTTTCCAGTCATTTGAACCAGGTCTTCTTCTAGCAATTGCATCTGATTTGCTTTTCTCTTGCATATTCGAGATGAAATGCCAACCTATCCAAAGTACCACTAGAATAAGAACTAAAATTCCTTCAGTTCCTACACCAGGGTAAACTGGCCCTTGCACTTCAGCGGCGCTAAGGTGATCTATCCAATTTGTAACTGTTGCCATATGTTTCCTCCTTTACCTTCCGGATGACGCAACAGCTTTTTCATCGCTCTTTGCATCTTCCATTATTGTATAGTCTAGACCAGCTAATTCTACTTCTTTTGGAATTCTAAGTTTACCCATTCCTTGAAGTATTTTAGCCAATATCCATCCTGGTAAGAAACCAAGTACACCGAACATAATTATGGCACCAATAAACATTCCCAAAGGATTTATTGGAGCGTAGTCTGTTCCTACCCACATAGCTCCTACACTATAACCTGATGAAGGATATCCATTTAGAACAAAACCACAAATTATAAGTCCAGCTACACCGGCATAACCGTGTACTGCAACAGCACCAACCGCATCATCAATTTTGAACTTACGTTCAACCCAGTAATGCAATCTGTATGCTACCCATACTCCAACCATTGCAATTATGAATGATTGAATTGGATGATATAAATCATTTCCTGCAGAAGCACATATTATTCCAGCCAGTCCACTTGAATATGTCCAGAAAGGATCTCCTTTAGATATAAGATATCCGGCCATCAAACCTCCAGATAATGACATCAAGAAGTTCATTGTGATTGCACCTAACGTTGTTGGTGTTACGTAAATGTTAGTTGCTGTCCAGAAAGTTACTCCTTCCATTCCATATTCAGGTCCTAGATCGAAAATTGGTATATTACACGCTGCATAGAATCCCCAGAAACCAGTATAAATTAAGAATAATCCAATAGTTACTAACCATGGATTTCTTGGTCCTATATTTCTAGGTTCACCGCTAGATGAGAATTTTCCTATTCTTGGTCCTAAAACTGCTAGTACTCCAAGAGCAAATCCTCCTGCTACTGCGTGAATAACTCCTGATGCATAAGCATCATGATATCCCAATATTTTTAACATCCAACCATCAAAATGCCATCCCCAAGCAGCATCAATAGTCCAGAAAACTGAACCAATTGCTATTGCTAAGATACCGAATGCAAATGTTGTAATTCTTTCAATTACCGCACCTGAAACGATAGAGGCAGCAGTCCATGAGAATAATAAGAAAGCAGCCCAGAATACACCGCTTATACGGTCATTCAAGTTTGTTCCCATTAAATCACTAGTTGGTACATACCAAGCCGCACTAAATGCAGATTCATCTGTAATCAATGCCGCACTTTCATTCATTATAGAAGGTGCTAAACCTGGTCCAGTTGGAAACGCCCAATAAATCCACCAACCAAATAAAAACCACGTAACTGTTACCAAAGGTATCAGCATAGTATTTTTCATTAGAGTGTGTTGATGATGTTTATATCTAGAGGCTCCAACTTCATACATACAGAAACCTACGTGGATCAGGAACATAAGTACCACTGTTATCCAGTAATAGAACTCTGTAAATATGGTAGTCAATGCTGTAAGTTGATCAGTCATTGCCTTCCTCCTTTACTTTGTTAATTTAAACTAACTGAATAGGATTCTAGATAATAGGAAAGTTATAACAACAAAAAATTACTAAAAAAAAAATAGCAATTTTACTTACTGTTTTATTAATATTTAACCCCAAATTGGACATTTGCACAACCTAAGGTAGATAAATTTTTTTGATTCTTAAAACTTTCTGTAAGCTTTTTTAAGGTCAACAAGAGGGTGGTTAGGTGACATTTGAAATTTTACAAGAAGTTCTCTTGCTATCATATCTCTGTCTTGTTGATTGTTTGGAAGTTTAATTTTTTTTGGAATTGTAACCCATCCATTAGCATTTCTATCAAAAACTGCAGGTCTATCTTCTTCATAGCCCATATGAACATCTTCAAGCCAATTAAGATCATCCCACCCCATATGCTCAATATATTTTTTTAAAAATGGTGTAAGCCTCTTGTAATCAGGTAGTAAGTTAACATCGTAACGGTAACCAATAGTTTGACCTATCATTTTTTCTCTAGCCGACTCTTTCTTTTTTCCTAACTGACCTTTTGCTTCTTTAATTTTTGTTTTTTTCTTTTTATTTTTCTTTTTAGTCATATTTAACCTTAAATTTTATGAAAGTCGTCAACCCCAACAGTATGATTTGTACCTGATAATGGAACTTTTGCTAAAGCAGAAGCCTCCATTGTTAATGCTGCCATATCCTCTGGCTCTAAAGAGTGAATATTTGTTTTACCACAAGCTCTAGCTAACAATTGTGCCTCTAAAGTCATCGTGTGTAAATAGTTATAAACTCTTAACGCAGCTTCATCAGGATTTAATCTTTTTCTTAATTTTGGATCTTGAGTTGCAACACCAACTGGGCAACGACCCGTATGACAATGATAACAATGACCAGCTGGAACTCCCATTTCTTTTTCAAAATTAGACTCTGGAATTTCTTTATTACAGTTAAGAGCAATCATAGCTCCAGTTCCAATCGCGATAGCATCTGCTCCTAAAGCCAAAGCTTTTGCCATGTCTGCTCCGTCTCTAACTCCACCAGCATAAATAAGTGTTACTTTTCCAGTTTTTCCCACATCATCAATAGCTCTTCTTGCTTCTCTAATAGCAGCTATCCCTGGAATACCAGTATTTGCTGCTGCAATATGGGGACCAGCTCCAGTTGATCCTTCCATTCCATCTAAATAAATTGAATCTGGATCACATTTTGCAGCCATACGAACATCATCATAAACTTTAGCTGCTCCTAATTTTAATTGTATTGGCACTTTATTTTTAGTTAATTCTCTAAGTTCTTGAACTTTTAAAGCTAAATCATCTGGACCTAACCAATCAGGGTGTCTTGCAGGTGATCTTTGGTCAATTCCTGCGGGCAAAGATCTCATTTCAGCAACTTGGTCAGTAACTTTTTGACCCATCAAGTGTCCACCCATTCCAACTTTTTGACCTTGACCAATAAATACTTCTATTCCATCAGCCAATTGTGCGTGGTGAGGATTAAACCCATACCTAGATTGAATACATTGATAATACCATTTTTCAGAATATCTTCTTTCATCAGGTATCATTCCACCTTCTCCTGAACATGTAGCACTTCCAGCCATTGTTGCTCCTCTTGCTAAAGCTGTTTTTGCTTCATAGGAGAGTGCTCCAAAACTCATTCCAGTGATATAAACTGGAATATCTAATTCAATTGGATTCTCACATCTTGGACCGATTATAGTTTTCGTTTCACATTTTTCTCTATAACCTTCAATTACAAATCTTGTTAATGTACCTGGTAAAAAAACTAAATCATCAAATGTTGGAATTTTTTTCATTAACGCCATTCCACGCATTCTATATCTCCCTAACTGAGCCTTAATATGTATATCGTCAATTACTTCAGGAGTAAAAATTGAGTTATATCCTAATAAACTTTTATTTCTTTTAGCGAATTCACTTTTTCCATTCGCGTGACCATTAGATTTACCATTTTTCTTTTTTGCCATTATATAGCTCCTTTTTTCTCAGTAGGCTCTAGAGCATCGTAGTTCCAGAGTTTTTTACCGGCTACAACTTTAGTCATTTTAGATACATCAAAGTTCTCACCAATTTCAGCAACTTTAAGTTTTCTTTTTAACCAATCTATATCATCTTTTGTCATAGGTGATTCTATCGCATCACTACCAAATGAACCTATTTTTCCACCTACATATATCGTTCCGTCATACATAGAGTCTCCTAGGTTAATACCCACATCCCCTAAAATAACAATTCTTCCTCTTTGCATCATAAATCCCGTAAAAGCACCAGCGTCTCCACCTATGATTATTGTTCCACCTTTTTGGTCAATCCCAGTTCTTGCACCAACACTTCCTTTGCAAATTAAATCACCACCTCTAATTGCTGCACCAAAACAAGAACCAGCATTTTTTTCAATTACCACTTTTCCTGCCATCATATTTTCAGCACATGACCAACCAACACGACCATTCACTCTAACTATTGGTCCATCTATTGATCCAACTCCAAAATAACCTAAACTTCCTTCAAAAATTAAATTAAGTTTATTTAGTATTCCAACTCCCAGACTATGTTTTCCTTGTGGATTTTTAATGACTATCGTTCCATATCCTTGACTCATTAATTCATCAATTTTTCCATTTGCTTGTTTGCAATCTAAATCTTTAACATCTAAATCAGTTCTTTTATTAAAATCTACATCGTAAGTACCCCAATAGAAAAAATTTTCAGCTTCATCAGGGTTAAAAAATTTTTGTTGAGTTTTTCCTGTAAGGGTTTCAGTATGCATACCCATTGACTGGGCTTTTGTTTTTTTTTCTACTGTTTTTAAGTTTGCCATACTTTTACCTCTCCATCAAAAGGATCGTAAGTATCTATTTCTTGCGGAAGAATTGATCTTATTGCTATTTCCTCAGACCCCATGGCAACCAGGTCATCTGACTCATATAGCACTAGCGGTTTTGCAGCCATAGTATCTTTAGCCATTCCCAAAGAGTCTTTCGTTGCAACAAAATAAGTAAAAACACCATCGAGTCCTGATAAACTTTCTTTCATTCCTTCTTCTAAAGTTGCTCCATTTCTCATTCTTTCAGCAAGAAAAACTGCTATTAGCTCAGAGTCACATTCTGACATAAAACGCATACCTTTATTTTCAAGAACTCTTCTATTATTCCAATAGTTTGTAAGTTGACCATTGTGAACTACCGATACATCTGCAAAAGGGTATCCCCAAAAAGGGTGAGCTGATTTAATATCTACTCCTGACTCTGTTGCCATTCTAGCGTGCCCTATACCATGTGTTCCTTGAAGTTTACTTAATCCATATCTCTCAGATACAACTGTTGCGTCTCCTAAATCTTTTATAAGTTCAAGAGATTTTCCAATAGATAGTATTTCAACACTTTGAATACTTTCAATTGCTTTTGAAAATTCCATAAGATCTTTGTCAAACTTGATTTCATATCTGTATGAGTATGGAGTTAATTTTTCTTCTTTAACAACTAAAGCTCCTAGTTCTGAAAGTTTTTTGTCTACAGCTTTTTTTCTTTCATTATAGACACTTTCATCTTCATTTACTGATGTGCTACCTTCTCCTACGTTTTCACCTACTTTAAATCTTAATATAAAGTTTTGGCCATCGTTATCTGCATAAAGAGCGTAACCAGTTGAATCAGGTCCTCTGTGTTTAAGAGCTTGAAGCATATGTTGCAACTCTTCGCCAACATTTGAAGATTTACCTCTATGAATTAATCCAGCTATTCCGCACATAATTTTCCTCTTTTTACTTTTTTTACTATGGAAGACAATCTAAATAAGTATCCAGATCCCATTGAGTTGTCGCACCTAAGAATTTTTCCCATTCATCATTTTTGTACCAATGGAAAACTTTATACATTTCATCTGGCATTGCAGATTTAATAACTTCATCCTCTGCTAATCTATCTAAAGCTTCACCCAAACTTAATGGAAGTTTCTTAACATCTTTACCAGCTTTTTTAGCTTCATACATACTTCTAGACTCAGGCTTAGATGGAACTAGTTTTTTTGAAATACCGTGGTCACAAGCTTTTAATAAAGCAGCACCTAATAAGTAAGGATTGTGCATAGAGTCCACAGATCTATATTCAAATCTTCCTGGAGCAGACACTCTTAAACCACAAGTTCTATTTTGGTATCCCCAATCAGCATAAACTGGAGCCCAAAAACCTTGATCCCAAAGTCTTCTATAAGAATTAACTGTTGAAGATCCTAAAGCAGTTAAAGCAGGCAAGTGTTCCATTATCCCAGCGATAGATTGTAAACCAATTTTACCTGGTAGTTGCATATCTTTAGTATCAGGCATAAAAGTATTTGTGCCTCCCTGTACATAACCAAACACTTCCTCTACACCAGGTAATTTTTTATTACCTAATTTGTTTGTAACAACTTTTCCACCTTTCCATAAAGACATGTTTGTATGGCAACCACTTGCAGACACACCCATAAATGGTTTTGTCATAAAGCATGCTATTAAATTATGTTCTCTTGCTACTTGAGCACAAATTTGTCTGTAAGTAGAAAGTCTATCAGCATTTCTTAAAACATTATCGTATGTCCAGTTTAATTCTAATTGTCCTGGAGCATCTTCATGGTCACCTTGGATCATATCTAAACCCATGGCTGAAGCGTATTCAATTACTTTCATAAACACAGGTCTCAATGACTCAAATTGATCAATGTGATAACAGTATGGTTTGGAAAAACCTGCCCCAGTAGGGGTTCCGTCAGGATTTTTTGTCAACCACATCATTTCAGGTTCTGTTCCAACTCTTAATTCTAAACCATGTTTTTTCTGAAATTCATCCATAAAAATTTTTAAGTTACCTCTGCAATCAGAAGTTAAATGACCACCTGGATTTTGTCTTTCTTCTCTATTTCTAAAACATGTAACAAAAACTCTTCCAATTCTTTTGTCCCAAGGTAATTGACAGAAAGTTTCAGGGTCAGGTATACCAACAAGTTCCATAGCTTCAGGGCCGTAACCAATATAATTTTTATGTCTATCTACAAATAAGTTAGCTGTGGATCCATAAACCAATTGAAAACCTTTTTCTGCAGTTCTTTCCCAGTGGTCTGCGGGAATTCCTTTTCCAACAACACGTCCTGTTACAGATATAAATTGGTAATAAATATATGTAATACCTAATTCGTTAATTTTTTCTCTAACTCTTTTTACTAATTTGGCTCTACCGGGTTGATTTACATGTTTTTCTAGATCAGTCATTTTATCCCTCCTCAGAATTTTTTATAAAATAAAAGTTAGCTGATATTTTAATTTGTGTCCACACAGTAAGTTTAGCTCCATGGAAATGGGCTGTTCGAAGTGGGGTGTAGTTCGCCCTTCGCGTATCGGTTGAATCTAAATGGTTTCAACAATTCACTTTCTTGACCTAAAATTTCTTGAGCAACCAAATGACCAACACCTAACATTTTATAACCGTGGTTTGCATCAGCAATCATATAAACATTTTCACAAAATCTATCAAAAATTGGAAAAGAGTCAGGAGTTAGACAACCCAGTCCTCCTGATGGACCTTTTCTATATAAATTTGATTTACCAACAAAACGTTTTTGGCAATGAGCTAATGCTGAAGTCCACATATCTGAAAATTCATCAGTCGTCTGAAACTCAGGTGACTCTATTCCGTAAGGATCAACATTAACTTTATCAAAATGTTTTTGAACTATATAAGGCGAAGTTCCACCTTGAACTCCTAAACCTTCAATATCTGGTTTGTAATATATTCCCCATAATTTATCTGTAATTAATTTTCCGTCTTTATCTGAATGTAGTGGTGCATCAGTATCTACATGAATTACAGGTGGTTGCTTTCCATCATTAGTTCTCAAGTAGTCAGCATCAACACCTAAAACACCTTCTTGTAAAAACCAATATGTCCACATGTCTACCGTATGCATTTTTCCATCTTTACTTTTTATATCAGTTGTTTTTGGTAAATCTAACATGTTCCAAAAATCTCTTACCCAAGGACCAGCTCCAATAACTACTTGTTCGCAGTCAATGGTTCCTTTATCAGTTACTACTCCTGTTATAGCATTACTATTACTTCCTCTTTTAAATTCTGTAACTTTAACTCCTTTATGAACATTTACTCCATTAGAGTTTGCTTTTCTTTCTAAAGCTTTAATTGAATCTTTGTTAAATGCGTATCCACCTTTTTTTTCATGAAGAACAGAAGTTATTCCTTGTGCTTGCCAATCATCAAACATTCCCTTCATGTATTTCATACAATCTTTTTCGCCTTCAATAAATGTAGAGTCGTAGCCAATAGCTTTTTGTTGTTCATATATACTTGCAACATCTTTATGCATTACCTCAGGTGAAATTTGCATATAACCAACAGGATTGTATTTGAATGCTTTTGGATCACTTTCCCAAACTGAAACTGAGTGAGCCATTAGCTCTCTCATTGCAGGTTGGAAATAATTATTTCTAACAACTCCACAAGCTATTCCACTTGCACCTGCTGCTGTATCTTTTTTTTCCAAAACTATAATATCGTTTGGATTTTTATATTTTTCTGAAAGTTTCCATGCAGTACTTAAGCCGTGAATACCGCCACCAATTATTACAACTTTTGCTTTTGTCGGTAAATTTGACATATTTTTCTACTAAGATGAATCAGTAACAAAACAGATAATCCTTTTTAAGCTTATTTTTTACTAATAAAAACTATATATAAAAAGAATACCTTAATTTTAGTATTTTTAGAGGTATCTTAAAAACTATAATATTTAAATGAGTCATCAATTCTATAAACCCTCAAAACCCAGGTTACAAAGGAGTGAGTTAGCCGTTCCTGGATCCTCGCCTAAAATGTTTGAAAAAGCATTAAACTCAAATGCAGATTATATATTTTTAGATCTTGAAGATGCTGTTTCACCAAATGATAAAATTCAAGCTCGAGCAAATATTATCAAAGCGCTTAATGAAATTAATTGGAGAGAAAAAGGAAAATCAATTTCAGTAAGAATAAATAGTTTAGATACTCATTATATGTATAGTGATTTAGTTGAAATAGTAGAACAAGCAGGAGATAAAGTTGACACTATACTTGTTCCAAAAGCAGGAACAGCAAGCGATGTATATATGGTTGATTGTTTGTTAACACAAATTGAAACCAATAAAAAAATTAAAAATAAAATTGGCATTGAGTGTTTAATCGAAACTGCATTAGGAATGTCTAATATAAAAGAAATTGCAAAATCTAGCGAAAGATTAGAAGCACTTCATTTTGGAGTTGCTGATTATGCGGCAAGCTTAAGAGCAAGAACTGTAGTTATAGGAGGATTAAACCCTGACTATCCAGGGGATCAATGGCATCATGGGTTGTCACAACTAGTTATGACATGTAGGGCTTACGGACTTAGAGCAATTGATGGACCATTTGGGGATTTTAATGATCCTGATGCTTACGTTGCTTCCGCCAAACGAGCTGCTGCAATAGGCATTGAAGGTAAGTGGGCAATACATCCTTCTCAGATTGATTTAGCAAATAAAGTTTTTTCTCCCCCAGAAGCTGAAGTGACAAAAGCAAAAAGGATACTTGAAGAGTTAGAGAAAGCTGCGAAAGAAGGTAAAGGTGCAGCACAACTAGACGGAAGAATGATAGATGCTGCATCAGCACGTATGGCTGAAAATGTTGTAAATATAAATAAACTTATTCAAGGAAAGTAATATGGATATTCACGAGTATCAGGCAAAAAAAATACTTTCAGGCTTTGGCGTTACAATTCCTAGAGGTGGAATTGCTTACAGTCCTGAAAATGCTGAGAATAAAGCTAGAGAGCTAGGAGGATCTAAGTGGGTAGTAAAAGCACAAGTTCATTCTGGAGCCAGAGGGAAAGCAGGTGGAATAATTATTTGCAATAGTTCTTTAGAAGTTGCACAAGCAGCTGACAAACTTCTTGGAAAAAAATTAGTTACAAACCAAACTGGTCCTGAAGGTAAAATAACTAATAGAGTTTATATTGAAGAAGCAACAGATATTAAAAAAGAATTATATTTAGGTTTAGTTTTTGATCGAAGTTCAGAAAGTATAATGGTTGTAGCATCTACAGAAGGAGGAATGAGTGTCGAAGAAATTTCTAAAAATAAACCTGAAACTATAATTAGATCTAAAATTGAAGTAGCTGTTGGAATGCAAAAGTTTCAAGCTAGAGAAATAGCATTTGGACTAAAAATTGAACCCAATTTAATAGCAAGAGCTGCGGATACTATTATTGGATGTTATAGAGCATTTAGTGAGTTGGATGCAACTATGGTTGAAGTAAATCCATTAGTAATATCAAATCAAGATCAAATATTAGCTTTAGATTGTAAAATGAGCTTTGATAACAATGCATTGTTTAGAAGAAATCAGGTTTCCGAATTAAGAGACAAAACTCAAGAAAACCCTAATGAAGTATATGCATCTGATAGAGGTCTTAATTACGTTAGCCTAGATGGAAATATTGGTAATATAATTAATGGTGCAGGCCTAGCTATGGCCTCAATGGATATGATTAAATTGGCAGGTGGAGAACCAGCAAATTTCTTAGATGTTGGTGGAGGAGCTACACCTGAAAAAATAGTCAAAGCTTTTAAATTAATTTCAATGGATGAGAAAGTGAAAGTTATACTTGTAAATATTTTTGCAGGTATAAATAGATGTGATTGGGTTGCAGAAGGTATAGTTCAAGCATTAGAAAAAATAGATATAAAAGTTCCAATAGTAATAAGATTGGCTGGAACAAATGTTGAAAAAGGAAACAAAATATTAAAAGAAAGCAAAATAAAATATATTGAAGCAAACACTCTAGAGGATGCTGCAAATAAGGCTGTTAAAGCATTAGGTAATTAAAAATGTCTGTATTAATAGATAAAAAAACAAAAATAATAGTACAAGGTTTTACTGGAAAAATGGGAAGTTTCCATGCAGAAGAAATGATTAAGTATGGCACCAATGTAGTTGGAGGAGTTACGCCTGGAAAAGGTGGAATGAAACATCTTAATCTTCCTGTGTTTAATACAGTTAAAGAAGCAGTCAAAAATACAGGTGCATCAGCATCAATATTATTTGTTCCACCAGCTTTCGCAGCAGATTCAGCAATGGAAGCTGCTGATGCTGGAATTAAAACATGTGTTGCGATAGTAGACGGAATACCTTCTCACGATATGATCAAAATTAAACGTTATATGAGAAGATATTCAAGAACTGAAAAAATGACTTTAGTAGGACCTAATTGTGCTGGAGTGATTAGTCCTGGAAAAGCAATGTTAGGTATTATGCCGGGACATATATATAAAGAGGGAAAAATCGGAATAATTGGAAGATCTGGTACATTAGGATATGAGGCAGCACAACAATTAAAAAATTTAAACATTGGTGTTTCAACAAGTGTTGGTATCGGAGGTGATCCAATTAACGGAAGTTCATTTAAAGATATTTTAGAAAAATTTGAGCAAGACGATGAAACAGAAGCAGTTTTAATGATTGGCGAAATAGGAGGACCACAAGAAGTAGCTGCTGGAAAATTTGCAAAAGAAAACATGAAGAAACCAGTTATAGCTTATATTGCAGGTTTGACAGCGCCAAAGGGAAGAGTAATGGGCCATGCGGGCGCAATAGTATCAGCTTATGGAGAAAGTGCCGTTGAGAAAGTTCAGCTTTTAAAAGAATGTGGAGTTATTATTTCTAAAAACCCATCAGTTATGGGTGAAACTGTAAAGTTAGCTTTAAATAGTAAAACTTAAAATATAAACAAATAGTTTATACCAAATGATAAAAAGAGATCTCTATTACGAACGTATACCTACAAAATCTTTAAGAGACGATGTTAGGTATTTGGGAAATATTTTAGGGAGAGTAATAAAAAAACAAGAGGGAGAAAGTTTTTTTAATTTAGTAGAGAGAATAAGATTACTATCAAAAGCAAACATTAAAAATAAAAATAATAAAAATAGATTCAATAAAATTACTTCAGAAATTCAAAGACTTAAACCGATTAAAATATTTAAGTTAGCAAGAGCATTTAACCATTTTATGAATTTTATTAATCTTAGCGAATCCATAGATGCCTCTAGAAAATTAGATGAATTTGAAAATTCTGACTTAAAAGATAAACACAAGAATATTTTCATTGAGGAAATTTTTGAAAAGCTTTTTAAAAATAAAAAAATTAAACCTCAAAAAATTTATAATATTGCAAAAAATCTTCAAATTGGAATAGTACTTACAGCTCATCCAACTGAAGTTAAAAGAAGAACTTTAATACAAAAATACCATAAAATAACTGAGATAATGGACCAAAGAAATCTTTTGAAGGACAAGCCATCACGATTAAAAATCTTAGATAAAAAACTTTATGATGAGTTTACAATTATTTGGAATACTGATGATTTAAAAAGATTTAAACCGACACCTTCTGAGGAAGCGAGGTGGGGACTAGCAGTAATTGAAGACAGCCTATGGGAAACAATTCCAAAAGTTTATAGAAGATTAAACGCTATTTTTGTAAAACATATGGGAAAAGGTTTGCCTAAAAATTTTAATCCAATTGAATTTGGATCTTGGATGGGAGGAGATAGAGATGGCAATCCAAATGTAACAGCAACTATCACCAAAGAAGTAATACTTTTATCAAGATGGGAAGCAGCAAAACTTTATGAAAAAGAATTAACAAAATTAATTAGAGGACTTTCAATGGAAAAATGTTCAAAAAAAATTCTAAAAACTACTGGAAAAACTTTTGAACCTTATAGAGTTTATTTAAGACCATTAAGAGATCAAATAAGAAAAACACATAGATTAATAGAAAGACATTTAGTAGCAAAAAAACCATTAGATCAAAAAAAGCTTTTATCTTCTAAAGAAGAAATTCTAAAACCTTTAAGGGTTGTAAGAGAGTCATTAGAACAAAACCAAAGTGAAAATATTGCGAGTAGTGATTTGCTCGATTTAATGAGACGAGCTAAATGTTTTGGTATAAATCTAGCAAAATTAGACATAAGACAAGAATCATCAAGACATTCACAGCTATTAGCAGAATATGTAAAGAAAAAAAATAACTCCAATTATTTAAATTGGGATGAAAATAAAAAAATTAAATATTTGATAAGTGAAATGAATAAAAATAAAAAAAATTTCAAAAATTTTAATTTTAAAAATAAAGAAAATAGTGAAGTTTGGTCAACTTTTAAAATTTTAGCTGATGAACCATCAGAATGTTTAGGTGCTTATGTAATTTCAATGACTTCAGCAGCTTCAGATGTATTAGAAGTTTATCTAATGCAAATGCAAGCAAATATTAAAAATAAATTACGAGTAGTTCCGCTTTTTGAAACTTTGCAAGATTTAAAAAATGCAAAATCTATTATGGAAAAACTTTTTTCATTAAGTTGGTACAGAAAATTAATCAAAAATAAACAAGAAATTATGATTGGTTATTCTGATTCAAGCAAAGATGCTGGAAAATTATCTGCAAGCTGGCATCAATACAAACTTCAAGAAGAAGTTTTAATTATCGCAAAAAAATATAAAATTGATCTTACTTTTTTCCATGGCAGAGGTGGTTCAGCCGGAAGAGGCGGGGGGCCAATTCAAGCAACGATGAGATCTCAACCCCCAAATTCTGTATATGGTCGTATTAGAATTACTGACCAAGGAGAAATGATCCAACAAAAATATGGTTATGAACCTTTAGCGAAATATAATTTATGTAGTTATATAGGATCTGTAATGCAGGCTACTTTAAATCCACCCCCACATCCCAAAGATAGTTGGAGAAAATTAATAGAAGAAATGACAAAAGTTTCTACTTTAGCTTATAGAAAAAACATAAACGAAAATTCAGATTTTATAAGATATTTTAAAACTGTTACACCTCACTTAGCTCTTGGAAAATTATCAATAGGATCGCGACCTTCTAAAAGAAAAAATGTAGATAATATTCAAAGCTTAAGAGCAATACCTTGGGTATTTGCTTGGACACAAATAAGATTAATGTTGCCCGCTTGGTTAGGAACTGGGGATGCTTTAAAATATTCGTCAATTAAAAATTACAAAACTACTCTTACAGATATGGAAAAAAATTGGCCATTTTTTAATTCTACAATGGATATATTGGATATGGTTATTTCCAAAGTTGATCCAGAGATATCAGAGGTTTATGAAAATAGTCTTGCAGATAAAAAATTAAGAGAAGTGGGTGACAAACTTAGATCAGAGTTCGCTATAATTAAAAAATTAAATAGATACATAACTCCACGAGAAATAATTAATCAAAGAAAAAAATTTAGAACAACGGTCCTAGTTAGAAATATTTATTCTGAGGTTTTAAATATACTACAAGCCGTAGTAATGAATAAAATAACTAAGAAAAAATTTAAATCTGGTGACAAAAAGTACCTTAATGATGCAATGATGACATCAATAGCAGGCATATCTGCGGCCATGAAGAATACTGGTTAAAGTGATATTTCTCTTAATCTTTTAAGATAATTTTCAAATTCTTCTACAAAACTCTCTGTTGGTTTTATATTTTTTTTTCTTTGATCTTCTTGAGCTTTTTCTAGATAAAAAAAACCTTTTTCGCATGCCTCATTAATTATTAATGCAGATTTTGGTCTAGAGGTTTTAAATAGTTTTGTTTTTAACTCTTCCACTGTAATTGTTAAGTTTTGTTTGTGATATGCCATAATTAAAAGCATCATATGATAGTGTGAAGGAGATTTTCTAAAAAAATAATTACTTGAACGATGTGATTGTTTCATCTGTTCTTCCCAAAATTCTAATAAATTTTTTGTACTTTTCATAACTATTTAAGATCTTACCCTAGATTTAGTTGGGTCGTAATGAGGAAAAGGCACTATTTTTGCAGGTATCCTTTTTTGATGACCATCAATTTTTCCAACTTCTACTTCAGTCTCTAATTCTGAATGACCAATGTCTATTCTACATAGTGCAATATTTTTATTTAAAGTTGGAGAAATACATCCACTAGTTACAATACCAATTTGAGATCTACCTATATGAACACAATCCCCATGATTTGCTTTTTCTTTTCCAGTAAGCTCAAGACCTACTAATTTTTTCTGAGGATTTTCTTTTCTTTTAATTAAACTTTCTTTACCAATAAAATCATCTGTTTTAGTTTTTAATGGAACTGTAAAACCTACACCAGCCTCAAAAGGATCAACTTGACCATCAAATTCATTTCCAAATAATATTAATCCTGCTTCTATCCTTAGTAAATCCAGTGCACCAAACCCAGCAGGTATAATCCCTTCATCTTTTCCTGCTTCCATAACTTTATCCCAGACCTTGGGGGCATCAGATGGATGACACCAAATCTCATAACCTAACTCACCAGTATAACCTGTTCTCGAAACAATTAGTGGAATACCATTTAAATTATCAATTCTGCAGATGGTAAATCTAAACCATTGTAATTCTGAAATAGTTGGTTGAGTTGGTGGCGTAAAAATAAATTTTTCAAGGATTTTTCTGCTGTTTGGACCTTGTAAAGAAATATTATTAATTTGATCTGTTGAGTTTTTTATTAAAACTTTATAATTTTTTTTCTTTGCTTGCTCCTTTAACCATTCTCCAGCATATTCATCACCACATACCCACCTAAAGCCATGATCACTCAATTTTAATAATGTTCCGTCATCAAACATGAATCCATTTTTGTAACACATTGAAGAATAAACTACTTGACCAACTGAAAGTTTTTTTACATTTCTTGTTAACGTATAATTCATTAATTCTTCTGCATCTGGTCCCAAGATTTCAAATTTTCTTAGAGAAGATAAATCAATTACAACAGATTTTTCTCGACATGCTGTGTATTCATTAATCACACCATGCTTTGTATAATCATTTGGCAACCAAAAACCTCTAGCATCAATAAAATTTCTAGTTAGTTTTGAAGTTCTTTCATAGAACCCGGTATTCCGAGTTAATTTATTTTCCGAGTCTGTTTTCATTCTAAATCCAAAAGATTTTGTAAATTCTTTTTTTTTATCATAAGTTCTAACAAAAATATCTGTTGGATTCCATGAATTACAAGCATCTATATCACTTGGGCACGCTGTAGTTCCACAAGTTAAATCTTTTAAAGCTCTAAAAGTTACATAATCACCTGGTCTAGCAAAAGATTCATCTGATAATACTGAATTTAAACCTCCAGCTGAAGTATTAAAAAAAAGATTTATTGCGTGCCATCCTCTTTTTTTTTGAACTCCAAATTTTTCCATTGAAGCATTTAGATTGTCCGAGCAATTTGGATGGCCAAAATATCCAGCGTCCTCATAATATTTTGATGTACAGGCTAAATTAAAAGTATCATGTTTTCCTACTGTATCTCTAATTACCTCAATCAGGGGTTCATGATCAGTATCATAAAATTTTGAAAACAAGCCTGGTCCAGGGAAAGTACTTCCCATAAAAGTTCTTGTTGTTTGCCAATCTAAACCTTTTTCAATTCTTTTATCTAATTTTGCTGTATCGAAGGCTACAAAATCTGAACATTGCCTTCCAGTTGGTGAAATAACTTGAATATAATCTCCTTCTTTTACTTGAAAAGAAATTGCAGTTGCTCGATCAATATTTATCTCATTAAGTGGATCAAACATTGGATCAGGAATTACAGAATGTTCTTTATCTTTAGTAATTTTGGCTCTCTTTACAAAAATAGTTAAATCAGTTGGCGGATTTTGCTCATGAACCAACATTTCAGTACCGGGGGCTACAAAGATACAATAGCATTTATCTTTTGATTTTATTTTTACTTTTTCACCCCAACTTGTATCTTTATCAAAAACAATTGAAGCTTTAGATTTTGAAATATCTAAATTTCTTTTTTTTAGCTGGTGAAGGGCTATAAGAGAATTCTCATCTTTATTTGAAAGTATTTTTTTAATTTCAGAAGCATTTTTGTTTTCTTTTAAATTCAAAATTGCTGGTTCTGATTTTCCTTCTTTATTAAAAACTGAAATCTCACATATCTGATTACCTTCATTGTTTATAATTTCTATTTCATCATTTGGAAGAATTTGAATACCTGTAAGGCCACCACCATTTACTATATATCTTTCAACTCCAGGTGGTAGTACATTTAGTCCTGGTTCTTTAATATTAGCACTAGTATTTAACATTTTTAAAAGCCTACAACGAACATAATATATCTAACTCTTGTTGACTATACTTTTAATTAGGCACATACTAAGTTTACTTAATATTAAGGAAAGGGGAAAAAATGAGAAAAATAATATCTCTTTTATCTGCTTTAATTATTTCAGTAGTTTCTTTTACTGGAATAGCAAATTCTGCAGATAGTAAGAAACCTATAGTTATCCCGACACACAATTGGTCAAGTCAAATAGTAATGGCATACGTAATTGGTGGAATTATGGAAAGTATGGGAAATAACGTTAAATATGTAAACGCTGACTCACAAGCAGTTTATGAATCAATTCGAATTGGTGATGTAACTATATCACACGAAGTTTGGGAATCTGCTTTTGGTAAATCATTTACTACAGCTTTAGACAAAGGTGGTTTGCTTGACTGGGGTGATCATGAAGCAAGAACTCTTGAGGATATGGGATATCCAAATTGGGTTGCTGAAAAAGGTTTATGCCCAGGTCTACCAGACTGGACTGCTTTAAAAAATCCTGACTGTGCAAAAAACTTCACAACACCTGATTCACCAGATGGAAAAGGAAGAATGTTAGAAGGTCCACAAACTTGGCATGGTGATTTAATTCCACAAAGAGTTGATGCATTAGGCTTAGGCGACCTTTGGTGGGTTAAATTTGCTGGAAGTGCAGATGCACTTTGGGCAGAATTAGCAGCAGCTAAAAAAGAAGGAAGAGGAACTATCATCTTTAACTGGACACCAAACTTTACAGATGGTGCTGGTTTTACATTTATAGACTTCCCTCCATACACAGCTGGTTGTAGACCAGAAGACGGTGGAGACGGTAAATGTGGTTCGCCAGATGGTTATTTGAAAAAAGCAGTTAACGCTGATTTTCCAAAAACTCATCCAAAAGCAGCTGCGATGTTCAAAAAAATGTCATTCTCTACAAGTCAAATTGGTGCAATGGCAGCTTTAGTTGACGTTGACAAAATGACTCACGAAGATGCAGCTAAAAAATGGTTAGCTGACAATAAGAGTGTTTGGCAAGCTTTTACTAAATAAAGGTTAAAGTTAATAATTATAAAGTCTCCCCCAACAATGTTGGGGGGGATTTTTTTATTTTAACTTTAGAAAAAAGGTTACTTAAAGTTTAATTTAATCTAATGATAAAATATTTTTTTTATATATCGCTTAGCTTGCTATTTTTAAATTCAGCCTTTGCAAAAGATGTGGATATCCAAGAGGATATTAATCTTAGTTTTGTATGTGATTTAGAAAAAAAAATACTTAAGAATTCTGAATACAATTATCAAACTTTTCTAGCTAAAGATTTAGATGACAAGGATTTAGATAAATTCGATATTGAGGCAAAAAAACCAGAAACACTTTTGATTAGTGGATTGTCTTTATTTCTTTCAGATACAAAAAAATTAAATGTTAAAATAGTAAATAAAGATGTTGTTTTATTTAAAGCAATTGACCAAAAAAAAAATTACTCAGAGTCTGGTATTATAAATAGAAAATCAGGCGAATTAGTTCATGAAATTACAAGAAATGTAAAAAGTGAAAACGCTGAAAAAGATATTTCTTTTTATTCATGCAGAAAAATAGACACAAATGTCTGATTTTTTTTTTAATTAATTTTGTGTAAAGTATTGTTATGAAAAAAATTATTATTAGCATAATTTTTAGTTTTTTAATTACATCTGAAGTTCTATCTCGTAGCACTGGATGTAAGGAGGGAAATTGCGAAAATGGTTATGGTAAGTGGGTTTATACAGATAAAACAACTTATGAAGGTGAGTGGGTAAACACAAAAAAACATGGTCAAGGAACAGAAACTTGGCCTAATGGATATATTTATAAAGGCGAATTTAAAAACAGTGAGTGGAGTGGACAAGGTACTTTAACTTTTCCAAACGGCGCAACGTATGTTGGAGAATGGGCCAATGGTTTTATGAATGGGAAAGGAACTTTTACTTGGTCTGATGGTCAGGAAAAAACAGGCACCTGGATTAATGGAAAATTACAAGAATAATTAAAATAATGATAAAAAATAATTATATAAACAGATTAAAAGAATTGCCCGAAACAACAAAGCAATTTGGTGGTCTGCTTATCTTAACACTTATTATAATTTTATCTTTTGGTATTTTAAATATTTATTGGGGAGGAGGAGATGAATTAATTAAAAAAATGAAATTAGAAGAAGAAAGAATCGCAGAAGAAAAAAAACTTAATGCACTTATATCCCAACTTCCATCAGGTATCCTAGTAACATTTGATGGAACAGATAATTTTAGATTGACTGATGAACTATATGAAGCAGTTTGTAATGCAACAAAACTTCTTCCTCAACGTGCTATCATGGCTGCTCATTTTTTAAATTATGAAGCTTACGAACTATATACCATCAATGGTAATAAAATTGATGAAACGTATGTTAAATGGGATAAAGAGAAAAATAAATGCTTTGCTGGTTACACTGTTAGTGGTGCAAATGTAGGGGTAAATAGAACAGCGAATGTAAGTGGAGAGGTTTTAAGTTTTTTAAGCACCGGTATTGATACAAGGGTTTATTTTATTAAAAATTTTTAAGGAGGAAATGAACAAATTATATAGATTTTATTTTATCTTAATTTCGTATAACTTTATTAAAATTTATGTCTGAACCAGTAATTAAATGTGAAGCTGTTTATAAAATTTTTGGAGAAAATGCCAAAAAAATGCTTCAAGATTCAAATGGCAATGTGGACGCAAAAACTTTTCAAGAAAATGGATGCATAGTAGGTGTTAACAATGCTTCATTTGAAGTTTCAAAGGGAGAAATGTTAGTTGTAATGGGTTTATCCGGATCAGGAAAATCAACTTTGCTAAGATGTATTTCTAGATTAACTGATGCAACAGGTGGAAAAATTTTTATAGAAGGTCAAGATTTACTTCAATTAAACAATAAAGAACTAATAGAGCTTAGAAGAAATAAAATGGGAATGGTTTTTCAGAGTTTTGCTCTACTTCCTCATAAAACAGTTGTAGAAAATATTGCTTTCCCGCTCCAAATTAAGGGAATTAAAACTGAAGATAGTATTAGTAAAGCAATGGATATGGTTAAACTTGTTGGTCTTGATGGAAGAGAAAACTATTTTCCAAGAGAACTTTCTGGAGGTCAACAACAGAGAGTAGGTATTGCGAGATCATTAGCAGTAGAGCCAGATATTTGGTTTTTGGATGAACCTTTTTCTGCATTAGACCCACTAATTAGAAAAGAAATGCAGGATGAGTTTTTAAGACTTCAAGATAAATTACAAAAAACAATTATGTTTATTACTCATGATTTTGATGAGGCTCTAAAACTTGCTGATCGTATTGCTATTATGAAAGATGGAATAATTGAACAGCTAGACACACCTGCAAATATTGTTTTAAATCCAGCAACTGAATATGTAAGGAAATTTACCGAAGAGGTACCTAGAGAAAAAGTTCTATTAATAGAAGATGTAATGGAACCATCTACCACTGATAATCTAGGTGATTTGAAGGTTTTAAAAAATGAAATTATTGAAAATGTTGCTGAAAAAATTTTAACACAAGAAAAATCAGTAGCAGTTATAGATAATAATAACAAAATTGTAGGCTCTATTAATCCAACAAAAATAATTAATACAGTTTTTGGAGGAAGAAAAAATAGTAATTAAATCATGGAATTAATAAAAAAATATCCAAAGTTATTTCAATGGTTATTTTTATTGATTGTATTTTTTGCTTTATGCTTTGCGATTGATGTTCCTGAAACATATAAATTTATACGAGGCCAAGCAGAATTTGTTAAAGATCCAAACCAAAGCTCCTTTGTTTTTCTCGGTAAAGAAGTAAGATATTATGCTTTTGATGTCTTTTGGAGATTACCTCCATTGCTTGGATGGTTACCTATTTGGATAAATGATTCATTATTTTTCTTAATGAATGAATGGATGCCAATTGAATTTTGGAACGAAGATACTCAAGAATTCAGAACTCGGCCTTTAGTTTTACAAATAAGTAGAAATTTAACTGCTTTTATGACGTTTCTAATAGAGCTGATTAGAGAGATTTTATTAGGCGGACTTGAAACTATTGTAGCATTTACCAGTTGGGATTGGATAGACAAAAACCCTTGGGCAGAACTACCAGGTTTACCATGGACTATTGTTGCTGCGGGTTCAGCAATACTTGCTTATAAACTAAGTGGTAAAGGTTTAGCTTTGTTTGCAGGTTTAGTTATGGTTTACATTTCTATATTTGGTCAGTGGAAACCTTCGATGCAAACTCTTTCATTTATATTAGTTGCAGCACCACTATCATTTATTTTTGGCTTAGGCTTAGGTATAGCAGCATTTAAAAGCAAACGTGTTGAGAAAGCTTTATATCCAATACTTTTAGTTATGCAAACAATGCCACAATATGCGGTATTGGTTCCTGCACTTGTACTTTTTGGAGTTGGTGATCATGCTGCAGTAATTATAACTATGGTTGTTGCTGTACCACCAATGATATTATTAACTATATTAGGTTTAAGAGCAATACCACCAGAAGTTATCGAGGCAGGTAGAATGAGCGGGTGTAATAATTGGCAACTGATGTTTAAAGTATTAATTCCAACTGCAAGAAGAGATATCTTAATTGGAGTAAACCAAGTCATAATGGTTTGTTTCTCTATGGCTGTTATTTCTGCATTTATAGGTGCAAAAGGTTTGGGGTTTAATTTATTATTAGCCTTAAACCAACTTAATATCGGTTTAGCTTTGGAAGCTGGATTGTGTATTAGTTTAATTGCAATTCTTTTAGATAAAATGTCTTTGGCTTGGGCAAATAAACAAACAGACTATTTCGGTAATCTGACATTCTATCAAAGAAATAAAAATATTTTATTTTTTGTTGCAACAGTAATTATAGGAATTTTACTTGCTTATGTTGGAACTTTTTTGTTTAAAGGTAGTTACAACTACTTATTTGAAGTTCCACATAACAAAGGAATATCAACAGCAGATTTTTGGAATAAAGGTGTTGATTGGATTTTTGATACATTCTTTGTGTATATAAAAGCATTTAATACATGGTTGATTCAAGACGTGCTTCAGCCAATGAGAGCTTTATATTTAAGAATGCCTGCGGTTGCCACATTAGTTTTGGTTGTTGGTGCGGGATATTTAATTGGTGGAATTCGTTCAGCATTAGTTGTTTGTGGATTGACTTTATTTATAGCCTTAAGTCCATGGTGGGATAGAGCATTAGTGACGGCATATATGGCAACTTTTGGAGTTATTGTATCTTGTTTAATCGGTTTTACAGTTGGAACTTTATGTTTTCAAAACAAACATTCTGCGAGTTTTATGCTGGGGGTTTGTGATATATTTCAAACTTTTCCTTCTTTTGTATACTTAATTCCAGTGATGATGCTTTTTGGTATAACTGATACATCAGTTTTAATTGCAGTTATAGTTTATGCAACAATACCTGCAACACGTTATACAATTGAAGGTCTTAGAAGTGTTCCAGTTGGTTTGCATGATGCTGCAACAATGTCAGGTGTAAATAAATTCCAAAGATTGACTAAAATAGAATTTCCTTTAGCATTTCCTCACATGATGCTTGGCTTAAATCAAACAATTGTATTTGCATTGTTTATGGTGATCATTGGAGCTTTTATTGGAACTGAAGATTTAGGACAATATATTTTAAAAGCATTATCAGATAAAAAAGGGGCAGGTATAGGATTCACACTTGGAATTTGCGTTGCTTTCATAGGTTTAATATTTGATAATTTAATTAGAACCTGGGTAGAGAAAAGAAAAAAACACCTTGGCATAAATTAAAATTGTGAAAAAACTTCTTGTTGCTATTGACCAAGGCACTACATCAACAAGAGTAATTTTGTTTGATACAAAAGGTAACATAAAATTTATATCACAGTTTGAATTTAAACAATATTTTCCAAAAAATGGTTGGGTAGAACATAATCCAAATGAGATTTGGAAGACTACACTCAAATCATTAAAAAAAGTTACACAAAAAGCTAAGAAGTTAAAAGGAAAAATATTAAGTATTGGAATTACCAATCAGAGAGAAACAACTATCCTCTGGAATAAAAAAAATGGCAAACCAATTTACAATGCTATTGTTTGGCAGGATAGACGTACACAACAATTTTGCCAAAATTTGAAAAAAAATAATTATGAAAATATTATTAGAAAAAAAACTGGCTTATTTATCGATCCATATTTTTCAGCAACGAAAATTAGATGGATATTAGATAATGTAAAAGAATCAAAAAGATTATTAAAATCAAATAATTTACTATTTGGAACCATTGATACTTTTTTAATTTGGAAGCTAACTAAAGGAAAAAAACATTTAACTGAAGCAACTAATGCATCCAGAACAATGTTGTACAATATAAATACAAATCAATGGGATAAAAATATATTGAAAAAATTAAAGATATCTCACAAAATTCTTCCAGAAGTAAAAAATTCAGCTGATAGTTTTGGGACTTTAGATAAAAAAATTATCGGACAAGAAATCCCTATATCTGCAGTTTTAGGAGATCAGCAGGCAGCAGCAATTGGTCAATCTTGTTTTCAAAAAGGTTCAATCAAAAGTACTTATGGTACTGGTGCATTTGTAATAATGAATACCGGTTCAAAGAAAATTTTTTCAAAAAATAAATTATTGACCACAATTTGTTATCGAATAAATGGAAAAAATACTTACGCATTAGAAGGTTCAATTTTTATTGCTGGAGCAGGAATACAATGGCTTAGAGATAAAATAAAACTAATCGATAATGCATATGAAACTGAAAATATTGCTAAATCAAAAAAAAATAATGAAGGTGTATATGTAGTTCCAGCATTTAGTGGAATAGGTGCTCCTTATTGGAGACCAGATGCAAGAGGAGTCATTACTGGTTTAACAAGAAACAGTGATTGGAAAACTTTAGTCAGAGCTGTTGTAGAATCTGTTGCTTATCAAAGTTATGATTTATTTGATGCAATGAAAAAAGATGGACTTAACCCTAAATTGATTAAAGTTGATGGAGGAATGGTGGCGAACAATTGGTTTGCTCAATTTTTATCAGATATAATAAATTTAAATGTAATTAGACCAAAAACTCTAGAAACAACAGCCTTAGGGGTTGCACTCTTAGCTGGATATCAGATTGGAGAATTTAAATCTTTGAATGAAATTCAAGTTAAGTCAAAAAAAGATAGAGTTTTTTCTCCAAAACTTAATAAATCATTGAGAAATAATTTATTGCAAGGATGGAAACAAGCAATTAGAAAAACTTTAGCATAATTTTAGCTATGAAAAAAATATTAATAATTGGCGCTGGAGCAATGGGATCTGCTTTTTCGATTCCGTGTGCAGAAAATAATAATGATGTCACTATAATGGGCTCAGTATTAGAAGATAATTTTATTTCTTCAATAAAATCCAATAAAAATTTGCACCCAAGTTTAAATGTAATTTTGCCAAAAAATATTAAAATTGAAAAATTTAGTGCAATTGCTGATACCGATTTAGATTTAATCGTAGTTGCTGTTAGCTCAGCTGGAATTGATTGGGTAAGTGATGAGATTTCAAAATTTTATAAGGCTAACACACCAATAATTTTACTAACAAAGGGCCTTTCAATAATTGATGATCAACTAACAACTTTAACTGAAAAACTAGAAATGATTTTGAAAAAAAATGGTCATAAAAATGTTAATATTTCTTCAGTTAAAGGACCATGTTTGGCATCAGGCCTTGCAAATAAAATAAGAACAGGAACTATAATAGCAAATAAAAATATTAAGGAGGCTCAAAAAATTCAGAATTTTATTCAAACAGAATATTACAAATGTGAAATATCAGATGATATAGAAGGTATAGAAATTTCTTCAGCGATAAAAAATCTTTATTCAATGTTAATTGGTGGTTCACAAGGCTTAAGTAACCCAGCTGCTTCAAAAGAAATCCAAGAAAAATATTTTTTAAATACCGCTGCTAGTTTAATTCATAGATCAATTTCTGAAATGGTAGACATTGTTAATAGTTATTCAGGTAAAACTGAGTCTGTTTATGGTTTAGCTGGTTTAGGAGATATATATGTAAGTGTGTCTGGCGGAAGAAATAGCCAAATGGGAAAATATTTAGGACAAGGTTATTTATACAAAGAGGCAAAAGAAAAATTTATGAAAAATACAACAGTTGAAGGTGCCCAATTGGCTTTTGATATTGGACCAAAACTTATGGCAAAATTTGATAAAAGTAAATTTCCACTTTTATTTAGCATTTTAGAATGTATTTGCGAAAACAAAAAATTACAGATCGATTGGTAATTATTCTATTTTTTTGGTTGATTTAAAAAAACTTTTGAAGAATCGTCCATTGCTGTTGCCCAAGGCGTATGATGTACTGGGGCAATAGATCCTGTAACAGGTGAAGAAAAAGATTTATTTCTATATGTCATAATATCTTCTACTTTATGGTGTTCCCATTCTTTAAAATGTTTTCTAATTAACTCAAAATCAATTTTTGGATAATCAGATAGCCCGTGAAGTTCTTTTGTATATTCAGTTTGAAAGTCTATCATTTGATCTGGGTTTTCTAATTTTTCCTCTAGAGCAACCCATTTATTTATATCTTTTTCTATTTCTGAGCTATTTGGAATTTTACTTTTACCCATTATCACATCCCTTGCATACCACGCCTGACAATCAAACATATTAAAAGTATGAAATTGATCTTGCATACCTAAATAAAGTAATTTGTGATTATCTTGCCATACGACACCTTTATATAATTTTGGCGGATATAATCTATTTCTAGTTTTTAGCTTAAGGTCCTCAGTTAAAAATGGGAAATGATGAAGATAACCAGAACATAAAATTATTGCATCAGCCTCTTGTTCATGTCCATCTTTAAAGATTGCTTTATTTCCAACCAGTTTATCTAAATAATGCACTTCTTTTACTCCTTTAGGCCATTTAAAACCCATTGGGTTATTTCTGTAACCTATAGTTACACTTTTAGCACCATACTTGTGGCATTGAAGAGCTACATCTTCTGCTGAATAACTGCTTCCTAAAACAATAACATTTTTTCCTCTAAATTCTTCGGCATCTCTAAAATCATGTGAATGCATTATTCTACCTGGAAAAGATTTCATTCCTGGATATTCTGGAATAAAGGGAACTGAAAAATGACCAGTTGATACAACTACATAATCAAAAGTATCTTTTGAAAATTTATCATTTTTTTTATCATGGGAAGTAATTTCAAATTGTTCTCCATTAAAAATAACTTTAGAAACACTTGTACTAAATCTTACTTTATTTTTTAGATTACCTTTCTTTAATCTGCCGGTTATATAATCATACAAAACTTCTCTAGGTGGAAATGATGGAATAGGCTTTCCAAAGTGTTCGTCAAAAGAATAATCTGCAAATTCCAAACACTCTTTTGGTCCATTTGACCATAGATATCTGTACATACTGTTAGGAACAGGATCACCATACTGATCAGATCCAGTTCTCCAACTATAGTTCCATAATCCTCCCCAGTCTTCCTGTTTTTCAAAACAAACTATTTCAGGTATTTTTTCACCTTTTTTTTCAGCTTGTTCAAAAGATCTTAACATAGACAGTCCACAAGGACCTGTTCCTATAATAGCTACTTTTGTCATATTATTTTTAAATCCCTCAAATAATTTATTAAATCTATCTTATCTAAATATTAATTCAATGATTTTAATTCTTGCAATAATTCTAATTTTAATTTTAATTATCATAAAAAAATAACTCTATGCCAAAATTAATCTCTAACTATGTAAAATTTATTGATTCAATTTGTATTAAAGTTGGGAGAATAGTTATGTATGGAGTTTTTTTTATGATGTTTGTGCTAATTCTTTCTTTTGTAACTAGAAATATAATTAATTATCCTTTGATGTGGATAATTGAGATGGCTCAATTTACAATTACTGCATATTATTTATTGGGTGGCGGTTATTCTATGATTACTGATGATCACGTTAGAATGGATTTATTTTATGGAAGGCTTTCCGAAAGAGGAAAAGCAAAAATGGATGCTTTTACAAGCATGTTTTTAATTTTCTATTTAATAATTTTATTTTATGGATCTATAACAAGCTTACAATACACCATTGAAACTAAGCAAAAACTTTTTACGGCTTGGGCACCTTATGTTTGGCCAATAAAAAGTTTAATGTTAATTGGTATTTTATTAATGTTACTGCAAGCGTTTTCTATGCTTTTTAAAGACATAGCAAAAATAAAAGGTAAAAAAATATAATTATGTTAGCACAATACTTAAGTTACGAATTCATTGCATTGTTTATGTTTATAACAATGTTAACAATGATGTTTACTGGTCAAAGAGTATTTGGTGCAATAGGCTTTGTCGCAGCTGCTTCAGCATTATTGATTTGGGGTGAAGGATCTATGGAGATGCCTTACACAGCTACGTGGAAGTTGTTTAAATGGTATCCAATGCTTACTCTTCCTCTTTTTATTTATATGGGATTTATGATCTCTGAGTCGGGAATAGCAAACGATTTATATAAAATGTTTCATGTATATTTTGGTGGACTGAAAGGTGGTCTTGCGATTGGAACGATGCTTATGATGGTAGCAATTTCGGCAATGAATGGATTAAGTGTAGCGGGAATGGCTATAGGAGCAACAATTGCACTTCCAGAAATGTTAAAGAGAAATTACGATAAACGAATGATTACTGGGGTGGTTCAAGCGGGGAGTTCTCTAGGTATACTTATACCCCCAAGTGTAGTTATGGTTCTATACGGCATGATCGCAAGACAGCCAGTTAGTAAGCTTTGGTTGGCTGGCCTTTTGCCGGGAATATTAATGGCTTCTTTATTTATTATTTATATTTATGTTAGGTGTCGACTCCAACCAGAATTAGGTCCCGCACTAGATAAAAAAGAAAGAGATATTCCGCTATCAGAAAAATTAAAATTATTAAAAGCTGGAATAATTCCTTTTGTAATTTTCTTTCTTATGACCGGTTTGTTTTTAATGGGAATAGCAAGTCTTGTTGAATGTTCAGCCGTTGGAGCACTACTTGCTACAATCGCTGCTATTTATAAAAAAAGATTTAACAAACAAGTTCTCGAAACTACGCTTAAAAAAACACTGGGTGTTTCATGTATGTTTATGTGGATAATTTTAGCGGCATTATGTTTTGGGGCTGTCTTTGATGGTCTGGGAGCAGGAAAAGCAATAGAGAAGTTATTTATTGAAAGATGGAATCTAACACCTTGGGGAGTTTTAATTATGATGCAACTTTCTTATATAATTATGGGAATGTTTTTAGATGATACTGCAATGCTGGTAATTGTTGCACCACTTTACGTTCCACTAATTATATCTTTAGGATTTGATCCTATATGGTATGGAGTGCTTTATACAATTACTTGTCAAATAGCATATATGACTCCACCGTTTGGATATAATTTATTCTTAATGAGAGCTATGGCACCAAAAGAAATAACTTTATATGATATTTATAGATCAATCATTCCGTTTGTTATAGTCATGGTTATTGGTCTAGCGATAGTCATGGCATTCCCCGAAATTGCTACATACTTGCCTGAAAAATATTTATCAAATAAATAAATTCAACTTATAGTTTAAATTATTTTAAATAATTACTAGAATCATTCTAAAATTAATAATAACCTTTTGTGTATAAATTAAGTGAGAGGAAGATATGAAAAAAGAAAAAAAAATCATAACAAATAAAAGGCGTTCGTTTATTAAGAAAGCCGGTTTGTTAACTTTGGGTGCGGCCGGGGCTTCTGTTGTAAAAGCTCCTTATGTTTATGCGGCGTCAAATCCAATAAAATGGAGACTGCAAACATATTCTGGAGCACCTTTAGGAGCTCATGTAATTAAGCCACAAATTGAAGCTTTTAATAAAGCTGCTCATGGCGAAATGGAAATTGAGCTTTACTATGCAGACCAATTAGTACCAACTGATGAATTGTTTAGAGCAATGCAGGCAGGTACAATTGATGCAGTGCAAAGTGATGACGCAACTATGGGTTCACCAGTAGATATACAGGTATTTGGTGGATATTTCCCATTTGCAACAAGATACAGTTTAGATGTTCCATCATTATTTAAATATTACGGTTTAAATGAAATTTGGGATGAAGCTTATAAAGAAGTTAAGGGAGTA
The DNA here is from genome assembly GCA_902634305.1 of uncultured Pelagibacteraceae bacterium. Classification (GTDB taxonomy): domain Bacteria; phylum Pseudomonadota; class Alphaproteobacteria; order Pelagibacterales; family Pelagibacteraceae; genus Pelagibacter. The sequence continues at coordinate 51,742 of CACPJJ010000005.1, read as the reverse complement.
AAATGGTTAAGCACTAGTGCTTGGGACCCTTGTCATCTATTTACTGTTAAGAAAAAAGTTACTTCATTAGCGGACATGAAAGGATTAAGAGTTTTTGGCGTTCCAACTGCAGGAAAATTCTTGTCTAGATATGGTTTAATTCCAGTAATTGTACCATGGGATGATGTTGAAACTGCAATGCAAACAGGTGAACTTGATGGTGTTTGTTGGTGCGGATTTACCGAAGCTTACGAAGTAGGTTGGGCAGATATTTGTAAATATGCTTTAACAAATGCAGTTACAGGTGCATGGTTTGGTTCTTACTTTGCCAATTCAAAAAGTTGGGAAAAATTAAGTCCAAAACTTCAAGCTTTATACCGAATGTCTATTAATGACTCTCATTATTATAGACAAGTATGGTATTGGGGTGGAGAAGCAGACCTACGTGTTAATGGTAAAAAAATGGAACTAACAAGTCTTCCAGCGAATGAGTGGGGTAAAGTAGTAGAAGACTCTAAAGAGTTCTGGGATGATACATCTAAAATTAGCCCACGTGCTAAAAAAGTTGTTGATGCATTTAAATTATATGCTCAAACAATGGAAAAAGCTGGTTATCCTTATAGATAATAATATTTTTAGGCGCTTCTTTTATAGAAGCGCCTAATTCTAAGATTTAAGGTTTAGCAGTAATACCGCCGTCGATAATAATTTCAGTTCCAGTAATATAATTAGATTGGTCACTTAATAGAAACATAACGGTATTTGATATATCTTGTGGTTCACCAATTCTATTAAGAGGTATTACTTTTGCTAATTTTTTTTTTGCTGATGGATTTTTTTTCCATCTTCTTTGCATATTAGTATCGACTGCTCCAGGTAATATACTATTTGATCTAATATTGTTTGAAGCAAATTGAATTGCTAGAGATTTTGACAGTCTAATCATAGCAGCTTTAGAGGATCCATAAGCATCCTGTGGTTTATTATCACCTGACAATGCATCAACAGACGAAATATGCACCATTGATCCAAATTTATTTTTTTTCATTTTAGGTATAATAATTTTAGATAGATAAACCATTGATTTTAAGTTTATTTCATAGACTTTATCCCATATTTTAGGGTCAATATTAGTTGATGATATATCTTTATCAAACCATAAGACACCTGTTGTATTAATTAAATAATCAATCTGCTTATTTTTTTTGCAAAATATTTCTATAGATTTTTTTAATTTCTTAAAATTAGTAACATCAATATTTTTATATGTACAATTTTGATTATCTTTTAAAAAATTTTTAGGAGGTTTTTTCAAATCAATCATAAGTACCGCAATATTATTTTTTGATAAATTTTTAGAAACTTCTAAACCCATACCACCACACGCACCAGTAACAATTGCTGATTTACCTTTGTAAGTAAGTTTCATTTTTTTATAATTTTTTCTTTAGGTGAAAACTTTTTGGTTTTGTAAGATGTTCATATGCTATCTCAGATAAAGAACAGCCTTTTCCTGTTTCCTTTACACCTGTCCAAGATAATCCTGGATCTAAGTAATCACATCTATTCATAAATAAAGTTCCAGTATTTACTTTATTGCCAAGCTTTTCTGCAACATCAATATCTTTAGTCCAAATTGATGCGGTTAAACCATAAGGACTATCATTCATTAAATTTACACCTTCATCGTCATTATCTACTGCCATTATTCCTACACAGGGACCAAATGTTTCTTCCATCATAAATTTCATTTCATGATTTACATTAGTTAGAACTTGAGGGATCATGTAATTTTTATGTTCTTTTGGGTAATCAAATTTTGATTCATTAATCATCATTTTTGCACCTTGTTTTACAGCTAAATTCATCTGATCTTTAATAAAATCCGCAGCAGATAATTTAACAACAGGACCAAGGTTGGTATCTTCTTTTAATGGATTGCCCAATTTGTAGCTGTATGTTTTATCAATAAATAACTCTAAAAAATTATTATATATTTTTTTATCTACGTAGATTCTTTCTATACCGCAGCAAGATTGACCAGAATTAAAAAAAGAACCATCCACAAGATTTTCTACAGTATTTTCAAGATCAGCATCATGTCTTACAAATGCTGGATCCTTTCCACCCAATTCAAGTGCAATACTTATAAATTTATTCATTGTTGATTTTTGAACTTCATAGCCTGCACTTACTGACCCTGTAAATGAAACAAACCCAATTCTTTTATCAGAAACTATTTTCAAACTGTCATTGTGGTTAAGATGTAAATAATTAAATGTATTATTAGGAAGAGTTTTTTTAGCTGATTCATACAGTTGCTCAGCACAAAGAGGTGTTTGGGCTGAGTGCTTTAATATTACAGAATTTCCTGCAGCAAGAGATGGTATAATTGAATTAACAGACGTTAAATAAGGATAGTTCCATGGAGCTATAATAAAAGAAACTCCCATTGGAATTCTTTTAATATAATTTTTAAAATTTTCTTTTTCTGGCAAATAGATATTTTTTAATTTTTCATCCGCAATTGAGAGCATATAATCAGCTCTTTCTTTAAAACCTTTTAATTCATTTAACGCTTGAGAGATTGGCCTTCCCATTTGTCTGGTAATTTCTTCAATAATTTGTTTTTCTTTTGATAAAAAGTCAGCAACAAATTTTTTTAATAAATCAACTCTTTCCTCTACTTTAAGTGATCCCCATTCATTTTGGGCTATAACTGAATTAGATATAGTTTCTTCAATTATTTTCGAATTATACTCTCTTTCGACATATATTGTATTATCTATTGGTGTAATTGTTTGGATCATAAAAAATGTAAGATTAAACTAGATTAATTTCATTTACCATATTAAAAATCCTCTATAAATAAATTTAAATATGAGCAAATATAATTGGAATTATCCAACCACAATGTGGGTAGGTGAAAATAGAATTGCCGATTTAGGTAGTGCTTGCAAACAGCTAAGTATTAAAAGTCCTTTACTAGTTACAGACAGTGGTTTGGCTAAAACTCAGATGGTTTTAAATATATTAGAAAAATTAAAAAATGAAGGATTTAAAGTTAGTATTTTTTCAAAAGTTGTAGGTAACCCTACAGGCACAAATGTTAAAGAAGGTGTTGAAATATATAAAAAAGATAGTTGTGACGGTGTTATAGCATTTGGTGGGGGTAGTGGATTAGATGTTGGAAAAGCTGTAGCATTTATGTCGGGACAAACTCTTTCAATTTGGGACTTTGAAGACGTGGGAGATAACTGGACTAAAGCAAATCATGATAAAATTTCTCCAATTATAGCTGTTCCAACTACAGCTGGCACAGGATCTGAAACAGGTAGAGCTTCTGTAATTTTAAATGAAGAAACCGGTGTAAAAAATATTATTTTTCATCCAAAATTTTTACCATCAATCGTAATATTAGATCCAACTTTAACTATTGGTCTACCACCAAAAATTACAGCTGCTACAGGAATGGATGCATTAGCTCATAATCTTGAAGCATTTTGTGCACCTGGATTTCATCCAATGGCCGATGGTATCGCTTTAGAAGGAATGAGAATGATTAATCAATGGTTGTTAAAAGCTGTCAAAGATGGCTCAAATATTGAAGCGAGAATGAACATGTTAACAGCTGCAAGCATGGGATCTACTGCTTTTCAAAAAGGATTAGGGGCAATTCATTCTTTAAGTCACCCTGTTAACGCTGTTAATAATATTCATCATGGATTATCAAATGCAATATTCATGCCATATGTTTTGACTTTCAATAAAGATGTAATTGAAGAAAAAATTATTAAAATTTGTAAATATTTAGAATTGCAAAATCAATCATTCGATGCTTTTATACAGTGGGTTTTAGAATTAAGACAAAAATTAGATATGCCACACAAGTTATCAGACGTTATAAAAAAAGAAGATTTTGATATTGAAAGATTGTCAAAAATGGCCTTAGAAGATCCATCAACCTCATCTAATCCAAAAAAAATGACAGTTAATGATATGAAAATTTTGTACGAATACAGCATGTCTGGGAAATTATTTTAATGAAAAATTTAAATTTATTAGTTGTTGAAGGAAACCTACCAAATGAAAATCAAAATTTTAAAAATTCAGGTATAAAAACTCATGCAGAAAGTTTACAAGAGAGTCTTGCGTATTATTCAAAAGATTTAAATATTGATGTTTTTAATCCATGTGCAGAAAAAAGTTTTGATAAAATAATTCCAAATATTAAAAAATATGATGGATTAATTTGGGGTGGTAGTAGCTTGAGCATCTATAACGATTGTATAGAAATTCGCAGACAAATTGCTTTTATGAAAGAATGTTTAAAAAATATTAAAAAAATTTTAGCTATATGCTGGGGTATGCAAGTAGCCGTAACAGCAGCAGGAGGAGAAGTAAAAAAAGCATCTAATGGCGCACATATTGGTATAGCCAAAGATATTGAAATTAATGAAAATGGATTGAAGCACCCTTTATATAGACATAAAAATAAAAAATTTAATTCACCAGCTTTTAATTTTGATGAGGTAGTTACTTTACCAAATGAGGCAACTCATTTAGCATCAAACAAAATTAATAAAATACAGAGCATTCATTTTAAATCTGGCGTAAGTGATATATGGGGTTTGCAATATCATCCTGAAATTACATATGATAAAATGATTACATTAATTAAATTTAGAAAAGAAAGACTTATAACTGTTAGAAAATGTTTTAAAGATGAAGAAGAAATTCAAAATCATATTAAATTTATTGAAGAAGAAATCAAAAAATCAAAAAAAGATACTAGAATGCTAGAGTTAAAAAATTGGTTAGACTATCTAAAGGCAGCTTAATTAAAATAAACCTTCTATTTCACCTTTGTCATTTAATTTAATTGAATCTGCGGCAGGGACTCTTGGAAGACCTGGCATTGTCATTATCGCTCCACAAACAACCACAATAAATTCTGCTCCTGATGATAATCTTACTTCTCTTATTGGAACCACATGCCCCGTAGGAGCACCTTTTAGACTAGGGTCAGTTGAAAAACTATATTGAGTTTTAGCAATACATATAGGAAGATTTCCATAACCTTTTGATTCAAAATCTTTAAGTTGATCTCTTATTTTTGTATCAGCCACTACTTCACTCGCATGATAAATTTCTTGTGCGATTGTCTCGATTTTTTTAAATAAAGGCATCTTATCTTCATATAAAAATTTAAAAGTATTTTTATTATTACTAATATCTACAACAATGTTTGCTAGGTCTTTTGTTCCTTCACCTCCATCTGACCAGTGTTTACAAATAGATGATTTTACACCTAATGTTTTACAAAAATCCATAAGTGCATTAACTTCTTTATCAGTATCTGTGATAAAATGGTTAACAGCCACCACAACTGGTAAACCAAACTTCCTAATATTATTAATATGTCTTTCAAGATTTACCAATCCTTTGTTTAAAGCTTTAACATTTTCATTTTTAAGATCATCTTTAGCTACACCACCATGCATTTTTAAAGCTCTTATTGTTGCAACAATAACCACACAATCAGGTTTTAAATTTGATTTTCTACATTTAATATCTATAAATTTTTCAGCCCCTAGATCAGCACCAAAACCAGCTTCAGTTACAACATAATCAGCTAATTTTAATCCTGTTTTTGTTGCTATCACAGAATTACAACCATGCGCAATATTTGCAAAAGGTCCTCCATGTATTATTGCTGGGTTGTTTTCTAATGTTTGTGTCATATTAGGTCTAATTGCATCTTTTAATAAAACAGTCATTGGACCGTGAGCGTTTAAATCTTTTGCATAAATTGGTTTTTTATCTCTAGTATAGGCTACAGTAATATTGCCAATTCTATTTTCTAAATCTGTTAAATCATTTGCTAAGCAGAAGATAGCCATTATTTCAGAAGCTACTGTAATATCAAAGCCATCCTGTCTAGGATATCCATTGGCCACGCCTCCAAGATCTACAACAATTGATCTTAAAGAACGATCATTCATGTCCATAACTCTTTTCCAAACAATTCTTCTGACATCAATGTTTAATTTATTACCCCAATAGATATGATTATCTATCAAAGCAGAAAGAAGATTGTGAGCTGAGGTTATTGCATGAAAGTCTCCTGTAAAATGTAAATTTATTTGTTCCATAGGAACTACTTGTGCATAACCACCTCCAGCAGCTCCACCTTTCATTCCAAAAGAAGGTCCTAAGCTAGGTTCTCGGAGACATACAATTGATTTTTTTCCAATTTTATTTAAACCATCATTTAGACCAACTGATGTAGTTGTTTTTCCTTCACCAGCAGGAGTTGGAGTAATTGCAGTAACTAAAATTAATTTTCCATCTTTTTTATTATTTAAAGTATCTAAATACTCAGTTTTAATTTTAGCGATATATCTTCCTATTGGACTATAGACTTCAGCTTTGTCAGGCACATCTAGTCCATTAAGCACTTCTTGAATCGGCTTCATTTTTGCTGCTCTTGCTATTTCAATATCAGATTTTACTTTCCCCATTTTAGCTTTCTATATTTAATATATTCAAACTCATTTGAGCTGGATTAATATCTTCTTTTATGGTTTTTTTAAAGTTCTAAAAAATATATATAAAAAAAATAAAGAACTATTTATACTAATTACGATAAAATTTGATTATGCAAAAATATTCAGTCTTCAGCCTTATCAAAAATGCTTTTAAAGGTCATAAAGATTGGGAAGTGGCCTGGAAAGACCCAACTCCTAAATCTGAATACGATGTTATCATTATAGGAGGCGGAGGTCATGGTTTAGCCACAGCATATTACCTTGCTAAAGAACACAACATTACAAAAGTCGCTATTATTGAAAAAGGCTGGATAGGTGGAGGTAATGTTGGAAGAAACACAACAATAATTCGATCAAATTACATGCATGATGAAAATGGTTTGTTTAGTGAGTTCGGTATGGACTTGTGGAGAAGCATGAGTCAGGATTTAAATTTTAATGTAATGTTTTCTCCGAGAGGAATAATTAATCTTGCACATTCTGATGCACAGATGAATGTTTATTCTAGAAGAGGAAATTCAATGCGTTTAAATGGAATTGATGCAGTTCTGTTAAATAGAGAAGAGGTTAGAAAAATTATTCCTATGGCAGATTTTTCTGAAAATGTAAGATTTCCAATTTTTGGTGGACTGATGCAGCCTAGCGCAGGAACAGCTAGACATGATGCTGTTGCTTGGGGGTATGCACGCCAAGCAGACTCGATGGGAGTAGATATTATTCAAAATTGTGAAGTCACAGGGTTCGACGTTTCCAATGGAAAAATTTTAGGAATAAGAACTTCAAAAGGTGATATTAAAGCAAAAAAAATAGGTCTTTGTGTTGCTGGCAGTACAAATATTTTAGCAGAAAAATTAAATATGACACTGCCTATAGAAACACATCTTTTACAAGCATGTGTTTCAGAACCAATTAAACCAATCTTAGACAATGTTGTTACATTTGGAGCTGGACACTTTTATTGCAGTCAATCTGATAAAGGCGAAATGGTTATGGGTGGAGATCTTGATGGATACAACAGTTATGCTCAAAGAGGAAATCTTCCAACGTTACAACATGTATTAACTGAAGGAATAGCAATGTTTCCGTTTCTAAGTAAATTAAAAATGCTTAGAACATGGGGAGGAATTATGGATATGTCTATGGATGGATCACCTATTATTGACAAGACACATATTAATGGATTGTATTTAAATTGTGGATGGTGTTATGGAGGATTTAAAGCAACTCCTGCATCTGGATGGACTTTTGCTCATACAATTGCTCAAGACAGACCTCACGAACTTAATGCAGGCTATAGTTTAAATAGGTTTAATACTGGACATTTAATTGACGAAAAAGGTCTTGGAACTAAAACTTGGATTTCTTAAATGTTACATATTAAATGCCCTCACTGTGGATTACGATCTCAAAATGAATTTTCATATGGTGGCGATGCAACAGTTAAAAGACCAGAATTAAATAAAGAAATTTCGGATCAAGATTGGGACAATTTTGTTTATTTACGTAAAAGTCCAAGAGGAAAACATTTAGAATTATGGCAACATATTTCTGGATGTAGACAATGGATTAAAGTTGAAAGAGACACGTTAACTCACGAAATATTTAAAACATTAAAAGCAAACGAAGAAGTATAAAGATGTCAGAAAAATTTAGATTAGACAAAGGTGGATTAATCAATAGAAATAAAAAACTTTCATTTAAATTTAATGGTAAAAAGTATTCTGGTTTCGAAGGCGATACTTTAGCTTCAGCTTTAATTGCAAATGGAGTTCATTTAGTTGGTAGAAGTTTTAAATATCATAGACCTAGAGGATTTTTTGGAGCAGGTGTAGACGAGCCTTATGCGATAGTTCAAATGAATAGAAATAATGAAGTTGACCCCAATGTAAGAGCAACTGAACAAGAGTTATTTGAGGGTTTAGAGGCAAAAAGTGTTAATTGTTGGCCAAATGTAGATTTTGATATTGGTGCAATAAATAATTTTTTAGGTAAATTTTTTCCTGCAGGATTTTACTATAAAACTTTTATGTGGCCTAAAAGCTTTTGGTATAAAGTATATGAACCAATTATTAGAAAAGCAGCAGGATTTGGAGAAGCTTCAATAAAACATGATAAAGAAAAATATGAACATAAATACGAATATTGCGATCTATTAATTACAGGATCTGGTCCTTCCGGTTTAGCAAGCGCCTATGCTGCAGCTCAAAATGGAGCAAAAGTAATTTTAGCTGAAGACAAATCGAGGTTTGGTGGAAGCCTTCTAACCAGCGAAGTTACAATTGGAAATCAAAGCGGAAAAGAATGGGCAGAAAAAATAATATCTGAACTTAAATTAATGCCAAATGTAATTGTCAAAAATAGATCACAAGTTTTTGGTTATTATGACCATAACATGCTTGTTATGTCTGAGAGAGTTAGTGATCATTTACCTAAAACAGAAAAATATATTCCTAAGCAGAGACTTTGGTACATACGAGCAAAAGAAGTCATTATTTCATCTGGATCAATAGAAAGACCTTTGGTTTTTGGAAATAATGATACTCCAGGTGTTATGCTTTCTTCAGCAGCTAAAGAATACTTAAAAATTTATGGAGTTTTAGTTGGAAAAAAACCATTAGTATTTACTAATAATGATAGCGGATACGAAACTGCAATAGAGTTTAAAAAAAATGGAATAGATCCTATTGTTTTAGATACAAGAAAAAGTCCTAATTCAGAAATTATAAAAGAAGCTAAAGACTTAAACATAAATATAAAATTTTCTTATGTTGTTGTTGCAGCAAAGGGTTATAAAAAAGTTAAGTCTGCAGATATTGCAAAAATATCAGATGATAAAAAAAATGTAAGCAACATTGAAAATATAGGATGTGATTGTATTTGTGTCTCAGGATTTTGGACACCAACAATTCATTTAGCTTCACAATCCGGCAATAAAACTAAATTCAAAGATGAAATTGATGCATTCATCCCAAGTCAATCAAAGCAAAAAGAAACAACTCTTGGATCAGCTAATGGGATTTTTACATTAGAAGAAACATTGAAAACATCTTTTGAAAAAGGAAGTGAATTATCAAAGCAAATCACAAATAAAGAAAACAAGATTGCAGTTCCTACCGTTGTAGAAAAAAAATCCTCTAATCATGATAAATTTTGGTGCGTGCCATTACCTGAAGGTAAAAATTATAAAAGATTTCTAGATTTTCAAAATGATGTTGCTGTGTCAGATATACAGCTTGCATTAAGAGAAGGTTATAGATCAATCGAACATGTTAAAAGATATACAACATTAGGAATGGCAACAGATCAAGGTAGGACAAGTAATCTTAATGGATTACAATTAGTCTCAGATATAGAAAATAAAGTTGTACCTCAAGTTGGTCATACAACTTTTAGACCACCTTATTCTCCTGTTTCAATAGGAGCTATTGTTGGAAGAGAAATTGGAAAACATTCTAAACCAACAAGAAAATCACCAATGCATTATTGGCATGAAAAAAATAATGCAGTGTTTGTCGATGCTGGTGTTTGGTTGCGTCCTAGATATTACAAACAAGGAAATGAAAATTTATTTGAAGCATCAAAGAGAGAAGCAAAAAATGTAAGACAAAATGTTGGAGTATGTGATGTAACTACTCTAGGCAAAATTGATATCAAAGGACCTGATTCAGCTGAATTTTTAAATAGAGTTTATACTAATGCTTGGCTTAAATTACCCGTTGGTAAAGCAAGATATGGCGTAATGTTAAGAGAAGATGGAATTGTAATGGATGATGGAACAACAACGAGAATTTCTGAAAACCACTATCATATGACAACTACCACTGCTCAAGCTGCAAACGTATTATCGCATTTAGAATATTATTTACAATTAGTATGGCCTGAATTGAATGTAAATGTAGTTTCGTCTACAGAACAGTGGGCTGGTGCTGCAATAGCTGGACCAAAGTCTAGAGATGTATTACAAAAATTATTTCCAGACTTAGATTTGTCAAATGAAGGTTTGCCATTTATGGGATATATGGAAGGTAATTTATTTGGTGTTAATGCAAAAATTTACAGAATTTCATTTTCTGGTGAACTTGCTTACGAAGTAAATGTGGAGTCTGATAATGGCAATTATATGTGGGAAAAAATAATGGAGATTGGAAAAGATTTTAATATTCAGCCATATGGAACAGAAGCATTATCAACCTTAAGAATTGAAATGGGACACGTGGCAGGATCTGAATTAGATGGACGCACAATTCCTTATGATAATTCATTAGATGGATTAGTTAGCAAAAAGAAAGATTTTATTGGAAAAAGATCTTTGAGCAAAGCAGCTTATGTTGCTTCAGATAGACAGAAAATTGTTGGAGTTATTCCATTAGATAAAAAAACAAGTATACCAGAAGGTTCATATATAGTTAAAGATGCAAAAGCAAAACTTCCAAATCCTAAATTAGGACATATATCAGCTTCTTGTTGGAGTGTAGAATACGATAACCCTTTTTCACTAGCAATAATAAAAGATGGAAGAAATATGATTGGACAAAAACTTTTTGCAATGTCTCCTTTAAAAAATAAAACTATACCCGTTCAAATAGTATCATCACACTATGTTGATCCTAAAGGGGAAAGGGTAAGATCGTGACATCGATATCGGCTTTAAATCACATTCATAAAATAGGTCTTTTTGGAAATTATGAGAATAAAAATGAAGAAAATTTATTAAAAGTTTCAGAAATTAAAAATTTACTTATTGTTCAGATAGTACAGTATAAAAATTCAACAATTTCATTTGAACATATTGATATTGATAGTTTAAAGTTAAAAAATGAACCACTAAGTGTAGTCAGCAATAATGACACAAGAATTTTATGGAACGGTCCTAAAAATTGGCTTTTAGTATCTATAAAAAAAAATTTACTAAAAAATATCATTGAAGTTTTTAAAGAAACTGATTTTGCTGTAACAGATTTATCTCATTCAAGAGCTATAATTGAATTAGAAGGAGAAAAAGTTAAAGAAGTTTTAAAAAAAGGATGTCCTTTTAATTTTAATATTTTAGAAAAAAATAATTCAATAAATTCAACTTATAATGGTGTAGCATTTACTGTGGACATGATAGATGACAGCCCCGATAAGATAAGACTGTTTGCCCTGAGAAGCTTTGGAGAGTCATTATATCATTCCATAACAGATTCTTCTTTGGAATTTGGATATAAATCAATTTAATTTTACTATAAAAAACAAGTAAAATTACCCAATTTGGATAGTGTTTTTATTTACTCTCTTGAGTTGAATATAAAATACTATTAAAGTTCAACTACAGAGATAAATAAAATTATAGGGATGAAAAAAATACTTGTTTTTATAGTGAGTGGTTTAATTTTGTCTGGTTGTGCTCAGTCAACTGCAATGTTGGGACCAGCTATTACATTAGCTTCATCAGGAAATGTCTCACAGGCAGGACTAACTTTTTTTACCAATAAAGCCGTAGAAAAAGAAACTGGAATGGATACAGTTTCCTTTGTCACAAATAAAATTGAGAAACAAAATTCTAAAAATAGACTAAAACGTGATTTTAAAAAGTTAGTTCAAAATAATTTTGAAAAAACTAGAGAAATATTAATCTTACAAGATCAATCTAATACATTTAAATAAATTAATTCATTTTGAGCTGTTTCTTTACACCACAATTCATAGCTTTCACAAATTCTCCACAAATGATCGAATGCGCGTTGAGAAATTTCTAAAGGAAAATGACTTTTAGCATAATATAAATTTGGATATCTAGTTAACTGTTTTATCATAGCGTCTCTTTGTATATTTAAAAGTTTAAAAGTTTCTAAAGGTATTTTTTTTTTAGTTTTTTTATCAATAAAATCATTTTGTTTTAAATCATTAAACCAATCATCGTGAAATTTTCCACTACTTATTATGTTATATTTTTCAGAGCCAATAAATAATTCTATTGCTTCAATATTTGTTAATTCAGGGTTGTTTTTTTTTATGTCAAATATTGCCAAATAAATAATTTCAGCAACATTGAGAATATAAGGCTTTACTTTATCTTTTTTTACCATTTAGTTATAAATCCAAAGTATAGTAACAAGAATTAGGATCTTCTTTATAATGGGCAAAAGGCATACATTTTTTAAAACCAAATTTTGAAAATAATTTTCTTGCGGGAATAAAAAAATCTCCAGCACCCGTTTCAATACTTAGTTTTGAAATTTCTAATTTTTTAGCCTCTTCAATTAAATGTTTAATTATTTTTTCACCGATCCCTGATCTTCTAAATTTATCAGCAACTCTTATAGATTTAAATTCTCCGTGATTTTTTTCTAAAAATTTTAATGCGCCACAACCAATTAATTGATTATTATCCCACAAACTCCAGAATTTAATACTTTTATCTTTTAATCCATCTATATCAAGAACATGCGTGCTACCTTCAGGTGAAACCGATCTAAGTTCAATGAAATGTTTATTTAACAATTCATTTACTTCTGAGTTTTGAAAATTACCTTCGATTGATTTCATTTTAAAATGTTCTCTAGTTTTTCTACCTGCCCAATTTTAAAAATGATTGCATCGTCAGTATTATAACCAAATTGTTTTGAAGAATTTTTAAAACGTACCGGTGGTTCAAATATTGGTTCTAAAGATAAAACTACAGTTCCCCAATGCATACCTAAAACTTTTTTACTTTTTAAATCTTGACCAATATTTAATGCTTCTTCTGGATTCGTGTGATAAACTGATTTATCTTTAAGTGGAGACATAGGATAAAAATTATATGCTCCTATATTAATGAAAGTTAAATCAATAGGACCATATCTATTTCCAAGCTCTTTATAGATATTTCCATAACCAGTGTCACATGCAAAAAATATTTTTTTATCTTTATATTCAATTAAAAAATTTCCCCATAATGTTTTATTTGTGTCCCATAAACTTCTTTTTGACCAATGAACTGCAGGTAAAAATGTGATTTTTAAATCGTTAACTTTTATTTCGTCATACCAATCCATTTCGTTAACATCTCTAAATCCATTTTTAGAAAAATATTTTCCAAGTTTAAGTGGAGCTAAAACTTTAGATTTTTTATAAGGAAATCTTTGTATAGTTCTAGTGCTAAGATGATCGTAATGATTGTGTGTTAATAAAAATAAATTTACCTCAGGTAATTCATCGAGTTCAATTGCAGGATCTACAAATCTTTTTGGGCCAAATATCAAGGGTCCCATATTTTTTTCAAAAACTGGATCAGTAATAATTGTTGTATTCCCAAGTTTTATCAAAAAAGTAGCATGACCTATCCAAGCAATATAGTCATTATTCTTATTTTTTTTTAAGTTTTCCAAAACTTCTTTTTTATTTACAATATGGTCAGCAGGAATATCCATTTTAAGCTTTCTTTTTTCTTCATTAAAAACTTTAAAGCTCCAGTTAAATGAAACATTTCTTTCTGGAGAGCCTTCAGGATTTCTAAAGGTTCCATCTGGTAGGTGATGATAAGGTTTATTATCCATAGCTAACAAAACATTGTTATAAACAAAAAATATCAATAAAAAACTTAAAATTTTATACACTTGGATTATTTTACTTTTCTATTGTTGTTAAATGACCCATTTTTCTTTTTTTTTCTACAGTATCTTTCTGATAATCAAAGAAAAATTCATTATCTTTAAAAATTTTTTTTCTATAAACCAATATATCCTCACCAATTAAATTTATCATTTTAGCATTATATAATTTTTTAATTTCAATTTTATCTAAGCCACATACCGCTCTTATATGATTTTCAAACTGACTAATGTTATAAGCATTTATTGTAAGGTGTCCTGAATTATGAACTCTTGGAGCAATTTCGTTTACATATAAATTATCATTTTTATCAATAAAATATTCAACACACATAGTTCCAACATAATCGAGTTCTTCTGCAATATATTTTGCATAATCTTTAGACTTATCAAATAATTCTTTGTTAATTTCAGCTGGTATTTTTGAATACTTTAATATTTGATCTTCATGGACATTCTCTATTGGATCATATACTTCATATTTTTGTTTTCCAAATCTTGTAATGATTACTGAAATTTCTTTTTTGAGTTTTACTAACTTTTCTAATATATAATGATTTTCAAAATTAACTTTTAAATTATCTAATTCATTTTCATTATTAATTTTATATTGACCTTTCCCATCGTAACCTAATGTACATGTTTTAAGTATGCCAGGTATAAAATCTTGACTAGACCTTAGTTCACTTTCATTTTTTACAGAAATATAAGAAGTAGTTTTTATATTGTTTTTATTCAAAAAATCTTTTTCGCTAAGCCTGTTTTGAATAATTTTGTTTATAGAAGGCTTAGGATTTACTTTTTTTATATTATCTATTTTGCACAAAGTTTCATATGGAATATTTTCAAATTCAAAGGTTACATAATCAACTTTACTTGTAAATTCTTCAATTTTAATATTATCATCATATTTACAAAAAATAAACTCATCAGCAAAAAATTGTGCTGGTGCATTTTTGTTATCAGAAATAATTATTGTTTTGATATTTAAATTTTTAGCAGCTGAGCAAAGCATACTTCCTAGTTGTCCACCGCCAATTATTCCAATAGTAGGATTTGACATTAATTTTATTTTGGTTTTTTTTTTACCGAAGAGCTTTGTTTGATACGCCACTTATTTAGATTTATTTTTAATTTTTCATCGCTCAAAGAAATTATAGATGCTGCTAATAATGCAGCATTAATTGCTCCATCTTCACCTATGGCAACAGTACCAACTGGTATGCCTTTAGGCATTTGAGCGATAGATAATAAACTATCTAAACCTTTTAATTTCTTACTTTCAATTGGAACACCAATAACTGGTATAGTAGTAAGAGATGCAATCATACCAGGTAAATGAGCAGAACCTCCCGCACCAGCTATAATTACTGAAATCTTGTTTTTTTCTGCTCTTTTTGCGTAATCATACATACGATTAGGCGTTCTGTGAGCTGAAATAATTTTTGTTTCAAATTTTACTTTTAAAATTTTAAAGACTTTTTGACACAGCTTCATTGTTTTAAAATCTGATTGGCTTCCCATAACAATAGAAACTTTATGTATTTTTTTTGATTGCATAAGACTTAATAAATGAACAGTCATTAACTTATTTCAAATTAAATTAACTTTTTCAATAAAATTAGTAATGTGAGTGAAAATAAAATAAAAATATGTTATTTAGAATTATAATGAAAATATTGGCTTTTTTTATACTGTTAATTTCCACGAGTTCTTTTGCAGGTGAGTATGAGACAAATTTTAACATCGAAAAATTTAAATTTGCTCAAAATAATGGAAAAATAGTTGTTATTCATTCTTGGAACAAATCTTGTAGCACATGCGCAAAACAGAAACCTATACTGGAAAAAGCAAAAAAGGACTTTGAAAACATTATTTTTATGAATTTTGAACAAACAAAAAATAAAGACATTGCGAAATTACTAAAGATTGATTATTGGACAACTATTGTTGTTTATAAAGATAACAAAGAATTAGTTCGTGAGATAGGATTGTATAATAAAAGTGATATATATAACCTTATAAAAAAAGGTATCTAATCTTTAAATTAAAAATGAATTATAAAATCGATAATTTGCAATATTGTAACTGGTCTAGAGAAATTTTTGAAATTAATAGAGAGGCAGAATTAGATGCTGTTCATGTTACTATAGTTTATCATGAAGATTACGATGAATTATTAAAAAGAGTAGATGAATGGAATAAACATTTTAAAGACAACTCTGATTTAATTTTTCATGGTAAAAATTATAAAGATATAGAAAAAGCTAAAGAACAAAAAAAAACTGCTATATTTTTTGGTTTTCAAAATTGCTCACCAATTGAAGATGACATAAATTTAATTGAAAAAGTACATCAACTAGGATGTAAGTTTATGCAGCTTACCTATAACAATCAATCTCTACTAGCTACAGGCTGTTATGAAAAAATTGATAGCGGGGTAACTAATTTTGGAAAAGAAGTTATTAAAGAAATGAATAGAGTAGGCATTGTGATTGACATGTCTCATTCTGCAGAAAAAAGTACATTTGATGCAATAGAAATAAGTGAAAAACCAATTGCAATAACTCATGCTAATCCATTATTTTGGCATAAAGCAATAAGAAACAAATCTAATGATTTATTAAAAACTTTAGCAAAAAGTGGAGGAATGATCGGACTTTCGCTGTATCCTCATCATCTTAAAGATGGAACAAATTGTAATTTAGAAAACTTTTGTGAAATGACAGCAAAAACTGCTGAATTAATAGGAGTAAAGAACATAGGTATAGGATCGGATTTGTGTTTAAAGCAACCCGACACAGTAGTTGAGTGGATGAGAAATGGCACTTGGACAAAGACAAAAAATTATGGAGAAGGATCAAAAAATAAAGCCGGTTTTCCAAAACAACCTGCTTGGTTTGAAGATGCAAGGGGATTTAAAAATTTAGAAAGTGGTTTAAAAAAAACTGGATTTAACCAAGGAGAAGTGGAAGGAATTTTAGGAAATAATTGGTATAATTTTTATAAAAATATTTAAAAATGAGAATAGAATTAAGAGATCCAAAAGTTATTATGAAATTGTCAAGACTTGGATCTTTTCATCAATCAAAATTATCTTTTTTAAGATCATTTTTAAAAGAATTTAAAGATTGGGAATATAACAGAAATTTATTTGATTTAGATGAAAATGGATATGGAAGAGCAGTTTATTCATTTTCAAAAAAAAATAGGATTTATTCATTGGTCTGCTTTGCAAATAAAATAAGTAACGAAGAAAGATCAGACAGGGTAATAGCAACAAAATGGGATGCAGCATTTGTTCTACACGATGGGATTCCTACAAAAAAAGACATTGAAAGATTAGAATTAAATGTTCCCAAGCAAGAAGTTGGTAGACTTTCATATAAGGAACTAACGCTATCAAGGGCAAATAAATCAGTTAGAGCTTTTGAGCATGTTGTAGATAGCCTTTCAAAGGGCAGACAACCTGACAAAGTATTTTTATCAAAAGTTGGTTACTTATACAGAACTACAGCTGTCTATGGATCGGGAAAGTTTGGATTAGCTGACAGATTTAGAATTAAAAATAGAGAAGAAATTTGTGGCCCTTTTAGATTGGAGATGATGTTAGTTTATTTAGTTAGACAATTTACTTTTGATCAAGTTAATCATATAGCAAGTCACAAAAACCCAAAAAATTTTGTAGAATTAGATAAGGAAATTTCTAGAAATTTAGGCATTGGTAATTCAACAGGTCTCGGAATGGCACCATTTATTGTTAACCACCCAACACTTTTAAATAATTGGATACTTGCAAGAGAAAAAGCTTTAAAAAAAGTTCGAGAAATAAAAAGTGTAAAAAAAGAAGATTTTGATATTTTTACTGAATGTTTAAAAAAATCTTTAAAAAATATAACTTCTTGGAATACAGAAAGTGAATTTCAAAAAAATAAAATAAAACAATTAATAACCGATCTAAACAAATTATTAAATTTTATAGAAATTTTTAATGTTCATGAAGAATTTAGTTTTAATAAACTTTATTTATGGGTAGAGGAAAATCTAGATTTGGAATGTTCTGAGTACATTGTTTCAATGATGCTAGAACCATATGACTCTATTGTTAACCCTCTAATTCATGAAATGAGTTCTGAGGAAGAAAAATTTTTTAATATACCGGGGGATAGAACCGTATTAGATCTGAGAAATATTTTAGAAGAAAAATATTCTGATATTTTAAAAATTGATTTCAGCAAAAAAGAAAGTAATGAAAATTTTTGGTTTATTTCTAAAAACAAAGAAGAACCAAGATTAGCAAAAAGATATAACGATCAAGGATCTGATTTAGAACAACCTTTGGCCATAGCAAGGGATATTAAAAAACTTTATGAAAGAATTTCAAATCAAAAAAATAGTTTAAACATTTGTAGATTCTTAATGGAAAATAATGACCTTAGACATGTTGTAAGAAGAGCATTTATATCAGAAAAATTTCCTTACTCAGAAATTCAAGATAATACCATAGGATCCAATTTGATGCCCATAGATATGTTAAGACTAAAACTGTCATTTTTTGGAGCAGTTAAGTTTGATCCTAAATCAGATAAGTGGCTAAGAATATCTATGTTTCAAGGAGCACCACTACCTAACGAATTAAAAAAATTTAATGATTATTGGGTTTATAATTCTTTAAACTAATGAAAACTTTAAGTGAAATAGATACGACATCAAAAAGAGCAGCTAAAGGAGCTGGCTTTTCATGGGGCATTGCTGAAGAAGTGGGAAAAAATATGAGATTACTAGAATTGTTTGGATTACCAGGTATAAAAAATTTAAATCAATTTTTAAAAGACTATAAAGAAAAACAATTTCAAAAAGTAACATTAATCTCTGATACTAATAATACAAATAAATATCCTTTTTGCCCGATTACATTAGGAGTTAACTTTATTGATCAAGTAAATTTATTAGACAAAAAAACTAATATTCAAATATCTAATGTTGCTTTTCCACTATTATTTTTACCTTTTGTTAGCAGAGCATCAGAAATGATAGGTAAAAGAATTTTTTTAAAAATTGAAGAAAAAGAATTTTTACTAAATCTCAATCAATCTATTTACTCAAACTATTTAAAAAATGAAATTTTAGAAGTTTGTAATACAATAAATATTAGTTTTATAGAAAATAGTAACTCATTTAATGAAAGCGAATGGAAAGAACTTTATAAATTATCCGAAGATACTTTTGTTGAAGAAACTGAATCATTAAAAATAAGCGGAGCAGGGGCAGGACTAACTGATAATGATTGAAGATATTGATAAAAATAAAATAATCGAAAAAGAGCTAGATAATATTTGTGACGAATGCAAAAAAATAGATAATAGTGTAACTGAAAATTTAATTCTTACCGGATTTAAACTATGTAAGTCTTGTAGAATATCAAAAACTTTATTTCCAATTTAACTTATATTACTTATAGGTAAAGCATCCATTCTACTCATTACAAATGAGATAGATAAAAATGCTATAATTAAAAAAGATAAAAAAACTATTCCAAAAGCTTTAAAGCTAGATTTTAAATTTAGGACTTGTTTAGTAGCGATTATTAGTGAAGCAAAAATCCAGAACTGAGTCAAAAATATTATAGGAATAACAAATTCAGGTGTTACAGCAAAAAACCTTATTAAGCCAGGAGCATGGGCATATCCTACAGCAACAAGTATTTTTTTAAATGTTACTTTTGTTTCTTTGTCAGAAAATAATTTAACTCCAACAACATAAATAAAAATTGCCCAAATCAACCATGTTAAAATTGCAGTTAAACCAGAAATACCTATGGATGTTTTAACTATCGAATTTGCGGCGACAGCTCCAGCGATTCCATCCAAAATCATTATTAACCCAGCGAAATATATTCCAGCTTCACCAAAAAATTTACTATTGCTATATAAATTTTTATCTAGTTTTATTGAGCTAAATACAATACTTAAAAATTGTGCAAACATTTCTTAAATTGAATATAGGGGAAATTAATCATTTCCCCTATAAAAAATATTAACCTTTAACAACTTCTCTAGTATTTGCGTTAAAAGATTCTTTAAATGGTATATCAACTACAACTGCATCAACAGGTGTACCAGGTGTTTCTGAATATTTGGCAGGTAAATGAACTTTATATTTAGTTCCAACCTTACCCTTTGGAAAACCATTAGCATTAAGAGTTCCATCAAATGGAACATATCCCATTGCAATGTTTTGTTTTTTTTCAGGGTGATACCAGGGTGATGTAATAAATCCTACCGGATCTCCACCATCAGCATTTGAAATTAACCAAAAATCTGGTGCATATTCTTCAATAGGTTTTCCTCCTAATTCAAGACCAACTAATTGAAGTTTATAAGGTTTTTTTCCTGCTTTAATTTCAGCGCCCATTTTTTCTAAAGCTTCTTTACCTACATAATCAGTTTTTTTATCCCATTCACCTTTTCCTGATAATGAAACTTGATAACCAAGATTACACTGAAACGGATTATGTTGTTGATCCATGTCTTGTCCCCACGATAGAATTCCTGCTTGTATTCTTCTATGGTGAGCTGGAGCAATAACCATTAAATTATGTTTTTTTCCAGCTTCAAGGACTGCATTCCACATATCGTCAGCATATAACGTTGCATTTCTTAAATATATTTCATATCCAGCTTCTCCAGAGAAACCAGATTGTGAAATAACACAACTTCTTCCAGCAACTTTAACCTCAGCCAGACCATAGAAAGGCATGTTGTCCAGATCAACTTGATCTCCAAGTAAATCACTCATTAGAGCTTTTGATTTTGGGCCTTGAATTTGTACTGGGCAAGCATCAATTTCTTCAACTGTGCAATTAAACCTTCCATCATGATTAACACCTTGAAGATACATTCCAATATCAGAGTCTGATAATGAAAACCAAAATTCATCTTTTGAAATTCTAAGAAGAATTGGATCATTTAAAACTCCACCGTAAGCATTACATAAAATTACATATCTTGCTCTCATAGGAGAAATTTTTGTTGCATCTCTAGTTATTACGTAATCAGTGAATTTTTCTGCATCCGGACCTTTAACTCTAATTTGTCTTTCAACAGCAACGTTCCACATTGTTACATGATTAACAATTGCATCATACTCTACCATCGCTCCACCATCTTCAGGTTTTACATATCCTCTTGGATGGTAAATTCGATTATAAACTGTTGCTCTCCAACAACCTGCCTGCATTGATAAATGCCAGTAAGGTGATTTTCTTACTCTTGTCGAAATTAACATTTCAACTTTAGTAGGACCACTTTGTCTTAAGTTATACGGAACTTCCCGATCAGATTGATCAACTGAAGTTACATGTTTTAGTTTTGTATAGTCAAATTCATTAGACATATTTGTTCTCCATCAACCACTTGTTAGTTTCCTTCAAGCCGCCGAATGTATAAATGTGGAAGAAATCTGTATGCGATTTAACTTTCCCAATTAAGTCATTTGGGTCTTTAGGTTTCAATAAATCTAACGCCTTACTAAAATTAGATTTAAGAAAGTTTATGGAATTTTTTGCACCTACAATATTAGCAAACTTAATTAAGCTAGTTATTTTTAGTGGTCCAGTAATTCCAACATGAACTGGTACTGTTTGTTTAGAAATAAAGTCTACAATTAATTGAGGATCTAATAACCATTGAGTCACTATATAGTCCGCATAAGGCTTTTTATCTTTCATAGCTTCTTTTAATTTTGAATCGGATATATCAGGACTCCCCTCTGGATGTCCAGCGATTCCTATCTTCATCTTTTCAAAATATCCTGTCTCCAATAGTTGAATTGAGCTATCAAATTTTCCAATAGGGTCTCTGCTGCCGCCTATAACTAAAGCTTGCTTCACACCCTCATTTTTACATCTATTTACAAAATCTTTTAGTTGCTCTTCATTTTCAATAGATCTAGCTGGAAAATGGGGTATTGGATTGAAGCCTTTTTTGACTAATTTAGCAGCTTGTTCTGAGGTTTCTTTATAATCACCACCAGGTAGCATAGTTATATATACATCCTTTAATGCTGGCAAAGTATCTAAGTCAGTTTTAGGCCCAATTTCTAAAGAAAAATTCATTCAGGGATATTTATTTATTTTAAAAAGACTGTCTATAAAAATCGAAGAGACAAATTGTTCAGGTTATCTTTTTATTCCTCTATGCTTTTGTATTCTTCGACCATATTCTTGAGCAGCCCTATCAAAAATTATCGCTAAAGCCACTATCGCTAATCCGTTAAACAATCCTAGAGCTAAATATTGGTTTAAAACTGCTCTTAAAATAGGCACTCCCAAACCTTTTACTCCAATCATAGAAGCAATAACAACCATTGCTAAAGCCATCATAATTGTTTGATTAACACCAGCAAATACAGTTGGAAGAGCCAAAGGTATTTGTACGGTTCTTAATTTTTGTAATTTTGTTGCACCAAAGGCTTCACTTGCTTCTATTGTTTCTTTATCTACTTCTCTTATACCTAAGTTTGTTAACCTTATTATAGGTGGAACTGCATATATACAAATAGCTATTAAACCAGGAACTTTACCAATACCAAGCAACATAAGTATTGGAATTAAATAAACGAAACTTGGAATTGTTTGCATCATATCTAAAACGGGTAATATTGTTCTTTCAGCCCTATTAGAACGAGCCATTATAACACCCATTGGTATTCCTACAGTCATACATATGATTACACATACAGTTATGATTGCGACTGTAGCCATACAATCTTTCCACATTCCAAAGTAACCTATTAAAAAGAAAGATATTGCTGCACCTAAAACAAGTTTCCAACTTTTTGATGCCATCCAGGCCAAACCACAAATTATACCTATGATTATTGGCCATGGAGAATTCATCATCAATTTTTCTAACCATACTAAAAAATATAATAATGGATCAAAAAATGATTCTATACCATCACCGTATGCTCTGGAAAAATCTCTAAAAGCAAAATCGATACTTTTTCTGAATTCAGCAAGTGCCGAACGTTCCATAACAGGAAACTTAGTAAAAAATTCCATTAAATTCCTAAAAATTAACGAGCCTATTTTTTAATAGGCTCGTTAAATAATTTATATATTAAAGACCAGCTTTGATTTTTTTCTTAGCTGATGAAGATACCCATTTACCCCATAGGTCTTCATGCTTTTTCAAAAACTCAACTGCTGCATCTGAACCTTTTGCTTGATTGTCTGCCATGTATACAAGCATTCCATTCATAATATCACCAGGATAAGTACGTTTTTCAACATACGCCACAGCTTCTTTTCCACCATTGTCTACGAAGCTTTTAGTAATAAGTGAATTTACTTCTGACTTTGTCCAAGCAGTTTGTTTTGGATTTGCACACTCGCCAGCCGGTTTCATTATGCAATTGTCCCAGTTATCTCTTCCAGCAAAATCTACACCAAAAGGAACTGGAATTAATCCATATTTTCCAACCATTGAAGTTGGGTTCCAGTAATAACCAAACCATGGTTTTCCTGAGTCTGATGCTTTTGAAATTGTTCCATCTAGACCTGCAGCAGAACCTGGATCAATTAAATTCCAACCTTTTTTCTCCATTTCGTAAGCTACAAATAAATTTGCATTTGCTAATTGACATCCCCATCCAGCAGGACATCCTACAAAAGCTCCTCTAGAAGGGTCTTCTTTATCTGGAAACCATTCAGGATGCTCAAGTATTTCAAGAGCCGTCATTCCTTTTATCTGAGGATATTTCTTTACAGTTCCAGGAGTTATCCACCAACCTTCACCAAGTCCAGTAATCGGAGCTTTATTCGCTACGAATATTCTTTTTTCACTTACTGCTACTTTTAAAGGTTCGTAAACAGCATTTGCCCATTGTTCAGGATTCATGTCTGGTGTTCCTTTATCATTCATTGAAGTAAAAGTTGGCATAGTTGCACCAGGCACTAATTCAACCTCGCAACCATATCCTTTTTCTAAAATGATTTTATCTACGTTAGCCATCAGTTCAGCTGATGCCCAGTTTTGCTCAGCAATAACTAGCTTTCCACATCCTGCATTAGCAACACCACTAAATGAAGTGAAGCCTAAAACTACAAGAGCTGAAAGAATTATATTTCTTATTTTCATTATTTATTTCCCTTTTAATTAATTAAAATAACATCAGAACATATTGAAAAAAAAAATGCAAATGTATTTCAACTATCAGTTGTAGACAAAATGTTTTTGCAAACATTTTAATTTAAAAATAAGATTTAAAATTGCATTTATGAAAAAAGATTTAATAACAAGGCTAAATGAAGGACCTATTCTTTGTGCAGAAGGTTACCTTTTTGCAATGGAAAGAAGAGGATATTTGTCAGCTGGGGGATTTGTTCCAACAGTTGTTTTAGAAAATCCTGATGTAGTTACTCAATTACATAGAGAATTTATTAGAGCAGGATCTGATGTCGTTCAAGCATTTACTTATTATGGTCATAGAGAAAAATTGAGAATTATAGGAAAAGAAGATTTGCTTGAACCAATGCAGAAAAATGCACTTAAAATTGCAAAAGATGCTGCAGCTGAATTCAAAGATTTAGATTTAATGGTATGTGGTGACGTTGCCAACACAAACATTTTTGATCCAAAAGACAAATCAACATTTAAAGAATGTCAAAAAATGTATGAAGAGCAAATTAGATGGGCAAAAGAAGCTGGAGTTGATTTTGTTGTAGCAGAAACAATTAATTGGGTTGATGAAATGAAAATTGCTCTAAAAGCTATCAAGGATGAAGGTTTAATAGCAGTTGCTAATTACGCAATACCAAGAGGCGATTTAACAAGAGATGGATACACAGCTGAAGATGCCTGTAAAGTAATTGAAGACCTTGGTGCAGATGTTGTTGGTTTAAATTGTTATAGAGGCCCAAAAATGACAATGAAATTACTTAAAGAAGTTAGAAAAAAAGTTTCTTGTCATGTAGCAGGCTTACCTGTTCCATACAGAACTACTGAGGAAGAACCAGGTTTTTTAAATCAAACAGATCATGGTTGTGATTGTATACCTGGGGGAAATGCTTTTCCTGTAGCTCTAGATAATTTATTTTGTAATAGATTTGAAATGGCAGAATTTGCAAAAGATTGCTTAAAACAAAATATTAATTTTATTGGAATTTGTTGTGGAGCAGAAGCTCACCATGTAAGAGAAATGGCAGTAGCAATTGGAAAAAAACCAATTTCTATGATGTATATGCCCGATATGAGTAAACATTTTCATCATGGAACTGATAAAACCTTAAAAAAAGTTAACAAAGAAATTAAATACTAGTTATGGAAAATCATGCCAAAGTAGTAATAATTGGTGGAGGGGTTGTTGGTTGCTCAATTCTTTATCATCTTTCAAAATTTGGAATGAAAGATTGTGTTTTACTTGAAAGAAACGAGTTAACTTCAGGTTCGTCATGGCATGCTGCTGGGAATGTTCATGTAATCTCTAATGATCCAAATATTTCTAGAATGATGGCCTATACAATAGGTCTTTACAAAGAAATAGAAAAAGAGTCAGGACACTCTTGTGGATTTAAACCAAGTGGAGGATTTTACTTAGCTTCAAATGATGTTTGGGCCGAATATCTAAAAAGAGAAAGATCAAAAGCAAGATACATGGGCTTAGATCAAGAATTTATTTCACTTGAAGAAGTAAAGAAGAAAAATCCATTAATTGATCCATCTAGATATTTATTAGCATTATGGGATCCAATAGATGGAGAAGTTGATCCATCTGGTGTAACATATGCTTTTGCAAAAGCTGCAAAAGTTCATGGCGGAAAATATTATACTCATACAGTTGTTAAAGATACAAAGCAAAAAGAAGATGGTTCGTGGAACGTAGTTACTGATAAAGGAAATATTAATGCTGAGATTGTAATCAATGCTGGTGGATTATGGGCTAGAGAAGTTGGTAATTTGGCTGGATTAAATTTACCTGTTCAGCCAATGGAGCATCACTACTTAATTACAGAGGCTATTCCAGAAATTGAAGCATTAGGAGATCAAAGACTTCCGATTGGCACAGATTTTGAGGGAAATATTTATTTTAGACAAGAAGGCAAAGGCATGTTGCTTGGAACCTATGAACAAAAATCTACACCATGGAAGGTAGATGGAACTCCTATGAATTTTGGACATGAACTTTTAGAACCCAAGCTTGATAATATTCAAGACAGATTGGCTATTGGGTTTGAGAGAATGCCTGCTTTAGAAAAAGCAGGAATAAAAAATATTGTAAATGGACCATTCACTTTTGGTCCTGATGGAAGTCCTTTAATTGGCCCTGTTCCAGGGATGAAAAATTATTGGGTAGCAGTAGGCGTTATGGCAGGATTTTGCCAAGGAGGAGGAGTTGGAAAATGTATTGCCGAATGGATTATAGATGGTGAACCATCAATAGATGTTTGGGCAATGGATGTAGCTAGATTTGGAGATTACGCTTCACCACAATATGGAACGATTAAATCCTCAGAAAATTATGAAAGAAGATTTATAATGACTTTTCCAAACGAAACCTTGCCAAAAGGCAGAAAACAAAAAACAACAGCTTTATACGATCGATTTGTTGAACAAGGAGCTGTCATGGGAGATTCTTTTGGTTTAGAAAATGTTTTGTGGTTTGCTAATAACAAAGAAGATGCTTATGAAGAACCAACAATTAAAAGATCAAGATCACACAATTATGTTTCAAAGGAAGTAATAAATGTTAGAGAAAATGTAGGAATTACTGAAGTAGCCAACTTTTCAAAACATGAATTCAAAGGTCCTGATGCTAGAAAATTTTTAGATCATATCATGGCCGGTAAATTACCTAAGCCCGGAAGAATTTCTTTAACACCAATGCTTACATATAGAGGAAAACTTTATGGTGACTTAACCGTCGCATGTTTAGACGAAAATGAATTCATGGTTTTTGGATCAGGAGCAGCACAAGAAATGCATAGAAGATGGTTTGAGAGTCATTTAGAAAAATTTAATTTACAATACAAAAATAGATCTGATGAATTTCACGGTCTTAGCATTGCAGGACCAAAATCTAGAGAACTCTTGCAAAAAGTTGTTAGAGAAAGCGTATCTAATGATAGTTTTAAATTTAGAGATTCTAGAAAAATGTTTGTTGCTGGAGTTCCTGCAATAGTAAATAGAATATCTTTTACAGGAGAGCTTGGATACGAAATTTATGTAGCACCTCATTTTCAATTAAAATTGTATGAAGAATTAACAAAGGCTGGAAAAGAATTTAATATAAAACCATTTGGTGGAAGAGCATTAATGTCTATGAGATTAGAAAAAAATTGGGGAGCTTGGACATTAGATTATCGTCCTGATTTTACAGCAAAAGAAACTGGTTTAGATGCTTTTATAAATTGGAATAAAGATTTTATTGGAAAAGATAGTGCTCAAAAAGATGAAAGTAAAAATAAATTAGTCCCATTAATAGTTGAAACAAATGATATTGATGTGACTTATAACGAAGCTGTATTAAAAGGCGATAAAAGTATTGGATATATAACTTCTGGAGGTTTTGCACACTTTGTAAACAAAAGTGTTGCTTTTTCTTATATTGATCAAAATGAAATAAAATCTGACAAAGGTATTCAAGTTGAAATAAATGGTGACTTTTTTAACTGTTCAATAATTAAAGAACCACTTTATGATCCTACTGGACAAAAAATGAGGAGTTAATGGCTCAAAAAGACGTTGGAAACAAAGTACCAATCTATAAATTAAAAAAGACCGATGAGGTTATGAAATACTATGACGAATGGGGCGAAGGAAATAAATATGACCAGGATATGGTCGATTGGAATTATACAGGGCCCAAAGAAACATCAGAAGTTTTTATTAAATATCAAAAAAATAAAGATGCTAAAATTTATGATGCCGGATGTGGAACAGGACTTGTGGGTGTAGAATTAAAAAAATATGGATTTTCAAATTTTTATGGAGCGGACCTTTCACAAAAATTATTAGATTTAGTCCCAAATGGTCTATATCAAAAATTAAATAAAGTAGACTTAAACAAAACTATTGAAGAAAAAGATAATTTTTATGATGCAGTAATGTGCGTAGGTACATTTACATTTGGACATGTAAAACCACCTGCATTAGATGAATTTATTAGAATTACCAAAAACAAAGGTCTTATTTGTTTTACAATTAATGAAGGAATTCATGAGGAGTATGGTTTTGATAAAAAAATAGATCAACTTAACAAAGATAATAAATGGAAAGAAATAGAATTTTTTAAATCAAACTATATTGCTAGCAAAGATGTTAACGCATGGCTAGGTCTTTACGAGGTTATAAAATAATGTCTGAAATTTATAATATTGTTGATAAAAAAAAATTAGATGTAGTAAAAAAACCCATCAGTAAAGCACACGGCCTTCCAAATGAATGCTACACAAGTAAAGAGTACACATTAATTGAAAGAAAAAAACTTTTTGAAGATAAGTGGGTTGTAATTGGCGTTGCAAGTTCTATACCTAATATTGGCGACATTAAACCTTTTGATCTTTTAGGAATTCCTTTGTTGTTATTAAGAAACAAAAATGATCAAATTAAAGTATTTCATAATATTTGTAGTCACAGAGGATCTAAACTTGTTACAGAATTATGTAAAAAAAAAAATATTATAAGATGCCCTTATCATTCATGGTCATACAATTTAGATGGAGACCTAATAGCCACTCCACATATTGGTGGTATGAACAAACATAAGAGCCCAGGGTTTAAAAATTCTAAAAGTAATTTGAAAGAAATTAGATCACACGTATGGCTAGATTTAATTATGATAAATATTAATGGTAATGAAATATCTTTTGATAAATATATAAAACCACTAGATGATAGATGGTCAAAATTTTGGCCTAAAAAAGATAGAAAATTAATAAGACATTCAAATGATTTTGGATATTTCAAGCTAGAAGCAAAATGCAATTGGAAATTTGCAATTGAAAACTATTGTGAAAGTTATCACTTACCATGGGTTCATCCAGGTCTAAACTCTTATTCAAAGATAGAAGATCATTATCACATCCAAGGTTTACCCAATCGATTTGCTGGACAAGGTACAGTAGTTTATAATCCAAGACTTAAGGGTAAAAATAAACTTCCATCTTTTCCAAATTGGCCAAAGAATAAAGAACATATAGCTGAGTATGTGGCATTATTTCCAAATGTAATGCTAGGAATACACAAAGATCATTATTATGCTTACTGGTTAGAACCAATTAATCATGAATATACTATAGAGCATATGGAATTATATTACGTTGGAGAACAAGCAGCTAATTCTAAAAAATTTAAATCGTTAAGAAAGCAAAATCATAAATTATGGGAGGATATACAAAGGGAAGATGTTGATATAATCCAAAGAATGCAGATTGGAAGAAACTCCCCAGTTTATAATGGTGGAAATTTTTCTCCAATTATGGATAATCCCACCCACCATTTTCACAAGTGGGTAGCTAGCAATTTGATATAAATTTATGTACAGACCTTTACCAAATGAACTAACAATAAAAAACTCTCCTATTGAAGGATTGGGTCTTTTTACTAATAAAGATATTAAAGCTAATACTTTTATCGGAGTTACCCATATTAGAGATGAGCAGTTTGAAAACAAATATATAAGAACGCCTTTAGGAGGTTTTTACAATCATTCAAATGATCCTACTGTGATGAGGATGGTTTCAAATATGTTGCCCACATTAAAATTTGGCGACCCAATTGACACAAAAGCTAAAGCAAAAAGATTTGATGAGAATGATACTAATAGAGAAAATATGTATTACAATTTAAGTGAAAAACCTGATGCAAAATATATGTTTATGGTATCAGTCAAAGATATAAAAGCAGGAGAAGAGCTTACAGCAAATTACAATTTATATACATACCCAAAAACTGGTGTTGGTATACAAATGCTTTAATCGAATGAAGTTTGATAGAAAAATTAATCCCAATATTAAACAAAACCAAAATTTCATAACAAAAAAAAGATTAAGAGAGGATGAAATTAATTTTCAGAAACTTAGATCTTATAGGCTGGACAGAGTTAAGAAAGAATTAGAAAAAAATAATTTAGAAGCTTGTATATTGTTTGATCCTGTAAATATTAGATATGCCTTAGATACTGTTAACATGAGCGTTTATAATATGCATAATCTTACAAGATATTGTTTTGTGCCAGTAAATGGACCAGTAATACTTTATGAGTATTTTAATTGCGAAATATTATCCAAAGATTTAAACTTAATTAACGAAATAAGACCTGCTATTACTTGGGATTATTTTAGCAATGGAGACCAAGCAAGTTCACAATTAAAAAAATGGATTAATGAAATAAAAGATTTATCAAAATCTTATTTTAAAAGTAAAAAAATAGCGATTGATGTTATAAATGGACCAGCAGTAACTGCTTTAAATAAAATAGGCATCGAAGTTGTAGATGCTAAATTAATTCTTGAACAAGCCAGAGTTATAAAATCTGCAGAAGAGTTAAAATGTATGAAGGCTGCAATTGAAGTTGCTGAAATCGGTGTTACCAAAATGCGTAATGAATTAAAAGCAGGCATGACTGAAGATGAACTTTGGTCTATTTTACACAAAACAAATATAGAGCATGGTGGTGAATGGATAGAGTGCAGAATACTTTCATCAGGTGAAAGAACAAATCCATGGATGCAAGAAAGTAGCAATAAAGTTATTCAAAGTGGAGAAATAGTTGCATTCGATACTGATATGGTTGGTCCCTATGGATATTGTGCTGACATATCGAGAACTTTTGTTGAAGGGCATAAATTTAACAATGAACAAAAACAGTTATATAAAATGGCTACAGACCATATTAATCATAATGCAAGGTTAATTAAAAATGGTGTATCATTTAGAGAGTTTACCGAAAAATCATGGAAACTTCCTGAAGAATACTATGGCAACAGGTATTCATGTGTTGTTCATGGAATTGGACTATGTGATGAGTGGCCACAAATAAAATATCCTACTGACGGTGGTCAAAGAGAAGGTTTTTTTGAAAAAAATATGACCATTACAGTTGAGACATATATTGGTAAAGTAGCTGGTAAAGAAGGCGTCAAACTAGAACAACAGTATTTAGTTGGTGATAATAATCTTGAACTAATGTCCCATCATCCTTTAGAAGATATTTAATGAAAATAATTTTAATTATGGGATTACCAGGTGCAGGTAAAACAACTTTAGCAAATGAGCTTTCAAAATTAATTGAGTGTAAAAGACTGAATGCTGATGAAATCAGAAAAGTAGCAAATGATTGGGATTTCTCAGAAGAAGGAAGAAAAAGGCAGGCAAGACGAATGTCTGATGCAGCGCTTAAAATAAAAAAAGAAGGTAATAATGTAATCGCTGATTTTATTTGCCCAACACCAGCAGCAAGGGAACTATTCCCAGCAGATTATATTATTTGGGTAGATACTATTAAAGAAGGAAGATTTGAAGATACAAATCAAATGTTTATAAAACCAGAAAAATTTAATTTTCATGTTACAACGCAAGATGCTAAGCTATGGGCATCTAAAATTAAGGAGGATTTAAAATAATGTCTTATCAATGGGATAATAAAAAACCAACAGCACAAATGTTAGGAAGATGGCAACCTTTTCATGAAGGTCATTATACATTGTTTAAAGAGATTATAAAAAAAACAGGACAGGTGTGTATTCAAATTAGAGACGTACAAGGTGTTGATGACAATCCATTTGATTTTGAAACAGTTAAAAAAAATATAGAAGAAAAACTAAACCCTGAGTTTGAAGGAAGATTTAAAATTATGATGGTGCCAAATATAACAAATATTTGTTACGGCAGAGGAGTTGGGTACAAAATAGAAGAAATAGTTTTATCTGAAGAGATACAAAAAATTTCAGCAACAAAAATCAGAGCAAAAATGAGAGAGGACGGAGACCTGAAGTGAACAAAAGACTTAAGTCTATAGTAGATTTAGAAAAATATCCTATTTATGACTTAAATTCTCCAATAATTAAAAATTTAATTAAAAGATGTAAAGAAGAGTTAGATCAATATAGTTGTTCTACAATATCAAATTTTATTTTACCTAAATCATTAGAAATCATGAATTCCGAGTTGGAAAAACAACTGGATGAAGTTTATATGTCTAAAGAAAGTATAAATCCTTATTTATACGCTGAGGATGACGTAAGTTTACCAAAAGATCATCCAAAAAGAACTTTTATGAATAGATATAATGGTTATTTAAATTCTGACTGTTTTCCTAAAAATTCAGAAATGAAATATCTATATGAAACAGATGAGTTACTAAAATTTATATCAGCATGTTTAGGTGTTTCACCAATTTACAGATGGGCTGACCCATTAGCATGCCATGCATATAACGTTATGAATCCTAAAGGAATACTTCCTTGGCACTTTGATAGTTGTGAATTCACTTTAAGTATAATGATACAAAAATCTGAAAAAGGAGGAATATTTGAATACTGCCCAAACATAAGAGAACCAGGTAATGAAAATTTCGATGAAGTTAAAAAAGTTTTAAGCGGTGATAGAACAAGGGTACAACAATTACAACTAGAACCTGGCGATCTTCAAATATTTAAAGGAAGATTTACTTTGCATAGAGTTACAGAAGTTGAAGGTGAAAAATCTAGATACATGTGCATTCCAGCTTTCGTATTAGATCCTTGGAGAGTAAATACACCAGAACACTCAAAAGCAATATATGGAAAAGTATTACCAATTCATATTGAAAGAAATGTTGCTAGATCAGACGGCTTAGCAGATTAAATGATTAAAAAAATTGCTGTTATTGGGACAGGGGTTATAGGAACTGGATGGATCGTTAGGTGTTTAGCACACAATAAGAAGGTTATTGCTTTCGATAAAGATTTAAAATTAGAAAAAAAATTAATCATTGAAATAAAACGTGCTTGGCCTTTTGCAAAAAAATTATTCAATAAAAAAAAACTTAATCTTAAAAATTTTAAATATGTAACCTCTATAGAGGAGGCCGTTAAAGATGCAGATTTTATTCAAGAATGTGCACCTGAAAATTATAAATTAAAGATAAATTTAATGAATAATATAAGTAAAAAGACAAAATCTAACGCAATAATTTCATCAAGCTCATCAGGTTTGCTTCCAAGTAGAATATATTCTAAATGTAAAAATCCTGCACGAGCGATGATAGGACATCCATTTAATCCTGTTTATCTATGTCCTGGTGTTGAGATTGTTGCAGGAAAAAAAACTAAGAAAAGGTTTTTAAATAAAGCTAATAAATTTTACAAATCAATTTCTATGAATCCAATTATGGTTAAAAAAGAACTTCCTGGATATCTAGCTGATAGATTACAAGAAGCTTTATGGCGAGAAGGCTTACATATAATTAATGAAGGTTATGCTACTACTAAAGATTTAGATAGAGCAATAGAAGACGGACCAGGCCTAAGGTGGTCGTTAATGGGAACTTTTTTAACATTTCATTTAGCTGGAGGTAAGTCAGGAATGAAGCATATGTTAAAACAATTTGGACCTGCGTTAAAATTACCTTGGACTAAACTTAAAGCTCCAAAACTTTCTAAAAAATTATCAGAAAGAGTTATTAAAGGCACTAAACAACAAGCAAAAGGTAAATCTGTTTCAAGCATATCTAATATTAGAGACGAATATTTAGTTAATCTTCAGAAGTTAAGAAAAAAATATGCAGACAAAATAAGAAAATGATAGTAATAAAATATAATGGTTATTTTGGTCAAAAATTTAGGTAATGGAATAAAAAGTGTAACCATAAATGATCCAAAAACTTATAATTCATTATCTTTTGCAACTTTAAGATCCCTTTTAAATACATTTAAAAAACTTGATAAAGATAACACTACCAAAGTAATAATTTTAGAAGGTTCTGGAAAAGGTTTTAGTGCGGGTCATAACTTAAAAGAAGTAAAAAGTTTAAAAAAAAGAACCAAGTATCTTAAATTATTTAATCTTTGTTCAAAGTTGATGCTTCAGATTGTTGAAGGAAGAAAACCAGTTATTGCAAAAGTGCATGGAGCTGCTTATGCAGCTGGATGTCAACTAGCAACAAGTTGTGATTTAGCTTACAGCACTAAGGACGCAACATTTGCTACACCTGGAGTTAATATTGGATTATTTTGCAGTACACCAATGGTTGCCGTTAGTAGAAAAATAAGCAGAAAAAGAATGATGAAAATGCTTTTAACAGGTGAGCCTATTAGTGCAAAATATGCAAAAGAAATAGGATTGATTAACGAATGTTTTTCAAAATCAAATCTTAATAAAGAAGTTTTAAAGGTTGCAAAAACAATTGCTTCTAAATCAAATTTAACAATAAAAATTGGAAAGCAAGCATTTTATAAACAATTAGAAATGCCTTTAAGAAAAGCTTATGCATACACAAGTAGAATGATGACTTTAAACATGATGTCTATAGACGCTCATGAAGGAATATCAGCGTTTTTAAATAAGAGAAAACCCAAATGGAAAAACAAATGAGCGACGATCAAATAAAAGAAATTCTTAAAAATTCAAAAACAATTGCTATGATTGGAGTAAGCTCTGAAAAAAAAGGTGAAGATCCTAAAAATTTAAAAAGAAAACCAGCGAACGTAGTAATGAAATATATGCAGGATTTTGGATATAAAGTAATACCTGTAAATCCCTTTGCTAAAGGAGAGGTGATAAATGGAGAAACTGTAATTGAAAGTTTAGACGATATTTCTGAAAAAATAGATATTGTTGATGTATTTCGACCATCAAAAGAAACACCTGGTTTTGCAAAAGAAGCTGCTAAACTTGGAGCAAAAACTTTATGGTTACAGTATGGAATTCAAAATGAAGAAGCTAAAAAAATTTCTGAAGAAGCAAATATAAAATATATAGAAAACAAATGTATTAAACAAGAATACCAAAAATTATTTCAAAAATCTAATCCAGTATTTCCTGTACTAAAAAAATAGTGAAAAAATTTTTATTTTTCATCTTTTTATTTCAAACATCTTTGTTTGCACAAGATCTAGAAAAAGTATATTTCGCTGGTGGTTGTTTTTGGTGTATGGAAGAATCCTTTGAAAAGTTTGAAGGAGTTTCTAAGGTTATTTCAGGATATTCCGGAGGTTCGACTGAAAATCCTACTTATGAAGAAGTCACTTACTCAAATACTGGGCATTTCGAAACTATAGAAATAATTTATGATAAAAACATTACAAGCTATAATAAAATTTTAGATCATTTTTGGATAAATATTGATCCTTTTGATGCAGTAGGCCAGTTTTGTGATAAGGGATATAGTTATAGATCTGTTGCTTTTTTTAAAGATGATGAACAAAGAAAACTAATAAACAAAAGTAAGAGAAAAATTGAAAAAAAGTTTAATAAAAAAGTAGTAACTTATGTGATAAAATTTGATAAATTCTATGAGGCTGAAAATTATCATCAGGATTACTATAGAAAAAAATTTTTGAATTATCTTAGATACAAGAAAGCTTGCGGAAGAGAGAAAAAATTGAATAGTATATGGAATAAATGAGAAAGATTTTTTTAGTATATGGTCACTATAATGAAAAATCATTTAATGCATCAATAAGAGATACTTTTATTGAAGCAGCAAATGAAAATGGAAATGAAGTTGATTGTGTTGATTTATATAAAGAAAAATTTAATCCAGTCTTTGCTGGTGAAAAACCAGATGAAGTTGTGATTGACCATCAGAGAAGAATAGAAAAATCAGATGTAATAGTTTTAGTTGCACCTATTTGGAATTTTAGAATGCCAGCAATTGTAGAAGGTTGGATGGATAAAGTTCTTGCACCACCTTGGGCATTTAAATTTAAAAAATTGTTTGGAAATTATGGATACCCAGTAGGGAATTTGAAAGGGAAAAGAGCAATTATCTTCTGCACATATGGATCACCGCAATTTGCTATTAGAACTTTTTTTTTAAATATGCCAACGAAAAGGCTAAGAAGAGGAGTTTTTAATATATGTGGAATTACTGATGTGATTTATAAAAGATATTTTGCGGTACCATTTGTCTCAGATAAAAAAAGAAAAAAATTTTTAGAAGATGTTAAAAGTACAGCATCAAAATTATGAAAAAATATTTTAAATACTTTTTGTATGGTTTAATTTATTTAATATTGATTTTTGTTTTTGCTATTATGTTTATCGTAACAACAAAGGCCGATATTATTAAACCTAATAACGGAATTGAACCATACCAAGTAGTAAAAATCCAATTAAGAAGTCTAAAAAATAATGATGATCCTTTTAAAAATGCGGGTATAGAACAAACCTGGGAGTTTGCTCACCCTAATAATAAAAAATTTACTGGTCCTTTAGAGAGATTCAAAACTTTATTGACTAGCGAGTCATATAAGATGCTCTTAAATCATATTGATCATAATATTGTTGAAGTAAAAACGACAGATTCTCTCGCTTCTTATGAGGTGACTATCTTGGGTGGAGAGAAAAAATACTATAAATTCAGGTGGATGGTAGAGAAATATAATTCAGATGGGCCCTTAAAAGATTGTTGGTTAACGACAGCAGTTTCTCAGCCTGTATCTCTAGGTTCATCAATATAAGATAGATTTTTGTTTAAGTAGTAAAAAAAATTTAGTAGGAATCGCTTTTATGAAATCTAAAACTAAAGTTGTTGTTGTTGGAGGAGGCGTTGTAGGAGTAAGTGCACTCTATCATTTAGCAAAAAAAGGTTGGTCAGATGTAGTTTTAGTAGAAAGAAAAGAATTAACTTCAGGTTCTACTTGGCATGCAGCGGGACTGCTTCCATTATTCAATATGAGCTATTCAGTTGGACAGCTACATAAATATGCAGTTGATTTTTACAAAACATTAGAAAAAGAAACAGGACAAAATGTTGGATTTAGTGTTGTATCTAATATCAGACTAGCTAGCACCAAAGATCGAATGGACGAATATCACCAGTATGCTGGTGTAGCGCAAACAATAGGTGTTGATGTAAAATTTTTAACACCTGACCAAGTTAAAGAAATTTGGCCATTATGTAATACTTCAGATCTAGTTGGAGCAATACAGCATCCTGAAGATGGATATATTCAACCTGCTGATTTAACCCAAGCGCTTGCAACAGGTGCAAGAAATAGAGGAGCTGAAATTTATAGAAACACTACTGTTGTTGGAATGAAACAAACAAAAGATGGATGGGTAGTAGAAACTGATAAAGGAACAATCGAATGTGAACATATTATTTCTTGTTCAGGAAACTTTGCTAGACAAACTGGAAAAATGGTTGGATTAGATATTCCAGTTATACCTGTTGAACATCAATATATTGTAACTGAACCTCACCCAGAAATTCAAAAGAGAAAAAAAGAAGGTTTACCTGAAATGGGAGTCCTAAGAGATAGTGATAGTAGATGGTATATGAGAGAAGAAGCGGGTGGATTAATATTAGGACCGTACGAAGATGGAGCTCCCGCTTGTTATGTTGATGGACCTTCAAAAAATTCAGAATATGAACTTTTTCAGGAAGATTTAGATAGACTTGCACCACATATTGAAGGTGCAATACATAGAGTTCCAGCTTTTGGAGAAGTTGGAGTTAAAAAAGTTTATAATGGCGCAATTTGTTATACTCCAGACGGAAATCCAATTGTTGGCCCAGCTTGGGGATTAAAAAATTTTTGGATTAACGAAGGGCATAGCTTTGGTATAACTGCGGCAGGTGGTGCGGGCTGGCAACTAGCAGAATGGATAGTGGATGGTGAACCAACTGTTGATATGTTAGGTGTAGAACCAAGAAGATATGGAGATTATTGTTCCAAATCTTACTTAAAAGAAAAGAATGAGGAAGCTTATAGCCATGTTTTTATAACTCATTTTCCAGACGAAGAAAGACCAGCGGCTAGACCTTTAAGAACTGCTCCCTGTTATGAAAGAATGAAAAACCTTGGAGCGGTGTTTGGTCAAAAGTTTGGATGGGAAAGACCAAATTTCTTTGCAACTGATGGTATGGAACAAAAAGATGATTGGTCATTTAGAAGATCAAAATGGTTTAAAGCAGTCGAAAAAGAGTGCAAAAATGTAAAAGAAAACGTGGGTTTATTGGATATGTCAGCTTTTGCTAAGTGTAGAATAAAAGGACCAGGCGCTGAAGAATTCTTGGATTATTTAGTTGCTAATAAACTTCCTAAAAAAATTGGAAGAATTAATTTATGCCATGCTTTAAATACAAAAGGTGGAGTTCATTCAGAATTTACAATAATGAAAGAAGCTGAAAATACTTTTTATTTAGTATCAGCTGGAGCCTTTCAGAGATTGGATCATGACTGGATATTAAAATGGATGCCAAAAGATGGAAGTGTTCAATTTGAAAATTTAACTAATAGCATGGGTGTTCTTGTAGTTTCAGGACCAAAGGCAAGAGAATTAATGCAAAGAGTTTCAAAAGATGATTTTTCAAATGAAAATTTTAAGTGGCTTAGTTCTAAACAAGTTGATATTGGTTATGCCCCATGTACTGCAATGAGAGTAAATTTTGTTGGTGAACTAGGCTGGGAACTTCATCATCAAATTGAGTATCAAAACCATATCTTTGATAAACTTATGGAAGCTGGAAAAGATTTAGGTTTAAAACCATACGGTATTAGAGCAATGAATAGTTTAAGAGTTGAAAAATCTTATAAGCTGGTCGGTACAGAACTTTCTATTGAATATTCTCCATATGAATCAGGTTTAGACAGATTTATTCATCCAAATAAAGGAAAATTTATAGGTTTAGAAGCTTTAAATAAGTGGAGAGAAAAAGGTTTCAACAACAAACTAGTAACACTCGAAGTACATAATGTAACAGATGCTGATGTACTAGGTAACAATCCTATTTATGATAATGGAAAAGTTGTTGGAAGAGCGACAGGTGGTGATTTTGGATTTAGATTAAATAAATCAATTGCATTGGGAATGGTAAAACCACAAGTTGCGACAACAGGACAAAAATTGAAAATTGATATTCTTGGAAAAATGTATGATGCTACTATCTTAGATGAAAGTCCTTACGATCCAAAAAATGATTTGCTGAGAGCATAATGAAAATATTAGTCGCAGTAAAAAGAGTTATTGATTACAACGTGCAAGTAAGAGTTAAAGAAGATGGCACAGGTGTTGTTACAGATAATGTCAAAATGTCAACTAATCCTCCAGATGACAATGCAATTGAAGAAGCTGTTAAAATAAAAGAATCTGGTAAGGCTAAAGAAGTTGTTGCAGTTACTATTGGTGAGGATAAGGCACAAGAAACAGTTAGAAAAGCTTTAGCAGTAGGAGCTGATAAAGGAATTCATGTTAAAGTAGATGGAATAATTGAACCTTTAGCCGTTTCAAAAATTTTACAAAAGATTGTAGAAAAAGAAAAACCCGATTTAGTATTTATGGGAAAACAAGCAATTGACGATGATTGTAATCAAACTGGTCAAATGTTAGCTGCGTTACTTAACTGGCCACAAGCAACATTTGCATCAAAAATAGAAGTTAAAGATAAATCTTTAGAAGTTACAAGAGAGGTTGACGAAGGTTTAGAAACTATCGAGACAAATATACCTTCAATAGTAACATGTGATCTAAGATTGAATGAACCTAGATATGCTTCATTACCAAATATAATGAAAGCAAAGAAAAAACCTTTAGAACAAATTAATGCTTCTGATCTAGGAGTTGATACAAAACCAAGAATAGAACAAATTAAAGTTGAAGAACCACCAAAAAGAAAAGCTGGAATTAAAGTAGCTAGCGTTGAAGAACTTGTTCAGAAATTAAAAAATGAGGCAAAAGTAATATAATGTCAGCACTATTAATAGCAGAACATAATAATAAAGAGCTTAAACCATTTACATTAAACGCAATTACAGCGGCATCACAAATTGATCAGGATTTACATGTTTTAGTAATAGGACATTCTTGTGAAGCAGTTGCTAAATCTATTTCTGAGATTCCTAATGTAAAAAAAGTAATTCATGTAGATGATGCAGTTTATGAGAACTATTTACCTGAAAATTTTACCCCAGTAGTAATAAAAAATTCTGAAAATTATTCTCATATTATTTGTTCAGCTAATACATTTGGTAAAAATTTAATGCCAAGGATTGCGGCTTTACTAGATACATCTCAAGTAAGCGATATTATTAAAGTAATATCTGCTGATACTTTTTTAAGACCAATTTATGCAGGAAATGCATTTGCAACTATAAAAAGTACAGATGTAAAAAAATGTATAACAATTCGACCTACATCATTTGACCCAGCTCCAACAAGTGGAGGTTCTGCTGAAATTGTAAAAGCTGAAAAAGGAGAATCTTTTACACTAACTAAATTTATAAAAAGAGAAGAAGTTAAATCTGATAGACCTGAACTTGGAACTGCTAGAGTTGTAATTTCTGGTGGAAGAGGAATGGGTAGTGGAGATAATTTTAAATTAATTACTGCGATTGCAGATAAACTAAATGCAGCAATAGGAGCATCTCGAGCAGCTGTTGATGCGGGATATATAACTAACGATCATCAAGTCGGGCAAACAGGAAAAGTTGTTGTGCCAGATTTATATATTGCTGTGGGAATTTCAGGAGCCATCCAGCATTTAGCAGGAATGAAAGAAAGCAAAATTATTGTCGCCATCAACAAAGATGGTGAAGCACCAATTTTTAGTGTTGCTGATTATGGCTTAGAAGCTGATTTGTTCGAAGCTCTTCCTCAATTTTTAGAAGAATTGAACAAATTAAACACTATACAAAAATAACAAATACTGTAAAAAAATAATATTATGTCCAGAGAAGTGATGGAATACGATGTAGTCATCGTAGGTGGCGGACCATCAGGTCTTTCAACTGCTATTAAGTTAAAGCAGTTAAGCCCAGATATTAATGTCTGCCTTTTAGAAAAAGCATCTGAAGTAGGTGCACATATATTGTCAGGCAATGTTTTTGAAACTAAAGCCTTAGATGAATTAATTCCTAATTGGAAAGAATTAAATGCTCCAATTAAAACTAAAGTTACTAAAGAAAAATTTCTTTTTTTAGGAAAAACAAAATCATTGAGTTGGCCCACTTGGTTGCTTCCTAAAGTCCAACAAAATCATAAAAACTATATAATTAGTTTAGCTAATTTGTGTAGATGGTTAGCCGAACAAGCTGAAGCTTTAGGTATAGAAATATTTCCAGGTTTTCCTGCAAGTGAAATTTTATATAACGAAGATGGTTCAGTTAAAGGAGTTGCAACTCAAGATATGGGTCTTGATAAAGAAGGAAATAAGAAAGATAGTTTTGAACCAGGTATGGAATTACATGCAAAAGTAACTGTATTTGCAGAAGGATGTAGAGGTCATTTAGGAAAACAACTGATTAATAAATTTGAATTAAATAAAGGTAAAGATCCTCAGCAATATGGAATAGGTTTTAAAGAAATATGGGAAATTAATGAAGAAAAACACGAAGAAGGTATGGTAATGCATACGGCTGGATGGCCGCTAGACAATAACACTTATGGAGGAAGCTTTGTTTATCATGCAGAAAATAAGCAGGTTTTCTTAGGTTATGTAATTGGTTTAGATTATCAAAATCCACATTTATCACCTTTTGATGAATTTCAAAGATTTAAAACTCATCCAGCAATAAAAAAAATAATTGAAGGAGGAAAAAGAATTTCTTATGGAGCGCGAGCTCTTATCGAAGGAGGTCTTCAAAGTTTACCAAAAATGTATATGCCAGGAGCATTGCTAGTAGGTTGTGATGCAGGTACACTAAATATGCCCAAAATTAAAGGCTCTCATACTGCAATGAAAAGTGGAATGATTGCAGCTGAAACAATTATCGAAAATTTAAAAGAAAATAAAAATTTATCTTCTTATGAAGATAAATTTAAAAAAAGTTGGGTTTATAAAGAACTATATGCTGCAAGAAATGTTAAACCAAGTTTTAATTGGGGTTTAATTTTAGGAATAATTTTTA
This sequence comes from uncultured Pelagibacteraceae bacterium, assembly GCA_902634305.1. Taxonomy (GTDB): domain Bacteria; phylum Pseudomonadota; class Alphaproteobacteria; order Pelagibacterales; family Pelagibacteraceae; genus Pelagibacter. The sequence goes on along the minus strand of CACPJJ010000005.1, from coordinate 9,581 downwards.
CCGGTATTGATCAAATTTTATTTAGAGGAAAATTACCATTTACACTTAAACACAAACATGCTGATCACGATTCTTTAAAACCTGCAAAAGAAATGCCTAAAATAGAATATCCAAAACCAGATAATATAATAACATTTGATAAAACTAGTTCAGTTTATCTTACAGGAACTAATCATGCTGACAATCAACCAGTACATCTAAAATTAAAAGATCATAATCTGCCCATAAGTTATACACTTGAAAAATTTGATGAACCTGCGCAAAGATATTGTCCAGTAGGAGTTTATGAAATCCAAGAAGAAAATAATTTAAAAAAGTTTATAATAAATTCTCAAAACTGTATTCACTGTAAAACCTGTGATATCAAAGAACCTTCACAAAATATTAATTGGGTTACCCCTGAAGGAGGAGGGGGTCCTAAATATGGAAATATGTAATTAAGAAAGGTCTATAGCTAATTTTTTTAATTTTTCAATAGGAACAACTTTAAGAGTATTTTCGTGAGTTTTTTTTAAATAAACAGAACAACCTTTCCCCGCTTCAATTGCTCTAGCAACCCATCCAGCACATACACACCAATTATCTCCATCCTTTAGTCCAGGAAAACCAAATTCAGGATGAGGAGTAATTAAATCATTTCCTGCTTCCTTGCACCATTCTAAAAATTCACTATTAACTTTTACACAAACAGTATGTAATCCATGATCATTTTCATCTGTATTGCAGCAGCCGTCTCTAAACCAACCCGTTAAAGGCTCTTTGGAACATTCTTCTAAATCTTCACCTAGAACATTTTTTTGTCTATCTGACATTAAATCTTTGTTGGATTTGGTTCATCTTTATAAACTTTTTTTGGATCAAATTTTTTTTCTTTTTCCTCAAATTTCATTTCTATTTGTCTTGCATTGTCAATTTTTCCTAGAGGCACAGATCTATAAAAACAAGAACGATAACCAACATGACAACTTGCACCATCGCCTATATCAACAGTTAGCCATACAGAATCTTGGTCATCATCAATTCTTATTTCCTTAATTTTTTGTACAAATCCACTTGTTTTTCCTTTATGCCAAATTTGTTTTCTGGATCTACTCCAATAATGAGCTTCTTTAGTTTCTATTGATAATTTTAAAGCTTCCACATTCATGTAACCATGCATAAGAATTTCTTTAGTTTTAGAACAGGTTGTAATTACCGGGATAAGACCATCATTATCAAATTTAGGTGATAATAAGGTCCCTTCTTCTATATCAGCGACATTTTCTCTCTTTTTAAACATATAATATTGTTTATCTAACATATTAGAGAATATATTAAATATTTTAAAATTAAGGATTTATATATATAAAAGCACGTCATGAAATTAGTAAAAAATGAAAATCAAAAAAACATAGAAACTGTCTCAGATAAAGAGGCAGAAGAGGCGTTTATAAAAATTTTAAGATGGATTGGCGAAGATCCAACGAGAGAAGGATTATTAGAAACACCTAGAAGAGTCACAAAAGCTTTTAAAGAGTACTTTAAAGGTTACTCTGAAGATCCTAAAGAAATTTTAAATAAAACATTTGGAGACGTAGATGGCTATGACGATATGGTTGTACAAAAAAATATTTCAGTTCAAAGTCACTGCGAACATCATATGGCGCCAATAATAGGTGTAGCTCATGTAGCCTACATACCAAAAGAAAGAGTTGTTGGTTTAAGTAAACTAGCTAGAGTAGTCGAAGTGTTTTCAAAAAGACTTCAAACTCAAGAAAGACTAACAATGCAGATTGCAAAAACAATAATGGAATCATTGGATGCAAAAGGCGTTGCAGTGAGTATAGATTCAACTCACCAGTGTATGACTATGAGAGGAATTAAAAAAGAACAAGCTACAACTGTTACCAATTATTATTTAGGCAAATTCAAAGACGATTTAAGCTATCAGAATAGATACTTGAGATTTATAGCAAAATAAAGTTTATATTAACTTATGTCAGATAGTTTCAAGGCTTTGGTTCTCAACCAAGAAGGTGAAAATTTTAATAGAGAAATAAAATCTATTGATAAAACTTTTCTAAAACATGGAGATGTTTTAGTTAAAGTTGAATATTCAGGATTAAATTTTAAAGATGCTTTAATATTAAAAAATGGTGCAAGACTAGTTAAAGAATTTCCACATATACCTGGAGTAGATTTTTCAGGAACTGTTGAAGAAAGCCAAAACGATAAGTTTAAACCAGGTGATGAAATAATATTAACTGGCTGGAGAGTAGGAGAAATTTTTTATGGTGGCTATTCTCAATATGCTAAAGTTAATGGAGATTTTTTAGTAAAAAAGCCTAAAGACTTAACTTCAAAACAAGCAATGATTTTAGGAACTGCTGGACTTACAGCTTTATCATGTTCATTCACAACAAAAACTGCAAGGGAAGAACTTTTACTTGGTGAAAAAGTTGAAAATGTAATTGTAACTGGTGCATCAGGTGGAGTTGGAAGTATAGCTGTAATGATTTTAAATAAATTAGGATGCAATGTAACTGCAGTTACTGGAAAAGAAAGTAATAAAGAATATTTAAAATCAATAGGTGCAAAAAACATAATAAATACAAGCGAATTAACGAAAGAACCAAGACCTTTAGATAAAGGTTTGTGGGATGGAGCAGTCGACACTGTAGGTGGCCAAGTATTAGCAAATGTTTTAGCACAAACTAAAGAAACTGGAATTGTTGCAGCATGTGGAAATGCTGCAGATATAAAACTAAATACAACAGTAATGCCTTTTATTATAAGAGGAGTAAAACTTTGGGGAATTAATTCTGTTAACACATCTATAAAAAGAAGAGAATTTTTATGGAGTGAAGGAGCTAAACTAATTGATTTTGATTTGTTAAGTAAGTCAATTAAGGAAATAAATTTAGAGGGTCTTTTAGACGTTTATCCTAAGATGCTTAAAGGTGAAACATCTGGAAGATATATTATAAACTTAAATAAATAATGGATTGGGATAAATTAAAAATATTTCATGCTGTTGCTGAGTCTGGAAGTTTTACAAACGCAACTGTAAACTTGAATTTAAGCCAGTCAGCAATTAGTAGGCAAATACAATCTTTAGAAGATGATCTTAAGGTAAAATTATTTGAAAGACATGCTAGAGGATTAACTTTAACTGAAAATGGAGAATATCTTTATAAAACAGCTCATGAAGTCATAAGTAAACTTAAAGAAGTCGAAACTTCATTAGGAGATCAAAAAGACAAACCTTCAGGAAAAATCACAATTACGACAGTTAGAAGCTTTGGAACACATTGGCTTACTCCTAGAATTCAAGAATTCATGAAAATAAATCCAGAAATTGAGGTTGAATTGATATTTGATGACAAGGAACTAGATTTAAGTACCAGACAAGCTGATATAGGTATTTTTATGAGAAGACCTAAAAAATTAAACTATATTCAAAGAAAGTTGATTGACATTAATTACCATATTTATGGATCCAATAAATATTTAGAAAAATATGGAATACCAAAGACATTAACTGATTTAAATAAACATAAATTTATATCTTTTGGTAAAGGAGCACCTTCACCAGTTTATAATCCAGATTGGGCTTTAAAAGTAGGTATGAAGGATAACGGTAAAAGAAAGCCTATTATGAAAGTAAATAGTGTTATGGGGCTTCTTTTAGCTGTTGAAAGTGGAGTGGGTCTAGCAGCTTTACCTGACTATCTAGTATTTCAATCAAGAAATTTAATTAAAGTATTACCTAAAGTTGAAGGTCCAATTACAGAGGCCCATTTTGTTTACCCTGAATCATTGAAAAATATGGCTAGAGTTCAAGCATTTAGAAACTTCCTTTATAGCAAAATCTCAGAGTGGGAGTTTTAATACAACCTGCGACAATCAGTGCGATTGATAACTATTCTCATTGATAATAGTTCTCATTTTCAATAATATATAAATAAAAGTGCGGAGAAAAGGGTAGACATGAAAAAAATATCAATTTTAAGTTTAGTTCTTTCATTGATTATATCCACTTTTGCAATAGCAAATGAGGTAAATATTTTTAATGCAAGACATTACAAAGCTGATGCTGAACTTTACGACAAGTTTACAGCAGCGACCGGAATTAAGGTAAACTTAATTAACGGCAAATCTGGAGCTTTAGAAAAAAGAATGATTGAAGAAGGTTCTGATTCTGCGGCAGACCTTTACATTACAGCTGACGCTGGAAGATGTGGTGCTTTTCAAGCAAAAGGTATGACGCAAAGTGGATTAACTTCGGCGACAATTAAATCATCTGTTCCAAAAAACTTTAGAACATCACACTGGGTTGGAGTAGCTAAAAGAGCAAGAATAATTTACTATTCGCCAGAAAGAGTTACAGGCGCTGAATTATCTGGAATGACTTACGAAGGTCTAGCTGATCCAAAATGGAAAGGCAGATTAGTAATTAGAAAATCAAGTAACATTTACAATAAATCTCTTGTAGCTTCATTAATTGAGAATAATGGAAAAAAAGCTACTGCAGCTTGGGCAGAGGGAGTTGTTGCAAACATGGCAAGACCATCTGAAGGAAACGATAGAGCTCAAATTATGGCAGTTGCAGCTGGAGAAGCTGACATCGCTGTAGCTAACACATATTATTTAGCTCTTATGTTATCTGGAAACAAAGGTGCTGAACAACAAGAAGCTGCAAAAAAAGTTAAAGCATTTTTTCCAAACCAAGACGGTAGAGGAACACATATGAATATTAGTTGTGCTGCTCTAGTTAAAGGTGCTCCAAACAAAGCGAATGCTGTTGCTCTTGTTGACTATTTATTATCACCTGCAGCTCAAGAACACTTTACTAATAATACTTTTGAGTTTCCGATGATTGCTGGTGTCTCACCAAGTCCATTAGTAGTAAACAATTTAGGATTAGATTTTAAACAAGATCTAAAAACAAAAGTTTCTAGTTATGGAAAAAATCAAGCTGCTGCATTAGAAGTAATGACGTCTGCTGGGTGGAAGTAAATGGAAGAAAAAAAATTTATTTCTGATTTCGATTATAATAACTCAGCCGAGGCATGCCACGCATGTTCTGAGGAGTGTAAAAAAATTGAAAAAAGAATAAATAAAAGAAACTTATCAGAAATTGATAACAAGGAGGTTCCGCACATCTTAAAGTTATTTAATTTTTAATAATTTCTTGAATTAGTGTCCATGTTTGGGTCTCATCGCGATCTCCTTTCACATGGGCACTAAAATTTTAATTAAGAAATTACTTTTCTTTTATAAGGCGGATTATAATATGAAATTTAATTTTTGGTATTTAAGCTCTTTGAGCATTTCACTAATCGTTGCAATCCCAATATTAACTGTTTTTACAAGTTTTTTTCAGGACACATCAAATTATTTTGAAATTCTTAAACAAACTTTTTTCTTCGAATACATATTTAATTCTTTAATTCTTTTGATTGGAGTTTTATTTTTGACATTTATTTTAGGAGTAGGCTCAGCATATATAGTTTCTTTTTATCAGTTTCCTGGTGCTAATTTTTTTAAATGGGCTTTGATACTGTCATTTGCTGTTCCTCCTTATATTTATGCCTATTCTTTATTCGCATTTTTTGAAAATTATGGAACTGCTTTTACAATTTTAAAACATTTATTTGGTGATGGGGATTACAATAAACATATACCAAAGTTTAGTGGTATGTTTGGGTTAATATTATCAATCTCTTTCTCACTTTACGCATATGTATATATACTTGCTAGATCATCATTTTTATACCAATCACAAAATCTAATAGAACTTGGTAAAAATCTTGGTTTTTCAAAATTTAAATCTTTTTATTCAATAATATTACCCGCGGCACGTCCAGCTATAGTTGCTGGTTTATCGCTAGTAGCAATGGAAACATTAGCAGAATTTGGTGCAGTAGATTTTTTTTCTGTAAACACTTTAACTACTGGTATTTATAATGCCTGGATAACTTTTGATGACTTGGCATTTGCAAACAGAATATCTTTTTTTCTATTATTATTTATCTTTATATTATTTTTAACAGAAAATTTATCCAGAAAAAAAGCTAGATACCATATGGAAGCAAAAGGTGGATTTAAGAAAAAAGAAAAAATTAAACTTAACGGAGCTAACTCCTTTTTTGCATTTATTTTTTGTTTTACTCTATTTTTTCTAAGTTTTTTATTTCCACTGAGCCAAATGTTATATTGGACAATTAAATTCCCTGAAAATTTAGCTGGTTTCCAAATAATTGATCTTTTATTAAATACTTTATATTTAGTTTCTTTATCAAGTTTAGTTTTATTATTTTTCGCCTTAATATCTAATTATGGAAATAGAGTTTCAAATAAAAAAATTTTAAATATATTATCTACTTTTTCAATTTCTGGTTATGCCATACCAGGAGTAATTCTCGCCATTGCATTTATAACTTTTGTTGCATGGTTTGATGAAAATTTGATTAAAGCATTAGGATTTCTATCAATAAAAAAAATATTTATTGGTTCGATTTTAGGATTAGTAATAGTTTATTTTGTAAGATTTTATTCATTGGCTTATAATGGAATAAAATCTGGATATGAAAAAATGAACATTGCCGTGGATGAAAGCGCTTATCTTCTTGGATATTCTAAAACAAAAACTTTTTTAAACATTCATATTCCTTATTTAAGAAATTCACTTCTATTTGTTATCATATTAATTTCATTAGAAATAATCAGAGAATTGCCAATTACATTAATTTTGAGACCTTTTAATTTTGAGACATTTGCAACTACAGCATATATTTCTGCTTCAGAGGATTTATTGGAAGCTGCTTCAGTACCATCATTATGTTTGATAATTATTGCAAGTTTCTTTATTTTACTTACGTCTAAATATATTTTAAGAGATAGTGATGAATAAAAATTTTTTAGAAATTAAAAATGTTAGTTTTAGAGCTGGTGGAAAAACTAAAGTAAAAAATGTTTCTTTTAATATTGAAAATAAAGGAGATATAATTTGCCTTTTAGGTCCATCTGGTGTTGGCAAAACTACTATCCTAAGAACAATCGCTGGATTAGAAAAAATTAAATCTGGATCTATTAAACTCAAAGATAAAATTTTATCTTCTTCAAAAGATCATATTGAACCAGAAAATCGAAATATATCTCTATCATTTCAAGAAAATAGCTTATTTCCTCATTATACTGTTGAAAAAAATATACAATTAGGTGATGAAGCAAAAAAGCTTAATGGAAAAAAGAAATTAAACCCAAAAAAAATAATTAAATTATTAAATATAGAAAAAATATTAAGTAAATATCCTCACCAAATAAGTGCCGGAGAAGCTCAAAGAGCAGCTCTTGCTAGATCGTTAGTTACGCAGCCTGATCTATTGTTATTAGATGAGCCATTATCTAATGTGGACCAAAGTTTTAAAGAAGAAATACAAGTTCAATTAAAAAAACTTTTAAATGATTTAAAAATAACAACCATTGTAGTTACCCATGATTCTTATGAAGCCTTTTATTTAGGATCAAAATGTGGAGTAATTTTAAATGATCAGCTTAAACAATATGATGATCCTTATAATGTTTACCATTTTCCAAATTCAGTAGAGGTGGTAAATTTTTTGAATAGAGGAATATTAATTCCCGCAAAAGTAACTGGAGAAAATAGTTTAGAAAATGAAGATCTAGGAACTATAAAAGGTAATTTTATTAAGCATTATCCAAAAGGCTCATCTGTAAAATTATTATTACAACCAGAAGATCTCGAACATGACGATAAGAGTAACTTAAAGTTAGAAGTTGTTGATAGAAAGTTTAGGGGAACAAATTTTATATATACCCTTAAAACAACAACAAATCATTTAATTCCAGTTTTAGTTCATTCCCACCATATTCATCAACATCAAGTAGATGAAAAATTTGGTATCAAAAGACCAATTTACATTGATCATATAGTTTGTTTTTAATAGAAACAAAATAAATGCTCTCAAAAAAACAATTATTCACTAGGGGCATGTTAGATATTGCGCCGCATATGCTCTCAGTAATTCCATTTGGAATTATTTGTGGTGCAATAGGTATTGAACTTGGTTTTAATCCATACCTTGTCTATGGAATGTCCATAATCATTTTTGGTGGAGCTTCACAAATTGTATTTTTACAATTAATATCAGGTGGCGCTTCTGGTTTGATTGCTGCCACATCTGTTGGTGTTATTAATTCTAGACATTTGTTATATGGAGCAGTTTTATCAGAATATTTAGAAAAATTATCTTTTATTAAAAAGCTATTAATTTCTTACTTGGTTGTAGACCAAGGCTTTGCTGAGTCTAACAAATTTTTTAAGAAAAATAAAACAGAACAATACTTGCATTACCATTTAATTGGCACTGGAAGTACACTCTGGGTTTGCTGGCAAATTTCAACATTAGCAGGAATTATATTAGGTTCATTCGTACCTGAAGAATTAGGTTTAAAATTTGCAATACCTCTTACTTTTATAGCTATTATTGTCCAAGACTTAAAAAAAATTGATCATGTAATTGTTATGATTGTTTGCGGCGTAAGCTCTTTATTATTTTTTGATGCCCCATTTAAATCATATATAATTATTTCACCCATTGTTTCTTTGTTTGCTGCTGCATTAATATTAAGGTTTAAAAAATGACCTGGTTATCAATTATTATTGCAGGAATATTAACTTATTTGACTAGAATGACTATGATTGCTCTAGTTAGTAGAGATATGCTAGGAGGGAAAATTAAAGCTGTATTAGCCTATGTTCCTTCCGCAGTATTTCCCGCAATAATATTTCCAGCAATTTTTATTAACGATTATGGAGTGTTTATAGAAATGAACGACCCCAAAATATTTGGAGCTATAGTTGCTATTGTTGTTGGTTATTTTTCAAAAAATGTTATTGCAACTATTTTATCTGGATTAATTTCTTATTGGATAATTCTATTTTTTTAATTATAGTTAATTTTTATTAAAAAAGGGGTGTCGAAAGACTGAGATTAAACCCTAAGAACCTGTCCGGTAATTCAGAAAGGGAAAATGATATCAATAAATATTCTAAGTCAAACATCAGCAATCTTGTTAACTCTTGTTTTAAGCATTATATTTTTAGCAAGTGGAATTTATTATTCAAGAAAACACAAAGGATTAAATAATTATTTAATTGCAAATAGAAATATTGGATTATTTCCTTTAACAGCCAGCTTTGTTTCTTCTGCACTCGGTGCTTGGATTTTATTTGGACCTGCGTCTGCTGCAACATGGGGTGGCATAGGTGCTGTAATCGGATACGCGCTAGGAACAGCTTTTCCATTGATTATTTTAATAACATTAGGTTCAAAATTTAGAAACTCATTTCCAAAAGCAAAAACTTTAATTGAAGTTATAAGGTTAAAATTTGGCAAACAGTTATTTAAACTCATTTTATTTCTTACTATTTTTTATATGGCAATTTTTTTAATCGCTGAGGTAACGGCTGTATCAATATTAGTTAATTATATATCAGGAACAAGTTTATGGATTATTGCATTAATAGTTGTCACTTCATCACTAGTTTATACGTTATATGGTGGATTAAGAGC
>CACPJJ010000004.1:90000-94528 GCA_902634305.1 uncultured Pelagibacteraceae bacterium | reverse complement strand
CAAATGCAGAAATTATGATCAAATTAATTGAAGACTCAAAAATACAAAATTCAATTAATAGAATTTATAATAATTTAAATTTATATTTAAAAAATGAAAAAGCTTTTTTTGAAGAATTATCGTCTGAAGAAATTTTTGATATTGAAAAAATTTTTTGGAAGTTTCCATTAATTGCTTCAAGTTATTTTGCATCAAAAGAATCTTTCTTATCTTTCAAAGATGTTTTTAGGCCAAAAATTAGAGGACAACACGGTGCTGGCATCACTTATATTGAGCCCAAAATAGTCAAAAATTATACACAATATGGAAACTCAGATACTGATATTTTTAAAAATATTTCAAAGGAGATATTTATATAAAAAATGAAAAATAAAAAAAAAATTGTATATGTACCAATGGGTGCCGACATAATTCATAGTGGTCATCTTAATATTTTAAAACATGCTCAAAAGTATGGGGAAGTTGTTATTGGTTTATTTACCGACTCAGCCGTTGCGGAGTATAAAAGATTACCCTTGATTGGATATAAACAAAGGTACGATATAATAAAAAATATAAGAGGAGTTAGTAAAGTTGTTGCTCAAGATACTTGGGACTATTCTAAAAATTTAAATAAGATTAAACCAGATTTTGTAGTTCATGGAGATGATTGGAAGAAGGGAATACAAAAAAAAACTAGAGAAAAAGTTATTAAAACTCTTAGAAAATGGTCAGGTAAATTAATTGAACCTAAATATACAAAAAATATATCTTCAAGTTCTATAAAAAATAAAATTAACGAATTTATATCTTATCCTGAAAATAGAGTCTCAAGATTAAAAAGATTAATTTACTCAAAAGATATTGTTAGAATCTTGGAATCACATAATTCACTCACCGGTCTAATAATAGAAAATCTTAATATTACAAAATATAAAAAAATAGTTGAATTTGATGGAATGTGGTCATCAAGTTTAACAGATTCCGCTACTAAAGGAAAACCAGACAATTCATCAGTTGACTTCTCTTCAAGAATTACATCTTTAAACGAAATGATGGATGTAACTTCAAAACCTTTAGTTTTTGATGCGGATAATGGTGGACAACTAGAACATCTGCCATTTTTAGTTAGATCTTTAGAAAGAACTGGGACATCGGCAATCATAATGGAAGATAAAATAGGTCTTAAAAAAAATTCTTTATTCAAAAATCAAAAAGGAACAAAACAAGATAAACCAAAAATTTTTGCAAAAAAAATTAAGCAAATATGTAACTCAAGACAGTCAAAAGATTTCATGGTAATAGCAAGAATTGAAAGTTTTATTTTAGGAAAGGGGTTAAAAGATGCATTAAAAAGAGCTGAAATATATTCAAATGCAGGTGCAGACGCGATATTAATTCATAGTAAAGAAAAAACACCCAATGAAATATTTTCATTTGCAAAAGAATTTAGAAAAAGTAAAAACTTTATTCCTTTAGTTTCAGTTCCATCAACATATTCCGGTGTTTATGAAAAAGACCTGATTAAAAATGGTTTTAAATTAGTCATTTATGCAAATCAACTTTTGAGAGCTGCCTATCCAGCAATGCAATATGCAGCAAAAAAAATATTGAAAAATGGGAGGGCTTTTGAGATTGATAAAAAGATAATCCCTATTAATGAAATTATTAATTTAATTAAAAATGATTAAAGTTGATAATTTATTCAAATTATTAAAAAAAAATGATATTAATTTTTTTTCTGGTGTACCAGATAGTATTCTTAAAGAGTTTTCTTCTGCACTAAAAAACAAGAGTAAAAAAAATCATATTATTGCTACCAATGAAGGTGCTGCAGTATCATTAGGGATTGGCCATTACCTATCTACCAATAAAATACCTTGTATTTATATGCAAAACTCTGGACTTTCTAATGCCTTAAATCCATTAATTTCAATAGCTAACAAAAGTGTTTATTCAATTCCTTTAATTTTAATAATAGGTTGGAGAGGATCTCCAAAAATGGACGACGAACCCCAGCATAATGTAAAAGGCAAAATAACTAGAAATATTTTAAAACTTTTAGAAATTAAATATACAATTATTAAATCTAACGTTGATCTAAATAAATTTAATAAGCAAATTAAAGTTGCAAAAAAAAATAAATCTATTGTAGCTTGTTTGATAGAACAAAATACTTTAAGAAAAAGTAAAAAAATAATTAAAAAAAAAGATTATTATAAATTAGATAAAGAGTTCTTTTTAAAAACTTTATTAGAAATTTTAGATAAAAAAACAAAGATTATTTCAAGCACTGGATATAATTCTAGAGAATTAATGTATCTTAGAAATAAATATAAATACAAAAATAGTAAAGATTTTTATATGGTAGGTGGTATGGGCCATACATCGTCCGTAGCACTTGGCTATTCATTATCAAGTAAAAATAAAACCATTTGTATTGATGGTGACGGATCTTTTTTAATGCACATGGGTTCAATAAAAACAGCAGGTACTTTTGCCAACAAAAATTTTAAGTATATACTGCTTAATAATAATTCTCATGACTCCGTTGGTGGTCAGAGTACTTTTGCTAACAATATAAATTTTGAAAAATTTTCTAAAAGTCTTGGTTTTAAGAATTTTTACTGTGTTAAAAATTATAAAAATTTAAAAAAAAATGTTAAAAAATTTTTAAGTACTAATAATTTAAGTTTTTTAGAAGTAAAAGTTTCAAATAGTAAAACAAAAAATTTACCAAGACCTAAAGATCTTATTAAAATTAAAAATCAATTCATGAAATAAATGATTAATTCAAAAAAAGATATTGAAAAATTTATTAATGATAGAAACTTCAAAAAAATTTTTATATTATGTGGAAAAAAATCATTTATAAATTCTGGAGCAGAAATTTTTTTTAAAAATTTAATTAAAAATAAAGAAGTAAAATTTTTTTACAAAAACTCTGAACTTCCTATATTTGAAGAATTAATTAATATCATAAAAGATATCAAAAATTTTAAACCTAATTTAATCTTGGCTGTTGGTGGTGGGGCAGTTATTGATTACGCAAAAATTGCAAATGTTGTTGATCTTAGACCAGATCTTGCTGACTTAATTGTAAATTACTCATATCCCTTTAAGCAAAAGTATTCACAATTGGCTGTTATTCCAACAACAGCCGGTTCAGGTGCTGAGGTAACTTCTAATGCAGTTGTTTATTTAGATGGCATTAAGCATTCTTTTGAAAGTGAATTGTTAATACCTGACAATTTTTTTTTAATTCCTGAATTTTTGATTTCAGCACCAAGTGAGATAAAAGCTTCATCGGGATTTGATGCAATAGCTCAAGCTTTGGAGTCATTAATTTCTAAAAAATCAAATGATCAAAGTGTAGAATATGCTTCTAAGTCACTAAAAATATCAATTAAAAGTTATATTTCTTTTTTGAATGATCCAAATTTAAAAAATGCAGCAGAAATGAGTATTGCTTCTAACTTAGCTGGTAGAGCTATAAGTATATCTAAAACTACCGCTCCACACGCTGTATCTTATCCTTTCACATCCTTATTTAATGTTAGTCATGGTCATGCTGTAAGTTTGTTTTTTGAGAGTTTTTTTAAATTTAATCATGATAATCAAAATAAATCTGAAACTTCATTTAACCTTAACAAAAGATTTAGTTTAATATTCAATCTTTTTAAAACTCAAAACATTAATGATTTTAATTCCAAAATATCAATAATTAAAAAAAAAGCTAAACTTGAGGGTAATCTTACAAAACTAAATATAAATATTGAAAAAAGCTCTGATAAAATTATCAAAGGTATTAATTTGTTAAGACTTGGAAATAACCCAGTCAAAATTGATGGTGATGATATTTTTAAAATTATATTAAAAAAAAATATCTAATCTATTAATTTTAATATAAATATAAAAAAAATTAAAATTTATAGAATCGAGTTTTAATTAAACATATTTATTTTTTTATGTACCAAATCACTTATAAATTCACTTCCATGAATACTATAATGCTTATCACAGTCCCACGAAAAATATGGATATTTCAATTTATTTACTAAAATATATTCTTCTGCATAATCTAATGGATAAATAAAATTAACATCTGACCAAGTTTTCTGTAAGAAAGGCATTACTTTTTTTTTAATAAATTTTTCTTCTTCACTTAATTTGTCATTGTCAACAAAACTAAATGGAAAAATATTTAATATCACATAAAGATTTTGATTTGGCTCCATATCAGAAATAAATTTATCTTTTAAAAATTCATAAATTTTTTTATTTTTTTCAAAATAAGGCTCGTAATCATTTTTATTTTTCTTGATTATTTTTTTTTTAACTTTTGTATCATTCGTTGTTTTTTTTTTATTATTTAAAATTCCTATCACGTGTAAGTATACTTTATAAAAATTAGTACCTTTTAAATGTACTGAATAATTTCGCTTAAAATATTTTAATTTTGAGTTATAGTTTTTTAACCACTGATAATCTTTATCTATTTCAACTACTTGATTATTTTGATAGTCATATCTTCTATGGTAAATGCTGG
>CACPJJ010000004.1:0-87500 GCA_902634305.1 uncultured Pelagibacteraceae bacterium | reverse complement strand
TTTCGCGGAAAACCAGCTATCTACGAATTTGGTTGGCCTTTCACCCCTTACCACAAGTCATCCAAAGACTTTTCAACGTCAACTGGTTCGGTCCTCCGGCAAGTGTTACCTTGCGTTCAACCTGCTCATGGTAAGCTCATTCGTTTTCGGGTCTAATTCATTAAACTAATCGCCCTATTAAGACTTGCTTTCGCTGCGCCTACACCTAGATGGCTTAAGCTTGCTTAATAAATTAAGTCACTGACCCATTATACAAAAGGTACGCCGTCACTCTAAAAAGAGCTTCGACTGATTGTAGGCATGCGGTTTCAGGTTCTATTTCACTCCCCTAATAGGGGTTCTTTTCACCTTTCCCTCACGGTACTAGTTCACTATCGGTCACTGAAGAGTATTTAGGCTTAGAGGGTGGTCCCCCTATATTCGAGCAGGATTTCACGTGTCCCGCTTTACTCAAGAAATTTATTAAACATTACTCATACGGGACTATCACCCTCTATGGTTAGCTTTTCCAAACTATTCAAATTTTTTTAACAAATCTACAGGCCTATTCCGCTTTCGCTCGCCACTACTAACAGAATCTCAATTGATTTCTTTTCCTCTGGTTACTTAGATGTTTCAGTTCTCCAGGTTGTCTCTTTAAACCTATGAATTCAGTTTAAAGTACCACATAAAGTGGTGGGTTTCCCCATTCGGAAATTTACGGATCAAAACTTGCATACAGCTCCCCGTAACTTATCGCAGTATACCACGTCCTTCGTCAGCTTTCAGTGCCAAGGCATCCGCCACACGCCCTTAAACGCTTGATTTATGCACAGAAAAAAATTCTGTGTTGAATCAAATTTTTTTGGAATGTTCATCTATTCGAACATTCATTGATTGTTCATCTATTCGAACAATCGGATATAGATATTGATAATATAAAAAAATATTTACAAATAAAATAGCTGAGTGTTTCTTGGTGGAGGATAGCGGGATCGAACCGCTGACCTCCTGAATGCAAATCAGGCGCTCTCCCAGCTGAGCTAATCCCCCATTAATTTGGTGGGCCGAGAAAGACTCGAACTTTCGACCCCACCCTTATCAAGGGTGTGCTCTAACCAACTGAGCTACCGGCCCCTATGCAGAAAAGAGAAACACTTAAATTAAGAAGAGAAATGAGGACGGTCAACATTAGCCTGTTAAATATTTAGATTAAGAAATAATCCTTAATCATCCTTAGAAAGGAGGTAATCCAGCCGCAGGTTCCCCTACGGCTACCTTGTTACGACTTCACCCCAGTCGCTGACTATACCGTGGTCAAAGGTTTTAAACTTTGCCTTAAGGTAGAACCAACTCCCATGGTGTGACGGGCGGTGTGTACAAGACCCGGGAACGTATTCACCGCGGCGCGCTGATCCGCGATTACTAGTAATTCCAGCTTCATGTACTCGAGTTGCAGAGTACAATCCGAACTGAGGCATTTTTTTAGGATTTGCTTAACGTCGCCGTTTTGCTTCCTATTGTAAATGCCATTGTAGCACGTGTGTAGCCCAACACGTAAGGGCCATGAGGACTTGACGTCATCCCCACCTTCCTCCAGCTTATCACTGGCAGTTCTTTCAGAGTGCCCAACTAAATGATGGCAACTAAAAGTAAGGGTTGCGCTCGTTGCGGGACTTAACCCAACATCTCACGACACGAGCTGACGACAGCCATGCAGCACCTGTGTTTCGTCCGGCCGAACCGAAAACTCTAATCTCTTAGAGTCGCGACGAACATGTCAAGTGTTGGTAAGGTTCTGCGCGTATCTTCGAATTAAACCACATGCTCCACTACTTGTGCGGGTCCCCGTCAATTCATTTGAGTTTTAACCTTGCGGTCGTACTCCCCAGGCGGTGTGTTTATTGCTTTCGCTGCGATACTGAAAATAAATTTCCAACATCTAACACACATCGTTTACGGCATGGACTACGAGGGTATCTAATCCTCTTCGCTACCCATGCTTTCGTTCCTCAGTGTCAGTAATGATCCAGAAAGCTGCCTTCGCAATTGGTATTCTTTCTAATATCTACGAATTTCACCTCTACACTAGAAATTCTGCTTTCCTCTATCATACTCTAGCTAAAAAGTTTTGATGGCAGTTCCAGAGTTAAGCTCTGGGCTTTCACCACCAACTTTTTTAACCACCTACGAACTCTTTAAGCCCAGTAATTCCGAACTACGCTAGGTCCCTTCGTATTACCGCGGCTGCTGGCACGAAGTTAGCCGGACCTTCTTATTCGGGTACAGTCATTTTCTTCCCCGACGAAAGAGCTTTACAACCCAAGGGCCTTCTTCACTCACGCGGCATCGCTGCATCAGAGTTTCCTCCATTGTGCAAGATTCCCTACTGCTGCCTCCCGTAGGAGTTTGGGCCGTGTCTCAGTCCCAATGTGGCTGATCATCCTCTCAAATCAGCTATTGATCATTGTCTTGGTAGGCCATTACCCCACCAACAAACTAATCAAGTGCGGGCTCATCCATTGGCGCATAAAGCTTTCTCCGTAAAGACTTATGAGGTATTAGCACAAGTTTCCTCGTGTTATTCCTCACCAAAGGGAAGATACCCACATGTTACTCACCCGTCTGCCACTAAGTATTGCTACTTCGTTCGACTTGCATGTATTAGGCGTGCCGCCAGCGTACGTTCTGAGCCATGATCAAACTCTCAAGTTTAAAAACGGCGCACACTAGCTTCTATATAAATTCTAAGAATAAAATTTATATAATGTTGAAGTGTGTACGACAAATTTTGGTAACCTTAACCGTCCACACTTCTCTTCTTAAATTTTAACAATTAAAATAGCTAATTAGGCTAAAAAGCCTAATATTAAACAACTTTTTTACGTTGAGTGTGACGCTTATAGTATAAATCTAAAGGAAATCAAGTAGTTAGATTTTATAAAAAAATGTCAAAAAACATACTAAAATCAATGTTTTTTTGATAACTTTCGCCGATGATTAAAAGTAAATTTAACAAAATATTTAAAAATAATTTTTACTTTATTTTTTTATCATTATTAATTCTTTTAACAATTTTCCTAACAAATATTTATTCAACCAACAAGCAAAGTCAAATTGAAGGTATAAATGATATTGTAGAAAATATTTATTTAAAAAAATCTTTAAATCTAGTTTTTAATAATCTAAATCCTAGATATAGCTATTTAAGCTTTAAGATTAATAAGGGTGAGTCGTTTGAAAAAATTTTAAATAAGCTTAACTTATCAGTTAATGAAAAAAAATTTATTATTAAAAACCTTTCAAAGT
The DNA here is from genome assembly GCA_902634305.1 of uncultured Pelagibacteraceae bacterium. Classification (GTDB taxonomy): domain Bacteria; phylum Pseudomonadota; class Alphaproteobacteria; order Pelagibacterales; family Pelagibacteraceae; genus Pelagibacter. The sequence continues at coordinate 84,212 of CACPJJ010000004.1, read as the reverse complement.
TTAAGTTTGTCAATAATTTATACCAAGGGCAAACAATACACTTCAAATTAGATAATTCAAAACCAGCAAAAGTAATTGAGTTAAAGTTTGAACAGTCAAAAACAAAATATTTAGTTTTTAATCGGCTAGATAATTTAAATAAATTTGAATTCAAAGAATTAAATAAATCACTACAAAAAAAGCAAGTTTATAGAGAGTCAATAATTACTAAAAGTTTATATGCAAGCGCCATAGATGTTGGAATACAGCCAAATATAATAGTTGAATTTGCAAGGATATATGGATTTCAAATAGATTTTCAAAGAGACATTTGGAAAAATGATAGTTTTCAAATAGTTTATGAAACATTTTTAGATTCAAATAATAATATCTTAGAAACTGGAAATATATTATATGCTAATTTAATTTTGCAAGGAAAAGAACATGGTTTATATATTTTCAAAACTAAAGATGGATTTGAACATTTTGATAAATCAGGCAAGAGCGTTAGAAAAAGTTTAATGAAGACTCCAATTAATGGGGCAAGACTCTCTTCAAGTTTTGGAATGAGAAAACATCCTATTCTTGGTTTTAACAAAATGCATAAAGGAACAGATTTTGCAGCTCCTGAAGGAACTCCTATAATGGCATCAGGTGATGGAAAAATTGTAAGAGCTAGATGGTGTGGTGGTGGAGGTAACTGTGTAAAAATAAATCACAACTCAACATATTCAACTGTTTATGCACACCTAAAAAATTTTGCACGAGGAATTAAAGAAGGTGTTAAAGTTAGACAAGGACAAATTATTGGATATGTAGGTTCTACTGGTATGTCTACTGGACCACATTTACACTATGAAGTTATAATAAATGGAAAAAAAGTTAATTCACAAACTTTAAAATTACCTTCGGGTAAAATACTAAAGGGAAAAGAAAGAAAAGTTTTTGAAATTGAAAAAATAAAGTTAAATGTTTTAAAGTCTGAATTAATTAATTCTTAGAATTTATAACTGTTTCTTTATTTGAATTTACTGATGTTTCCGAAGATTTAGAATCTAAGCTACTAATATTTTGCTGGCTATTTTCTTCCTTTTCATCAATTACTTCTTTTGATTTTTGGTTTTTGTTATATAGCGCTTCTTTTTCACCAAGGACTCTAATAAAATGTTCTGCATACTGATAGTAATTTTCTGAAAGAATTTTATCTCCATTAGAAAGAGCTTCTCTTGCTAAGTTTGAATATTTCTCAATTAATTTAGAGGCATTATGATTATTTCTACCGTTATTTTTTCTAACAATATTGGAACCATTTGTTATGTCACTAATCATCTTAATACCATTTTCATTTTTATGATTATTTCTATCTTGATAATTTTTATATCTACTTCTTCTAAAATTATTCCTAAAATTTTTCATTGATTAATTTTGTGATCTATATCTTTGTAGAAATTATACATCTGTTTTTTTTTGATAAATCTTTAATGATTTTATTGTTGTAGAAGCCATATATATTTAGTATTCTCAAAGTTTCTATTGCTTGGTCAAAACCTACTTCCAAAAATAATTTTCCTTTTCTTTTTATTAAATTTGAACTTTTTTTAATTACAAGCCTAATTTTTTCGTAACCATCTATTCCACCATCCAGGGCAACCTTAGGCTCATGATTTTTAATATCTTTATCCAAATCATCAATTTTATTAAGATCTATGTAAGGAGGATTAGATATAATTAAATCATATTTATTTGAATAAAAATTGTCAATATCTGTATTAAAAAATTTAATTCTATTTTTAATGTGTTGTATTTTTGCATTATATTTTGCTAATTTTACAGCATTTTTCGAAATATCAATGCCAACTCCCATGCATTTTTTTCTTTCCTTTAATATTGAAAGTATAATGCAGCCTGAACCAGTTCCAATATCCAAAATTCTTTTTTTAGAATTAATGTTGAGTTCATTAATAACCTGTTCAACCAGTATTTCTGTTTCTGGCCTAGGTATTAAAACATTATTATTAACTTTGAACTTTTCTTTCCAAAATTCTTTATATCCAATTATATATGCTATTGGTTCACTTTTTTTTCTTCTTTTAATTAAATTTAAAAAAAAAATTTTTTCCTCAATTTTTATTTTTTTATCTAGATTTAATAGTATTTTTGATCTATCGATTTTAAGAGTTGACGATAATAATAATTCACTATCCAAATTGTAAGATTTAATATTATTTAATTTCAATATTCTTGAACCATAATTAAGTATTTCTTGATATTTCATTTTAATTTAATTTTTTTAATTCTTCTTCTTGAGCCTGTAATGTTAAATTTTCAACCATCTCTTCAAATATTTCTCCTTGCATAAACTCCTCAAGTTTGTGCAAAGTGAGATTGATTCTGTGATCTGTAACTCTTCCTTGAGGAAAATTATATGTCCTTATTCTTTCTGATCTGTCACCTGTTCCTATTTTGCTTCTTCTGTCTTTAGATCTTGCATCATCTATCTTTTGTCTTTCCCATTCATATATTCTTGATCTAAGAATTTTTAATCCCTTTTCTCTATTTCTAATTTGTGATTTTTCATCTTGTTGGCTAACAACAATTCCTGTCGGAATATGAGTTATTCTAACAGCTGAATCTGTTGTGTTTACACTTTGCCCTCCTGGTCCACTACTTCTAAAAACATCAATTCTTAAATCTTTTTCTTCAATCTTAACATCAACTTCTTCCGCTTCAGGTAATACAGCAACTGTAGCTGCAGATGTGTGTACTCTTCCTTGCGTCTCTGTATCAGGTACTCTTTGAACTCGATGTACTCCACTTTCATACTTTAGAAGAGAATAAATATTTTTTCCTTTTATATTTGCTATTACTTCTTTTAATCCTCCAGCTTCACTTTTTGAAATGCTTATTATTTCTAAATTCCATTTTTTTTTGCTTGAAACTTTTTCATACATTTTAAATAAATCTGATGCAAAAAGACTTGCTTCTAAACCACCAGTACCAGCTCTTATTTCAATTATTGCATTTTTTGAATCTGCATCATCTTTTGGAAGTAAAAATAATTTAATTTTTTTTTCATTTAAACTGTTACTTTTAATTAATTGATCTAATTCTAATTGAGCCATTTCCTTAATCTCATTATCACTGTCATTATCCTGAATTAATTTTTCTAAATCTTTTTTGTTTTTTTCAAAATTAAGATATTTTTTTGCCTGGTCTATTATTTCATTAAGATCAGAATATTCTTTTGATTTTGCAGCAAATAATTTTTTATCTATATTTCCAGAAGATAACTCTCCTTCGAGACTTTTATGCTTTAATATTAACTCTTCAACTTTTTTTGATGGAATCATTTTTATTGTTTTTCAATTTCTTGAGCCTTTTTTTCCACTAGCTCAACAACTTTTGAAATAATATCTTGATTGTCTAATTTTTCTGTTTGAACACCGTTTAAATAAAGCATATTGCTATTTTTACCACCTCCAGTTATGCCAATATCGGTTAGCGCTGCCTCTCCAGGTCCATTTACAACACATCCAATAATTGAGAGAGTTATTGGAGTTTTAATATGAGAAAGTCTTTCTTCTAAAATTTTAACAGTATCTATAACTTGAAAACCTTGTCTTGCACACGAAGGGCAGGATATTATTTTGACTCCTCTATTTCTCAAATTTAGTGATTTTAAAATTTCATTACCTACTTTGATTTCTTCAACTGGATCGTCTGAAAGTGAAACCCTGATAGTATCGCCAATGCCATCTAATAATAAATTTCCCAAACCTATAGAGGACTTTATACTTCCAGGAACAAAGCTTCCTGCCTCAGTGATACCTAAGTGCAAAGGATAGTCAGTAACTTTTGAAAGCTCTCTATATGCTTTTATAGATAAAAATACGTCGGAGGATTTGACGCTAATTTTAAAATTAAAAAAATCAAAATCTTCTATAATTTTTATATTTCTAATTGCGCTTTCTGTTAAAGCCTCGGGACAGGGCTCTTTAAATTTTTCTAATATATCCTTTTCTAATGAACCAGAGTTTACTCCTATTCTTATTGAACAATTATTATTTTTTGCAGCGGAAATAACTTCTGCAATTTTATTTTTATCTCCAATATTGCCTGGGTTAATTCTTAAGCAGTCTGCACCATTCTCTGCAGCCTCTATGGCTCTTTTAAAATGAAAATGTATATCAGCGATTACAGGAATTGGGGAATGTTTTGTAATTTCTTTTAAAGCATTTGTAGAATCTTCATCAGGACAAGAAACTCTTACAATATCACCTCCGACTTCAGAAATTTTATTAATTTGAGTTAAAGTTTCTTTAACATTTTTTGTTAAAGTATTAGTCATTGACTGAACTGAAATTGGACTGTTTCCACCAACTTTCACATTTCCTACATTTATAACTTTTGTGATTCTTCGCTTTATATCCCTGAAAGGTCTAATACTCATTTTTTTAGTTTAATTTTCTAAATTAAATTCTTTATGCAGAACTGATACTGCTTTATTTATATTTTTTCTATTCACTAATACAGATATTTTAATTTCTGATGTTGAAATTACAATAATATTAATATTTTTTTTTGCTAGAGCATTAAACATTCTATATGTTACTCCCGGAGTAGTTACCATTCCAACTCCAACAATTGATACTTTTGACACTTGGTTATCTATAATAATTTTTCTAAAACTAATTTTTTTATTTTTTTTTAATAGTCGTTCAGTTTTAGATAAGTTTTCAGATTTAATTGTAAAAGTTAAGTCAGTTTCTTTTCCGTTAGAAGATATATTTTGAACAACCATGTCAACATTAATAGAGTTTTTATAAAGTGGCTCAAATATAGCTGCTGCAATGCCTGGTTTATCTTTTACCCCAATTAAAGTTACTTTTGCATCATTTTTTGTAAAGGATACTCCACGAATGATTTTATTACTAATAATATTTTTTCTTTTAGTAATTAAAGTTCCTGAAGATTTTTTAAATGATGATCTTACATCAATATCAATTCTATTTAATCTTGCATCTTGAATTGAATGTGGTTGCATAACTTTTGCTCCAAGTGAAGCCATCTCTAACATTTCTTCATATGAAATAACTTTTATTTTTTTTGCTTTTGAAATTGTATTTGGATCAGTGGTATAAACACCATCTACATCCGTAAATATTATGCATTTTTCTGCTCTAAAGAATCGAGAAAGCATTATCGCACTTGCATCAGTTCCACCTCTGCCAATGGTAGTTATTCTATCGAAGGAATTAATTCCTTGAAATCCTGCTACAATAGGTATCCCTCCAGATTTCAAATAATTTAAAATGTTTTTTTTGTATATTGTTTTTATTCTTGATGATGAATGTTTTCCTTCTGTGAGAATTGGAATTTGCCACCCCATCCAAGATCTAGATTTATATCCTAAATGATTAAGTCTACCTGCGATTAATGAGCACGACATCTGTTCTCCTGCGGAAACTAAAACATCATACTCCTCGGAAACAAATTCTTTGGAAATCTTTTTAGATTTTTTTATTAAATCGTTAGTTACACCACTCATTGCGGAAGATGTTACAATTACTTTATATTTCTTTTTAACAAAAGATAATATTATATTTGCAACTTTTTTTATTCTATCGGTTGAACCTACGGAAGTTCCTCCAAATTTTAGCACTACAATTTTCATTAACTTTAATTTTTTTATATAAATAAATTATGTTGATAAAATACATCTTAATTGTAATGTCAACAATCAATCAATTATGAGTACTATAAATAAAAAAGAAATTGAAAAATTTTCAAAAATGGCTGATGAATGGTGGGATCCTGAAGGTAAGTTTAAGCCATTACACAAATTTAATCCTCTGAGGATAAGTTATATAAAAAAAAAAATTACATCTCACTTTAATATTAGCTCAAAATTATTACCACTAAAAAATATAGAACTTTTAGATATTGGTTGTGGAGGAGGCCTCTTGTCAGAACCAATGTGTAGATTAGGTGCCAAAGTAACTGCAATTGATGCTTCTCAAAAAAATATAAATGTTGCATCATTTCATTCAAATAAAAATAAATTGAAAATAAATTATTTATGTTCATCTCCAGAAAAAATAAATTTAAAAAAAAAATTTGATGTAATTTTAAATATGGAAATAGTAGAACATGTTGATGACTTAAATTTTTTTTTAGAAAAAAGTTCGTTACTTTTAAAAAAAAATGGATTGATGTTTATTGCGACTTTAAATAAAACTCTTAAATCGTATTTATTTGCAATAGTTGGAGCAGAATACATTCTAAGATGGCTCCCAATTGGAACTCATGAATGGAATAAATTTGTAAAACCAGAGGAGTTAATTGATTTTGGGGAAAAAAATAATTTGAGATTAATACAAATTGATGGTGTTAAATTTAATATACTAAAAAACGAATGGGATATCTCAGAAGATAAATCTATAAATTATATAACTCAATTTAAAAAAATTTAATTCTCATTTTCATTTAACCAAGGTATAGTTTCTGTTTCAATTCCTTCTTCGGATAATTCCTTAATATCCTCTGCAGATGCATTTCCATAAATTCCTTTATTTTTTTTCTTGTTATTATAGTGAATAGATCTAGCTTCATAGGTAAAATTATTCCCCACATATTCAAAATTGTTTTGTATAAAATTTTTATAATCTTTTAACTTATTTTTAATTTCTAAGTATTTTTTAGAATCTAAATTATTATTATCATTTTTTTTATTAATAACTGATGGGGACATCAAAGATTTTTTAACATTAAAAGAGTTGCAATTTGGGCAATTAATAAGTTTTAATTTTTTAAGTTTTTCAAATTCCTTTGAAGATGGAAACCAACTATCAAAGTTTTCATTACAAGAACTGCATAGTAAGTTATATTTGATCATATATATAATTTAGAAACTAATTTATAAATTTCAACAATCCTATGTCCTATAATCCGAATTTATTTCTATATATTTTTTAGTTAAATCCATTGTATAGCAAACAAATTCTTTTTTTCCTTGATTTAGATTTACTAACAAATCTATTTTTTCTTCTTTCATATAATTGGCTGCATCGTTCTCATTGTAAGAATTTAATAATTTTCCATTTTCTATAATTGTTATATTTCCCAATTTAATTGTTAATTTATTTGGAGTTAAATTTACATTGGCTTTACCAATGGCCATAATAATTCTTCCCCAGTTAGGATCTTCTCCTGCAATTGCTGTTTTTACCAATGGAGAATTTGCAATGGAAAAACATATTTTTTTTGCATCTTCTTCTGTTTTGCAGTTTTTTACTTTGATTGAAATAAATTTTGAAGCTCCCTCTCCATCTGCGGCCACCCTTTTTGCAAGATTTAAAAGAACATTAAATAAAGATGAATTAAATTCAGATAATTTTTTATCTTTAAAGTTTTTTATGTTTGAGTTTGTGACTTCATTGGTTGCAAAAATGGAAACCATATCGTTCGTACTTGTATCTCCATCACATGAAATAGCATTAAATGTTTTATGAATATTTTGTTTTAATAGCTGTTTTAAAACTGAAGAAGAAATTGTTGCGTCAGTAAATATAAATCCCAAAGTTGTTGCCATATTTGGAAAAATCATTCCCGAGCCTTTTGCAATTCCATATATTTTGACCATTTTATTTCCAATATAACATTCCTCCATCGCTAGTTTTGGTTTTAAATCAGTTGTTAAAATTCCCATTGATGCTTTCATCCAAATATATTTATTTTGTGTATATTTAATTTTTTTTATTAGATCTGGAATATTTTTTTTAATTTTTTCTGTGGGAAACATTTCTCCTATCGTCCCTGTACATGCAAACAAAATTTCATCTGACTCTACTTTTGCAGGTTTTTCTTCATCAATTTTTTGTTTTTGCGTTAACTCTTGGGATAAATTATCAGCTAATATTTTTAATCCTTTAAATCCATCCTTTCCAGTAAAAGCATTTGCATTTCTAGTATTAATTAATAAAGCCTTAATCTTTTTTTTGCTGATTTTTAAATTCCATTTTATATTTTCTGAAATTAATTTTGATTGCGTGTAAACTGATGCATGACTAGCACCATTTCTAAAATAAAATAAAACTAAATCATCTCTTTGTTTTGAATACAAATTAGCACTGGTAGTTGATATCGCTAAACCATCAATGTGATCGAGGTCTTGAAAATCACCCATTTTTGAGTTTTTATTTATTGAATTAAATAAATTATTTAGATTAATTGCCATACTATTTAAAAAATTAATTTAGTTACTATATTAAACTCTATATTTAAATTATAAAACAACATATTTATTAAATGCTCAACCCTTTAAATTTCTTATCTAAAATTATCAAATCTAGTAACCAAAAAGAACTAGATAAATTGAAAAAGACTGCAAAAAAAATTAATGATTTGGAAGAAGAGATAATTAAATTAGATGATAAATCTTTTCCTCAAAAAACCAAAGATCTTATAGACCAAGTTAAAAATGGGACTTCTTTAGAAAAAATACTACCAGAAGCATTTGCTTTGGTAAGAGAAGCTTCAAAAAGAACTACTAATGAAAGACACTTTGATGCTCAAATCATTGGGGGAATTGTTCTTCACGAAAATAAAGTTGCGGAAATGAAAACTGGAGAAGGAAAAACTTTAACTATTGTTTTAGCAGCATATTTAAATGCACTTTCAAAAAAAGGTGTTCATATTGTTACAGTAAACGACTACCTTGCAAAAAGAGACTGCGAAAATATGAAAGTAATTTATAATTTTTTAGGTCTTACAGCAGGCTATATTAATAACGATCAAACTGATGAAGAAAGAAAATTAAACTATAATTGTGATATTACTTATGCAACAAATAGTGAATTGGGTTTTGATTATTTAAGGGATAACATGAAGTTTTCTTTTGAGTCGATGGTTCAACGAGGACATAATTATGCCATTGTAGATGAAATCGATTCATGTTTGATTGATGAAGCTAGAACACCTTTGATTATTTCAGGAGGAGTGGAAGATAAAACAAATCAATACCTCGCGATAGATAAACTTACAAAAATTTTAAATAAAGAGGATTTTGAGATTGATGAAAAAGATAAAAATGTTTTATTAACTAATAAAGGAATAGATAATATAGAAAAAATTTTATCAAATGCAGGAATTTTAAAAAATAATAATTTTTATGATCCAGATAATTTGCATCTAGTACATCATGTAAATCAAGCCTTAAGAGCAAACCATTTGTATGAAAATGGCAAAGATTATATAATTAAAGATGGACAAATTATTATAATCGATGAACAAACTGGAAGACAGCTCCCAGGAAGAAGGTTTGGGGATGGACTTCATCAAAGTATAGAAGCAAAAGAAAGAGTTGAAGTACAAAATGAAAATCAAACTCTTGCATCAATTACTTATCAAAATTATTTTAAACTTTATTCAAAACTTGCGGGTTGCACAGGAACTGCTGCCACTGAATCTGAAGAGTTTTTTGAAATTTACAAACTTTCTGTAGTTATAATTCCAACAAATAAAAAAATGATAAGAAAAGACTGGAACGACCAAATCTTTAGATCAATGAAAGAGAAAGATGAGGCAATTATAAATAAAATTGTTGAATGTAATAAAACAGGGCAACCTTTGTTGGTTTTTACAGCAAATATAAATAGATCTGAGCATTACTCTGATTTACTAAATAAACAAAAAATAAATCATACAGTTTTAAACGCCAAAAATCATGAAAGCGAAGCGGAGATTATTGCAAACGCTGGTAAAAAAAATTCAGTAATAATAACAACTAGTATTTCAGGAAGAGGAGTTGATATAAAGCTTGGAGGAAAATCATCTAAAAATGACAAAGAAAAAGAAGAAATTAAATCAATTGGTGGATTGTATGTAATTGGAACTGAAAGAATGGAAAGCAGAAGAGTAGATAACCAAGCAAGAGGGCGTTCTGGAAGACAAGGAGATGAGGGAAATTCAATTTTTTATGTAAGTCTTGAAGATGATTTAATGAGAATTTTTGGCTCTGAATCTATGAATAATATCTTAGAAAAATTAGGATTAAAAGACGGAGAAAGCATTGATCACCCATGGATTAATAAAGCATTGGAAAGGGCACAACAAAAAGTTGAGGCAAGAAATTTTGATATTAGAAAAACCTTATTGAAATTTGATAACGTACTTAACGATCAAAGAAAAGTAATATTTGGTCAAAGAAATAATATAATTAATAACAAAAATTCTTCAGATTATTCTGATGAATTCTTAAATGAAATACTAATTAGATTAAAAGAACTAAAAAAATTAAACTTAACTAAAGATAAAAATAACGAAAATTCAATACAAATAAAATCAATTTTGGGAAAATCATTTGATGAAAATGAAATTAGTTCAATTTTGGATTTAAATGAAGGAAAATTTGAAAAGGAAATTAAAAATAAATTTTTTAAAAAGAGATTAGAAAGAGAAAACATTTTAGGCAAAGATAAAGCTTTAGAATTGGAAAAGAGAATTTTATTACAACTTATTGATCAAAATTGGAAATCTCATATTCAGTATCTAGAACAATTAAGAGGAGTTGTTGGTTTAAGATCATATGGTCAAAGAGATCCTCTTGTAGAGTATAAAAAAGAAGCTTATTCATTATTTGAAAATTTATTATTTAAGCTAAAATCTGATCTAATTACTGTTTTATTAAATCTTGAAGTCGTTCAGGAAAATCAAGAGCAAAATAAAAATAATTCAAGCAATGATATTTCTTTTAAAAAAATTGGAAGAAATGAACCTTGTCCTTGTAATTCAGGAAAAAAATATAAACATTGTCATGGTTCTTTATGACGATGCAAATAAAATAATAATAAATAATAATGATAATATAAAATATATTAAATATTTTTTATTATAAATAAACTTATTAATAAATTTATCAATAATATTTGTTTTCATTGATAAATTATCTGAAATTTTAGAACTAGTTATAAAGCCTTGATTTCTACCAATAGATAAAAATTTATTTTTCCTTTGCAATAAAACTTCTTCTTTATCCATGTTTATAAACAAATCTAAATTTTTTCTTATTGAATTTCTAACATTATCTAAAATTATATCTTTATCTCTATGAGCTCCTCCTAAAGGCTCTGAGATAATTTCATCAATTATTTTTAAATCAAAAAGATCTCTAGATGATAATTTCATTGCTGTTGAGGCTTCTAAAGTTTTCTTTGGATCTCTCCATAGTATTGTTGCGCAACCTTCTGGGGATATAACTGAATAAATTGCATTTTCTAACATTAAAACTTTATTAGAAGATGCAAGAGCTATTGCTCCACCCGATCCACCCTCTCCAATAATTATTGATATTGTTGGAACTGTTAATTCCATGCAACATTCTATCGATCTAGCTATTGCTTCTGCTTGACCTCTTTCTTCAGCTCCAACACCTGGATAGGCACCTGGAGTGTCTACAAAAGTTATTATGGGAATTTTAAATTTATTAGCGAGTCTCATTAATCTTATTGTTTTTCTATAACCTTCTGGCCTCATCATTCCAAAATTTCTTTCAATTCTTGTTTCAAGGTTTTCTCCCTTTTCTTGTCCAATTACTAGAACTGATTTATTTTCAAACTTAGCAAATCCACATATTACTGATTGATCTTCGCCATAAAATCTATCTCCAGAAAGCGAAATAAAATCTTCAAAAATATTATCTATAAAATACTTTGCTTTAGGTCTATCCTCATGCCTAGCTACCAGTGTTGTTTGCCAAGGATTTAGGTTTGAATAAATTTCTTTCAATCTAGAGTCTATTTCATTTTGTAGTTTAGAAATATTTTGAGTGTCTACCTCTGAAAGACCTTCTTGATTGTATGGATCTTTAAGTTTATCGAGTTCTACTTCTAAATTTTTAATTTCATTTTCAAAATTTAAATAATTTTTCATAATTTTTCTTATAGTGTTATAAAGCAAAAAAAGGCAATAAAATGGTAAAAATTTTAAATTATTAATTATAAATTGACTATTTTATAACTAAAAAGTTATATTGAATGGTTATTTAGATGTTTTACATAGAGACAAAATGAAAGAAAAATACTTAAAAATAAAAAATTTATCTGTTTCAAAAGATTTGGCAAATTTTATAAATAAAGAATTATTGCCAGGAACAAAAATTAACGAAGAAAAATTTTGGAAAGGTTTCGACAAATGTATTCACGAACTTGCTACTGAAAATAGAAAAATACTTCAAAAAAGAGAAAGACTACAAAAAGCGATAGATGCATTACATATAGATAAAAAAGATAATAAATTGAATCTAAAAAAATATACCAAATTTTTAATAAAAATTGGATATTTAAAAAAAACAGGAAAAAATTTTAAAATAAAAACTAAAAATATTGATAAAGAAATATCAAATATATGTGGACCACAATTAGTCTGTCCAGTTTCAAATGCAAGATTTTTATTAAATGCAGCAAATGCAAGATGGGTTAGTTTGTATGACAGTTTATATGGAACAGATGTTATTCCAGAAACTAGTGGAGCTGTAAAAGGAAAAACATATAATCCGATAAGAGGGAAAAAAGTAATAGAATATGCTCGTAATCTATTAGATAAGTATGTGCCTTTAAAAAAAAATAGTTGGAAAGACTTAAAAAAAATTCCAAAAGTTATAAATAACAAAATTGATTTAAAACTTAAAAATCCTAACCAATTTGTTGGTTATAATAAAAAGTTAAATAAAATTAATTCTTTATTATTTGTTAACAATAATCTTCATATAGATATTTTATTTGATCAAGATGGAAAAATGGAAATAAACAATCCTCAAGGCAATCAAGATAAAATAAAAATACATGATATTTTTATAGAATCAGCAATATCTACTATTTGTGATCATGAGGACAGTGTTGCTGCAGTAGATGCAGAGGATAAAGTTTTGGGGTATAGGAATTGGCTTGGTTTGATGAAAGGAGACTTAAAAGTAGAGTTTATAAAAAATGGAAAAAAATATTTAAGAAAATTAAATCCAGATAGAAATTATATTTCTTCTAAAGGCAAAAAATTTAAATTGCACGGAAGATCTTTGCTATTAAACAGAAATGTTGGCCACCTTATGACTAATCCAGCAATACTTTTAAAAGATGGATCAGAATGTCCTGAAGGAATACTTGACGCTTTCATTACTTCTTTAGCTTGTCTTCATGATTTTAAGAAAAAGGGAAATTCTAGGATTAATTCAATTTATATAGTAAAGCCTAAGATGCATGGTCCAGAGGAATGTAGCTTTACTAATTTAATTTTTAAAAAAGTAGAAAAAATTTTAAATTTAAAAAAAAATCAAATCCTATGTGGTATTATGGACGAAGAAAGAAGGACATCTATTAACTTAAAGGAATGTATAAGAGTACTTAAAGATAGAGTATTTTTTATTAACACTGGTTTTTTAGATAGAACTGGAGATGAAATTCATACTTCAATGGAAGTCGGTCCAATGATTAAAAAAGGAGACATGAAATTGTCAAAATGGATTAATGCTTACGAAAATAATAATGTAGACGTTGGTTTAGCGTGCGGCTTTTCTGGGAAGTGTCAGATAGGCAAAGGTATGTATCCTGCTCCAGATTTAATGGGTGAAATGATGAAACAAAAAATTTCCCATCCTCTATCAGGAGCAAACTGTGCATGGGTACCTTCTCCTACTGCTGCAGCTTTACATGCTCTTCACTACCATGAGGTAGATGTATTTGCTAAACAAAAGGAATTATCAAAAAGGAAGGCAGCTAAATTATCTGATATCTTAACTATTCCAGTCGCAAAAAAAACTAACTGGTCTATGGATGAAATCACTAAAGAATTAAAAAACAATGCACAAGGTATTTTAGGTTATGTAGTTAGATGGATAGATCAATCTGTAGGTTGTTCAAAAGTACCTGACATTAATGGAATTGGCTTGATGGAAGATAGAGCTACTTGCCGAATTAGTAGCCAGCATATAGCTAACTGGTTACACCACGGTATATGCAGCAAAAAACATGTTTTGGAAATTATGAAAAAAATGGCTAAAGTTGTTGATAGTCAAAATCTAAAAGATCCAAGTATGAAAGGACATGCCCCTTACAAACCAATGTCAGATAATTTTGATAAATCTACAGCCTTTAAAGCTGCCTGCGAACTAGTGTTTCATGGAAAAACTCAGCCATCCGGGTATACTGAGCCAATTCTCCATCTTAATAGGCTCCTTAAAAAAAATTAATCTTTTGATTGTAAAAAGTTTTGCCTATTTTTAAAAGCTGATATTAAAGTACCATCATCTAAATTTTCTATTTCACCACCAACTGGCAGTCCTTGTGCAAGTTTTGAAATTTTTACATTAGTATTCTTTAAACTGTCTTGAATATAAAATGCAGTAGTTTGTCCTTCAACGGTAGCTGAGGTAGCAAGTATAATCTCTTCTATGTTATCTTTATTAACTCTTTCAACTAATGAATTAATTAATAAATCTTCTTTTTTTTGATTATTAGAAGATGAAATTGTTCCACCAAGAATATGAAAATATCCCTGATAAACACTTGAAGCTTCTATGCTCCATTGATCAGCTATATTTTCTACAACGCAAATTTTATTATATTTTTCCTTATTATTTTCACAATTATTACATCCAGTTGGATTTGATTTTAAAGATCCGCAAATTTTACATCTAGATATATTTCTATAAACTTCAGCTAAATTTTTTGCTAAAGGTTTTATTAATTCCTCTCTGTTATTAATTAACTGTAAAACTATTCTTTTTGCTGACTTTGGACCCAAACCAGGAAGCTTTGATATCAATTTAATTAGTTCATCAATTTCAGATATATTTTGCATTTAATTTATAAGGGCCATTTAAAACCAGGTATGCCAAAATCTCCTGTTGCTTTAGAAATTTCTTCAGACGTTTTTGACTTTAATTGCTGTTTTGCGTTGTTATGAGCTGCTTTAATTAAATCTTCAATAATCACTTTATCTTCTTTTAAAATTTGAGGAGATATATCTAAGTTTATTAACTCTCCTTCTCCATTAAGAGTTACTTTAATGGCATTTCCTCCAGAAATTCCAGTAACACTAATATTTTTTATCTTTTTTTGACTTTCTTTCATCTTACTTTCAAGTTCTTTAGCCTTGTTTAGAATTTTACTAAAATCAGTCATTATCATTCTCTTTTAATTTTAAATCTATCATTTCTGCATCTGGAAAAGTTTCTAAAACTTTTTTATAAACATCTCCTCTTTTAAAATCTTCAATAATTTTTATTTTTTCATTTTCTTTTTTTTGTTTTTTTGATATTTGGCCAGTTTCTTTTGAGAAAGCTATTATCCATCTTTGGTTTGTCCATTCGTATAATTTTTGTGATAATTCTTTGACGAAATCTTTGTATAAATTTTCGTTAAATGAAATATTAATTCTTTTATCAGAAAAACTAACTAATCTAACATTTGTCTCTAATTCATATTTTAATTTCAATTCTTTTTTTTTGTTGCATATATTTATTAATTCTTCGAAATTTTTGATTTCTATTTTTTTAATTTCTGACTCAATCTTTCTTTCTGGATTGGAAGTTTCTTCTTGTGTAAAGTTTTTAATTTGACTTATTGTTTTATTTTTAAGTTCTAGGTTATTTTCATCCTTGCTTATATTTACAAATTCATTTTCAGATATATAACTAGTATCTTTTTCATTATTAAAATCTAAATTTTTTTCAACTTCAATACTTTTGTCTTTCTTTATATATAATAATCTTATCAAAAACATTTCCATAGATAAGTTTTGATTTAAAACTATATCTAATTCATTTAAAGTTTTTATTGTAAACTGCCAAAATAATAATAATAAATCAGAACTGACTTGATTTGAAATTAATTCTATATCTTTAAATTCTTTATCATTAAGTGAAAAATTATTTCCATCTTGTTTTATATATGAAATATTTTTTATATAATATAATATCTCTAAAAAATCATTTAAGAAAACTTTTGGTTCAACTCCCTGATTATAAATTGATCTATAAGTTTTTATTACCTCTTTTTCATCTCCTTGAAATAAAAATCTAAACAAGTTTATGATATAGCTTTTGTCAAAATATCCAAATATTTTTTGAGCTCCTTTTAAATCAAGTTCAGATTTTTCATTTTCATTTAATAACGCCCTATCTAAAAGTGATAGAGCATCTCTTACAGATCCCTCAGATATTTTTATTATTAGTTTTAAAGCATCGTCATTTATTTTTCCATTTTCTTTATTTTTAACTTCTTTTATAAATTTAAATAATTTTTCAGAATTCACTCTTGATAAATCGAATCTTTGACATCTAGAAACTACCGTAACAGGAATTTTTTTTATCTCTGTTGTTGCAAAAATAAACTTTAATCCTCCTCCATTTTTGTACTGTGGTGGTTCTTCTAAAGTTTTTAATAGTGCATTAAATGCTTGTTTGCTTAACATATGAACTTCGTCAATTATAAAAATTTTATATTTTGCTGTTGATGGTCCATATCGAGAAAATTCTATAAGATCTCTAACATCATCTACACCTGTTTTGCTAGCTGCATCCATTTCGAGAACATCTATGTGATTAGAATTACTTATTGCCTCGCAATTTTCACAAAAATCTTCACTACACAATTGTTCAATTCCTTTTAAACAATTTAAAGATTTGGCAACGATCCTTGCGATAGTAGTTTTTCCTACACCTCTTATACCTGTGAACAAGTATGCATTTGGTGACCTGTCATGTTTAATTGAATTGTAAATAGTTTCTGCAATTATTTCTTGTCCTATTAAGTCCTTGTATACAGTTGGACGATACTTTAGTGCCAAGACTTTTGAATTCTTATTCATAAACAAATTATTTAAGGAGACTAGAACCTGGATAACTGTCTTTACGATTGCTTCCGTTAGGATCTGGTCGGGTTCAAGCAGCACCCACCTCTAGCCTCCAAAATGTATTATAACAGTAAAGATTTTTATTCTACAAGAAAAGTAATTAATTATTTATATCTAAATTTGTCAGCTTCAAAAACACCTAAAACGTGCATATCCTCACAATGTAGGCCCAATTCTTCTAGCGAATTTTTTACTTTTTCTTCCTCAATATGTCCATCAAGTTCGCACAAAAAGAAATATGAGGAAAATGAATTTTTTTCAGGAAAACTTTGTAATTTGTTTAAATTTACACCATTAAGTGTAAAGCTTCCTAGCGCACTATAAAGTGCCCCAGCCTTACTTTTTAATTTAAATAACAAAGATGTAATATATTTATTATTTTTAAATTCAGGTTGGAAAATATCTTTTTGCATAACTAAAAATCTTGTTACATTTTCTTTTTCATCTTGAATATTCGAGTCTAATATTTTTAAATTATATATATTTGCACTAAGTTTTGAAGATATTGCAGCTTTTGATTTATCATTTGCCTCGGAAATATATTTTGCTGATCCAGCAGTATCTGCTCTAACATTTCCATTTAATTTATTTTTTTTTATAAATATCGAAGATTGACTTAATGCTTGAGCGTGAGAATACACATCATTTATATCGCTTAATTTTGATCCAGGTATACCTAAGAGGTTATGATTAATTGAATAAAAATGTTCGGCAAAGATATTTAATCTATATTTGAAAATTAGATATTCAACTCCAATATTCCCTGTTGTTTTATTTGATTCGGGTATAATTGCTTTTATTGAGCTATCTTCATTAGCTATTTCGAAACAGTCATCAAATGTTTTGCATGGAATAGTTTCACAATTAGGATACTTTTCCTTAGCGCAGCTTTCACTATAGCTTCCAGCAATACCTTGATAAGCAATTTTCATTTTAGGAGTTATATTCTAATTTTTTTTTTAATGCCAGATAATCTTCCATTGTATCTATGCCTACTGAAGAGAATTGTGCTAAAGCAACATTTATTGTTATTCCGTTCTCCATTGCCCTTAACTGTTCTAGTTTATTTTTAATTTCATTACTTGTTTGTTTTAATTTAATTATTTTTTTAAGAATGCTGGGTTTGAATGCATATACTCCCAAATGGTGATAGATATTTGAATTTAAATTATTTATTATTCTTTTAAAATCTATCGCAATTGGAAAATTTCTATCATTAATTTTTTCATCAGTGATTACTTTAACAATATTCTCATTATTTAAATTAGATTTATCTTTAATTTTAGAGGCTAGCGTTCCTATTTCTGGTTTATGAAATTCAATTAGTTTTTTTAGATGTTTTAAATCATCAATGTTAATATTAGGCTCGTCTCCTTGAAGGTTAATTATATAGTCTATACTTTTTAATTCTAGTTTCTCAAAACATTCAAAAATTCTATCAGAGCCTGTCTTATGGGTATTGCTTGTTAAAATTGCCTTTCCTCCATTTAAATGAACATCATCTATAATTTCTTCATCCTCCGTAGCTACATAAACTTCTCCAACATCTGCATCTTTTGCTTTTTTAACAACATGAGAAATTATTGAAATACCATTAATTTTTAAAAGAGGTTTTCTAGGCAACCTCGTTGCTGCGAGCCGAGATGGTATTAAAATTACAGCTTTAGACATTATATTTATTGATAATTTATGCGTCTAAGAGACGCAAATTGTATAATTAAATATTTAAGCATTTTAACTACTAACATGTTATATGGATATCAATAAATATTATAAATGAATTCTTTTGAAATAAACAAGATTATTACAGCAATTTTAGTAACAGTATTGGTTGTTTTTGGCATTGGGAAAATATCAAATATAATCTTTGATAAAGATGATAAAGACATTATAGCTTACAAAGTAGAAGCCCCTGAAGGTGCAGCAGTTCAAGCAAGCACTGAATCATCTGTCGATATAACAGCTTTATTGGCAATGGGTGATATTGCACATGGAGAGAAAGTTTATAAGAAGTGCAAGGCTTGTCATAGCATTAAACAAGGTGGTGGAAATAAGATAGGACCCGCATTATGGAACGTAATTTTTAGACCAGTTGGATCAATAACAGATTATAAATATTCGAAAGCTTTATCATCTTACGGTAAAGAATGGACTTGGGAAGAAATGAATGGTTTCTTAATTAAGCCTTCCACGTGGATTAAAGGCAACAAAATGGGATTTGCTGGACTTAAAAATGAAAAAGATAGAGCTTCAGTAATTTTATATCTAAATCAAAATAGCGATAGTCCAAAACCTTTACCTTAATTTTCCAAAACTATAAAGTAAAATAGATTTTTGAACATGAACTCTATTAAGAGCTTGTTGCCATACTCGCGATTGTTTCCCTAAAAAAACTTCTTCTGAAACTTCATTTCCTCTAGGCAAACAGTGTAAGAATATTGACTTGGGATGAGCGACTTTCATTAAACTTGAATTAATTCTATAATTTTTAAAATCTTTTATTTTTTTTGCAATGTTTCCTTTATCATTAAGAGAAACCACTTTATCAGAAAATACTACATCTGCATTTTTTGCTGCTTTTTTTGGATCATTAAAAATATTTATCTTTCTTTTATTTTTTTTAACCCAATTCATTACAAACTTTGGTGGTCTATAATTGTTAGGACAGCCAACATTCAAATTAAACTTAAATTTAACTGATGTGGCTATTAATGAATTTAAAACATTATTGCAGTCACCAACCCAACATATATTTAATTTTGATATTGGTTTCTTCTTTATTTCCTCTACAGTAAATATATCAGAAAGTACTTGGCATGGATGAGAACTTGGGCTCAATAAATTTATGATAGGAATTTTTAAATTTTTACTAAAATCCTCAATTTTTTTATCACTATCAGTTCTTAGCATGAATGCATCACCATAAGTTGACAAAATTTTAGCAGTATCAGCTAAAGTTTCTCCATGCTTTCCCAAATGTAATTCACTTGCCTTGATAGTTATGGAGTTACCACCTAATTGAGCTATCGAAAGATGAAAACTTAGACGCGTTCTAGAGCTTTGTTTTTCATACATTTGAATTATCAATTTTCCTTTTAAAGGTTTATCTTTATCTACTTCAAGCGTACTTAATTTTTTTCTTTTATTTTTTCTTTTTTTTGCGTCATTCAAGATTCCTCTTAGATCTTTATATGGTATATCTTTTAGATTAATAAAGTTTTTCACAATTATTTATACTCTTTACAAACTTTTCTAATTATTTTTAATGCAAGATTTATTTCAGATTTTTTTACATTTAGTGGAGGTAAAATTCTTACAACATTTTCAGCGGCTCTGATTGTAAGAAGCTTGTTATTCTCTAATTTTTGTATAAATTTTTTTTGATCATTAAAAAGTTGTAAACCTATTAATAAACCTACTCCTCTCACTTCTTTAATTAATTTGGGATAATCATTTTTAAGGTTATTTAATTCGTTAAAAAAATATTTTGATATTTTTTTTACATTTTTAAGAAATCCTTTTTTAAAAATTTGATCCAAAACTGCATTCCCTACACTCATTGCTAATGGATTGCCACCAAACGTAGAACCATGAGTCCCAGGAACCATTGCGTGTGCTACTTTTTTTGTCATCAATACTGCACCTATTGGGAATCCACCACCAATACCTTTGGCAATAGGTACTATATCGGGTTTAACTTTCGAACTTTCAAAAGCAAAAAAGTTTCCACTTCTTCCAACCCCACATTGAACTTCATCTAATATTAAAAGAATTTTTTTTTTATTACAAATATGTCTTAATTCTCTTAAACACCAATCTGGTATTGCTTTAATTCCACCTTCTCCCATTACAGGTTCAATCATAATTGCAGCTGTTTTATTAGTAATAGCTTTTTTTAAAGATTTGTGATTTCCAAAATCAAAATGATCAAATCCGTATCCAACTTTAGGTCCAAATCCTTCTGTCATTTTTTTTGAACCACTGGCAAAAATTGCCGCAATAGTTCTGCCATGAAATGAATTTTTTATACATAAAATTCTATTTTTATTTGGTTTTCCTTTTGAATAAAAATATCTTCTTGCAACTTTAATTGCAGCTTCTGTTGCCTCTGCACCAGAGTTTTGAAAAATAACATAATCAGCAAAAGTTTTTTGAGAAAGTCTTTTGGCGAGTCTCTCTCCTTCAGGAATTATAAATGCATTTGATACATGCCATACTTTTTTTGATTGTTCATTTATTGCTCTAGTCAGATAAGGATTGGAATGTCCTAAGGAGTTAACAGCAATACCTTGAACAAAATCTAAGTATTTTTTCCCATTAGTAGAATAGAGAAAGCTTCCTCTTCCTTTCTTAAAAGCGATTTTTCTTCTATTATAATTTTTAACTAATGAACTCATTAATTTATTATGATTTAATTTTATAACCTTCTTTATAAAGTTTATACGCAATAAACCAAGTTGTTATTGAAAGAATAACTAAATAAATCAGACCTAATTTAATTGATCCATCCATGTTATTTATAAATGAATATCTAAAACCATCAATCATATGAAAAAAGGGATTATATTGACTTAGTGTATTTAAAATATTTGGCAATCTATCAATTGAATAAAAAGTTCCTGATAAAAAAGATAAAGGGACAATTATAAAATTTGTTACAGTTGCCATGTGATCAAATTTTTCACAAAAAAGTCCTACTATAAAACCAGCCGCACCCATAATAAACGAACTTAAAAATAGATATATAAAAAATATTAAATAATTTTTTATCTCTATTTCTATCATTATTGAAAATATAATTATTGAGATAATTGAGATCATTATTGCTCTTGTTACAGAAGCTAATATTACTGCCAAAGTTACTTCTGCAGCGGATAGTGGTGCACCTATTAAATCAACTATAGTTCCCATCATTTTTCCCATTAAAAGTGAAGAGGAAGAATGTGAAAAAGCTTGCTGAATAATTTGCATTGCAATAAGTCCTGGCGCAAGAAATTCAATAAATGATACTCCTAAAACATTTGGTCTATCTTCTCCTATAGCTAGAGAAATTACAGATAAAAAAAGTATTGAAGTTACAACTGGCCCTACAATCGTTTGCCCAAAAACTGTAATAAATCTAAGAGTCTCTTTTAAATATAAGGTATAGGCACCTACCCAATTAATTCCAAATCTTCTTTGTCCAATTTGATATTTGTTCTCTCTTTCAACCATAAGAATGTATACATAAACTTTTTTTTAAAATTTTGTTAAAAAAACCAAAAAAATGCTTGTTTTTATATTAATTGTATGTGTAACCTTATATTGTTATAAAAACAACTAAGCATACAATATATAGTAACAAATGAGCTGGACAGAGGAAAAAGTAGAAAAATTAAAGGAACTTTGGGGCAAAGGCAGTACTGCAAGCCAGATCGCCATAATATTAGGTGGTGTTAGCAGAAATGCAGTTATAGGAAAAGCTCACAGATTAAACCTTTCAACAAAAATAATTAAAAGATCAAAAACAAATTATCTAAAACAAAAAAGCTTAGATGATAAAGGTCTTCAAAGAAAAAGTAGGAAATCAAAATTTAGATCGCTTTTACTGGATAAAAACTTTGAACCTGCAAAAAATTTATCATTAGAAGAACTCACAGATAGCACGTGTAAATATTCTGAATCTGACCCCGACAAGCCGGACTTTTCTTTTTGTGGAAGAAAAACTGTTGATAAATTTAGCTACTGCCCATTGCATATGATCGTTGTATTTACTCCTCGTAATAAAAAAGATGAATTAATAGAGAAGGACGAAGACATTCCTCAATTTATAGAAAAAAAAATAAAGTCTGCTTAAAAAATATTAATTTTTTTTTTTTGAATATTCCCCACCTTTTTTCCACATGTATGAGTACTTTAATATCTCATCGTCAAACTTAGCTTTTGCGGGTATATCAATATCAACATTTGACTTGTTTTCACCTGAAAGAACATTGTCATATTTTAAAAGCTTTATTTGATCTCTAGTAATTAAAGGACTAGGAAACTTTTCAAAAAAATAAGCCATTAGATTAGCAATTTTTATAGGAATTGGAACTAATGTCTTTTTTTTGTCAATTGATATTAATAATTTTTCAATTATTTCTCTGAATGAAATCTCTTCTGGTCCAACACATTCAATAATTTTATCAGAAATATTTTCTTCTATTACTTTTAAAATAATTTCACAAAAATCACTGACATGTAATGGGCAAAACTTAGTTCTGCCACCATAGTATAATGGAAATATTGGTAATAAATTTAAAAGAGTCATCAAATTGGTTGTAAAATTATCATCAACTGAAAAGACTACAGAGGGTCTTAAAATATTTAAATTCGAGAAATTATTTATAATATTTTTTTCCCCTTCTAATTTGCTTTTTGCATATTTGCTATCTAAAGACTTTTCTATGCCTAATGCTGAAACATGAATTAATTTTTCAACATTATATTTTTTAGACATTTGAGATAGCATAGTCGGGAAATTTATATGAATATTTTTGAAAGTATCATTTTTTTTTTCAAAAAGTATTCCAACGAGATTTATACATATATCCTTGTTTTCAAATAAATGATTTAGTTCATTTTCATTGAAAATATTTGCTTCTACAACTTCTACATATCCAGGGTTACCTTGGGTTTTTAGTATTATTCCTTTTTTGTGTAAATTTCTAGTAACTACGGTTACCAAATGATTTTTTTTTGTTAACCTTCTTATTAAATGGCGCCCAATTTGACCAGAACCACCAAAGATCAATACTTTTTTCATAATCAAAAAATAGACATTATTGTTATGTCTTTATATATATAAAATAAAAACGAATAACATATATATATTTAAAATGAATAACATCAAAATTTTTGAGAATGATTTACCATCAGAAATTGATTTATCTAATGAAAAACTAATAGGAATTGATAATGAAGCTCTTGGTTTGGTTTTGGGAAGAGATCCTTTAACATTAGTTCAATTAGGTCTCGAGTCAAAACAATTTTATTTAATAAAACTAAATAGAAAAACTTATGAAGCTCCAAATTTAACTAAAGCTTTATCAAACCCTTCAACTCAATTTATAATGCACTATGCAAGGCAAGACTTGTTATGGTTAAAATATCACTTAAAAGCGGAACCAAAAAATATTTTTTGCACAAAAATTGCTTCGAAGTTAGCAAGAACCGCTTCTTCTATGCACGGATATAAAGATCTAGTTAAAGAATTATGTGGAAAAGATATATCAAAGAAAGAACAACAAAGTGATTGGGGAAATCCAAATCTCACAAGTAAACAAATTAGTTATGCCGCACAAGACACAGAATATTTATTTGATATAAAGGAAAAATTAACCAAAATGCTAATAAGAGAAAAAAGATTTGATCTTTTTAAAAAATGCATGAAGGTTGTACCTGCTATTGTAGATATAGAAATATCAGGATTTAAGACATCAATATTTGAACATTAAGGACCAAGAATGAAAAAAAAAAACTTCATACCTATTGCTAAAGATGTAATAGACACAGAAATCAAATCTTTACAAAAATTAAAAAAAAGTCTTGGCCAATCTTTTAATAAAGTAGTTGAAGCAATAATTAATTGTAAAACTGGTAAAATTATAATTTCTGGAATAGGTAAATCTGGAATTATTGGAAATAAAATTTCTTCTACTCTAGCTTCGGTCGGTGTGCCATCATTTTACGTTGATGCCTCATCCTGTTCTCATGGAGATTTGGGCAAAATAAGTTCAAATGATGTTTTAATTTTAATAAGCTTTAGTGGTGAAAGCTCAGAATTAAAAAATATTATTCAATATGCTAATAGAAATAAAAAAATAACTTTGGTTGGAATAGTTTCAAAAAAAAATTCACTTTTATATAAAGCTTCAGATATAAAATTGCTTATTCCAAACGTTATAGAAAGTGGACCAGGAAATATTGTTCCAACTTCTTCTACAATAATCCAACTTAGTATTGGAGATGCTTTAGCAATTGCAACTATGAATTATAGAAAATTTGGTAAATTTGATTTTAAAAAATTTCACCCAAGCGGAAGCTTAGGAGCTAAATTAAAAACAGCTGAAGATTTAATGATGAAAAATAAAGAGATCCCATTTATAGACCAAAATTTAGATATGAATAGTGCTCTTAAAATAATGCGGAAATCAAATCTTGGTGTGCTAATTATCCGAGATAAAAAAAATAAAACATTAGGAGTTATTACAGATGGAGATATTAAAAGAATAAAAGATAAAAATACTGATTTTAAAAAGTTATCTGCAAAAAAAATTATGACTAAAAACCCTATAAGTGTTAAAAAAGATATTCTTGCAGCACAAGCTTTATCAATAATGAATTCAAAAAAAATTACTTGCTTATGTGTTCATAATGAAAAAAATAAAAATAAAACAATTGGAATTTTAAACATTCACAGTATATTAAACTCGAATATTCAGTGAATGAATACAAAAACAGTAATTCAATTATTTATTTTTTTTATAATTTTAGTATTTTTATTTTTTTTTATAAGAATTACTTTTTATCAAGACAGAAATCAAATCTCTGAAATTTCTGAAAATGAGCAAGAAATATTTGAGGAAACTACTGAAGATTTAGATGAAGATAAAAAAAATTTTATTCAAAATTTAAATTATTCAACAATTGATAATGAGGGGAATAAATTCAGTTTAAATGCTGAAACAGGAGAAGAAAGCCCAGAAGATCCAAATATATTAATTTTAAATAATGTGACTGGTAAAATACAATTAAAGGATAAATCTGAAATTTTAATAAAATCTGACTATGCTACTTATAATTCTAATTCATTTGATACTGAATTTTATCAAAATGTAATAGGTCTTTATGAGGAAAAAAAATTTAATTCAGATAATTTAGATTTATTATTTAAAAATAATAAAGCTTTAATATATAATAACATTAAATATTTTGATAATAAAATTATATCAACTGCAGATGAAATTGAAATTGATTTTATCAAAAGAGATATAATTATAAAAATGTTTGACAAAAACAAAAAGGTAAAGATATTAAAAAATAAATAATGGGAATAATCAAAAAATTTAGAATAACAACTTTTAAAAAAGAAGTTCACAAAATTAAATTAAAAAAAATTTCATTATCTTTTGATAAAAGACAAATTTTAGATGATATCTCTATAAATATAAGAGAAGGTGAAATTTGTGGTTTATTGGGTCCAAATGGAGTTGGAAAATCAAGTTTGTTCAATATTATTCTTGGAAGTTTAAAACCAAATTATGGAAATATATTTATTAATGGAACCGATGTAACCAATCTTCCAATTTATAAAAGAGCAGTTGACTTCGGTTTAAGTGTAATTCCACAAACATCGGGTGTGTTTGGAAACTTAACTTGCTTAGAAAATTTAAAAGCTATTAGTGAAATAGTTATTAAAAATAAAAATGAGAGAAGTTTTAAAGTCGAAAAAATGATTTCAAAATTTGAGTTGGATGCGGTAAAAAATACCAAAGCAAGGCATCTTTCCGGCGGACAACGCAAGAAATGTGCGATTGCAATGTCTTTAATGTCAGACCCAAAAATAATTTTAATGGATGAACCATTTCAGGGATTGGACATCATGTCGACGCGAGATCTACAAGAAACAATAGTAAATTTACAAACTGAGGATATTAAAAGATCCTGTATAATTTCAGATCATGCTGCACGTGATCTCTTGGCAATATCGGACCGAGCAATTATTTTGGCAAATAAAAAAGTTGTTGCGGAAGGTACCCCGTCTGAACTATTAAATGATCAAAATGCCAGAAATGTTTATTTTGGTGATTCTTTTAAGATAAATTAATTTTTTAATGCCAAATCATATTCTAATTAATAACAAAATAAATTCTTATAAAAAAAAAATTGAAGTTACTTCTGATAAAAGTATATCCATAAGATGTGTTTTGTTAGCTTCAATTGCTGTTGGAATATCAAAAATATCCAATCTTTTAGAGTCTGAAGATGTTTTAAATTCTTTAAAAGCTATAAAAAAATTAGGAATAGATTATAAAAAAAGAAAAAATATATTAGAGATTAAAGGCCTTGGATTAAACGGATACAGCCCAAAAAAAAATACAATTATTAATGCAGGAAATTCAGGAACTCTTGCTCGTTGCTTAATTGGAATCTGCGCAAGAGTCAAAAATCAAATAAAAATAATTGGAGATAAAAGTTTGTCAAAAAGAGATTTTTCAAGAGTCACCGAACCTTTAAAAAATTTTGGTTTAAAAATTAAGTCTAAAAATGGATTATTACCTGTGCAAATACAGGGATCAAATTTTTTAAGGCCAATAAAATTTTTAGAAAATAAAGGAAGTGCCCAAGTAAAAACAAGCTTAATTTTTTGTGGACTAAATACTCCAGGTACCACCTTCGTTAAAGCAAAAAAATCAAGAAATCATACTGAATTATTACTTAAAAATTTAAAACTTCCTATAAAAATTAAATCTAAAGGAAATTATGATAATATTGAAATTAAAGGCTTAAATCAATTCAAAGCATTTAATTATGATGTGCCTGGTGATATTAGCTCTGCATCATTTTTTATCGTTTTAACTCTTCTTTCAAAAAAATCAGAATTATTAATTAAAAAAGTCAATGTAAATAAAAGTAGATTAGGAATAATAAAAATTCTTAATATGATGAATGCAAAAATTAAACTTCAAAATAAGAGATTGTATAAAGGTGAAGAAATTGCAGATATCTTTGTAAAAAGTAATAATAATTTTAAATCAATTAATTGTCCATCTAATCTAAATAGTTCTGCTATAGATGAGCTGATTCTTATCATGTGTTTAGTTTCGGCTAAAGCAAAGGGAGTTTCTACATTTCAGGAACTTGGAGAACTAAATAAAAAAGAGTCAAATAGACTTGATATAGCGATTAGATTTTTAAAAATGATTGGAATTAAAACTATAAGAAAAAAAGATAATATTAAAATCTATGGAAATCCAAAACTAAACTTAAAAGGAAAATACGTTGTAAAAGATTTTTTGAAAGACCATCGAATATTTATGATGAGCGTCATTGCCGCTTTAACCCTGGGAGGAGACTGGAAAATAAAAGATAAAAGCTGTTACAAAACTTCTTTTCCAAAATTTTTAAATATTTTGAATAAACTTGGAGCAAAAATAAATTGAAAAGAAGAAAAAAAATAATTACTGTGGCAATAGATTCGCCTGCGGCAGCTGGCGCGGGTACTCAAGCAAAACTAATTGCCGAACACTATAACCTGCTACAACTTGATACCGGACGTATATATAGGCTTATTGGAAAATTGAAGTTAGAAAATCCTAAAAAATTTAGTTATTCTTTAATAAAAAAAAAAATAAATAATTTAAAAATAAAAAACTTGCAAAATAAAAACTTATTATCTGATAAGGTGGCAATTTCAGCATCAATTATTGCTAAAGATAAAAAAATTAGAGATATAGTTTATCAATTTCAACAGAAATGTGCTTATACTCCTCCAATGAAATATGCTGGCTCTGTGCTTGATGGAAGGGATATTACAAGTGTTATCTGTCGAGATGCAATGTTTAAATTTTTTATAACAGCAAGCCTTAAAGAACGTGCAAAAAGGAGATTTAAAGAGTTTAAAAGGCTAAATAAAAAAATTCCTTTAAATATTGTACTTAAAAGCCTTAAAAAAAGGGATAAATCTGATCGAGAAAGAAAACATGGTCCTCTAAAAAAAACAAAAGATTCAATCTTGATTAATACCACCAAATTAAGTAAGAAAGCGTGCTTTAGAAAAATAAAAGCAATTATGGATAGGAAATTAAATAATTAATGGAAATTTACCACGAGCTAAATTCACAAGAATCAAAAGAGTTTGAAAATTTATTAAATTCACAATTATCAAAAACAAAAATAGAAGAAGGCAAAGTTATTGAAGGAACAGTGACAAAAATTACAAATAAGTATGTATTTTTGTTTGTGGAAGGACTAAAATCTGAACCCATTCTTGATATAAATGAACTACGAACCTTAAATATCATTGATAAAATAAAAGAAGGTTCAAAAATTCCTGTTCTTCTTGAAAAAATTGAAGATAAAAATGGTGAAGTAATTGTTTCAGCTACAAAAGCTAAGAAGATCTCTGGGTGGTTGCAGTTAGAAGCTAGTTATGAAAAAAATGAACCTATAATCGGTAAGATTGTTTCAACTTGTAAAGGAGGTGTGGTCTGCGAACATATCGATAGTGGCTCCTTACTTTTCATGCCAGGCAGTCAGATAAGCGAGAAACCTTTGAAGGATATTAGACATCTGATGAATGAGCCGATGAAATTAGCAATTATAAAATTGGATAAAGTGCGCGGCAATGCTTGTGTATCAAGAAGACAAATAATTTCTTCAAGTAAAAAAGAAGACAAAGCAAAAATAATAGAAAAGTATAAAGTTGGTGATATTTTAGAAAATTGTGTTTGTAAATCAATAACTTCATTCGGTGCATTTTTCGAAATTGATGGAGGCGTTTTGGATACCTTAACACACCTTCAAGAATTGAGCTACTCGAGAATCAATGCAGCTGATGAAATTTTGGAAGTAGGAAAAAAATATAGACAAAAAATAATTGCTATAGATTTAGAAAAAATGCAGGTATCGACTTCAATTAAAGCCTTGTCCCCTGATCCTTTTGATAATATGGCAGAATTTGTTGTTGGAAAAGATTATACCGGAATAGTAAAAAAAATATTAGAATATGGTTTCTTCATAGAACTAAAATCTGGACTTTCGGCTTTATGTCATCAATCTGAAATTTCATACCTAAAAAAAAATATAAATCCAAAAACTTTTGCTAAGGTAAATGATAAAATTAAAGTAAGAATCACTGATATCGACCTAGACAAACGTCGGATTGCCGTAAGCCATAAATTAACAACTGAGAATCCATGGGAAAAATTTAAAAAAGAAGTATCTGTTGGTTCAATAATAAGTGGAGAAATAGTTGGAACAAATGAGTATGCACTATTCGTAAAATTAGATAAATATTCCATCGAAGCTTTCCTTCATTCAAATGACCTTCATTTTTTAAATAATCCTGAAGAAGAAATAAAAAAATATAAAAAAGGTGAAAAATTTGAAAAATTAAAAGTACTAGAAGTTGATCCTGAAAATCAGAAAATAAGAGTTAGTTTAAGAGAAGCAATCTCTGAAGATCCATTTAAATTTTACGAAAATTACAAAGAAGGTGATGTATTGACATGTAAAGTTGTATCAATAGAAAATAAAGGTTTGTCAGTTAAACCGGAGGGATGCGAAATTGAAACATTTATAAAAAAATCTCAATTGGCGATTTCACCTGGCGACCAGAGGCCCGGGCGCTGGACCCAAGGTGACCGAGTGGATTGTCTTTTAGAAAAGAAAAATAAAAAATCGATTTCTTTATCAATAAGAGCACTGGATGAGAAACTAAATGCCGACGCACTAGAGAAATACGGTGATTCAGGTTCTGGGAAATCGCTTCCATTCGCTTCACTTTCTGATAAAATTGATAAAAAGAAAAAATCTGAATAAATAAAATATTGTCAGTTGTAAAATCAGACTTAATCAAACAATTAGCAGACGCATATCCTGGTTTTATACGCTCTGATTTAACACGTCTGGTGGATATATTGTTATTTGAAATTGGAGGTTCTCTAAAAAGAAATGAATCTGTTGAATTCCGTGGCGCATTCTCTTTAAGACCTAGGTTACAAAAAGCTAGATTTTCACGCAATCCAAGAACTAACGAAAAGGTTAGCACTCCTGAAAAAAGAACTATATTGTATAGAAGTTCACAAGAATGGACAAAAAAATTAAATGAAAAATAAAATTTTTGTGGCTTTAGATACAAACAAAATTAAAGCAGCAAAAAAAATAATCAATCTAACAAAAACAAAAAAAATAAAAATTGGCTATAAATTTGGATTAGAATTTTTAAATTCTAAAAATGGAAGATTTTTTGTATCTAAAATAAAAAATAAAATAATATTTGCTGATCTAAAACTTAATGATATTCCAAATACGTGTGCATCTACTGTTAAAGCTTTAAAAGATTTAAATATTAATTATTTAACTATACATATTAGTTCTGGTCTTGAAGCTTTAAAAGCAGTTAAAAAAATTTCTGGCAAAATAAAAATTGTTGGTGTTAGTACTTTAACTTCTTTGGATAATAAAAACCTAAAAGAAATTGGATACAACAAATCTGTTAAAAATTTAATAATCCATCAAAGCAAATTAGCGCAAAAAGCAAAATTGGATGCCATAGTATGTAGTCCTAATGAAGTAAAGTATGTTAGAAAATTTTTTAAAAAAGAAATTATTACACCTGGAGTTAGATTTAACGAAAATAAACAAGACCAAAAAAGAACAATGCACCCAAGCAAAATTAAATCTGATTGGTTAGTCTGTGGTCGTATTATTACAAAAGGTAATATTAAAAATAATTTGAAAAAATTAATTCAGTATTTAAATTAAAATAATGATTATTAAATGCTGTGGTCTTAATCCATCTAGAGATGTCCAAGTATGTTTAGATTTAAAAGTAAATTTTCTTGGATTTATTTTCTATGAAAAATCTCCAAGAAATATTAGAATTTCTGATTTGGATGTACTAAAAAATTATAATAGAAAAAATTCTTTATTTACAGCTGTAACTGTTAATGCAAGTAATGATATTATTGATCAAATTATTTTGAAAAATATACAGTGTATACAATTGCATGGTTCTGAAACAAATGAAAGAATTAAAGAAATAAAACAACGATCTAAATTAAAAGTAATAAAAACAATCCAAGTCAAAGATGAGGCAGATATTGGGTTGTATAAAAAATACAGTAATGCAGATTATATATTACATGATACACCTAGCATGGAAGGTTCAATTGAATTTCCTACTGATTTAATTCATAAACTTCCTAAAGAAGAAAATTTTGCTCTTGCAGGATCAATTTCAGAAAGCACTATAGACAATATTGCAAAATTAGGCGTTAAGTTTTGTGATTTATCCTCTAAACTTGAGGCTAAATTAGGTATAAAAGATCATAAAAAAATAAAAAAATTCATGGAAAAAGTAAAACAGATAAATGAAAATACCTCCCTTTAAAGAAATAAACCCTCCTAACAAAAATGGTTATTGGATTAACCCTAAGACAAAGGAATCTTATGGGGGTCAGTATATATCGCCACTTTTAATTCCTAATCTACAAAAAGTAGAAAAATGTTTTGAAAAAGCAATTAAAGACAAAAAATTTATGAAGGGATTGGAAGAAAAACTTCTAACTTTTATTGGAGTTAACACCCCTATTCTTCGTAGCACTGAACTAGAAAACCTTATAGGAGGAGCAAGGAAAGTTGGAAAAATTTATCTTAAAAGAACTGATCTTCACCACGACTCTAGTCATAAACCCGTAAATAGTTTTTCCTCATGCTATATGGCAAAGCATATTTTTAAAGCGAAAAAAATTATTTGTGAAACTGGAGCTTCAATGCATTCAAGATCTGTGGCGGCTGCATGCGCTATGTTAAAAATGGATTGTGAAGTTCACATCGGCGCGGTGGACGCTGAGAAGGTTAGTTTAAATAAAGATATCAGCGAACTATATGGTGCAAAAATTGTAGTAGTTCATGACTCTACTAAAAGCTTATTGCCCGCAATGGCAAGTGCACTTCGCAGTTGGCAAAGTAATCCAGATGCTATGTATGTTGTGGGATCCGTAGCGGGTCCATCTCCTTATCCTAGAATGGTTAGAACTTGGGCAAGTGTTATCGGAAGAATTGCAAAACAACAGTTTAAACAGATAACTGGTAAAGTTCCGTCCACTCTCTTTTGCGTATGCGGAGGTGGTTCTAACTTAATGTCTATGGCTTATCCTTTGTTAAAAGATAAAACAGAAATTTTTGCAGTAGAAAGTGCTGGTGAAGGAATTCCTACTGGAAGACATGGTGCAACGATACTTGGTGGTAGTAAAATGGGTATACTATTAGGATTCAAATCAAAAGTTGTAATGAAATCTGCACAAATTGCAGAATCGCTAACCGAGGCATCAGGACTTGATTTTGCAGCTGTTGGCCCCGAAGTTGCATACTTGCACGATATAGGAAAGATTAAGTTTCGTTCAACTACAGATATGGAAGCAAAAAAAACATTTTTAATGTGTTGTGAAAAATTAGGAATAGTCCCAGCAATTGAAGCCTGCTACGTAATTAATGCAGCAATAAAAGAAATAAAGAAAAGAAAGAATCCGAGAGAAAATCATTTAATTCATTTATGTGGATCAGGAGAAAGTAACGTTGCTAGAATGATAAAATTTAAAAGGGAAAATGAATAAAAATTTTCAAGAAATGTTTGCAAAAGCAAAACAAGAAAAAAGAGGGTCTTTAATAGGTTTTGCAACAGGAATGGACCCTAATTACAAAACTTCAAAGAAAATATTAATCGAAATGTCAAAGCATTGTGGGGCCGTTGAGGTAGGCATTCCATTTAATACAAGTACATCTGATTCAGCTACAATTATGGATGCAAATATGCGCGCTATAAAAGCTGGGGCAAATACTGAAAAAATTTTCAAACTTATAAAAGAAGTAAAATCTGAAATTAAAAATAATGTCCCTTTTTTAATCATGACTTATATGAATCCAGTCTACAGATAC
The DNA here is from genome assembly GCA_902634305.1 of uncultured Pelagibacteraceae bacterium. Classification (GTDB taxonomy): domain Bacteria; phylum Pseudomonadota; class Alphaproteobacteria; order Pelagibacterales; family Pelagibacteraceae; genus Pelagibacter. The sequence goes on along the minus strand of CACPJJ010000004.1, from coordinate 50,642 downwards.
TCAATTAAAAAATTTGCAAAAAAATGTAAAACTTCAAATGTAGATGGGCTAATTATAGTTGATAGCAATAATAATTCTCCTGAAGATAAAGAACTTTCAAAAGAACTTAAAAAAATTAATGTTGCTTATGTTAAATTAGTAGCCCCAACTAATGATGAAGCATTTATTAAAGAAACTTTAAAAAAATGTAGTTCTTGGATTTATGTTGTCTCATATGCGGGCCTGACTGGTTCAAAACAAGTAAACTTGGGAAATGTAAAAAAAATAAGTAAACTAATTAGAAAAAACTCAAAAATACCTATTGGAGTTGGATTTGGAATTCGTACAAAATCAGATGTATCTAAAGTGATTAAAATAGCTGATGCAACAATAGTTGGCTCTGGTATAGTTGATATAGTTGGAAAAAATAGTAAAAATCACAATTTGACCAAAAAAATTGGTTCTTATTTAAAGAATTTAAAAAAGGGATTAAACAAACAAAGATGAATTGGCTGACTCGCATAAAAACTTTAGGTGATAAAATAAAAAGAAATTTTAAAAAAAAGTTTCCTTCAAAAGAAGAGATTGAAAATTCTAAGTGGCAAGCAAAAAATTGTTGCAATTCTGGGCCAATCTTAAAAGAGGATCTACAAAAAAATTATTATCAATGCACTAATTGCTTTACTACTTTTCCCTTACCTCCATCTGAAAGATTTTCTTATATGTTTGGAAAAAATAATTATGAAATTTTAGATACACCAACAGCTAATGACCCTAGTTTTTTTACTTGGGAAGATGCTTCAGGTAAGTATAAAGATAAATTAGCAAAAACTAGAAAAAGAACAGGTTTAAATTCTGCAATATCTGTAGCTTATGGAAAATTAACTGAAAATATAAATGCAGTTGTAGCTGCATCAGATTGGAGATATTTTGGTTCTAGCATCGGACCAGACGAAGGTGAAAGTATTTTATATGCGTGTCAAAAAAGTCTTGAAACAGAATCACCATTAATAATATTTGCCCAAGGAGGCGGCATGCGTATGCAATTACCTTCCGCTGTAAGTCTTATGCAAATGCCAAGGACAGTTTTGGGATTGTCTGAAGTTAAAAAAAAAGGAATACCAGTAATTGTTATTGCTGATGCCGTCGTGGCGGGTGGAATTTCAGCCTCCTACGCCGCTACCGGTGATTTTTTATTTTTTGAAGGCAAAAAAACTAAGTGGATGTTCGCTGGACCTCGTGTTGCTGCCAATGCTAGCAATACTGAACCACCTGAAGATTTTTTAGAAGGAAGTTGGGCTATGTCTCACGGACATGGTGATCATATGATTGAAAAAAGAAAAGATACAAAAGATTTTTTAATAAAATTTTTAAATATTATCTTAAAAAAAGATCAATCTTCTATTATAGGTGAAGAAAATATAGATAATATTAATGAAACTACAAAACTTAATAAAGAAACTAGAGAAGCATCATAAACGTAAAATAGATCTTTCCTTAGACAGGACCTATAACTTACTTAAAAAATTAGGCAATCCACAAGATAAACTTAAAAATGTAGTTACTGTAGCTGGTACAAATTCCAAAGCTTCGATGTGCTACAGCTTAAAATCTATTTTAAATCAAGCTGGATATAAGTGTAATATGTATACTTCTCCTCATCTACAATCTTATGTGGAACGCTTTGTATTTAATGATCAAGAAATAAGTGAAGAAAACCTTATCGAATTACTTAATGATGTTGAAAAAGTCTTGGGAGATGACAAGGCCAGTTTGTTTGAAATACTAACATGTGCTTTTATAAAATATGCAGAACAGTATAAAGATTCAATTTCGATATTAGAGCACGGATTATTCCAAAAATATGACAGTGTGAATTGTTTTAAATCAAATTTATGCACACTTTTAGGATTTATAGGTATCGATCATCTCCAATGGCTCAAGGATAAAACAATAGACGGTGTTATTCACGAAAAAACTGCCAAATTATTAAATTCGAATATATTTATTAATAAGCAGGAAAACCAAGAAATTAGAAATAAAATAGAAAAAGCTTTAATTAATAATTCATCTAATAAATATTTTTTTGGAAAAGATTTTAATATATCTAAATCTGAAAATAGTTTTATTCATTATCAAGATGGATTGGGAGAAATTTTACTTCCTGAATTTAATCTTTTGGGGGAACACCAATTAGGAAATGTAAGTACCTCTATTGCGGCGGCCAGAAAAATATTTAATGTTAAAGATGATCATATAAAAAAAGGTGTTACCAAAATTGAACTTAAAGGGCGTCTTGAGGAAGTAAATTCGGGAAAATTAAAAGATCTTATAGGAAAAAATAGATTAATAATTGATGGGGGTCACAACGTTGGAGCTAGTCTATCAATAGCTAGTTGGATTAAAACACAAAATCAAGATGTGCACTTAATTTGTGGGATGTTACAAGATAAATCTCATAGAGAATTTATTAAATCCTTTGAAAATATAGTTAAATCAATAACTTTAATTGAGATTCCAAACCAAAAATCAATAACTAAGGAAGAATTTAAAGAAAAATTAAATGGAATTAATATAAAAATTAATTTATCTGAAAGTATTGAAGAAAGTATTAAGTCTATATCAAAATTTCAAAACTCAATTGGTCTTTGTATAGGTTCTCTTTATCTTGTTGGGGAAGTATTAAATTTAAACTAAGTTTTCTTCAATCCAAGATTTTATATTTGATTTTGTTGTTGCTCCAACTTTGGTACTTTTAAGTTCACCATCCTTAAATAAAAGCATCGTGGGAATTCCGCGCACACCAAATTTAACAGGATAATTTGGTTCCTCATCGATGTTATGTTTGGTGATAACGCATTTGTCTTTAAGTTCTTCAGAAAGAGATTCCAGGTGAGGAGCAATTTGTAAACACGGATTACACCAAGTTGCCCAAAAATCGCAAATCAGAATTTTATTTTCTTTTAAAAGGTTATCGAAGTTTTCGTCTGTAGATTTTATTGTTGCCATATCTCTCTTATAAATTTTGTATTACTGGATTCAAGAATAAAATATTATCTATCCACAAGAAACTAATTAACTTTGTATTTGAGTAATTTTTGAAAATTATTAATTAATTTGAATTCTTCATAGTCTTTAGGTGCTGTTTTTAACAATTTTGGATTAAACAAAATTACTGATGAACATTGAGCTCTTGAGATTGCGACATTTAATCTATTCCTATTAAAGAAGAACGCCTTGTTTCTTGGCAAGTCTTCAACTGATGAACTTGTCATGCTTATAATTGAAACAGGTGCCTCCTGTCCTTGAAAACGATCAATGGTGCCGACACGAGCCCCTTTATCTAATCTTGCTGCCAAAAAATTTACTTGAGCGTTATAAGGGCTGACAATCAAAATATCATCAATAGTTAATTTTCTCTCTGATTGATCATAATCAGTAAATTTACATCCTATTAATTGTTTCATAAGTTTTTTTATAACTTCATATTCCTCAATACTCGTCTGGGATCTATCTGAATGATCCATTAAAATTGTATGTATACCTTCGGATTTAATCATACAATCTGGGCTATAATCAATTTTTCTATTGATATTATCAGGATCAGTTAACAGTCTATTTTCATAAAAGTTTTCTGAAGTAAATGTATTAATGTTTGGGTGTAATCTAAAAGTTCGATTAAGGAATATGCCTTTCTCGGAAGAAATGGTATCTTTATTTTCTAATAAATAATCCAAAACAGATTTTTTAGACTCTCCAGGATGAGAACCTTGCGTGGGTTGCCCTAGTTGTTGTTGATCACCAACTAGTATAATATTTTTAGCAATTCCACCGAGACTTATCAGGTCAGCAACAGCTATCTGTGAAGCCTCGTCTATAAATAAATAATCAAGTTTATTTTGATAATACCAGTTTGATAGATGATATTTAGTTCCTGCATATAAAAGTATTTTTCCATCTTTTAATCCATCAATATAATGTTTTTCGTTTTTATCTGTTTTAATAAATGTTCCATCATAAAAAGTATCTTCATTATCTGGATTTCCCATTTTTAAACCTTTAAATATAAATTTTTGTTTATCTGCTAAATTTTCAATTTTTTCCAAAAGATTATGAATAACTTTATGAGAATTAGCAGTAATGGCAATTTTTTTATTCTTTTTTAATAGTTCAATAATAACATTAGATGATCTAGTCGTTTTACCGGAACCTGGCGGGCCTTGTAAAAATATATAACTGTTCTGGAGTCTTGAAATAATTTCTGGAATTTCAATATCAAAATTTTCAGATTTAATTATTTTTTCCCCTGGTTTTATACCTTTTATAGATGGAAAATCTCTATTTAAAAAACTTTTTAAAGCATCATGACCCTTTTTATTTTCTAAAACATTGTCACAAAATCTATAAATGTTTTTATTTAAGTTTTCAAAACGAGCTTGCTCCATAACTTTTTCACCAATTGATAGGATTTTTGGAAGACGTTTTTCTTCTTTAGAAATACCTTTTCGTAATAATACGGTTCTCTTTATTTGATCCAGTTCCTGAATTTTTCCAGCATAATCTGCTCTATCAAGATCAGAATTGTTTGCAATAATTACACTTCGACCTTTTTTAAGTTTATATTCCTGATCTGGAAATATGTATTTATACACGAGAGATCTTTTGTCTTGAAAATATGATGATAATTTCATGTTACCAATGCACTCTCTATCTTCAATCAATTCGTCATCGGATAAGTCTTTTCGATCAAAAAACTCTCGCCATTGTGGTTTTTGTTCTCTATTATAAAAACCAATAATATCTGAAAGTATATTAATTAAATTTGATTTTTTACCTTTGTAATTACTAAACTTTGCTTGGTATTCTAATAAAACCTCTTCGTAAGGTCTTAAATCCATTTGCTCTTTTTCGGGTACAAACCATCTTGTTTGTTCTGGTTTAATTTTTAATAACCATTTTCTAAGCTTAAAAGTACTTAAACAATCCTGCTTATTATACTCAGCAATTTGATCTAATAAATTTTGTTCTTTTGTTTCCATCCACTTAATATAAAATTCTTCAGAAACATCACCTTTTTGAATATCTCCTGATCTTTTAAAGTCATAGTATTTCTCTATATCTTTAAGGGAGTAGCTGCTTTGAGATACATATATTGCTTGTTTAATAATTTTGAATAAATCAACAAACTTTCCAAGATTTAAATAATGATCATAATCAACTCCATGAACTTTAAACATAGAGGTCATGCGCTCTAGACTTGTAATTTCGTATGGAGCAAAATGAAAAATTTTTGCATCAGGAAATTTTTTAAAGTGTTTTTTTGTAAAATCAAAAAATTCTATAACACTTTTTTTTTCTTCTTTCTTATTGTGGGCCCAAAAAGGTTTAAAAATTTTTTTTCCATCTTCTTCATAATAAATTCCAAATAAATATTCTAGTTTTCCCGGAAAAACATAGTCTTGTACTCCTTCAATATCAAAAAATAAATCACAAGCAGAAGGTTGCGGTAGTAAGTTAAAGCCTTTATTAAGTAATAAATTTTCCTCTTTAATTTTAAAAATTGGAGTTCCTTTTTTTTCTGCTTCTATTTGTAACTTAGCTTGTTCAATTCTTTCTATTTTTGTTTCTTCTCTTAAACCTTCGATTTTGGTTTTGTAATCTAGCTTTGCTATTTCATCATATGTCTTGATGCCAGCTTGAGAAAACTTTTGGCAATTTTTTCTGTTATTTCCCAAAACTTGATTGGGATGTCTTTTGTCTTTCCACTCTTTATTACAATGATCTGACCAATCACAAAAATTACAATAAGAACATTTTTCAGGTTTAGTTTTTGAAATGCCATTTGATAAAAATTTTTCATATGAATTTTTATGAAATAAAAATGTGTCATAAACTTCTTTTATTTTTATTGCATGCTTTGATTTATCTTTAAGTAAAATATAAAATTTTTCAGGTAATATACCTTGTACTTCTTTTAATAAATTTGAGTAAATTCCTTGCTGGTAGATATGATCACCTTTTACTTTTGAACTATGCTTAGTATCAGTTATTTCATAACTCCATGATCCTAAATCAGATTTAACTTTTTTATTAATTTCTAAAAAATCTAACTCACCACTCCAATTTCCAGATTTTAACCAACCACCATAAACAAGCTCATACCCCTCTTTTAAAGCTTTAATTGTTTCTTTTATTTTTTCTTCTTTTGATAAACCTTTTAGTTTTTTTATATCTTTAACTTTTGAATATTTTTTTTTTAATTCACTAAAATACCATGCTTCGTGTAACAAACCTTTTTCTAATCTTAACTCATCAGCTACTGTTCTAGTATTTCTTTTAAGGTTAAAATTTTTTTCATTAAAATCATTTGAGATAATATGATTACATTTAATATATTTGATAAGGTAACTGGCAGTATAAAAATTTTTCACGATTGATTATGCATTTTCAAATTTTTTTTCCATTTTTTCGACATAGTTATTATATCCCTCTAAAATTTTTAACTTACTCTCATCATCTTTATATTTTTCTCTATGGTCATCACATTCTTTATAAAATGATGCAAAAGTTTCCCATTTTTCGTTGTCAGTTGATGTTAATCTTTTAGCGAAATGCCTATGCATTTCATTATACAAGCTCTCAGGCAATTGCTCTTTTGAATATTCCTCATATAATAAACACTTGGCAAAATAGGAATATCTTTCTTGAGTAAATTTTTCTATTAAACTTAATTTTCCTTTAAGATCTACATCATGAAATTTCGTCATATTATCTTTATCTTTTGGAGAAACGAAACCACCTGTATAAATTGTTTCTTCAAATAACAACTCTGTTTGATTTGACTCTTGTTTTTCTCTAGCTAAATCTTCGAGTATTGAACTAATTGAATTTACAAAATTGGGATTTTGATCAAGTATTTTTGATCTCTCCATTATTTCATTTATTCCAATTTTATCATAAGGTTCATATTTCAAACCTAATTCTTTGTTCATAATCACATTATTTTTATTTTGTTTAAAAGTTCTGATAACCTTTGGTGCATTTTGTAATGCTTTTGATAAACTTCCTCTATCTAAATTTAAATAATCCTTTGGATGATGTTTAAGATCCCAGCAAATGCTCCATCTGTACAAATTATGATAAAATAAATGTTTTTGTAGATAAGGACGCAAACGACCATAAAAAAACTCAAATGCTGTGAAAATTTTTTGACTATTAATAATTTTTTCAGAATCAGTTCTATGTGCTGAATTTAAAGAAGCCTCCCAAATTTCAGGAGCTCCTTGTTTAACTTTTTGGGCAACCTCGATGGTGTTTAAACAATCTACCATACTAGAATGGCTCGTGCCGTGATTAAAGTTTCCAACTTCTGCAAGGTCTTGTAATTTAAATGAATCATTTCCTTTAGCATTTAATTTTGTCGCAATACAATTTCTATTTATAAATTTAGCCGCTCTTACTTGTGGGAGAACATCATGAATTTTGTTTCCTCTTGTGTTTGTTTGATATACATCAGGAATTAATGTTTTAAATAACATACGACGATAGAATTCTATATCGAAGGAAGTTACATTAAATCCTGTAAAGTAAGCAGGACGAAATTTTTCAAACCATTTATAATTTTCAAGAACTAATTGATAGTGAGACAATGGTGCATTTTTTAACGTCTCCGGAGGTATATTGTTTACAAGCATAGCTCCAATGCTAGGTACAACATTTGGTTTTAATCTACATTTAAGTTCTTTTTTTTCTAGTATTTTGAATCTATCGTCAGTTAAAATAAAACTGGCCTCACATACTTGGCCATGATTTACCCTGCTATCACTGGATTCATAGTCGAACCACACAAAATTCATTATTCAGCTTCTCCTGACTTTAAATATTTTAAACTTTTTTCAAGTAAGGAATTAATAAGATTATTATTTTCTTTCAAATTTCTGCAATTATCACAAACATCATCTTCTGAATAAGCTGGAATATGTTTTGCTTCTAATAACGCTTTTATTTCTTCTAAAGTCGAATCAATCCAATCTAAATCAACTTCGTAAGGAATAACTTGAACATCAAAACTAAGTTTATTATCCCACTCTTTTTCGTCTAGCTGAGCATTACAAAATACAATATAAGCATCTTTTGATATCTTGAGTTCATTCTTCTCAAGTAAATATTGATAAATTGAAAGTTGGTTTTTCCAGCTTTTATGCCATGGTGCACCTAAATATTTAACTTTCTCACCATCTTCAGTTTGAGTAGCTTTGTAATCAATTGCTGAGCATTCTTTTGTTTTTAAATCTTGCACACAATCATCTATCGCGCCCTGTAAAATTAAATTACTTTTTTTGTGATGATATTTTAAACCTTGAAAATTTTCTCTCCATATTGGAATCTTCTCATGTTTAAGTGGTACTAAATTATAGTCATTATCTTTAAAATATTTATGAGGAATTTGTTTTTCTCTTGCAAAATCAAATGATTGTTTGACTTTGGTATCTACTAAAGAATTTAACTTAAATGGCAACATTTTTGGCATTTTAACTCCAAGTCGATTTTGTATGTAAAAACAACGTTTACAATCAAGAAATAACTGAACTCTGCTTCTGCTAATCTGAAATGGATCTTCACTTCCTGGCTTAAATTTTCTAACTCTACTTTTTTTTCTCTCTTTACCATCACTCATAATTATCTTTTTTATTTTTGAAATTAATACTTTGTTAGTATCTTCAATTTTAATTCTTTCAATTGAATTTTAAGAATATATAATTCTATTTCTTTCTGTTGTAATTTAAGTTTTGTTTCTTCCAATTCAATTTTATCTTTTAATAGATATTTTTCATACAAGTTTTCAATAAACCATCTTGGTTTATTTAGTAACACATATACAAAGTGTTTTAGTTTGTTAACATCCGGTAATCTTTCTAAGTCAGGATAATCCGTTTTTCTTTCTAAATCAGAATCATTAGTTTTCATTTTTTTTCTCTATTTCATGCAATTCTTCTTCTACTTTTTCCATCTCAATATTTAATTTTTCCGAACTACGGAAAACTTCTGTTGCTTTTTTTGCAGCGTCTTCTGCTTTATTTTGAGATATTTCGGCTAATTTTTGATTTGTATCAAGTAATTTTTTAAATTTATCTAAGTGTTTTAAAAAATTTTGGGATCTTTTATCAGCAGAAATTGCTTTGAAACCTAAAAGTATAGCTCCACAATATGCTGAGAATGTTGAAGGACCCATAAAAGTTACTTTGTATTTTTTTTGTATTTCCCCAATCCATAATTCTTTTTTTTCAGTTATATGTGTGTTTAATTCCAAGTAGAGAGATTCTGAGGGAACATATACACAGGCAAAATCCGTACTAATTGGACTGCTAATATATAAATTATTAACTTTTCTTGCTTTTTCACCATAACTAGTAATTATTTCTTTATATTTTTCTTTAACCTTTTGATCCCTTTGATCAGAAGGAGCCTCATTTCTTAAATCCAACAGGTGTTCATATAATGTTTTGGTCCAATGAGCATCTATTGGCAAAACTAAACCAGTTGGATGTTTAATGGCATATTCAACAGTTAATGTTGCTCCATCTTTCTGATAAGTTTGATTTTTAATATACTGAGTGCCTTCTACTAATCCTGAATTTTTAAAAAAATTATCAAGTAATAATTCCCCTGTAGCTCCAAAACGACTACTTCCAGTTAAACTATTTACTAATTTTTGATGGGCAGCTTCAATGTTTTCAGCACTTTGCTTAATTAATAATTGACTATTAGAGATAGGAGTAAACTTTTCGTCAAAACTTTCTTCTATTTTTCCAATTTCTTGAATTATATCTTTTGTACCTAAAGAATCTTTTGTTATCAGTTTTTGAATTATGCCACTAATTACATTTCCTGCTACAACAGCTACAATAACAACAATTAACAATAATAAAATTAATGAATTATCCATGCTGATTTAATTAAATACGTTTACTCAACTTCATTCTAAGTTCAGATTCTGTTTTTTCTTTTCGTAAAACTTTTGCAACAAATTTTCTATTACTTACGACGTCCAAGTTTTTTGCAACATCTTTAGCTATTTTTGTAAAAGAAGTTTTATTTTTAACTGATGTTTCATTAAAAATTCTTAAAATTTCTTTTCTTTTTTTCTTAAGCATCTCTCTTCCAACAAAAGAGTTGTTATTATTTTTTAAATTATCAATAATATCCTCAATTTTATTTTTTGAGGGTTCTTGGTAGAAAGTTGGTTCACTTCCTGCAGACCCGTCTCTTTTAACCTTGATCATCTTAATATTGTTATGAGAGGCAAATCTTGGAATGTTTGTATGGTCAATTTTGAAGTTGTATTTGTTAAATTTCCTCAATAGTTCATCTCCTGAAATATAGTTGCTCGGTGCTTCTTCTTTTTTCTCCAATCCGTGTGGATTGTGGTCTCGTTCAATTTCAGCCATTATGTTTCTCCTTTTTTATCATTTATTTATTAAGCTACCTTACTCTTATAATCTGGTGGCGTCGAGAGTTCCTTTACAGATGCATAAAAATGAATAGTTTTTCGTTCTAAAGTTAGTACTGCTCCAGTAACGAATCTATCATTAAACCTTAAATAATCCCCTAGACTTTCAGTTTTACAATTATAAATTCTTTTATCTGAATGCTCAACCAATCTTAGAAACTTATAAACATCTTTTGTTTTTAAAAAAGTTTTATAACCAGTTTTTTTAAAACTATCTAAAGCAACAGATCTAATTAAACGAGGTAAATAATCAGTTAAGTGTTTGTTTGATGAAAAAATATCCATACTAACCAAACGAGAGCCTATTCCGAGAACAACTCCTATATCATCTTCACCAGGGCTAAAATATTTAACAATTTCTTCAACATTATTTCTTCTTTTTTTATAAATTTCTTCAATAGAATTTGTGAATGACCTGGTTTCATCTTCTTCAAATTTTTCATCTATATCTTCCCAAACTCTAAATTGATCAGCTTTATTATATTTTGAATTATAAATATCATCTGCATTATTTGTTCGAGCTTTTGAAAAAAGTAATGTTTGAGAAAGTGAAATATTTTCTGAAACAGCAGGAGACCATCTATTCTTTTCACAACAGCTTACCCTTAATGTTGTAGTAGAATTTTCTGGAATAATAACAGTTTCATCAACTACTCTGTCTTGTTTTAACTTATTTCCTATAAGAATCTCGGAGCCCAAAACAAGGAGTTTTTTGTCTGATTTATTTGAAAGTTTTAAATTTCCAATAGATCCTTTTTCGTTTACTTCTTGAACCTCAGCTAAATTATTTTTCATAGCATATGGAAAAGATAACAAATCATCGTTTGTATGTTCTTTGGAGCTTAAGAAAAAAACAACAATATTATTTTTTTGTTTTGGTTCTCCAACTTCAAAGTTAAAGTTAAATTTTTTATCTACATTCATATTCTGTATGTCTTTTCCCATGTTTTAGAATATCTTGAAAAGACAGAATTTTTCTGTACAGCTTGTTCCAAAATGTGGGTAAGTACATCTGAAAATTGCCTTTCACCATCACCACCAAAAACATGCGCCATTTCATGGCTCAAAATTGAGAAAAAACGAGGGAACTTTTCTTTAAACAATTTTTGATTTAAATAAATTGTTTTATCACCGTAACCTCTTCCATCTTTTAATTCACCTAGGATGTCTTCGGATTTTACAGCTTTTATATTAAGCTCAAAGATTCCTTCATCTTCTTTAAATTGACTATAAAGTCCTGAAAAAGCCGGCGCTACTTTTTCAACACATGACAAGGCATAATCAACTGCTTTTCTCTGTTTTTTATTTAAAGAAGCTGTTTGATCACTTTTTCTTCTTTTTTCCATAGCCTTTTTATTTTTTACAAACAATTCCAAACTACTGGGTACCCCGAAGCGCACAAAGTAAGCGGGCAGCTTAATACGACCCTTTTTCTCAAAGTTTTTATCACTACGTAATATTTTAGATTGAGTCTTAGTATCGTAAAAATCTCCCCAAGATATTCCTCTAGAATGTGTAAAAAGTGATTCTGCATAATATTTATTACCAAAAAGTTTATGAAGAGATTTGTCATCTCTTAAATGATAAGCATGATTGGCTAAAGCTGATAATATTGGTAAACCTTTAGGCCATTGAGATCTACTCTTTTCAAGAATAAACTTAATTGCTTTGTTGTTTTTCATTCCATTATAATAAAATCCAGACCTTGCCCATATAGAAAGAAAAGTATTAGTCAAAGCACTAGAAAATGAATTACGATCTCTGTCTGCTTTAATCTTGTTTTCTATTTTTATATATTTTTTTGAAATATTTATACAAACAGGTACATGTGGAATTCGCGCTCTCATTATTCCACCATAAAATAAATATCCTTCATTCTTTGTAGTACTTTTAAACGTGGAAATATCATTATATTCATAAAGTAAGTCAGATTTTAAACTGTTTTGTTCATACCAAAAATGGTTAAGACCAAAATCAAATGCTTTCTTTAATTCTTTGTTATAAGTATTTACAACAAACAATGTTTGGTTTTGTTTTGGTATACGAAACCAGTGGTACACAAGTGGCCTCATGTCTTCGATAACCTCTGGTCCGACTGATATTACTACTGCCTGATCGCCAGAAACATTGATTGGATCGTGCACGCCCATTTTAATCATAGACACATATGCAGCCTTGGCTCCTTCACCAAATTGGCCAATAGTTTCATCATCACCAGCTTTATTTGATCCTAAAAAGAGTAATTTTCTAAGATCAAAAGTTGACTTGGCACTTACAACTATTTGATCGTTTTTAGTTTTTACATTTATAGCATCAATTTCAGTGTGATTTGCATCCCTAAAATTTTGAATTATATCTCTAGCAATATAATCAGGACTCCACTCAACTCCCCAGGACAAAGTAACGCTTGAAGTAGTAGAATTTATATATTCAGCACTATTTATACCAGGGATATCTAATATAAGATTTCTATATTTTTCTATCTTTTTTTTATCTACATCAGTCATTATTTATTTCTCCTTTTTTATTTATGTTAAACTTTGGAGGACCTTTTAAAGCATCATTGCCACCCACCCCCCACAAATTTAGGTCCCCACCGATTATTTTTAATGCTTCTTCTTCACTCATTTGTTGTTTGCTTGATTTTAATAAGTTGTAATCTTTTTGAATTTTTTCATTAACAAGCACATCAACAGTTTTTGAAATGCTAAGTGGTGTGCCTCCTGGTAAAAGTTCTTTACTAAGCTTTTTTAGAGAAGAGTAAGTTTCTTTTGACACAGAAATATTGGAATATTTAGTTTTATCGGTCATAAATCTCCTTTTGAATATTTGAACTTAGAACTGGAGCGCATACAGAAAGAAAGAAAGGTTTAGAAAGGAACGCTCCAGATCTAAGTTCAAATTTTATTTTATTCATGAATTGCTTGTAACAATGAGAAAAAGGTAATTCCCGGGTAATTGATAAGAATATTTGAGACGAAATCATACAATCTCCAACAAAAAACAATAAATACCTAGGATCGATAAAAGACACATAAAACATGATATTTTTAATCTATTCATAAGGTTTAGTGCTCCAAAAAGCTTTGATAAGCATTGGTTTTTTCGTATTTATGTTTGAATTGGACAAATCCTTTACCATTGCAATATCTACAAATTTGTCGATTAATAAATTCGTATCCCCAATTCCAAACCTGAAAAATTATTTGTTTTTTTGCATGAAAGCCTGTGCAGTTGCAATAATAACAAGAATATCTTCTTGTTCTTATATTAGACTTATTATTTATCATAAACATCCAATCTTTTGTTAACCTTGTTTATGATTTTAAGAAAATTTTATAAGAATTTACTTAATAATCCGTATTACATAAAAAGGTTAACTTTTTATTAAGTTATTATTACTTTATAACAGTTGATTTAAATGTCAATAAAAAAATTATTTATTTTTATCTATAGCTAATTTTATTTTTAGAATTTTATCTTCTATTAGTTTTATTGCTTCAAAAATTTTTTTCTTTTCTAAACCTGTAATTTTTTCCCCATCAGGGCTTTTTGGATCTGTAGCATCTAAATATACTTTATTTAGTTCACCTTCTAATATTGAAAATTTTACCAACATTTTATTTACATCAATTAAATTTGATTGATTATTTGATTTTTCTTGATCAATCATGAATTGATGAGCTGTTAACAAAGGGGGAGAAATGCCTTTTTGTATACATTTTTTATCTAATTTTATAGACTCAAAATGATCGATATTTCTACGTACTCCTTCTGAATCTTTGCCTTCCGAGTCTCTATCTGGATCACTACATTTTCTTAGATATGACGCACCTTTGCCAATAGTTTCTTTGATTTCTTGCTCTGTTAATGCTTGGAGTATTTCTTCAATACCACGCTCGATGCTAGCAATTTTTCTTAATTTAGGCATAGTCCTATAAAGTCCTATAATAAATTATTAAAGATTTATAACAATCCTTTTTCTGTTGCTTTAAAACAATTGTATTTATGTTTTTTTGTTGGATTTGCTTTGTTTTTTATAAAATCAACACTTAAATTTAAATAATCATACTCAAAACCTTGATTATTATATATTGTAAAATAATTACTTGGCCATACACTTCCAGACTCAGGCAAAGTACTCATTATTTTGATTTCCTCAGAATCTTGCAATACAGCTAATTCTTGTGTTTTAATCTTATTAACATTATTTTTATCATTTCTAATATGTTCTTCTAAAAATGCTCTCTTTGGTTCCTGTTCCATTAATAAGCTAATATAGAACATATCATTTTCAGTATTACATAATAAAAGCATTTTATTTTCTTCAGGTTTACTAAAATAATTTGAATTTTTATAAATTCTTCCAATCCAATTAATTATTACTAATGAATAAAATCCATTATTTAAATTTGATTTATTATCAGAAATATTTGCCTCAATATCAAAGAACTCACTAACATCAGCAAGTTCATCACCACCTTTAAATTTGTCCTTTAAATTCTTTATATATTTACCCCTAGGAGTATTTTTTAAACTAGCAAAATTTAGAGAATGTTGATCTCTTCCAACATTTTCTGTTATTTTTGCCTCTGTGGAAGACGTCGAGATAGTTTCGTTAGTAGTTTTACTTTTAATTCTTTCAAGGAATTCGTCTTTAGTTTTGCCCATATTTTTAATAGCATCGTCTCCTGTTTTTATAACGTTATTCGCACCTCCTTTAAAAAAATTCATTATACTTTTAATTAAACCTCCCTTTGCTAGAGTTTCTGAGGGTAATTGAGCACTAAATATTAATATTAAAAAAAGAAATATGATTTTTTTTTTCATAGTATAAATCCAATAAATTTTCGATTTTTGGACATATCCAAAAAAACCTCATTTTACAGGGCAATTCAGTTTTCGTCTTTTATCCTACGTTTTATTGGACTCATTTTCAAGAAATCTGACTGATAAAAAACATCATGATTAATAAAAACAAAAAGGAGAAATATATGACTAAAAAAGTACAAACAACAACATTTTGCATCACGGGAGAATTAGAAAAATTTAAGAGAATAGATGCAATTGTAGAAATACATAACAGAACGAATGCTAGATTTGTTAGCGGAGTAAGTAGTCAAACTGACTATTTAATTAGCTCTCGAAAAGACACAAAAAAAGCAAAACGAGCTAAAGCTTTTGGTACACGAGTAATCAATGAAGCTGAAATGTTGAAGTTTATTAAAGCTGGCAAGTTTCCAGTGAGAAGTCTTAACTAATGCTTGCTTATATTATGGTGCCTATCTTTGTTATGTATGGCACCATAAAAATACTAATAAATAACATTTTAATAAATAATTAAATAAAATAAGATAATATTATGAAAAAATACCTTGAATACAAAGATCACGTTAGCAATAAATTTTGGGAAATAAACTTAAAAGGATCACAAGTTAACCTTACTTATGGAAGAATTGGAATTAAAAAACCAGCAAAAATAGAAAAAAAATTCAAAGGTAAAAGTGCAAGCAATGATGCAAAAAAATTTGCTGAAAAAAAGATAAATGAAAAGTTAAGAAAAGGTTACTTAGAAGTTTAGATTTAATCAAATGCCGAATGAATTTGAAAAGTTTTTAGAAAATCAAATTGAGAAAGGAAATAAAAAATTTAGAACTAGAGGTGAAATATTTAAAAAAGCAGGAGTAAAGCCTCATGGAGGTAATCAAAATATTTTAAAAAAATATATAAATAAATTTCAAATTACAAGTGGGTCAAGATTAGGTGGGGATATAGATCTAAAAAACAAGGCAATAAAAATTTACTTTAATAAATTTAGTAAAAATAGCTCAATTAATGTGACAAAGGCTGTAGAAGAAATAAATAATAATTTACCAGTAAATAATAAAATTGGCGGAATTATAATAAATGATAGACTGAATGATCCTAATTTTAATACTAATAAATTAAAACCACAAAGCTTATCTAAACATTTTTCCTTATTAAAAAAAAAATATAAGTCTTCAAAAGAATTTGAAGAAAAAGTAGAAAAACTAAATAAAGAACTCAAGGAAAAAGGAGGGAGAGGTAGTTATGTTTATTTAGAAGATACACCAGCTGGGGGCAAGACAGTAAGGGTACATATTTATGGTTCTAAACTTTCAGAAGATAAGAAAAAAGAATCAACATATATTATTGCTGGAACTCAACTAAGCACAAGTTTTCCACCTAATGAAGAATCACTAGAGATAATTAAGAAACTTATCAAAGAAAATAATACGTAATACTAAAATAAACTTAATACTTTTTTTATACCTTTTTTATTCAAACTTTTTTTAGCAACCATACAGGCTGCTGATGATTTTAATATTAAACCGTCTTTTTTAAGCGGGCGAAGATCATTAGAAAAAAGTGTTTTTCCAGAACTAACAATTTCTCCAATTAATTGAACTTGGGAAAGTCGGCACATAGCCTCTGTTGCCCCTTTTGATTCCACAATTTCTACATTTTTAACATTTTTTTCTATTAAAAACTTCTCAACTAAACGTTTATATTTTGTGCCAATTTTTAAAGGTTTTTTTTTATTTTTAATAAAATCAGAAGCAATTTCTGAAACATCAAGCATTGTTTGGCAGTCCAGAAAATGAATCGGGGAACAAATAAATAAATCTGCATGCCCGAAATTTAAACTTTTATAAACTTTTATTTTTTTTTGAATATTAGGATCTGAGTCTTTTAATAAATCCATTCCTGATACACAAATATCCCCAGTGCCATTTGCAAGTTCTGTTATTGCTTCCCTAGCATGCAAATATAGTATTCGAGCTCCAATTTTAAATTTTTTTAAATTAACATGTCCTATAAGATCTCGCTCTCCTTTAGCAGATAAAATTTTCAATTTTTTTTTTTTAAAAATATTTAAAGATTTTTCACGCAAACGACCTTTTGACGGCAAAATTATTGTAAATTCATTTTTCATTATATCAAAGTTATTGCTGCTCCTACTGCTTTACACGGCCTTAAACCTAAAGAAGAACTTAGATTATCAAAACGACCACCATTGAGTATTTTGGTTAATTTTTTTTTTGATTTAAAACTAATAGAAAAAACTAAACTACTATAAATTTGTACATCAGGTATTTCAGAGGCACAAAATTCTACACTAAAATTTTTAATTTTATTTTTTTTTATAGGAAAATAGTTATCGGCAATTTTGATATTTAGTTTATTTTCATTAAAAAAATTAGCCAATATCTTTGGGGCTTTTTCTATGGAACATTTTATTTTTAAAAATCTTTTGATTATTTTAGCACTTTTTTTTCCTTCTGGTGTTCTTGGATCTTTATTAATTTTTAAATCAAATCTGGCAAGGATTTCTTTTATACTTCTTCCTGCAATAATCTGATTTGGATCAAGTTTTTTCATTTTATAAAATAATTTTTTATCTACCTCAATTTCATCTTCGTCATAATCTTTATTTGTTTCCAATCTACTTAAAATTTCATAAAAATATTTTTTATTCCAAATATTTAACATTAATCTCTGTTTCCATCTACTTGGTATATGTAGCTGATTTAAAACTGAAGAAAATAATTCTAAGTTTCCAATTTTTAAATATCCTTTTTTTTTTGTAATTTTTTTAAAAACAGTAATACTATTTTTAATTACTTCATAATCATCTTTTTGATTGTTTGAGTTATAAATCTCCCATCCAATTTGTGAGCGTATATTTTTATTTTTTCTGTATGACTCTCCACTATAAGTGATTTTCTGCTTATTATATTTTTTGGTTTTAGAAAATTGGATTAGACTCATCAAGCTAAGGTCGGGACGTAATGAAAATGAGACACCCTTATCGTCGTTAAATGTAAATAAATATTTTTTTAAATTTACTCCACGAATATATTTCGTTTCTATTACAGGATCTAATTCTATGTTTTTAAACCCTTTAGAATTTAATGCTTTAATAATTTTTGAGAAGTTTTTTGATTTCATCTAATAAATTTTCAATTTTAACAGAAATTTGAACAGATTCTTTTTTTTTCCATTCTTCCCTTGTTTTAATTTCCTCTGAAGATTTTTTTCCTTCTATAAGGTTTTTTATAGTAACTGTTTTTGCTTTTGCTTCGTTTTCTCCATATAGCAAACAAGCTGGTGAATTTCTCCAGTCAGCATATTTCATTTGAGATTTAATATTTCCATCTCCATAATAAATTTCTGAATTAATGTTTTCTGATCGTAAAATATCCAACATTTTTTTATAGTCAGGCATTAGATTTTTATCAAATACACAGATAACAATTGGTGATTTATTTTTAATTTTTAATTTTTTTTTAAGCTGAGAAAAATATAACAAAACCCTACTTAAGCCTATCGAGACTCCAACGCCGGGGTATGAATCTTCTGTGTATTTTTCTACAAGTCGGTCATATCTGCCTCCCCCTCCTATAGCGTATTCTAATTCTATTGTTTCTCCTTTTTTTGTTTTAGTCAATAAGTTGGCCTCAAATATTGTTGAAGTGTAATATTCATTTCCTCTCATTAATGAAGGTGTAAAAATTATTCGTTCTGAATAAGAACTTAAATTTATTAATTTAATTAAATCTTTTAATTCTCTAATGCCTTCTTTAAATAAACTATCTTTACAAATTTTTTCTAAATCACTAAAATTTTTACTTTCTAAAAATTCTAAAATTTTTTTTGTTTGATTTTCTTTTAAGTTACAGCCAGCTGCAAATTGCCCTGAAATATCTTTTCTTCCAGCGCCCAATAAATCTATAATGCCTGCTTTTCCGAGTCTTAAATATTTATCACATGTCCTAATTACATTTAGTCTTATTTCATCGTTATTGATATCTAAACTATTTAATAAACCTAGCACTAACTTTCGGTTGCTGAATTTTACAATGTATTCATCTTTATTTAGTTGGCATTTCTCTAATGTGTCCGCTAAAAGTACTACCATATCAGCATCAGCGTTAATATTTTTTGTACCTACAATGTCTGAGTCAATTTGAATAAACTCTCTATATTTTCCCTTTGTATTAGGCTTTAATTCATCACGCCAAACTGTACCTATTTGGAATCTTTTAAATGGTTTAGAAAGATTAATATAATTTTTTGCAATATATCTTGCGAGTGATTTTGTTAAATCTGGCCTAAGTGCAATGGTTGAAATTTCATTTTTATTTACTAAAGAATCAGTTCCGCTTTGAAAATAAAAAATATCATTTATTGGAAATCCTTCTTTATTTTCATTATTGTTGTAATCAACTACATTCTCTAAGAATTCAAAGCTACTAGTATCAATTTGTTCGAATCCATATAATTGAAAGTTTCTTTTTATTATCTCAATTAATGAATCTCTTAAAACTAATTCCTTATTATCAGTATCTTTGAACCCAGATGGTAAACTGGGTTTAAGTTTTTTGTTTTTTTTCATAATTTGTCCATGCTTTATGGTGTCGTCAAGCTGGTGCAGGAGGTGGGACTTGAACCCACTACCTTCGGTTCCACAAACCGCTGCTGCCACCTGTCGAGCTGCTCCTGCAATACTTTTCCTTTTATACTAATTGTTATTAAATTTAAATTTTTATATGATTAATATGATAGCAAGAAGCTACCATGGACAATATGGTGTCTTTTTGTACTTATTGATATTTTAACGTTTTTAATCATTGTGAAGTAAATAACACTTAAATTTTAAAATGCAAGAGGTTTGAGTAGGGATAAATATACTTATAGTTAAGTGGTACGTATCCCTAAACAAATATTTAATGAAAAATTTTATGAAATTTTCTTTAAATTAACAGCAGAAGGTCCTTTACCGCCCGCCTCGTCTTGTATCTCAAATTCAAGTTGGTCTCCCTCATTTAAGAATCTTAGGCCGGCGTCACGAACAGAACTTGCGTGAACAAAACAGTCCTTCTCGCCGTCCTCACGCTCGATAAACCCATACCCTTTCTTACCGTTAAACCACTTAACTTTTCCTTTTAGTGTACTCATGTCTTATACTCTTTCTTGTTAGTTATTATTCTAGAAAAATAATTGGAGATAAAAATATTTTTACAAATCATACGACTAGTATTTTAATTTTTTTTATTTCCTTTCTTTCTCTACAAGCTAAATTTTAGCTTGTGTCTTGTTAATGGATTTTAAAATTCATTGCAAGCTTTATAATCTATTAAATAATCAATTATTTACTTAAATATTGCCAAGATTAAAATTTTTATGATTAAATATAAATAACTGAAAATAATATACTTAATTTAAATTATTTTCAGTCGTCTTGGTGGACGTGGGACCTTCATGAATCGAACATGATCTTTTTGATTTTCAGTCAAACGTACGCACCAGCTATACCAAGGTCCCATATTTAATATCTAAATGATATCCTTCCGCGCTTCAAGTCGTACGGAGAAACTTCGACTCGTACTCGGTCTTGTGAAAGTACGCGAATCCTCATCTTCCTCATTTTCCCCGAAACCGTACAAACAACCGTATGTCCATTATCTAACAAAACTCGGCTCGACGCGTTGGGCAATAATTCTTGCACAACTCCATCAAAAGTTAAAATCTCTTCTTTTGCCAAATTGTTTTCTCCTTATTCTTGATAGCACACTTTGAGTATGGGCCCTAAGACCCTCCTCTTCAGTCAGTGTTATAGCGTGATTTGCAATTTTTTCTAGACCTTTTTTGCTAAGAGTTACAACAGAAATTGATTTCTTAAATTCATTAATATTTAATCCAGAACTATATCTAACGCTCGAATGCGTAGGGAGTATGTGGTTTGTCCCTACCACACCCATATCTGTAAGTACCATTGCCGAATTCTCTCCACACATTATACTCCCCGCGTTAACAATAAATTTAGAATATTTTCTATGGTTTTTACAATTTATTTCTAGATGCTCTGGTTGAATAAAGTCATTAACTAATTCAATTATATTTTTATCATTCTTTGCTTTAATCATAATGCAATTATTTCTTATAGATTTTGTAGCTATTTTTTTTCTTGGAAGATTTTTAAGCGCTTTTGGAATTTCTTTCCTAACTTTATTTATAACATCTTCATCTTTTGTGATTAAAATTGATTGTGCTCCTGAAGAATGTTCAGATTGGCCTAGTAATGACCAAAGAATTTGATTAATTGAAGTTTTTTTATCAGCAATTACGCAAATCTCACTTTCGCCAGCATATGCTGTCTCCGTTCCAATTGTTTTTCCAGATAGTTGTCTTTTCGCTTCAGCACCCCATTTATTAGAAGGTCCAACAATTTTGTGAACTTTTTTAATAAAAGTAAGTGCGGCTATTGCTTGTGCTCCACCGCAATTTAAAATTGATTTTATTCCAGTTTTTTTTGCTACATACATTATTGCAGAATTAAGTTTCCCATTAACCTTAGGAGTTGCCAAAACTATATTTTTTACTTTAGCTAGTCTTGCTAAAGTTGCTGTCATTAAAAGTGAGGTAGGCAATCCTTGAGGGCAGTATATTCCCAAATTTTGAATAGAAGTGTTTCTATATTCTAACTTATTTTTTAAGTTATCAATATATGTAATGTTTTTTTGATTATTTAATTGTTTCTTGTGAAAATCCGAAATTTTATTAAATGCAAAATCAATGGATTTTCGAACCTGGGGGTCTAATTTTCTAATTGCTTTATTAATTTCATTCTTTGTAGATATAACATTACTATTTTTACTAAATTTTCTTTCATATTTTAATAAAGCTTTATTTCCATTTTTTTTTATGTCTTTTAATATTTTGGCTACAATTTTAGAAACGTTTTCTTTGACACTTCTTCTTTTTTCTAAAAGAGTAATAAGTTTTTTTTTATAATTATTCCTATTACAATTTATTATTTTAATCATTTTATTGCTCGCTCTGGTCTTCCAAGGTTACTTCTAGCATCTCGGATGAAAGTGTTATAAACGCATTATTTTTAAAGTAAATTGATATGTTATAATTTTTTTTATCTCTGAAAAGGTCAAGGCCCAATAATTCCAAAATATCACTATTATTGTTTTGATTAATATTTTTTGATTTTACACTAGCAATGTATTCGAATTTTACAATGCTCTTTGTTGTTTCTTCGCTATTTTTTTCTTTTTTTATTCTTTCAATTAGTAATAAAAATATTTTATTTTTTTTTAAAAATTTAATATCTTCTATTTTAACTTTAGAGTCTGAACAACAAGCAGAAATTACTTGAAGTCCATTAGCATCTCTTGCAATAATCCTTGCAAGATATTTTTTTTCATTCATATGTTAATTTATTACTTTAATATTTATTCCCAATTTTTTAAGTTTTTTTGGCAATTGATAGTAACCCCTAAAATTATGGTAGACCCTTTGGACCTTAGAGCTGCCTATGGCTGCTATGGATCCAAGTATAATAGCAAAAGAACTTCTTAAGTCTGAACTAATACATTGTGCTCCATAAAGTTTTTTTTGACCAACTATTATAGCTGTATTTCTTTTTATACTTATAGAAGCCCCCAAACGATTAAGTTCTGGTGCAGCTTGAAATCTTTGAGAAAATACATTTTCTTCGATTTTACTTTTACCATCAACAGTTGTTAGTACTGCCATTAAAATTGGTTGATTGTCAGTCGCAAATTCAGGCCAGGGATTAGTTTTAAAACTAACTGGTTTTAGTTTTTTTTTTGCATTAACAGTTATTGAAGAATTGCTGGTTTTTATTTCACATCCCATTCTTTTTAAAACCTCCAATTCTTTAGGTAAATGCTTAGGGTTTATATTGTTAACTTTTATTTTCCCACGTGTAATTACTCCAACACATAAATAACTAAAAGCAGCTATTCGATCTCCAATAACTTTATGAGAACCTCTAATTAATTTTTTTATTCCTCTTATCTGAAGAGTCCTTTTGCCAGTGAATTTTATGAATTTTGAATTTGAACTATTGTTTAGAAAAGATATTAAGTCTAGAACTTCAGGTTCTCTACTTGCATTAAGAATCGTAGTAGTTTTTTTTGCAAACACAGATGCCATTATAAGATTACAAGTTCCTGTTACACTAACTTTAGGAAATTTATAAGTATTTCCAATTAATCCATTTTTGGCTGATAAAATTGTATAACCATTTTTTAAATTATATTTTGCACCCAGACTTTTAAAACCAGCAATATGAAAATTTGTGGGCCGAGCTCCTAAACTACATCCGCCACTTGCAGCACAAAAAATTTTATTTTTTGGGTATTTTCCTAATAAAGCACCCATAAGAAGTGCACCAGCTCTCATTGTAGATATTAATTTGTATGGGACTACTAATTTATGTTTTTTTTTATTAGTAATTTTAATTGTTTTATTTTTTTCTGAAATTTCAACTTTTGCTCCTAGCTCTTCAAGAAGATTGCACATAGTTAATACATCTTTAACTAAAGGAACATTGGTTAATACAATACTATCTTCAAACAAAATTGATGATGCTAACAAAGGTAAGCAGCTATTCTTGCTCCCATCACACTCAATTGTTCCGCGGACTCCTTTATTGGGGCCTTTTATTAAATATTGCTTCATTTAATTCTACTTTGCTTTAGCAAATGTTATTTTTTCTTGGCCCTCGCCTTGATTTTGGTATTTACCTTTTTTATCTGCATATGACACTGCTGCTTCTTCACCTCTAAAGAAAAGTATCTGGCTTATTCCAGTATTTGAGTAAACTTTTACTGGATTACTAGAATGATTAACGAGCTCCAAAACGAGTACACCACACCATCCTGCTTCTAGCACTGATGGAGGATGACCCAAACCTACTCTGCAGTAAGAAGATTTAAGCGTTACTAGACCTGTAACGTCTCTGGGCATGCGAAAAGATTCAAGCGAGTGACATAAAACAAACGAGTTGGGAGGAATCAGTATTGATTCCTCATTTTTTACAGTTACAAAATTATCTTCCGAAAAGTTTTTTGGATCTGCAACCACATTACCTTTTATATTTGTAAAAATTTTAAACTCTGATCCTACACAAATATCATAACCGTACGATTGTAGCCCCATACTAATACCATTAGATACAGATTTATCTACAAAAGGTGTAATCATGCCTTCCTCTGCTAATTTTTTTATTTGTTTATCGTTTAGAATCATTTTTTTTATTTTTATATTTTTTTTGAAAATGTTTTCTTTTTATTAAATTTTTGCGCATCGCCCCCGTTAAGTCAAGCTCAGAAGCTCTTCTTTTTTTATAAACTTTCATTATTTTTTATCTGGTCGAGTCAAATCATCAAGTGTGATCACATGGTCCAAGCTGATAGTTTTTTCTTCCTGTTTTTCAATGCCTGATTTAACTTGTTTTTTTTCACGTCTTTCAGCTAATTTCTTCTCTCTTTTAATTTTTTTTTGCATTGCCTTCGCCCCGCGGGTCGATTTGTAATCGTAATGTATTCCGCATCGGCTCAACGGCCCATTATATTCAAAACTATTCTCAAATATTATTTTGTTGTTTTTGTCTATTATTATTTTTTTGTATATTTTCATTATAGACCCAAATCTTTCGTTATTTTTAATATATAAAAAAAATTGTGAAAAATTAAGGCAAAAAATAAACAATTATTATTTTATACACTAAAGCTCGGTCTTTATAGCAAATTTCAAGTTTTCTCTAATTAAAAACCTATCAAAATTTAATTTTTTTTTTAAGAAATAAAATAAATAGATTTTTCATAGTCCTAAACATTTCTATTTTAGGAATTTTAGAGAAACCTTTTTGCCTATCTTTAAAAATTATTGGAATTTCTTTAATTTTATATCCAAGTTTATCAATTTCAAACAATGTTCCCATGAAAAAACTATAGCCTTTATTTTTAACTTGATTTAAATGAAAATTTTTTAGTTTTAAAAGATTAAAGCCTCTATACGATGTTGTAAATTCATTTGAATTTATTCCTAAAACATTCCTTATTAATTTATTTCCAAATTTACTCATTAAAAGTCTTTTGCCAGACATTAAACAACGTCCACCCTGAACATATCTTGATCCAATAACGAAAGGAAACTCACTCAAATACTCTACAAAATTATTAATTTCTTTTGGGTCGTGTGATAAATCTGCATCCATTGTAATCAAATAATCATAATCATTTGAAAGTGCAAATTCATAAGCTTCTTTGTGTGCGGTATCTAAACCAGATTTAGATTCTCTTATTTTTAAGAAAATATTTTTATACTCCTTTTGTAAATCTTGAATTTTAACATATGTATAATCTGGAGATTTATCATCTATTATAAAAATATCTGCTTCTGAATTATAATCATTTATAGAATGAATTAGATGTTCTATGTTATCTTTTTCATTATATGTTGCGGTAAATATTAATATTTTTTTTTTGGGTAACATTATATAATTAAATATATCAATGAAAAAATCTAATGCAATAATAGTCGGAGGAACAGGTCAATTTGGTATAACCCTTTCAAAAGAATTAATAAAAAAAAAATTTAAAGTTATAATTACAACTAGATCTTTAGCTAAAGCAAAAAAAAAAATTAAAAATAAAAAAATCTATATAAAAAAATTAAATATTCTAAATAAAATACAAATAAAAAAACTGTTGTTAAGATATAACCCTAAATTAATATTTTATATGGCAGGGCAAAGTTCTCCTGGAAAATCTTTTTATAGTAAGAAAGAAACTTATTTTAGTAATTTTATTGGATGTAGAAATTTCCTAGAAACTTTAAAAAATTATAATTTATCAAGTAAATTTGTAAATTTTTCCTCATGTGAAATATATGGAAATTATAAAAAAAAAATAAATATAGATAGTATAAAAAAACCTATAAGCCCATATGGTTTTGCTAAATTAAAATCCCACAATGAAACAAAAAAATACAGAGAAAGATTTAAGCTAAAATTTTATAACGCTATAATTTTTAATACAGAATCTATTTATAGACCTGGGATTTATTTAATACCAAAAATGTGCATAGCGGCAATTAAAGCAAAAAAAAATGGCCTAAAAACAAAATTTGGTAATTTAAATATTTCAAGGGAATGGAATTGGTGTGAAGAACAATGCAAGTATTTATTAAAATTTATAAAAAAAAAACCACAAGATTTTATTTTATCAAATGGAAAATCTTATTCTGCAAACCAAATGTTAAAGTTTGCTTTTGAATATTTTAAACTTGATTATCAAAAATTTATTTCATCAGATAAAAAATTTATAAGGAAAGCTGACTCAAATATTAAAAAATCTAATTTTCTATCATCCCTTAGAAGGAATAAAATTAAAAGGATTGATAAAATTTATGGAAAAATAATTATATATAAGATAATTCAACACTATTTAAATGAAAAAAAATATTAATACCCATATTTTTACTTATCTATCTATACTTTTTTTATTTGCACTATTTTTTTTATATCAAAAACATGATGTAGCAAATGATTCTACTATTTCAGAATGGATTATTAATTATGAAGGTGGCTTTACAAAAAGAGGTCTTATAGGACAAATATCTATATATATATCTAACTTTTTTTTGATTAAACTAAGAGATACAATATTTCTTTTTCAAACACTATTGGTTGGAACTTATTTCTTTCTAGTCTACAACTTTCTTAAAAATAATCTTTACAACAAAATTTTTATTTTCGCTATTTTTACTCCTATATTTATTCTTTATCCTATAGCGGAAATAGAAGTTTTAGCTAGAAAAGAAATTTTTATTTTTATTTATCTATTAACATATTGCTTCATTCCAATTAAAAGAAAAGTCTATAAGTTTTTTTATAAATTATTTTTATTTCCTGTAGCCATACTCATCTGGGAGCCTGTAATTTTTTTTATATTATTTTTCCTTTTTTTAGATTTAATTGAAAATGAAATAAAAAATATTAACAAATTATTTTTTATTAACTTATCTACATATATTCCATCAATAATATTAGTTTTTTACATTGCACTAAATCCAATTTCTGATGAAGCTCACAAATTAATGTCAAGTTCGTTGATGGAAAATTTTAATGAAAATTGTTATACGTCATGCGATCTTCTTAGATCAAAATCATCTATATATCAGCAATTTCAAGGTAATTTTGATAAGTACTCAGTCGAAATTTTTGTTAGATATATATTAATCGTTATTATTGGTTTTGGTCCACTTTTTATTTTACTATTTAATTCAAAATTAAAAAATCAGATTTATTTTTTTAGTAAATTTAATAATCTTTTATTTCCATATTTAATATTGCTTTCTCCTGTAATTTTATTATTTGCCATGGGATATGATTGGGGAAGATGGGTAAATATTAGTTATGTTTTTTCAATAATTACTTTTATTTATATTTACAAAAATAATTTAATAAATCTCTCTGAAAAATTTTTAAATAATAAATTATTTAAAAATATAAATAAAAAAATTTTTATATTTATTTTCATAATTTTTTGTTTTGGATGGAATCCAAAAACTGTAATGACAGGGGATGTTGCTTCTTTTCCTGGATACAGGATACCTTACAAAACAATAAAAATTATTTTAAAAGATTAATAAATTATTTTTTATAGAATATCTTTCTAAATGTAATTGTAATAATCACCAAAATAGCAAATAAGCCCAAGGGCAAATAAATATCTTGGGAAAAAATTATATCAGTTATTTTTGGAGGCTCTAGATTTTCACTAATTATTTTTTCTAATCCACTTCCAATAGATACAACTAAAAAAATTTGAGGAATTATCCCTAGTAAAGTTGCAAATAAAAAATTTTTTACTTTAACGTTAAATAAAGTTGGTAAAATACAGCTAAGCTGCCAGGGTATCCCTCCACAAAATCTGTAGATCAATAAATAGATGAATTCAGATTTTTTAAATTTAATTTCTAAATTTTGAAATTTATTTAGAAATTTTTGTCTTACAAAATCTTTTAAAAAATAATTTCCAAAAATATATAAAAAAGTTGCACCAATGCTCATCCCCAAAACTACAACTATTGTTCCTACCCATTTACCTAAAATAAATCCACCCAATAAAGCGACCGGAGATCCAAATCCAAGAAAAGGAAATACCCATAAAATTGTTATAATTAAAGACGATAAACATAATAAAATTAAATTAGTTTTTTTTAATTCAGAGAAAAATTCAATATTATCTTTAATAAAATTGTAAGAAGTTATTTCCTGAAATGTAAAATTTAAAAATAGATAGTAAAGAAATAATCCCACAAGTGTAAGATAGAATAATCCAATAAATATTTTAATTTTATTATCTTTTTTCATATATTATGTTCTAGAATTAACTGTACTTTATTACACTTATTTCTTATAACTACCGAAATTTTATTTACATTTTATTAACTTATTATGAAACGAACATACCAACCTAGCAGATTAGTAAGAAAAAGAAGACATGGCTTTAGATCAAAGATGAGAACTAAGGGTGGAAAAAAACTAATCGCCAGAAGAAGAGCAAAAGGAAGAAAAAAACTTACTGTTTAATGAGTGTTAAAATATTGAGTCTCACAAAAAATGAAGATTTCAAGACACTCCTAAAAGGAAGAAAATTATCTAATAAATATCTAACTATTTTCTTCAAAAATCTTTCTGATAAAAGTAGTAAAAGTTTAAATATAAGTTTTGTTGCACAAAAAAAATTGGGTAATGCAGTTAAAAGAAATAAAATAAAAAGAAGATTAAAAAATATAATGAATCAATTAGTAAAAATATCAAAAATTAATTTTAATTATTCCTATTTAATTATCGCAAAAAAAGAAATTATAAATGCACAGTTTTCTGATATTAGAGATGCTTTATTTAAAGATTATAAAAAAATAAAATGATGAAAATATTTTCAAAAGCGTTGATCAAGTTAATACATCTTTATCAATTAATTTTATCACCCATATTAGGAAATAATTGCAGATATCTTCCTACTTGCTCTCAGTATTTCATAGACAGTCTCAATGAATATGGGTTTTTAAAAGGATGTGTAGTGGGAACAAAAAGAATTCTATCTTGTCATCCAATTAAAATGTTGGGTGGCGGCAGTGGATTTGATCCTGTAAAAAAGAAAAGAAATTAAATGGATACAAAAAATGTAATTGCAGCAATATCTCTCAGTGCATGTGTTATTATTTTTTATTCCTTGTTTTGGGCGCCCCCTCCTCCTGATCCAAAGTTGGTTCAAACTGAAAAAAGTAAAGTTGCTCAAAACGATACTACAGAAGCACCATCTCTTGAGCAAAATAATGAGGTTGTAAAAATTTCTAGAGAAGAAGCTTTAGAAGAAAGTAAAAGAATATTATTTGAAAATGAAATTATTAAAGGCTCAATATCATTGAATGGAAGCAAGATAGATGATTTGGAATTTAAAAAATTCAAAGAAACATTAAATGGAGAAGATAATGTTGTTTTGTTAAATCCAAGTAAAGTTAAAAGTGGATATTATGTAGAAACAGGATGGGCAACAACAAATAAAAATATTGATGTACCTAATTCAGGATCAACCTGGGAAATTGAAGGAAATAATAAACTTACACCTAATACCCCAGTAAAATTATTTTGGCTAAATGATCAAAATATAAAATTTGAAAAAGAAATAAGCATCGATAATCAGTATCTATTTACTGTAAAACAAACCATAATAAATAACTCTGAAAAGACATATAATTTTTATCCTTACGGACAGATTATTAGAAATGAAATTCCTGAGATTACTAATTTTTTTATTTTACATGAAGGCGCCTTGGGGGTTTTTAATTCAGAGCTTGTTGAGGAAGATTATGATGATATACAAGACAAACCTTTCTCGATAAATGCTGATAATGGATGGTTGGGAATTACTGATAAATATTGGATTACTACTATTATACCTCAGGAAAATAGAAAGTTTAGAGCAGATTTTGATTACAAAAATAGATTTAGAACAAGTTTTATTGAGTCAAAAGCTACTGAAATTGGAGCAAATGAAACTAAGTCTAACGAAATAAAAGTTTTATTAGCAGCAAAAGAAGTAAGAATTATTGATGAGTATGCAAAAAAATTAAATATTGAAAAGCTAGATTTAGTTATAGATTGGGGCTATCTCTATTTTTTGACTCGCCCGATGTGGTTTGCTCTAGATTATTTCTTTAAATTGCTTGGAAATTATGGATTAGCAATTATAGCTGTAACAGTTTGTATTAGAGTTGTGCTATTTCCATTAGCTCAACTGTCCTTCAAGTCGATGTCCCGTATGAAATTATTACAACCACAGCTAACTAGAATTAAAGAACTTCATAAGACAGATAAAGTGAAGATTCAACAGGAAATGATGGCTTTATATAGAAGAGAAAAAATAAATCCTATGAGTGGATGCCTTCCCATCATCCCGATGATCTTTATATTTTTTGCTTTATATAAAGTTCTGTTCGTCACAGTGGACAGTAGGCATGAACCATTTTTCGGTTGGGTGCAGGATCTTTCGAGTAGAGACCCCACTTCTTTTGCTAACTTGTTCGGATTAATACCTTGGGATCCTCCAACTTTTTTAATTATTGGAATTTGGCCGATCGCCATGGGTATCAGTATGTATATCCAGCAGTTGTTAAATCCACCAATGCCAGATCCTGTGCAACGTAAGATATTCCAGTTTTTTCCTCTAGTGCTTACTATAATTCTTGCTCCATTTCCAGCCGGCTTGGTAATCTATTGGACCGTTAACAACATACTTCAGCTTCTGCAACAGTATCTTGTATTGAAAAGCACAAAAGTTAAAACTAATTAAATTAATGAATTTAGATAAAATTATACCTAAAGATGGTCCTTCCATCGAAGAAGTTGAAAAATATGTTAAAAAATATTCTAATGAATTAATTGTAATTAAGTGTGGTGGTTCGGTATTACTTGATGAAAATTTATTTAATCAATTTATAGAAAATATAGTAATAATTAATAAATTAGGTTTATCAGCAATCGTTGTTCATGGTGGTGGTAAAAATATTAAAAAAAAACTTGATCAAAATAATATAGAGACAAAGTTTATAGATGGTTTAAGAGTTACTGATGAAAAAACAATTAAAATTGTTGAAGAATCCTTATTAGAGTTAAATACTGAAATTTTAAATAACATAAAACACAAAGAAGCAAATGCGCAATCAGTAACTCCTAAAAACGAAAATATAATTAAAATTATTCCCGAAAAAAAAGAACTTGGATTTGTTGGTACTCCTAAAGAAGTTAATAAAGAAGTGCTTTTAAGAATAGTTAAAGAAAAAAGAGTTCCAATTATAGTTCCACTAGGAACTGGAGATGACGGAAAGATTTATAATATTAATGCAGATGTGGTAGCTGCAGCGATTGCAAAGGAAATAAATGCTAGAAGATTGTTATTAATGACAGATGTAGAAGGAGTGTTAGATAAAGATAAAAAACTTATCTCAGAAATTAATTCTGAAACAGCAAATAATATGATTAATGATCAATCTATTTCTGGTGGAATGATACCTAAAATTAAAACATGCATTGATGCTATTAACAATGGTGTAACTGGTGTAGTTATAGTAGACGGCAGAAGACAAAACTCACTGTTGTTTGAAATATTTTCTGATAAAGGTGCCGGAACTTTGATTAGAAAATGAAAGATCTTAAAAAAGTAAAATACATAATTTTTGATCAAGACGGTGTAATATATGCACCTAAATACCTAAAAACTTTATTTGGGCAAGTAAGTTCTAGAATGACAGATTATATAGCGCTTAAACTAAATGTTGATAAAGTTAAGGCAAAAGAGATTCAGGCAGATTATTTTTACAAGCATGATACTTCATTAAATGGGTTGCTTATAAATCATTCTGATAAGATTGACGCACATGAATTTTTAAAATTTGTTCATTCAATAAATTATGATTGTCTTGAAAAAGATATAGAACTTAGAGAAGAACTATTAAAATTAGATATAGAAATATTTTGTGCAACTAATGGATCGAAAGAACATGCTATTAATTGTATGAAAAAAATAGGTATTGAAGATTTATTTGAAGGAAGAATCATGGATATTGTCGATTTTCAATTTAAACCAAAACCAAACCCTGAATCTCTTAAATTAATGTGTGATAAGTTTAAAATCCCAACTAATGAAGAAACAGTTTATATAGAAGATATCTGTAAAAATCTTACTTCTGAGACAGCAAAAAATATGGTCAAAGTTTGGTTTAGCAATGATGAGCCAATAAATAACATTGATAAATATAAAGATGTAGTAGATTATAGAATTGATAATCTTGCTTTATTTTTAAAAAAAATAAGGTTATTAAAAGAACAATAAAACTATGAGTGATATAGAAAAAATTATAAATGAAGCCTGGGAAAACAAAAAAGATATTTCTCCAGATTCAGATAAAAGCATTATTGATGCAGTAAATGAGACAATTGAGCATTTGGATCAAGGAAAGATAAGGGTTGCAAACAGACAATCAGATGGAAAATGGGTAACCAACGAAACTGCAAAAAAAGCAATTCTATTATCTTTTAGAACTAATAAAATGACCACCACGTCGGGTCCATATTCAGTATGGTATGACAAAGTAGGGTTTAAAACTGCTGGGTGGACTGAAGAAGATCATAAGAAAGCGGGATTTAGATATGTTCCGAACGGCATGACACGCAAAGGATGCTACATAGCTCCTGGCGCCGTTTTGATGCCTTGTTTTATTAATATCGGAGCATATGTTGGGGAAGGCACGATGGTTGATACTTGGAGTACGGTTGGATCGGGAGCTCAGATTGGTTCTAATGTACACTTATCCGGAGGAGTTGGAATTGGGGGCGTCTTGGAGCCCGTTCAGGCTGCTCCTACAATAATAGAAGACAATTGCTTTGTCGGTGCTCGTGCCGAGGTGGCGGAAGGCGTAATTGTTAGAAAAAATAGTGTTCTTGCAACTGGTGTTTTCTTGACTGCATCGACCCGTATTATTAATAGAGATACAAATGAAATAATGATTGGCGAAGTGCCTGAGGGAAGTGTAGTAGTTCCTGGTTCCCTACCTTCAAAAAAACCTGGTGGTCCCAGCTTATATTGTGCTGTAATCGTTAAGCAGGTCGATGAGCGTACAAGATCAAAGACATCTATTAATGAATTATTGAGATCTTAAAATGAAAATTTTTAATGAGATAAAGTTAGCTCAAGAGCTAATAAGATTTCCAACAGTTAAAACTGAAGATAAGGGTATAATGAAATTCTTATCCAAAAAACTTACTGCGATTGGTTTTAAATGTACAATTATCAAATCAAAAGGGACTGGACCAAAACCAGCTTTAAATTTATATGCAAGATTTGGTAAATCAAAACCTCACATGAGTTTTCTCGGCCATACGGATATTGTTAGCAATTTAAATAACTGGAAAATCCCACCATTTAAAGGAGTTATAAGAAAAGGATATTTAAATGGTAGAGGGGCTCAAGATATGAAGGGTGGTGTAGCTTGTTGGATAAGTGCAGTTAGTAATTTTATTAAAAATAATAAATTTAAGGGATCTATTTCAATTATTATTACAGCAGATGAAGAGACAACAGGATATGGTTGTCCAGCAGTAATGAAATACCTAAGAAGAAAAGGTGAAAAAATAGATTTTTCTGTAGTGGGAGAACCCTCTTCAAATAAATCAGTTGGCGATGAAATAAGAATTGGAAGACGTGGTTCTATGAATGGAATTGTAACTGTATATGGGAAAAGTGGGCACTCAGCTTTTGCTGGAACTTATATAAACCCCTGTACAACTTTAGCTAAAATAATAGCTAAATTAAAAAGTTCATCATTAGATAATGGTACAAAATTTATGCCTCCATCTAACTTAGAATTTACAAAAATGAACGTAGATAATTTATCTGAAAATGTAGTACCTCAATCGGCCAGCGCAAAATTCAATGTTAGATTTAACTCTAAACATAAATCAGCTTCTCTAAAGAAAAAACTAAGTAAAATAATAAATGCGGTTGCAAAAAAAGAAAAATGTAAAACTAAAATAGAATATAGAGTGAGTGGTGAAGCTTTTTATACTAAACCAAATAAAGAAATTTATATGGTTAAAAAAATTGTTAAAAAAGTTACAGGTAAATCGGCAAAATTAAATTGTAGAGGTGGTACAAGTGATAGTAGATTTTTAGGTTCAATCCCAAGATTAGAGTTAGGATTAAGAAACACCACTATCCATATGGTAGATGAGAGATCACCAATTTCAGATTTGAAAAAATTAACTAAAATATATTATAATATTTTAGAAAATTATTTTTAATGAAAACTGGTTTAATCACTTCTGATACCTACAAAGGTCATGACACCGGTCCTGGACATCCCGAACAAATAGCAAGAGTATCTGCGGTTATTGAAAACTTTAAAAAATTAAATAATAAAAATATTTTATGGAAAAAACCAACAATTATTACAGATGAAATTTTAAAAGACACTCATGATGAAAGCTATATTGAATTAGTAAAAAACTCTTTTCCGACAAAAGGTTTTTCTTCTTTGGATGGCGATACTATTATTTCGCCTGGAAGTAAAAAAGCAACATTCGATGCAGCAGGCTCAATTATTACAGCAATAGATGGTGTTGAAAATAAAGAATTCAAAAATGCTTTTTGCTGTGTTCGTCCTCCAGGGCACCATTCATCACAAAATAAAGCGGCTGGTTTCTGTATTCTAAATAACGTCGGAATCGGCTGTCAGTATTTACTTAATAAATATAAATATAAAAAAATTGCCATAGTTGATTTTGATGTTCACCATGGAAATGGCACACAAGACATATTTTATGATAATGAAAATGTTTTATTTATCTCAACTCATCAGTATCCTTTTTACCCTGGTACAGGTTCTGAAAAAGAAAAAGGTAAATTTAATAATATTTGCAATATACCATTACCAGCAGGTACAAATTCAGAGGAATACTTGAATGCCTTTGAATTTGCTTTAAAAAGATTAAAAGAATTTAAACCAGAATTTGTTTTAATAAGTGCTGGTTTCGATAGTGACGCAAGAGATCCCTTGGCTTCTTTCAAACTTGGAACCGAAGATTTTTATCATATTACAAAAAGAATACTAGAAGTGACAAAGAAATTTTGTAATGGCAAAGTTATTTCAATCTTGGAAGGTGGATATGACTTACAAGCACTCCAGGATGATACTAAAAGACATGTTGATGCATTAATAGAATTTAATTGAAAATAAAAAATTATTGATTAAAGACATTCATATGAAGCTTTATAAAATTAAAAAATCTAACATTGATAAAAATGGACGTGGTCTTTACGCTACTAAGAATATTAAAGCTGGAACTAAAATTATAGAATACGTAGGAAATATTATAACAAAAAAACAAACTGAAGATTCGGATAAATTTGATAATTCAAAACCAATTTACTTGTTTAATTTAAATAAAAGATATGATTTAGATGGAGATGTCTCATGGAATACTGCACGCTTGATCAATCATTCATGCTCGAATAACTGCGAATATGATGGAACTGGTTTAAAAATTTGGGTTGTTTCAAGTAAAGAAATTAAAAAAGGTGAGGAATTAACCTGTGACTACGGCTTCGGATTTGACTCCGACTTTAGGCAATTTCCTTGTGCGTGTAAATCTATAAATTGCTGTGGTTATATCGTTAGAACAGAAAGTCGCTGGAGAATTAATAAAAAATTCAAAAAAAATACAAGAATTAGTAGATAATTTTTTCAAGATACAGCCCACAAGCTGGTGCAGGAGGGGCACAATTTTTTCTTTTTTTTGATTTAAAAACATTTTCAAATTTTTTAATATTCCATTTCTTTTCTGCTAAATATTTTAGACATCCAACCATTGATCTAACTTGGTTTCTTAAAAAAGATTTTGATCTAAATTCAATTTCAATTTTACCATTTATATTTTTTATAGTTATTTTATTAATTTTTTTTATAGGACTTTTAGCATAGCAATTTGTTGCTCTCATTGTACTAAAATCATGTGTACCTAATAATTTTTTAGCCCCTTTCTTTAATAATTTAATATCTAGTTTCTTTCTTATATGCCATGCTCTTTCATTTTCTATAACAGGTGGAGCTAAACGGTTAATAATAAAATATTTGTATACTCTTTCTTTTGCAGAATACCTTGCATGAAAATTTTCATTTCTTTTAATAATATTAATTATAGAAATTTTTTTTCTATTTAAAAAAAAATTTAGAGATTTAACCATTTTATCTATATTTTGAATTTTATTTTCAACATCAAAATGAGCTGATTGTCCGTTTGCGTGTACTTCACGATCAGTTCGTCCTGCAGAAAATAAAATAATTTTTTGCTTCAATAATTTTGATAGAGTTGATTGAATTATTTTTTGAACAGACTTTCCTTTTTTTTGTATTTGCCAACCTATGAAAGGGGTTCCAACATATTCAATCAAAATTTGATATCTATACATTAAGCAATATTGAAGCCTTTTTTTATTTGAGTACCAAGTAAAAATTCATTTATTTGTTGAACTCTTTTACCTTCTCGTTGAATACTTAATACTTTTATTGATCCTTCTCCACAGCACACCTCAAAATTTTCACTTACTATATCT
The DNA here is from genome assembly GCA_902634305.1 of uncultured Pelagibacteraceae bacterium. Taxonomy (GTDB): domain Bacteria; phylum Pseudomonadota; class Alphaproteobacteria; order Pelagibacterales; family Pelagibacteraceae; genus Pelagibacter. The sequence continues at coordinate 13,625 of CACPJJ010000004.1, read as the reverse complement.
CCAGGTTTTCCTGCTGTACTAGACTTTTCTGCTTTTAATATTTTATATCTTTCTCCATTAAATGAGAAAAAAGCACCCGGATACGGATATAGTCCATTTATTTTTCCAATTATCTTGTCTACATTTTCATTCCAATCAATTTTTCCTTCTAGTTTTTGAATTTTTTTTGCATAAGTAGCTTTTGAATGATCTTGATCATTAAATTTTATATTACCCTCAAAAATATTATCTAAAATATCTAAAATTTTTTCTGAAGCTATTAGTGATAATTTTTCAGACAATTCTTCTGCATTCATTTTTTCTGAAATTTTTAATGAGTATTGATTACAAACTGGTCCCTCATCCAAATTTTCATTTATTTTCATTATGCTAATTCCTGTTTCTTCATCTCGATTCATTATTGACCTTTGAATAGGTGCTGCACCTCTCCATTTTGGGAGTAAAGAAGCATGAACATTTAAAAATCCATTTTTAGGAATATTTAAAAGATTTTTAGATATTATCTGGCCATACGAAACTAACAGAATTATATTTGGCTTTAATTCAGTTAAAAATGATTCTTCTTCATTATTATTTTTTAAATATTGAGGGCTTCTCACATCTAAACTTATATTTTCAGAGAATAAATGTACTGGTGACTTATTTAGTTTTTGACCTCTATTAGATTTTTTTGGGGGTTGAGTATAAACAACTGATATTTCGTATCCGTTTTGATAAAGCGATTTTAAAATAGGAACAGCAAAATTAGATGTACCCATAAAAACTATTTTTTTGCTCATAACTAAAGAACAACTCTGTCTTCATTGGCTTTTGTTTTGGATAGTTTTTTTACAATCATTGATCTTTTTAACTTTGAAACATATGTCAAAATTGTAATTCCTTCTAGATGATCAATTTCATGCTGTATACAAGTTGCTAATAAATTATCACATTTAAGATTTTTTTTTTCTCCATTATAATCTAGGTATTCTACTTCACACATACTTGGTCGATTTACTTCTATAAATTGATTTGGAACACTTAAACAACCTTCTTCATACTTAGATAAATCTTGATTTTTATTTTTTATTACTGGATTAACGAAATACATAGGATCATTTTTTTCTCCTTCCTTCGATAAATCCATAACTATAATTCTTTTTGGTACACCTATTTGAATTGCTGCTAAACCAATACCTTTTGCATCGTACATAGTCTCGAGCATATCATCCATAAGTTTTTGTTCTTCTTCCCCAACTACTTCAACTGGAATCGATATTTTTTTTAATATTGGATCTGGTTCTGTTAGTATTTTTCTAATAGTCATAAATTAATTTTATTATAATTTTTATATTTTTAAAGGAAGAACTTTTAATAAAATCTTATTTCTAATAGTATCCAAATTTAGTTGGTTTAATATAGTTGTAATAAAGTACAGTGTATCGGGACCTAAACTTTCCAAATCATCTTCTCCAATAATTTCAACTAATCTCAACAAAACCATACCAGATTCATTATTATTTAATAATAATTGAATATCTGTTGGTACATTTGATTGATCAAATTCAAACATATTTTTATATTTTTTAGATATTAATACACCATCTGAAACCAACGATTCTAACATAATTAAATCTTTTATTGAAACATTGTAGTCTTTGTTTTTTTTTATTGATTTGAGTAATTTATCCAAATCATCTTCGACCTTTTTGATTTCATATTGATCCTCAAAATATTTTAATAATTTAGATTGATGAATTATTTTATTATTAACTTTTATATTTTTTCGTTTTAGATCCGGTATAGTTAGATTGTCATTATAAAATGACGAAAAATTTGAAGGTACCTGTTCTTTACTTACTTTTGACAAAACTCTTTTTAACTCACTTCTAAAAGCATTTTCTATTTTATCTTTAATGAATGACTCCTTCAATTTATATGATAAATCTAAAATTTGAATTTCATCTTCGGTTAATATTAATCTTTGATAAAGCAAAGCTCTACCTTCGTAATTTTGTAATAACTTATATGAATCTTTTACGTTTAAGAGTTGATTAATGTTAAACTGAAATCTTTTATATAACTCAAATAATTCTTTCTCTTCATAATTTTGTTCATGAGTTGCCTTTTCAATTAAAGAAATTTTTTCAACATCTTCTAGATTTATTTCATTTACATTTTCTAGCAAATTTGAAGAAGACAAATATTTCCAAATAAATTTTGGACTATTTTCTTTGGGTTGATAAATGAAATTATTGCTTGTTCTATGCGATAAATGAAAATTTAATATATTTTTATCAGAAATATTTTCATCAGCTTTCTCAATATATTCCATTAAAAAATTGAATTTATCTTCATAAAAATCATCTTTAAAACCAGTTTCTTTATTTAAATCATAAAGAAGTTGTGCCTCTTCTCTTTTTTCTTGATCAATTAAACAATAAATTTGAAATTTATTAATATAGTCATCACTAAAATATTTTATTTCATCAAAAATTTTACAAGCATTTTCTAAATCAGCATTTTCAAGATAACTATTTATATAAAATTTAATTAAATTTGAATTGTAAGGAACTTTATCATTTTTAATCAAATATAATTTAATTAAATTTTTATCATTATTTTTAATTAAATATTTTAATTTAAAATCTACAAAATTTTCTTCTGTTATATTTTCTTTTGGAAAATATGAATTTGTTAATAAAACAACATCTAAAATTTCTTTAGAATCTTGTGAAAGATTCATTTTATCTATTTTATTTAAAATTAGTTTTATTTCATCTCCATTAGAGTTGGACCACATGTCAATGTTTAACCCATTCTCTTCCGGATCATATAAACCTACAATATTTATTTTATTATTATCTAATTGATTACTATCAATTATATTTATCTTAGTTTCTGTGTTTTCATTATCGATTCCAATTTTATCTTCTTTATCATTTTCACCATTAATTATTACTGTGGATAAATTTTGATCGTTTTTTTTTTCCAAATCCCATATATCTACTGGCTCATCTTCACCATAAATATTGGTTGAAAATAATAAAATAGAAACAATTAAAACTATTAAATTATTTCTATTTAATAATTTTAAAATTATCATTAGAAATTACATCTTCTATTTTTTTTATTGGTGATGGAAAATTAATTCTGTCAATTAGAATCACAGCAACACCTAAAATAATGAATATTAAAATAATTTTAATTAATATTCCAAAAATACCTTTTGGACTTCCTATTCTTGTTTTTTTTTCAAATTGCATATAGTGTTAAGTATTTTCAAAATAAGACATATTTGTGGTTTTTCAATAAAGAATTATGAATTTAAATAAAAATATAGTTTTACTAGGCATGATGGGATCTGGAAAATCTACTATTGGGTACCTTTTGTCTAAAAATATTAATTTTAATTTTCTAGATGTTGACAAATTTATTGAAAAAGAAATAGGTCTAAAAATTTACGACATATTTGAAAAAAAGGGCGAATCTTATTTTAGAAATTTAGAAGAAAAAATAACTTTAAAACTTCTTAAACATGATAGAAAGATTATATCGCTAGGAGGCGGTAGTTTTCTTAATAAAAATATTAGAAGAGAAATACTCAAAAATCATATTTCATTTTGGTTAAATTGGAAAAATTCTACAATAATAAAAAGAATTTTAAAAAGCAAAAAAAGACCAATTGCTTTTAATTCTAGCAAAAATAATTTAAAAAAACTGATAAGACAAAGATCGGATATATATAGCTTAGCAAATTACAAGATAAATTGTGAAACATTAACCAAAAATATGATAGTTAAAAATATAATTGAATTATATGAAAAAAATTAAGCTAAATGTTAAAACTAAATCTAAAGAATATCCCATAATAATAGGAAAAAATATTATTTCACAAACCTCTAATATTTTGAAATTAAATAATTTTAATTTTGAAAAAATTTTAATTGTTATAGATACAAAAATTCCCAAAAAAAAAATAGAAATTTTAAAAAAAAAATTTGCTCACAAAAAAATCGTTGTTCATCTCTTTAAAGCAAATGAAAAAAATAAAAATTTAAAAAGTATAAATTTAATTTTAGATAAATTATTTAAATTTAATTTTAATAGAAACGACTGCATAATATCTTTTGGCGGAGGTATTACTGGTGATGTATCTGGTTTTGCTGCAAGCATTTTTAAAAGAGGATTAAAATTTATTAATATTCCCACAACACTTCTGGCACAAGTCGACTCATCAATTGGAGGGAAGACGGGAGTTAATAATAAATATGGAAAAAATTTGATTGGATCTTTTATGCAACCCGATTTAGTTTTGTCTGATGTAAGCATGTTAAGTTCACTTCCAAAAAGAGAACTAAACTGTGGATATGGAGAAATTTTAAAACATTCGATCATAAGTAATGTAAAAACTTTTAATTATTTAAAAAAAAATTTTCCAAAAATAATAAAACTAAAATCTCCATTTATAGAAAGAGCTATTTCAGATAGTTGTAAAATTAAAAGAAATATTGTTCAACAGGATGAAAAAGAAAAAAATATAAGAAAAATTCTTAATTTAGGTCATACATTTGCTCATGCTTATGAGGCCACACTGTCATATTCAAAAAAACTAAATCATGGAGAAGCTGTTATATTGGGAATTATAAGTTCAGCAAAATTTAGTCTTGATAATAATATTTTAAATAAAAGCGATTATGAAAAAATAATTAATCATATAGATCATTTAAATATATCAAAAAACATAAATTTTTATTTTAAAAAAAAAGATATAAATACAATTATTAAATATATGAAAGCAGATAAAAAAAATAATTCTTCTAAGATAAATCTTATTTTGATAAAAAAAATAGGAAAAGTACTTTTAGGTTTAAAATTTGATCAATCAAAAATAAAAAAATTTCTATCTAGAGAATTAATTAATTAAAATTTGAATAGAATGTATATTATATTTTAATTCCTTTTCTAAAATTTTATATATTTCTTTTGTCGATTCAATTTTGTTTTTTTTTTTCAAATAATCAGATGTGATTATTAGTTTTATATGAAATTTATTTTTATCATGAGATGCATGACTTTTGTGTAAAAAAGTTTTATCTTGAATTTCTATATTGTCGCAAACAATATTATTGTGCAATTTATTTTTTACAATTTCAACTAGTTGATTTATATTCATAATTTATAATATTATATATAATGAAAAACATTTGTGATTGGAATAACTGTTTAGAAGAAGGTTTATATAAAGCTCCAATTGAAAAAGATAACAGTAAAAAATATAGAATGCTTTGCTTAAGCCATATTAAAGAATTCAACAAAAATTGGAACTATTTTGAAGGTATGGATGATAATCAAATATATGAATTTATTAAATCAGATATGACTTGGCACAAACCAACACAAAGTTTTAGTTCTTCTGATAATTTTTTTAAAATTTTATGGAACAACACTTTAAAAGATGAAAGAGATAAATATAAAGTTAAAGGACAATTTGACCACATGGATCAATTTAAATTTAATTCTAATGATCTTAAGGCATTTGGTATTCTTGGTATATCAATTGGAATTAGTTGGAAAAAAGTACAAGAAAAATTTAAAAAACTTGTCAAAAAATTTCATCCTGATATGAATGCAGGGAATAAAAAATTTGAAGATAAGCTTAAAGTTATTACTTTAGCTTATACACAATTAAAAAATACTTATAAGGAAAAAAATTGACAGCTTCATTAAACATTGTACCAGATATAAAAATTTCTGTTAACCAAACTTTTGGAATTGAAAGTGATATGGAAGTTACAGCTTTTTCAAAAAAAAATGAATTTGTTCCAGAAATTGATAAAAATTATATATTTGATAAAGATACTACTTTAGCGATACTTTCTGGATTTTCATTTAACAAAAGATGTTTAGTTTCGGGTTACCACGGAACTGGCAAATCAACTCATATAGAGCAGATTGCAGCAAGACTTAATTGGCCTTGTATTAGAGTTAACCTTGATAGTCACATAAGTAGAATAGATCTTATAGGAAAGGATGCGATAGTAATTAAGGAAGGAAAACAAATTACAGAATTTAAAGAAGGAATATTGCCATGGTCAATTCAAAACCCTGTTGCATTAGTTTTTGATGAATATGATGCTGGAAGACCTGATGTTATGTTTGTTATTCAAAGAGTTTTGGAAGCAGAAGGTAATTTTACTTTATTAGATAAAAATAAAGTTATAAAACAAAACAAATATTTCAGACTTTTTGCTACATCTAATACTGTTGGACTTGGCGATACCACTGGATTATATCATGGCACCCAGCAAATAAATCAAGGACAAATGGATAGATGGAATATTGTTACTACTTTGAATTATTTGGCAATGGAAAAAGAAATGGAAATAATTTTAGGAAAAAATAAAAATTTAAATAATTCTAAAGGAAAAGAAAAAATTGCGAACATGATTAAAGTTGCAACTTTAACTAGAAAGGGATTTATGGGAGGAGACATATCAACAGTCATGAGTCCAAGAACTGTACTTCACTGGGCTGAAAATTCTGAAATATTTAAAGATACAGGATACGCATTTAGAGTTACTTTTTTAAATAAATGTGATGATGTAGAAAAAAATACTATTGCTGAATATTATCAAAGATGTTTCGGGGAAGATTTGCCAGAATCGTTGATAAATAGTCAGAAATAATGAACAAAGAAGATAATTTAAAAGAAAAATTTAAACAAGCTCTAATCTCTACAGTAAAAGTAATTTCTGATGACTATAAATTAGAAAAAGCTATAGATAAAAATTTAAGTTCCAAAAATTATAATTTTTTTGAACTAGATAATCTAAATACTAAAGAAGACTATATAAAATTAAGAGCTGAGACTGACTCTGAAGCATTAAAAAGAAAATTTTCAAATAAAGATATTTATCAAAAAAATTTGCCAAAGAATTCTCATTGTAAAACTCTCTATGATATATCGGAAAAAATAAGATATGAAATTCTTGGAACAAAAATATTGAAAGGAATTTCAAAAAATTTAAAAGATAATTATAATAATAAAATTACTTTTAAGAGAAAAGACCAATTAAAATCAAAAGATGATGTTCAAATATCTGAAGCTTTTGAGCTTTATATGCTTAAAAAATTCCTTGGAATTAAACTAAATTCGTTATCTGAAAAAATTTTAAGCTTTTGGGAAGAAGATTTTGAATCATCTTTTGAAGAACATTTAAATTATTTAAATAAAAATATTGAAAATCAAGATAATTATAATTCAAAACTATCAAAAATTTTACAAGAAATGGAAATTTTTGACTCAGAAAATAATGATGAAAATCAAGAAGATAATAAAAATGATAATCCGGACAGTAATAATAATCAAGATAGTCAAGATCAATCAAAAGATGATCAGGAAAAGAGACAACAAGAAGAGGATCAAAATGGTCTGGATGGTGATTATGATTTAAGCGATACGAAAATGGATGAACAATTAGTAGATACTGACTCGGATAAGGAAAGTAACGAAAAAATTATTCAGAAAACTAATTCAAGTATAGGAGATAAAGAATATCATATTTATACAAGTGAGTTTGATGAGATATCAAAAGCGGAAACACTTGAGATTGATGAAGAAATTTCAAAGCTTAGAAAAACTTTAGACCAACAGCTAACAAGTTTTCAAGATTTAATAACAAAGTTAGCTAACAAACTTCAAAGACAATTACTTGCAAAACAAAATAGAGCATGGGAATTTGATTTAGAGGAGGGTTTGCTAGATAGTTCAAAATTAACAAGAATTATAATTGATCCACAAAATTCATTATCCTTTAAAAAAGAAAAAGATTTAGAGTTTAAAGATACTGTAGTTACATTATTAATTGATAATTCTGGGTCAATGAGAGGAAGACCAATAACTATTGCTGCAATTTGTGCAGATATATTATCAAGAACTTTGGAGAGATGTTCGGTCAAAGTAGAAATACTTGGTTTTACTACAAAGAATTGGAAGGGTGGTAAAAGTAGAGAAGAATGGAACAAAAATAACAAACCAAAAAATCCTGGAAGACTTAATGACCTAAGACATATAATTTATAAAAGCGCCGATACACATTGGAGACAATCAAAAAAAAATTTAGGCCTTATGCTTAAAGAAGGTCTCTTAAAAGAAAATATTGATGGAGAAGCAATATTATGGGCATTTAATAGATTAAAAAAAAGAAAAGAAGAAAGAAAAATTATGATGGTAATTTCTGATGGTGCTCCAGTCGACGACTCAACACTTTCTGTAAATTCAGGTGACTTTTTAGAAAAACATCTTAAAAAAATTGTAAAGTTTATAGAAAATAAAAGTGATATAGAGATTTTGGCAATAGGAATAGGCCATGATGTTTCAAGATATTATAAAAAAGCTATCAAAATTACTGATGTTCAAGAATTGGGAGATGTAATGATTGAACAGTTAAGTGGATTATTTGATAACAAAAATAAACTACATTAAATTAAATTAAGATCTTTATTTTTCCAAATAATACTAACTTCCGCACCACCATTTTGTGAAGAATTATTAAAATTAATTTTTGCAAAGTTTTTTTCTAAAAGTGTTTTTCCAATAAAAGTTCCAAGGCCTAAACCATATTTTGTAATATTTTTTTGATCTGTTGTCCTAATATAAGGTTCTCCTAACTTATCTTTATCAATTAAATCTTTTGGAAACCCAGGTCCATCATCTGTTATAACTATATTTGTTGTTTGAATATCATTTTTAAGAAATATTAAAATTTTTTTTTTACTAAATTTATTTGCATTTCCTATAAAATTTCTTAAACCATACATGATCTCTATAGATTTATTGATTTTTATTGGATTTTTAAAATCTTCAATATTAATAATAAATTCTTTTTTACTTATTTCCCGATATGATCTCACAATTTCATCTATATAATCTTTAAGTGATAGGTTTAAATTTAAAAATTCATCATCAATAGTTGGGTTTAATGACAATTTTTTAAGTATTTCTCTGCATCTTTTAGTTTGACTAAGTAATAAATCTAAGTCTTTACTTATTTTTTGATTATTTCCAAATTCCTTTTTAAGTTCAGTCGCTGTTAATAAAATTGTGGAAAGAGGTGTCCCTAAAGAATGTGCTGATGCAGCAGCCTGGGCACCTAAGGAAAGTAGTTCGCTCTCCCTTGCCATTAATTCTTGAATTTTATCATATGCTCTTTTTCTAATTCTGCTTTCTTCACCAAATTTAAAACCAAAATATACTAAAAAAAAAAGACCAATTACTATAGATAAAGGTATAGCGTATAAGTAAAAATCAGGTGCATGAAAATGAAGCTCACCTGGATGAGGTAAATCTCTATAGAAAAAAGTTAAATATATTAACATTATTGTAATTATTACAACTAAGATAATTGAGTTAAAAAAATGTAAATACTGAGAGGAAAATACAGCCGGTATTATAATCAAAAAAATAAATGGGTTTGTTATTCCACCAGTAAAATAAAACAGAATAGCTAATTGTAAAATATCAAATGATAAATAAATTGTTGAAATATTATTATTTAGTAGATTAGTTTTAATTTTAAATTGTAAATAAATATTAGTTAATATGCTTAATAATATTATGGTAACACATATAAAATAATCAAATTTATATTCTAAAAGAAATTGAACAGTTAAAATTGCAATTAATTGACCAATATAAGCTATCCATCTTAAATTAACGTAGGTGGATTTATTTAATGAATATAAATTTGAAGCTTTTCCTAACTCCATTATTAAATATCAAGATTTAAAACATTAATAGCATTCTCAACTATAAAATCTTTTCTTAAAGAAACATCATTTCCCATTAATGTATGAATCAATTCATGGTCTTTTTTTAAATCTTTTGAATACTGAACTTGCAATAAATTTCTAGTATCAGGATCTAAAGTAGTATTCCATAACTCTTCAGGGTTCATCTCCCCCAATCCTTTAAATCTTTGAATGCTGATTTTAGATTTCTCTTCTTGTAATTTTCTTTCAAATTCTTTTGAGCTTTTTTTAATTTTTTTTAGTTCTTTAGAATTATTTAAAATATATTTTTCTAATTCTTTTTCATCTTTAATATAAATTCCTTTTGACCCTTTATTGATTTTAAACAAAGGTGGCTGAGCAAGAAAAACATGGCCACTCTCTATTAATTTATTAAATGGTTTATTGTTAAAAAATGTCAAAAGCAAAGCTCTTATGTGGGACCCATCAACATCAGCATCCGTCATTATAATAATTTTTCCATATCTCAAATCTTTTAAATCTATTTCTTCATCTTTTGGATCTAGGCCAAGAGCATTAATTAAAGTTACTATTTCATTTGAAGAAATTAATTTAGCCAAAGTTTTTGTTCTAAAATCTTTTCCATTAAGATTTTTTTTTGATCCATTTTCTTGGGTATAGGTATTCAATATTTTTCCTCTTAGAGGAAGTACTGCTTGATATTCTCTGTTTCTTCCTTGTTTTGCTGAACCTCCAGCTGAATCTCCTTCAACAATAAATAATTCTGTAAGTTCTTGCTTAGAATTTTGGCAATCGGCTAGTTTACCTGGCAAACCAGTTAATTCCAAAGCTCCTTTTCTTCTAACATTTTCTCTAGCTTTTCTTGCAACATCTCTAGCAAGTGCTGCTTGAACAACCTTTGCTAAAATAATTTTTGCAACCGATGGATTTTGATCAAACCAAACAGATAATTTTTCATTTATTATAGTTTCAACTATGTTTCTTACCTCTGAAGAAACTAATTTATCTTTAGTTTGAGAAGAAAATTTTGGATCTGGAATTTTTATTGATAATACACATGTTAAACCTTCTTTAATATCGTCACCTGAGATAGAAACTTTATTTTTTTTTAATAAGTTTTGTTCTGTTGCATATTTGTTTATAACTCTAGTTAGAGCACTTCTAAATCCTAATAAATGAGTTCCACCATCCTTTTGATATATATTATTTGTGTAAGGATAAATATCTTCAGAATAAGAAGCATTCCATTTCAAAGAACATTCAATTTCAAGGTTATTTTTTTTTCCATCAACAAATATTGGTTTCTTAAATAAATCATTATCGTTTTTGTTTTTCAATTTACTTCTATCTTTGTCTAAAAATTCAACAAATTCTAATATTCCACCGTCAAATTTAAAGTCGACTTTTTTTAATTTTTTTTGTGTAAAATCATTAATTGATATTTTTATTCCTTTATTTAAAAATGCAAGTTCTCTCATTCTCTTTTGAATAATTTGAAAGCTAAATTTTGTTGAAGAAAAAATTTCTTTAGATGGTAAAAACTTAATTTCAGTTCCTGTATTTTTTGATTTTCCTATTAATTTAAGAGGTTTTATTGCATTTCCATTTTTAAACTCTATTAGATATTTATTTCCATCTCTTTCTATAATTAATTCTAATTTTTCAGATAATGCATTTACAACCGAAACACCAACTCCATGCAAACCTCCTGAAACTTTATATGAGTCATGATCAAATTTTCCTCCAGCATGTAACTGGGTCATAATAACTTCTGCTGCAGATTTTTTTTCTCCTTTATGAAGATCTGTTGGTATACCTCTGCCATCATCTTTAACCTTAACTGTGCCATCCGAATTAATATCAACTGTTATATTTTTACAAAATCCTGCCAATGCTTCATCAATAGAATTATCAACAACTTCGTAAACCATATGATGTAGACCTGTACCATCATCAGTATCTCCAATATACATGCCAGGTCTCTTTCTTACAGCCTCAAGACCTTTTAAAACTTTAATAGAATCTGCTTGGTATTTTAGTTTTGACATTTTTTTTGAAATATTATTATTAAATATAATATACTATTTTTCTCATGAAACAATTTATATTTAATTCTTATAAAAAAATTAATGTCTCAAATATATAAAGAATTAGTCTCATTTTTTTTTAAAATAGTTTATGGAAAGATCAATTATTTTCAAAAGAAAAATGGGTGTTTAAAAGTGTATAAAGTTAAAAAAAATAAAAGAAAATATAAAATTTTTGAAATAGAAAATTGTAGAGTTTATACAGACACAGTTCATGATACTGCTTTTATAAATAATAATAAAATAATTAATCAAGTTTCTTTTCAATTAAGAAATTTGGTAAACTCAAATATAAAAAATAATCGAGTATTAAAGCATGGTACCCCAAAATTCTTAAAAACTCTTGATTCTCCTCTTTTATGTATTTTATCTGGAGGTGCGGGAAATAATAACTACTGGCATTGGATGTATGATGTACTTCCAAGGATTGGAATAGTAGAAAACAAATTTGCTTTGAAAAAATTTAAATTGGTTTTTGTTCCTAATAAAGAATTTTTATATCAAATTGATACACTTAAAATTTTAGGAATACTAAAAAAATCAGTCTCAAGTAAAAAATTTAAACATATTTATTCAAATAAAATTATAGCAACAAATCACCCTTGGCAATACTCAAAATCTGCTCATAAAGATATAGGTGAGGTTCCAAAGTGGATATCATTTTGGATAAGAAAAAAATTTTTAAAATTTAAATCAAACAAAAAATTTTATAATAAAATATATATTGATAGGTCTGATTCAAAATTTAATTTAAATAATAAAAGAATAATATTAAATGAAAGAGAAATCAGGGAAATTTTATTAATGAAAAAATTTAAAATTATTCGATTATCTGATTATAGTTTTAAAGATCAAATAGCTATTTTTAATAATGCTAAAATAATTGTTGGCAATCATGGCGCAGGTTTTGCTAATTTAGCTTTTTGCAAAAAAAACACAAAAATAATTGAATTTATTGACAAAAATACATCTAAACCGATTAAAAAAATTTCTAAAGACCTAAACTTGAATTACTTTTCAGTTCAAGGAAAAAGGATAAACTCTGATACAGGGGATCAAAATAATAATTTGCACGTCCCAACAAAAAAATTAATTTCACTTCTAAAATAAATTTCTAAATATCTTTAAAATAAACTGGCCAATAAATTGGTTTTGTATATGTATTAAACCAGTAAGACAAAAATCTTTCGGCCAAAAAACCATAAATTCTTTTTTTCCCATAACTATTTTCTAAGTCAAATCCAAATATACTTTCACACTTTTCAAGCCATGGAAAAATTTGTGAATAATATTCAAAAAGAATTTTTTTGTTTTTGCAAATAAACATATTGTAAGGATTAAACATTATTTCTTTATTAACATATGCTCTGAATTTTTCTTTGTCTTTAACATCAAGAAGATCGATTGCTTTATCTAAATTTCCATGCCCATGATACATGTCAAAATGAATTTTTATTGTAATATTTTTATTATTAAAAAAAAGAAATGGATTTTTAAGTATAATTCTTTTTCCATGCTTAATGATTTTACTTATCTTTGTTTTGTTAGTATAAATCGGGTCTACTAAAACAACTTCATATTTTTTCCATTCTTCAGGTACTGTTTGGACTATATCTTTTTTAAGTGAAAAATCCTTTTTTAATTTAGAAGTTTTAGACCAAAATCTTCTATAGGTACAAAATCCTATCCAACTATTTTGGTCTTCTTTTTTAATAATTTCATTTTTCCATAAATTATAATGAAAAGTATATTCGCCATAAAATTTATTTTTATCACTTATATTAA
>CACPJJ010000003.1 GCA_902634305.1 uncultured Pelagibacteraceae bacterium | reverse complement strand
CTAAAAATAATGGAGGAAGTGATTTTAAATGGGCTGAATCTATTGAAGAAAGAAATAAATTGTGGAAAGCAAGACATGATGTTTATTATTCAGTTAAAGCTTTAGGAACTAATATGAAAGTATATTCCACAGACATATGTGTTCCAATTTCAAAACTTGTAGAATGTGTTTCTTGGGCTGAAAAACATGTTAAAGAAAATGGATTAATAGCACCAATGGTTGGTCATGTTGGAGATGGTAATTTTCATTCTATTATTTTGTATGATCCTAAAGATGAAGAAAAACAAAAACTAATAAGAGATTATAGTGACAAACTTATTCAAAAAGCTTTAGAGTTAGAAGGCACAATAACAGGCGAACACGGCATTGGTTTACAAAAAAAACATTATTTATTGAAACAACATCCTGACAATTTGACGGCAATGAAATCAATTAAAAGAAGCATGGATCCAAACAATATAATGAATCCAGGAAAAGTTTTTGATCTAAACTAAAATATACAATCTATAATTGTATTCACGTTCATTTTGAGCATTTTTTTTATGACTCTTACTTAGTTATATGCTTAAATAATATTAGTTAATTAACTAATAATAAGAGGGAAAAAATATGATTAAAGAAAAAAAATCATTGAAGGTAAATAAATCACCTTCAAGACGTAAGTTCTTTAAAGCTGCTGCTGCAACTGGTGTTGCTGCTGTAGCCGCATCATCTTTAGCTGCTCCAGCAGTTGCCGCTGAAAGAGTAGAAGCTGCAATGGTAGCTACTTGGCCAAGAGACTTTCCTGGTCTAGGAACTGGTGCACAAAGACTTGCAAAAAGACTAAGCGATATGAGTGACGGAAGAATACAAGTTACTTATTATGCTGCAAACGAAAGAGTTAAAGCATTTGACTCATTTGACGAGGTTGCTTCTGGTAACTCACAAATGTATCACGGTGCAGACTACTATTGGGTTAAAAAACACCCAGCATTTGGATATTTTACAGCGTGCCCATTTGGTTTCACATATTCTGAAATCAATGCTTGGATCCACCATGGTGGAGGACAAGCTCTTTGGGATGAGCTAACTGATGACTTTGGTACTCAAAGTTTCATAGCTGGTAACACTGGAGTTCAAATGGGTGGTTGGTTTAACAAAAAAATTAGATCAGCTAACGACTTAAAAGGTTTAAAAATGCGTATGCCTGGATTAGGTGGACAAGTACTTGGAAAACTTGGTGGTTCTCCAATCTCACTTCCTGGTGGACAAATTTATGAAAACCTTGTGTCAGGTGCAATCGATGCAACTGAATGGGTAGGTCCTTGGAATGATGAGGCTATGAAGTTCCATGAAGCTGCTAAATACTATTACTATCCTGGTATGCACGAACCTGGTTCGATGTTAGCATGTGGTGTTAATAAATCTTGGTTTACTGGTTTAACAAAATCAGACCAAATGATTATTAAAACTGCTTGTGCTTGGGCTGATGAAATCACTATGGCTGAGTACAATGCTAAAAATGGTGCAGCATTAGGTCGTTTAATAAATGATCATGGTGTTAAACTTGAGAAGTTTAATGACAAAGTCTATGATGCTTTTGCTAAAGGTGCTGCTGAAGTTTATGATGAAGTTCAACAACACAGTGATCTTGCTGCTAGAACGCACAAAGCTTTTGTTAAAGCGCGTAAAGAGATCGGTGCTTGGACAAACTTGTCAGACTCACCATACATTGCTCAAAGAAACAGAGCTTTAGGACTATAATACTTAAAGTTTGATAATATTAAAAATTAAGGGCCCTTTTTAGGGCCCTTTTTTAATAAGACAAGAATTTTTTATTTTATGGTTTCAAAAAGTAATTTACATTTATTGATAAGAATATTTAGTTATTCAATATTAGCTATTACTTTTATTTTCCTAATTAACAATGTTTTAACAGTATGGTTCGAATGGCCCGGTGTTAAAAAATTATTTTCACATTATGGTTTGTTTGGATTTAAAAAATTAAGTAATCCTTTAGAAGGTTCATTATTAACAACAGCCTACATACAATTATTTTTTTATTTTGCTTCAATATTATTAGCAATTTTTTATGTGTTTAGATCTATAAAACAAACTTTAGAAACTGACTCAGAAATTCTTACTAAATTCACAGCTTATATTATTCGTTCATCTTTTTGGGCAGTTTTGATTGTTGGTATCGCAGATTTAATTGTTTCATTTATGGTTGTAGAAAAATTAGTTGAGCCAATTTTAGGCGAAACTTTAAAAGTTAAATTAGTTATTCCAGCCTTTAGAATTACTTTTATTCATTTTCCTTTAATATTAATTTCATTTGTAATTGGTTACTTTACAAGAACAGTAGGTTTTATTTGGTTAGCTGTTTTAGTTGTTGCTAGTGAATTTTTTATTGTAGTATCAAGATTCATATTTGAGTATGAACAAGCTTTTCAGGGAGATTTAGTTCGTTTTTGGTACTCTGCCCTTTATCTTTTTGCTAGTGCATATGCATTAATGCACGAAGGCCATGTGAGAGTTGATGTTTTGTACACTGGCTTTAGTGAACGAAAAAAAGCCTGGACAAATTCAATGGGATCTTTGCTGTTAGGAATTCCACTATGTCTTATCGTTTTATTTTTAGGAATGGGTGGTAAAGCAAGTATTATTAATGGTCCTGTTATTTCTTTTGAAATTACGCAACAAGGATCCAATGGATTGTATTTACTTTACCTAATGGCAGTTTATTTAGCTGTATTTGGTGTCACTATGTTAATTCAATTTACAAGTTATTTTATGGGTAGCAGTTATAAACTTTTAAAAAGTTAAACTATGGAACATTTATTTTTATCTTTACTTGTTTTAATTATGATAGTGGCATTGGCATCAGGCTTTCCTGTTGCTTTTGCATTACCAGGTTCAGCAATTATTTCAATAGGTGCTGCAGCTTTTTTCGGATATCTTTTTGAAGGGGATGCGGGTGCATATTATGCAACTGACGGACCAATAGAATGGTTAACAGCAGGGATTACAAATTTTAGGAGTAATTATTGGGATGTAGAAACTGATACTTTAATTGCAATACCTTTATTTATTTTCATGGGGATAATGTTGCAAAAGTCAAAAATTGCGGAAGATCTTTTGGTAACTATGGGTCAATTGTTTGGTCCTATCCCTGGAGGACTTGGAATTTCAGTAATTTTTGTTGGGGCATTACTTGCAGCAACTACAGGAATAGTTGGAGCAACTGTAATTGCAATGGGTTTAATTTCATTGCCCACTATGTTGAATAATAAATATGATAGAAGTCTTGCAAGTGGAATAGTTTGTTCATCCGGAACACTTGGACAAATAATCCCTCCATCAATTGTTTTAATTATTATTGCAGACCAATTAGCTAGTGCTGCAGATGTGGCAAATACCATGAGGCAGGCAGATTATAAATTAATAACAGGAGAATTTAATATGCCTGGTGAGTTTAGAGTAGGCTCTACTAGTGCTGGAGATATGTTTCTTGGAGCGTTATTGCCTGGATTAGTATTAGTTGGTTTGTATATGTTGTATGTATTTGTATATGCAAGGTTAAATCCTAGAGCAGCCCCTCCTGTTCCATTTAAAGGTCAATTTGATTTTAAATTTTGGATGAAAGTTATAATGGTAATAATTCCACCACTCGCATTAATATTTGCAGTTCTTGGATCTATATTAATGGGAATAGCGACAGTGAACCAAGCTGGTTCTATTGGTGCAATAGGAGCGACTATAATGGCTGGGTATCGTCTACATCAAGGAAAAAAAGATGCATATTATCCTTTGCTAATAACAGTTATAGCTTTAATTCCAATTTTTTATATTTCAAATAATTATAATTTAAATATTAAAGCCATAGAAACCAGAAACTTAACTGCAATTTTAATAACAGGTTTTTTTACTTTAATCTTTTTAATAGGTATAATTTGGAGCTTTTGGAGATCTTATAAAGTTGATAATGTTTTAAAAGAAGTTGTTACTGAAACTTGTGTAACTACTTCGATGGTATTTATAATTCTTTTAGGTGCAGCAATGTTAACTTCAGGGTTTAGGGCTTTTGGAGGTGAAGAATTAGTAAGAGATTTTTTACAAGATTTGCCAGGTGGATTTTGGACTCAATTTATTGTTGTCATGATAGTAATTTTTCTTTTAGGTTTTTTCCTTGATTTTATAGAAATTGCAGTAGTAGTTGTTCCTATTATTGCACCAATATTATTAGCTGAAACAGGGGCTAATGTTAGTGCAATTTGGTTAGGTGTAATGATTGGGGTAAATTTACAAACTTCCTTTTTAACTCCCCCTTTTGGTTTTGCTTTATTTTATTTAAAAGGTGTTGCACCGAAATTTATTACAACCTTAAATATTTGGAAAGGTGTTGTTCCTTTCATAGTATTACAATTAATTGGACTTGCGATTGTAGGTTTTTATCCAAGTTTAGTAAACTATTTACCTGCTAGAACATACTTAACATCTCATGTGGCCCCACCTCCAATGAATCCTAAGCTTCAACATTGTTTACAAGAATATAAATTTGATATTTACAACAATGATGAGCAAAAAATCACAGCTGCTATAAAAAGTTTTGAGCAGCTGGTTCCTTCAGATCTTCCCAATGATAAATTAGATATTTTTGAGGAACATTTTGAAAACGCGCTTGGAACTTTTGCTCTGGTTAAAAAACTTCAAAAAACCGAGGAAGATTATAACTTATTTGCTGAAGATTATAGAGACCTTCATTTCAATGTAAGAAAAAAACAAAAGAAAATAAGAAAAATAGAATTAAAAATAGAAAAATCAAAAGCGGAAATTAGAAATTTGGAAAAAGACGACTTATCTGAAAAAAATAAAATCGAACTTAGAATTGAAGATTATAAGTTAGAAATTGACGAAATAGCAAAACAAATTCCAGAAAATTGGACATCTAAAAATAAAGAATTTGAAATTATTCAGAAAGCCAAAAATACTCAAACAAAAAGATATAAAAAAAATGTAGACGAGGCATATGATAATCTAGATCAAATTGCTATGTTTATAAAAGATCATGAAAATTTAGAAAAACTTTCATCTGAAATTCAAGATTTAAAATATGAAATTAATAATAAAAACTATCAAAATTCAATTACAATTATAGATAGTTTATTTGAAAAACTAAGTGAAATTTCAGGTACAGAGGAATTTGCCAATAGATTAGATGATCTATATTCTTTAGTTGATAGTGAAGAAATAGATGAAAATAAAATCTCAGATGCAAGCTCAGAAGCATTTATTTTGTTTGATAAGGAAGTAAATTGGAGAAAAGATGCAGCTCAAAATTTAATGCCAGAACTTGAAAAATATAATGAGGTAATTAAAAATAATATAGGTTTAAGATTACAATCTCGTTTAACAAAAGAACAGGCGAAATTTGTTGCAAGTTGTAACTCTATCCATCGTGATATATCTTTAAATTTCTAATTTAAATAAATGGAAAAAAATATTTTGCCGATTAAAAAAGCGGTTCTAATATTTTTTGTATTTGCTTGTGGATATTTTATATCTGCACTTTTAAGAGCAATTACAGCAACTTTATCTCCTTTATTAACTTCAGAGTTTAATTTAAATGCTGGTGATCTAGGGTTATTAGCTGGTGGTTATTTTTTAGGATTTGCATCTATGCAAATACCTCTTGGATATTTACTTGATAAACATGGACCCAAAAAAGTTGTTTCATCCTTTTTATTAATTGCAATTATTGGTACAGGCGCTTTTGCTTTGTCACAAAGTTTTTCTAGCTTACTTATATCAAGAATTTTAATTGGAGTTGGTGTTAGTGCATGTTTAATGGGACCTTTAACTGGTTATAGAATTTGGTTTGCAGATGAATACCAACAAAGAGCTAATGCATGGATGTTAATGGTGCTTTCAATGGGTTTTGTTTTTTCAACATTGCCTGTTCAAATTTTATTACCAGTTATTGGTTGGAGATGGATATTTGGTTCTGTAGCTATTGTAATACTTCTTATTATAATTTTAACATTACTGTTTATTCCTTCATGGAAAAGTGAAGATAGTAAAGATGGAGAGAATGCAGGATCTTTATCAGATGTTTGGAAAGATAAATTTTTTAGAAGTACTATTCCTCTTGGCTTATTTAATTATGGAGGAATGGTTGCAATTCAAACTTTATGGGCCGGCCCCTGGATGGTTAGAGTTACGGGATATACACCATTAGAGAGTGCAACAGGACTATTTTGGATAAATACAACAATGTTAATTGCTTTTTTTATTTTTGGATACATTTTACCCAAAATTACAAAACTTGGTCTTGAGTCGATGAAACTAATGAAGTTAGGATTGCCAATTAGCTATTTATCATTACTTGTTATTATTATTTCAGGTGAAAATGCAGGAGCATTACATTTTACAGTTTATATACTTACTTCAATAGTATTAACTCTTACTCAGCCTGCTGTGGCTTTATCTTTTCCAACCAGTCTAGCAGGAAAATCACTTACATCATTTAATTTACTTATTTTTGTAGGTACTTTTTTAATGCAATGGGGAATTGGTTTGGTGATTGATTTGTCTCAATTTTTAGGGAAAGGAGAAATTCAAAGTTTTCAAATTTCTTTTACTGTTTATTTAATCATTTGTATTTTAAGTTACTCATATTTTATTATGAAAAATAAAAATGAATAAAAAAAAAATGTATATTTTGTCTATAGTTGGTTTAGTAGTTTTAATTTACTTAATTATTTCGTTGATATTATATTCTTCTCAAAGAAGCTTATTATATCATCCAACAGAAAATAATTATTCTGGAGATATACTTACAGTTTCAGTAAAAAAAATTAAAATTAAAAATGATGATAATATTGAACTACAAGCCTGGTACCATGAAAAAGATATAGAAAAATATAAAACTATCTTTTTTTTACATGGTAATGCAGGATCTTTAGAAAATAGAATACACAAAATTAATCATTTTAACGACATGAATGTAAATTTTTTAATTATTTCTTGGAGAGGTTTTAGTGGCAATAAAGGTAAACCAACCGAAAATGGGCTTTATATAGACGCAAAGAGTGGGGTTGATTGGCTAAAGAATAAAGGAATTGATGAAGAAAATATTATTATTTATGGAGAATCGTTAGGCACAGGTGTGGCTACTGAAATTGCACAAAAAAATAATTTTGCAGGAGTAATCTTAGAATCGCCATTTACTTCAATGATAGCTGCTGCAAAATCTAAATATCCAATATTTCCTATCAAATTGCTTCTTAAAGATAAATATGAAAGTGATAAAAAGATTAAAAATATAAAATCTCCCATTTTAATTATGCACGGTGAGGTAGATAAAATAGTGCCATTTTGGATGGGTAAAAAATTATATGAATTAGCAAATCAACCAAAGTATTCATATTTTCCTAAATATGACGATCATATGATGGAATTTAATAAAGACTTAATTAACTCAATCAATTTTTTTATTAAAAGTTTAAATTAAGACACAATCTTAACAAATAGTTTACTCAATTAATCAATAAAAAAATTATGTGAGAAAATTATTAATTTTTTTATTTATTATCTTAATTAGTCAAAATTCTTTTGCTGAACCTAATAATTTAGAAAAAGAAGATTTTTTTTATATTGGAACAATGCAATCCTATAATAATAATTTTACATTATATTTTAAAACAAGAAATAAGGCTGTACTAGCTAGAGGTGAGGAATTTAATTATATAACTGATTATCCTCAAGACTTATATATTTATAATAATCATACTAAATCTGATGAGTCATTAATTTCTTATGACTGGTTTCCATCAAAAGCAAAACAAATAATAGAAAATTATGATTTTCCAGTATTTCCAGAAGATTTTGCATATTATTTATTAAACGATAATAATACTTTAATAATGGTAAGTGCCATTAAAAATATTAATGCTAATTTAGTTTTTGATATCTCTAAAAGAAATTTAAAAAGATATGATAAAAAAAATAGATTAGAGTTTATAATTTCATCAGTTGCAAAGAAGTGTGGTTATTTAAGTTTAGAGGAAAAATATAACTGTAATTATTATAAACCTTTAATTTCTAATAATTTAATTAATTAGTTGTAATAAAAGCTTCTGCAAATTGTTTTGCTTTAAAAATTTGTAAATCATCTTCTTTTTCACCTAAACCTAAAGCAATAATTGGTAATTTATATTTTTTTGCAATTGCGATTAAAATCCCACCTTTTGCAGTTCCATCCAGCTTTGTCATAATTAATCCCGTAATTGGAATTATCTTATTAAATTCTTCGACCTGATTAATTACATTTTGTCCAGAAGTTGCATCCAAAACCAATAAAACTTCATGAGGAGCATTTGGATCAATTTTTTTTGTTACATTTGCAATTTTTTTATATTCTTCCATTAAATTTTTTTTATTTTGTAGTCTTCCTGCTGTATCTATTAAAACATGAGTAAATTGATTTTTTAAAGCTTCATCAACAGCTTTATATGCAACAGATGCAGGGTCAGAGCCTTGTGAGGATTTGATGATTTTTACATCTATTTTTTTGGCCCAATTTTCTAATTGTTCTATTGCTGCAGCTCTAAAAGTATCTGATGCTGAAAAAATAACTTTGTTATCATTAGATTTTAATATTTTTCCTATTTTTCCTATTGTAGTTGTTTTTCCAACCCCATTAACTCCAGAGACAAGAATAGCATTTAAATCAGTTTTATTTTTAAAGAAATTTCCATTTTCCAACGGTGACATTAAATCAATTATATAAGTTTTTAGAATTGAATTAATTTCATCAACTTTATTTTTATTAGGATCAATTTTTTTTTGAGCAATTATATTTCTTATTTCTTCAGATGCCACGATACCTACATCAGACTGAATTAAAAAATCTTCAATTTCATTAAGCGTCTCATCATCTATTTCTTTTTTTATAATTATTTCTTTAAGACCAGATGTAAAAGTAGAAGCACTCTTTTTAAAACCTAATTTAAATTTTTCAAAAATTCCCATTAAATTTTTATGTTAATTTGATCAATATTTGAAACAGGTCCAGTCATAGAAATATTTTTACTTTCATCTATAAAGATTGATAGTTTTCCTAGTTCAAACTCTATTTCAGTTTTATTTTTAATCTTACCATTAATTTTTGCAGCATAAGCTGTTGCGCAAGCAGCAGTACCACAAGCTTTTGTTAGTCCTGCACCTCTTTCCCACACCTTAACTTTAATATGATTTTCATTAATTATTTTTGCCAAAGTAACGTTACATTTTTCAGGAAATAATTTATCATTTTCAATTTCTGGTCCAATTTTTTTTAAATTAAAATCTTCTATATTATTTACAAAAAAGACGATATGTGGATTTCCAACATTTACTACTGTACCACCAAAATGTTCTTTATTATTATTATCAACAATTTTATAATTTAAATTAATTGTATCTAATTTTTCTACCAAAGGAATTTCATTCCAATTAGTTTTTGCTGGTCCTATTTTTGTTTCTACTAATTGCTCATCTAAAATTTTTGATTCTAAATTTCCTGATTCAGTACCCAGTATAATTTTATTTTTGCCCATTTCTTGTGACAATAAATAAGCTACACACCTAGTCCCATTTCCACATGCACTTGAAAAACTACCATCTGAATTATAAAATTCTATATCGGCATCGATTTTTCCATTTTTTTTTATAAATATAAGTTGATCACAGCCAATAAAATTTCTATTACATATTTTTTTTATTTGATCATTGCTTAAATCAATTTGATCTTGTCGTTGATCAACGATGACAAAATCATTTCCTAGACCATCCATTTTAAAAGCTTTGAATTCCATATAATAATACTTAACTTATTTATTGACTTTTTGAACCTCTATTATAGTTTATCGCTGTTTCCGCAAAATAAGCAATTTGCGGTGTCTTTGGTAACAAAGAGATCGACACCAGTCTGCGAGGGTTCGCCCACTGGTGCGATAGCTGTTGGATGAAAATATGTTTGAAAATTTGACAAATAAATTTGAAGAAGTTTTTTCTTCTCTAAAAAAAGCACCATCACTTGATGAAAAACAAGTTGATGAAGGACTTAGAGGTATCAGACAAGCTTTATTAGAAGCAGATGTAACACTAGATGTTGCTAAACAATTTATCGAAAATGTTAAACCAAAAGCTTTAGGCCAAGAAATAATTAGATCTACTTCACCAGGCCAAATGGTGGTTAAAATAGTTTATGACGAATTAGTAAAATTACTTGGTGAAAAAAATGAAGATATAAATTTAAATGCTGTTCCACCTGTTCCAATGATGTTAGTAGGACTTCAGGGTTCAGGAAAAACAACTACAACTGCAAAATTAGCTAAATTTTTAGAAAAAAATAAAAAAAAGAAAATTATGATGGTTAGTCTTGACGTATACAGACCAGCCGCCCAAGAACAACTTAAATTTCTTGGTGAACAAAATAATATTTTAACATTACCAATTATTAAAGGACAATTACCAGCGGATATTTGTAGAAGAGCAATTAGTGCAGCAAACTTAAATGGAGCTGAGATAATTTTATTTGATACTGCAGGACGAACACAAATTGATCTTCAAATGATGAGTGAGATTAAGCAAATAGAAAGTATAATTAAACCAACCGAAACATTTCTTGTTGCAGACTCTTTAACAGGACAAGTTGCTGCTGAAGTTGCAAAAGAATTTAAAAATACGGTTAATCTTACAGGAATTGTTTTAACAAGAGCAGATGGTGATGCAAGAGGAGGAGCGGCAGTAAGCATGAAATATGTTTCAAATGTTCCTATCAAATTTTTAGGTATTGGAGAAAAAATAGAAAATTTAGAAGTTTTTCATCCCGATAGAATTGCAAACAGAATTCTTGGAATGGGAGACATTGTATCTCTTGTAGAAAAAGCATCTCAAGATCTAGGTGAAGAAAATTTAAAGAAAACAGAAGAAAATTTAAAAAAAGGTAGTTTTTCTATGGAAGATTATTTAACTCAGCTAAGACAAATGAAAAAAATGGGAGGAATTGAAGGCATTATGTCTTTTCTTCCTGGAGTTTCAAAAATAAAATCTCAAATGGATCAAGCTGGAGTTGATGAATCAATTATTTCTCAAAATGAAGCGATAATTTTGTCAATGACAAAAAAAGAAAGAGAGAACCCAAAAATTATTGATGGTTCTAGAAGAAAAAGAATTGCTAATGGCTCTGGAACAGACGTAGCCACTATCAATAAATTGTTAAAACAATTTAAAATGATGTCTGAAATGATGAAAAAGATGTCAAAAGGAAACTTGAAAGGTATGACCGATAAAGGAATACCTCCAGAGCTTTTTAATCAACTAAAATAATAAAAGGAGAATAAATGTTAAAACTTAGACTATCTATGGGAGGAACAAAAAAAAGGCCCGTATATAAAATTGTAGTAGCAGACAGTAGGTTTGCAAGAGATGGAAGGTTTATTGAAAAACTTGGCTTTTTTAATCCATTATTACCAAAAGAAAAAAAAGAAAGAGTAGGACTAGAAGAAGATAGAATTAAATATTGGCTTAGCCAAGGTGCTCAGCCAACAACTAGAGTAGCAAGAATTCTTGGAGAAAATAAAATGATGGAAATGCCTGAAAAAGGAAATAATCCTCAAAAAGCTATACCAAAAAAGGATAGAAAAAAAGAGGGAGAAGAAGCAAAAAGTGAAACTCCAAAAGCAGAAGAGAAAAAAGCTGATGCTCCAAAAGCAGAAGAGAAAAAAGCTGATGCTCCAAAAGCAGAAGAGAAAAAATAAATATGTTACTTGCTCGAATATTTACACTTTATCCAGAATTTTTTCCAGGATCTCTTGGAAAAGGTTTGTACGGTAAAGCATTGGCAGAAAAAATTTGGGAACTAGAGACAGTAAATATTAGGGATTACACAATCGACAAACATAAGACAGTTGATGATACTACTTATGGAGGAGGTTCAGGAATGCTAATCAAACCTGATGTACTTGCAAACTCTCTGGATAAGAACTTAAGCTCTAGAGAAAAAATAATTTATTTAAGTCCAAAGGGAAAATTATTTAACCAAGAATTAGCAAAAGAACTTTCAAGGGAGAAAACTATTAATTTAATATGTGGACATTTTGAAGGAATTGATCAAAGAGTAATAGAAGCAAGAAATATAGAAGAAGTGAGTATAGGCGATTTTGTTTTATCTGGAGGAGAAAGTGCTGCTTTTGTCATGTTAGATGCAATTATACGATTACTACCTGGTGTACTTGGGAATGAAAAATCAGTAGAAGAAGAAAGCTTTGAGAATGGACTTTTAGAGTATCCGCAGTATACAAAACCTCAAATTTGGGAAGAAAAAACAGTTCCAGATGTATTATTATCAGGAGATCATGCGAAAATTAAAGACTGGCGTTTATCTCAATCTGAGGCTATAACACGCGACCGAAGACCAGATTTGTGGCAAAAATATAAAAAGAATTAATTTGATAAATTTAAACATGAAAACGATAGAAGAAATTAATATTGCAAATGTAAAAAAAATTTCTGCAGAAAAAAAACTTCCTAATTTTTTTCCAGGAGATATAATTAAAGTAGGTGTAAGAATTACTGAAGGAAAAAGAGATAGAATTCAATACTTTGAAGGCGTTTGTATTGCAAAAAAAAATAGAGATTTAAATTCATCATTTACAGTAAGAAAAATTTCCTTTGGAGAAGGGGTTGAAAGAACTTTTGCTTTATACAGCCCAATTGTAGATTCAATAAAGGTTATTAGATCTGGAAAAGTAAGAAGAGCAAAACTTTATTATTTGAGAGATCGAACTGGTAAATCAGCTAGAATTACAGAAAAAATAAAAAAGAAAATAGGAATTGATGTTGAATCAAAACCTGAAGAAGTTACTGAAGAAAATCTAGCTCCAGTTGTTGAAGAAAAAGCAGCTGAGAAAATAGCAACTATTGAAGATAAACCAGAGACTCCTAAAGCTGAAACAAAAAAAAGAAGAAATTAAAAAAGATACTCCTGAAGAAAAAAAATAATTTTTTTCTAAATGCCATATACAATTTACGATAAAATTTGGAATGAACATCTTGTACACGAACAAGAAGATGGAACATCATTACTTTTTGTTGATAGACATTTAATTCATGAAGTAACTAGCCCACAAGCATTTGAAGGTTTAAGAAATTCAAAAAGAAAGGTCAGACAACCCAAGCTTACTTTAGCTGTAGCAGATCACAATGTTCCAACAACTGATAGAACAAAAGGAATTTCAGATAAAGAGTCAAAAATACAAGTAGAAACACTAGATTCAAATTGTAAAGAATTCGGAATTCAAATTTTTGGAATGAATGACAAAAGACAAGGAATAGTTCATATCATTGGACCAGAACAAGGTTTTACCCAGCCTGGAACAATTATTGTTTGTGGAGATAGTCATACAGCAACTCATGGAGCATTCGGAGCTTTAGCATTTGGTATTGGAACTTCAGAAGTAGAACATGTATTAGCCACACAAACTTTGGTCCAAAAAAAATCAAAGAACTTTAGAATTAATGTAAATGGAAATTTACCAATTGGAGTAACTTCAAAAGATGTGATTTTACAGATTATAGGAAAAATAGGAACAGCTGGAGGAACAGGTTATGTAATTGAATATGCGGGTGACTTAATTTCTAATCTTAGCGTAGAAAATAGAATGACAATTTGTAATATGACCATTGAAGGTGGAGCAAGAGCAGGCTTAATTCAACCTGATCAAAAAGTTTTTGATTATTTAAAAGATAAACCAATGTCACCTAAAAAAGAAAACTGGGAAAAAGCGCTGGAATATTGGAATAATCTTAAATCTGATGAAGGGGCTAATTTCGATAAAGAAATAAATTTGAGCGGAAATGATATTAAACCGATGGTGACTTGGGGAACTTCACCTCAAGATGTAGTTACAATTGATGGAAAAGTTCCAAACCCAGAAAATGAAACTGATCCAGATAAAAAAAACTCAATAGAAAGATCATTAAAATATATGGGTCTAAATTCTGATGTTTCTGTTCAAGATATTAAAATTGATAAGGTTTTTATTGGTAGTTGCACAAATGGTAGAATCGAAGATTTGAGAGAAGCAGCAAAAATATTGAAAGATAAAAAAATTGCAAATCATGTTAATGCAATGGTTGTTCCAGGTTCTGGATTAGTTAAGGAAAAAGCTGAACAAGAAGGCTTAGATAAAATTTTTATAAAATCAGGTTTTGAGTGGAGAGAACCCGGGTGTTCAATGTGTTTAGCAATGAATGCTGATAAATTAAAACCAGGTGAGAGGTGTGCCTCTACTTCAAACAGAAACTTTGAAGGTAGACAGGGAAGAGGTGGAAGAACTCATTTGGTTAGTCCAGGTATGGCAGCAGCAGCTGCAATTTCTGGAAATTTAGATGATGTAAGAAAGTATCAAAATTAATGCAAAAATTTAATAAACTTACAAGTATTCCCGCATATCTTCCAATGGTTAACATTGATACAGATATGATAATTCCTAAACAATTTTTAAAAACAATAAAAAGGACTGGTCTTGGAAAAAACCTGTTCTTTGAAATGAGGTATGATGATAAAGGAAATGAGATAAAAGATTTTATTTTAAACAAAAAACCATTTAATCAGTCTAAAATTTTAATTGCAGGAAAAAACTTTGGATGTGGCTCTTCGAGAGAGCATGCTCCTTGGGCACTGCTTGATTTTGGTATTACATGTGTAATTAGTTCAAGTTATGCAGACATTTTTTATAATAATTGTTTCAAAAATGGAATACTTCCAATTAAAATTGATGAAGAAAAAATAAAACAAATTTCAGAGTATTCATCAAGAAAAGAAGAAATTAAAATAGATTTAAATGAGCAAAAAATAGTTTTTGGAAATAATGAAATTAAGTTTGATTTAGATCAATTTAAAAAAAAATGTTTAATTGAAGGATTAGATGATATTGCGTTATCATTAGAAAAATCTGAAAAAATTGAATCATATGAAAAAAAATTAAAAACATCTAAGCCATGGATTTTTAATGATTAAAGTTAAAAAAAGAAAATTTTTATTACTACCCGGTGATGGAATCGGCCCAGAAGTTGTCGGAGAAGTTAAAAAAATTATTCAATGGTTTAATAAAAATAAATCTTTAGATTTTGAAATTGATGAAGATCTAGCTGGCGGAGCCTCATATGATAAGCATGGAACTCCTATAACAGATGAAGTTTTTTATAAAGCTTTAGAGTGTGAAGCTATAATTCTTGGAGCGGTAGGAGGTCCTAAATGGGATGATGTAGATTTCTCAAAAAAACCTGAGAGAGCTTTATTAAAATTAAGAAAGGAGCTGAAGTTATTTGCCAATCTAAGACCAGCAATATGTTTTAAACAATTAGTTAATGCTTCAACTCTTAAACCTGAAATTGTTTCTGGATTAGATATTATGATTGTCAGAGAACTTACAGGTGGAATTTATTTTGGAGAGCCAAGAGGAATTAAACCAATTGATAATGGAGAAAGAAAAGGAATAAATACTCACACTTATACTTCAAGTGAAATTCAAAGAGTTGCAAGAGTTGCATTTGATTTGGCTAAGAAAAGAAAAAATAAAGTTACATCATGTGAAAAATCAAATGTAATGGAAGCAGGTTTGCTCTGGAAAGAAGAAGTTCAAGAATTACATGATAAAGAATTTAAAGATGTACAATTAAATCATATGCTTGCAGATAACTGTGCGATGCAACTACTAAGAAATCCAAAGCAGTTTGATGTTATAGTTACTGATAATTTATTTGGAGATATGCTATCTGATCAAGCATCTATGTTAACTGGTTCTCTAGGTTTATTACCATCCGCATCTTTGGGAGCAAAAAACAAAGATGGAAAAATAAGAGCAATGTATGAACCAATACATGGTTCAGCACCTGATATAGCTGGAAAAGGAATAGCCAATCCAATTGCCACGATACTAAGTTTTGCGATGGCTTTAAAATATTCTCTTGATCTAGATAAAGAGGCAGATGCATTAGAAAAAGCAGTTCAAACTGTTTTAGATGAAAAACTAAGAACCAAAGATATTTTGTCTCCTGGGATGAAGGAAGTTTCAACTTCTGAAATGGGTGATGCGATAATTTCAAAATTGCAATAACTAATCAATTATTCTAAACTTATAAAATGCCAATTTATAATGCTCCAATTGAAGATATGATGTTTCTTTTCGACAAGTTAAGAAATAATAAAAATTATAATGAAATTGAAAAATATAAAGAAGTCAATTCTGAATTAGTAAAAAATATACTTGATGAAGCAGCCAAAATTAACGAAAATATAATTTTACCTTTGGCTAAATCTGGAGATGAAAATCCAACTATTTTGGAAAATGGAGTTGTAAGAACTCCTCCTGGATATAAAGAAGCTTATGCTAAATTTATAGAAGATGGATGGACATCACTATCTTGTGATCCTAAATATGGAGGACAAGGTATGCCAAAAACTGTGAGTGCTTTTTTTGATGAAATGCTTTCATCTGCAAGTCTATCATTTAAATTATATAGTGAATTAAGTATAGGTGCATATAATTGTATTCATCATCATGCAACCGAAGAAATAAAAAATAAATATTTGCCAAAAATGGTTGAAGGAAAATGGAGTGGAACAATGTGCTTAACCGAGCCAGTTTGTGGAACAGATTTGGGACTATTAAAAACAAAGGCAGAAGAACAACCTGATGGAACTTTCAAATTAAATGGTCAGAAAATATTTATTACTTCAGGAGATCATGACTTAACAGAAAACATTATTCATTTAGTTATAGCAAGAGCAAGCGATTCTCCAAAAGGTACAAAAGGAATAAGTTTATTTTTGGTTCCTAAGTTTAAAGTTAATGACGATGGATCAATAGGATCTAGAAATGGAATTTCTACAGGGTCGATAGAAAGCAAAATGGGAATCAAAGGATCTGCTACATGTGTATTAAACTTTGACGATGCAGTTGGTTATATGATTGGACCAAAAAATAAAGGACTTAATGCCATGTTTACAATGATGAATTTAGAAAGAATTGTTGTTGGAATACAAGGCCTGGGTATTTCAGAAATTGCTTATCAAAATTCAGTAAGTTATGCCAAAGAAAGGAAACAGGGAAAAACTAATAATAGTAAATCTACCAATGGAGCCGATTATATAATTGATCATGCTGACATTAGAAAATCTTTACTCAATATGAAATCAATAATTGAAGGAGAAAGAGCGCTTTGTTTTTGGCTTTCACAACAAACAGAAGTTAGTCTTAATCATAATGATGAAAAAGTTAAGCAAGAAGCATCAGATTTTGTTTCTTTAATGACTCCCGTAGTTAAAACAATGTTTACAGATTTAGGAATGGAAATAACAAGTGATGCGATGCAAGTTTATGGGGGTTATGGTTATACAAAAGATCAAGGTATTGAACAATTATATAGAGACAATAGAATTACCCCAATTTATGAAGGAACAAATTCTGTACAGGCTGCTGATTTAGTATTTAGAAAATTAGTTAATAAAAATGGCGATATAATTGATAAATATTTAAATATGATTCAAAATGACTGTAATATTAACGACGAAAAAATTAAACCTTTTGTAAAAGATTTAAATGTTCATATAGAAATACTAAATAATTTTACACTATGGATAAAAGATAAATTGCAAAACTCAAAAGATGATGCGAGCGCTGCATGTAATGATTATTTGAAGGCATTAGGATTTGTTTCAATAGCACATGCATGGATAAAAGTTTTGGAAGTTAGCTTTAAAGATTATGATAGTAATAAAGCATTTTATGAAGATAAAATTCAAACTGCAAAATTTTATTTTAAAAGAGTGTTGCCAAGAATGGAAAATCATTTTAAAACTGCCGCTACAGGAAGTGAATACATAATGAATTTTAACTTCAAATAAATAATATGAATCATTACGAAACAAATCTTGATAAAAATGATGCAAATTTTGTTCCACTAACACCATTAAGTTTTTTGGAAAGAGCAAAAGATATTTATCCAAACTATGAAGCTTTGGTATATGAAAGTAGAAGTTACACTTGGACCGAGGTATATAAAAGATGTACAAAGTTTGCTAGCGCATTAGAAAAAATTGGTATTGGCGAAGGTGATACAGTATCTGTAATGGCATTTAATACTCCTGAAATTTTTGAAGCTCATTATTCAGTTCCAATGACAGGGGCAGTTTTAAATACGATCAACAGTAGAGTAGATGCAAAAACTGTTGCATATATTCTAGAACATAGCGAAGCAAAAGTTTTAATCGTAGATAGACAACTTCACTCAGTTATTGATAAAGCATTAAGTCAAATTAAATCAAAACCAATTATTATAGATATTCAAGATAATTTTGCAGACCAATCTTTATTAAAAAAAATTGGAGAAAAAGAATATGAAGATTTTTTAAATTCTGGAGATGATAACTATATTTGGAAAAGACCAAAAGATGAATGGCAAGCAATCTCGCTAAGTTATACATCTGGAACAACTGGAAATCCTAAAGGGGTTGTTTATCATCATAGAGGTTCATACTTAATGTCCACTGGCAGTGCAGTTGCATGGAACATGCCAAATAGATTAAATTTTTTAACAGTTGTACCAATGTTTCATTGTAATGGCTGGTGTTATCCATGGACAGTTCCAATGTTGAATGGAAAAACAATATGCTTAAGAGCCATAGATATAAAAAAAATATTCGAATTAATAGAAAAACATAAAATTACTCATTTTGGCGGAGCACCAATTGTTTTAAATATGATAACAGGAGCGGCTGAGTCTGATAGAAAAAAATTAAATCATAAAGTTCATGTTTTAACGGCAGGTGCCCCTCCTCCAAGTATAATATTCAAAAAAATGGAAGCTTTAGGGTTTGAAGTAATGCATGTTTATGGACTTACAGAAACTTATGGACATATTTTACAATGTGCTTGGAACGATGAATGGAATTCTTACGATGAGGATAAAAAAAATGAAATAAAAGCAAGACAAGGAGTAAGATATCCAAATACTGAAGATACCATGGTTATGGATCCTGAAACAATGAAACCAGTTCCAATGGATGGAAAAACAATTGGAGAAATCATGATTAGGGGTAATATTGTCATGAAGGGCTATTTTAAAGACAAAAAAGCAACAGAAAAAGCAATGTCAAACGGATGGTTTCATTCTGGCGATTTGGCAGTTACCAATCCAGATGGGTACATAAAAATAAAAGATAGATCCAAAGATATAATAATATCTGGTGGTGAAAATATTTCTTCAATTGAGATTGAAAATACTTTAGCTAAGCATCCAGGTGTCTCTATCGCAGCAGTTGTTGCAAAACCAGATGAGAAATGGGGAGAAGTTCCTTGTGCATTTATTGAGAAAGTCAAAGATAAAAATGTTACTGAAGAAGAATTAATAAGCTTTTGCAAGGAGACTTTAGCAGGTTTTAAAGTACCTAAAAAAATTGAGTTTTGTGAACTTCCAAAAACCTCAACAGGTAAAATTCAGAAATTTGAGCTAAGAAAAAAGGCTAAAGAATAATAAATTTTAAAAATATGAAAAATTATTCTATAGCAAGATCGAGAAGACTTAGAAGCACACCTTATACATCAAGAATTGAAAAGCAAGGTGTGACTGCTTACACATCTTATAATCATATGCTTTTGCCAGCTGCATTTGGATCTTTAGAAGACTCATACCATCATCTAAAAGAAAACGTACAAGTCTGGGATGTTGCTGGAGAAAGACAAGTTGAAATTTCTGGTAAAGATTCAGGAAAATTAGTACAACTAATGACCTGCAGAGATCTATCAAAATCCAAAATAGGAAGATGTTATTATTGTCCAATTATAGATGATAAAGCAGGGTTGATAAATGATCCAGTAATTCTAAAACTTGGTGAAGAAAGATGGTGGATTTCAATCGCAGATTCTGATGTAATTTTATTTGCAAAAGGATTAGCAATTGGAAACAAGTTTGATGTTAAAATATTTGAACCAAACGTTGATATATTGGCAGTACAAGGGCCAAAATCATATAAACTTATGGAAAAAATATTTGGAAAAAAAATTACTGAAATGAAATTTTTTGGTTTTGATTATTTTGAATTTTCTGGAGCAAAACACTTGATTGCAAGATCGGGATGGTCAAAACAAGGCGGTTACGAGATTTATGTTGAGAATACAAAATCTGGTTTAGCTCTATACGATAAATTATTTGAAGTTGGAAAAGAATTTAATGTCAAACCAGGGTGTCCAAATTTAATCGAGAGAATTGAAAGTGCTTTACTGTCCTACGGAAATGACATGGATAATAACGATAACCCATTTGAGTGTAGATTAGATAAATATGTAAATTTAGATACCGAAGTCAATTTTCTTGGAAAAGAAAAATTAAAAGAAGTTAAACAAATGGGTATTAGTAGAAAGCTGATGGGTGTAATGATTGATACAAAAGAAATAAATGTATCAAAATCTATAGATCTTGTTGACGATAAAGGTTCAAAAATAGGAGAACTTAGGTCTGGTGTATACTCTCCGCATTTTAAAAAAGTAATAGGAATTGCAATGTTAGACAAACCCTACTATGAAGTTTCTCAAGCCTTTAAAATATCAATAAATGATAGTACTTTTGAGGGAAAAGTTTGCGATTTACCTTTCATTTAGTATAACTAAATCATCATGAATATAGCAATTGTTGGTGCAACGGGAAATGTTGGAAGAAAAATTATAGAGGTTTTGGAAAATAAAAACTTTCCAATTTCCGAATTATATTTAATCGCTTCTTCTAAAAGTTCAGGGCAAAAAATCAATTTTAAGGGAAAGGAGCATACCGTTATAGATTTAGAGAAATTTGATTTTTCAAAAGTAAAAATTACTTTTTTTGCTGCCGGAAGTGCTGTAGCGGAAAAATGGGCTTATAAAGTAGCAGAGAAAACAATAGTAATAGATAATTCAAAATATTTCAGAAAAGATTCAGAGATTCCTTTAATAGTTCCTGAAGTAAATTCAAAAGAATTAGTTCATGTCAAAAATAAAAATATAATAGCAAATGCAAATTGTTCAGTTATTCCTCTTGTTGTTGCTTTAAAGCCTTTGCATGATTTGTACAACGTAAAGAGAATTGTTGCATCAACTTATCAATCTGTTTCTGGAGCAGGAAAAGCTCCTATGGATGAACTTTTGTCTCAAACTCAAGATTATTTTAATAATAAAAATTTGCAATCTAAACATTTTACAAAACAAATAGCTTTTAATGCAATTCCACATATCGATAGTTTTTTAGAAAATGGTTATACCAAAGAAGAACAAAAAACTTCCGATGAAGTTAAAAAAATTTTAGATAAAAAAATTAAAATTACATCTACTTGTGTAAGAATACCAGTTCTTGTATCTCATTCTATAAGTGCAAATGTTGAGTTTGAAAAAAAATTTAATTTAGATGAAATAAGAAACGTTTTATCTACCTCACCAGGATGTAAGGTTATAGATGAACAAAAAGATGGTGGATATATCACTCCAGTTGAAGCTCAAAATAAATATGAGACATTTATTTCAAGAATCAGGCAAGATGATTCTCAATCTAATACTATAAATTTATGGATAGTTTCTGATAATTTACTTAAAGGTGCTGCATTAAATGCAGTTGAAATTGCAGAGAGTTTGATTAAAAAAAATTTACATGACAGATAAAAACCCTATATCTCCACATATACAAATTTATAATTGGCATATATCATCTTTAATCTCAATTTCTCATAGAATAACAGGTATAATAAATATAATTATTGTAACTTTTATTTTTTTTTGGGTAGCATTTTTGCTTTTAGGAAATTCAAATTATGAATTGGTACAGAAATTTTTTGAAGGTTATTTTGGCAAATTTTTAATCATAGGTACTGTTTGGTCTTTCTCTTTTCAAATTTTAAGTGAGATCAGACATATGTTTTGGGATTTAGGATTTGGGTTTGAATTAAAAACTTCAAATATAACTGGTTTATTGGTTATTTTTGGATCTTTATTTTTAACAATTTTTATTTTTATTTTGGGAAGAAGTTTATTTATATGATTAATGCAACCAAGAAATGGATATTTTTAAAAATAAGCTCAGCAATATTAGTTCCATTAATGATATGGTTTTTACTCAATCTAGTTTCATTTTATGATAAAAACTATGATGAAGTATTGCTATTTTTTGTTAGTCAACCATCAAAATTATTATTTTCATTATTCATAGTTTTTGCTTATTTTTACTCAGCATTAAGTATTAGTGAGGTTTTTGAAGATTATATTGAGAGTGAAAAAATAAAAAATGTCGCAAACAAATTGCTCTATTTATTTGCTATAATAATACCAATTTTAACATTACTTTTACTATTTAAATTAAGTCTATGAGTTCATATAAAATTATAGATCATGAGTATGATGTTGTTGTTCTTGGAGCTGGTGGCGCAGGTTTAAGAGCTGCGGTTGGTCTAAGCGAGGAAGGATTAAAAACAGCTTGTATATCTAAAGTTTTTCCTACAAGAAGCCATACTTCAGCTGCTCAAGGAGGTATTTCTGCTGCTCTAGGAAATATGGGAGAAGATGATTGGCGTTGGCATATGTATGACACAGTTAAGGGTTCCGATTGGCTAGGAGATCAAGATAGCATAGAATATTTATGTAAAGAAGCTCCAAGAGCTGTTTTAGAGTTAGAAAGATATGGAGTTCCATTTAGCAGAACAGAAGATGGAAAAATTTATCAAAGACCTTTTGGTGGAATGACAAAAAATTATGGCAATGAAACTGTCCAAAGAACCTGCGCAGCAGCAGATAGAACAGGTCATGCTATATTACACACAATGTATGGCCAGGCTTTAAAACATAATACAGAATTTTTCATTGAATACTTTGCATTAGATTTATTAATGAAAAATGGAGAGTGCAAAGGTTTAATAGCATGGAATTTAAATGATGGAACTATTCATAGATTTAGAGCTCATATTACAATAATAGCAACAGGTGGGTATGGAAAAACATATTATTCATCCACATCAGCTCACACCTGTACAGGTGATGGAAATGCTATGGTTTTGAGAGCTGGTTTACCTTTACAAGATATGGAATTTGTACAATTTCATCCAACAGGAATTTATGGACATGGAACCTTAATATCTGAAGGAGTTCGAGGCGAGGGAGGATACTTATTGAATTCTAAAGGTGAAAGATTTATGGAGAGATATGCTCCAAAAGCTAAAGATCTTGCATCTAGAGATGTAGTTAGTAGATCAATAGCAGTTGAAATTAATGAGGGACGAGGAGTTGGAAAAGAAAAAGATCATGTTCATCTTCATTTAGATCATTTAGATCCAGAAGTAATTGAAAAAAGGCTTCCAGGAATTTCAGAATCGTCAAGATTATTTGCTGATGTTGATGTTACAAAAGAGCCAATACCGGTTGTTCCCACCGTTCATTATAACATGGGTGGTATTCCAACAAATTATAAAGCTGAAGTTTTAACTGTAAATGGTTCAGAAAAAATTGTACCTGGACTTATGGCAATTGGTGAAGCAGCATGTGTTTCAGTTCATGGAGCTAACAGGCTAGGATCAAATTCATTAATTGATTTAGTGGTTTTTGGAAGAGCTGCTGCAAAAAGGGCTGCAGAACTCGTAAAACCAGGAACTCCACATGAGGAAATCTCTGATGCAGAAACTGATAAATGCCTAGATAGATTTGAAAAATTAAGAAATGGAAATGGAACTAATAGAACTGCTGATTTAAGATTGGCTATGCAAAAAACTATGCAATCAAAATGTGCAGTATTCAGAACTGAAAAAACTTTAAAAGAAGGAGTAGAGGAAATAAGAAAACCATTTGAAGGAATGGACTCAATATCAGTAAAAGACAAATCTTTAATTTTTAATACTGATTTAGTTGAAACCTTAGAATTTGATAACTTAATAAGACAAGCGATAGTTACACTCGATTCTGCATACGAAAGAAAAGAAAGCAGAGGAGCGCATGCACGAGAAGATCATCCAACAAGAGATGATAATAATTTTATGAAACATACTTTATCTTGGTGTAAAGGTAGCGAAACAAAAATTTCTTATAGAGATGTACATAGATCAACTTTAACAAATGATGTACAATATTTTCCACCCCAAGAAAGAGTTTACTAATGGTACAAATAAATTTACCTAAAAATTCTAAAGTTCAAAAAGGCAAATTTTATAAAGATAAAACAGGTTCAAAAAATATTAGAAAAGTAAATATTTATAGATGGGACCCTTCTAGCGGTGAAAATCCTCGTATAGATACATACGAGGTTGATATGGACAATTGTCCATCAAAAGTATTAGATCTTTTAAATAAAATTAAAAATGAAATAGATCCATCGATTGCTTACAGAAGATCTTGTGCCCACGGTGTTTGTGGTTCTTGTGCTATGAACATGGATGGAAAAAATGGTTTAGCATGTACAAAACCACATAAAGAAATTAAAGGTGATATTAATATTTATCCTTTGCCTCATTTAAAAGTTCAAAAAGATCTTATTGGAGATTTAAGCACCTTATATAAGCAGTACGAGTCTGTTGAGCCATGGTTAAAAGTTTCAAAAAAAGATGGACATAAAGAAAACTTACAATCAATTGAAGACCGATCAAAGTTAGATGGACTTTATGAATGTATAATGTGTGCATGCTGTTCAACTTCTTGCCCAAGTTATTGGTGGAATGGAGATAAGTATTTAGGCCCAGCAGTTTTATTACAAGCATATAGATGGATTATAGACAGTAGAGATGAAGATAGAAAAGAGAGATTAAAGAAAGTTGCTGATGAACTAAAGCTTTATAGATGTCATACTATTATGAATTGTACTAATGCATGCCCAAAAGGCTTAAATCCTGCAAAAGCAATAGCCTCTATAAAAAAAATGCTTGCAACAGGTTAATTACTTAATTAAATAATTTTAACCATGAATTTAATTCAACATTTTGTAAATGGAAAAATAATTTCAGGTAAATCTGAAAGAAGAGGAAAAGTTTTTAATCCAGCTATTGGCGAGCAAGAGTCAGAAGTTATATTGGGTTTAAAATCAGATTTAGATGAGGCTGTAGATGTAGCACAAAAAGCTTTCGAGACATGGTCTTTAAAACCGCCAATTCAAAGAGCAAGGATAATGTTCAAGTTCAAAGAATTAATTGAAAAAAATTCTGATGAATTAACAAAAATGATTGTTTCCGAACATGGTAAAGTTTATGAAGATGCAAAAGGCTCTTTAATAAGAGGACTTGAAGTAGTTGAATTTACTTGTGGAATTCCTCAAGTTTTAAAAGGTGAATTTACAGAGAACGTTGGTACAGATATTGATAGTTGGTCAATAAGGCAACCACTTGGTGTTTGTGCAGGTATAACCCCATTTAATTTTCCGGCTATGGTTCCAATGTGGATGTTTCCCATGGCTATTGCTTGTGGAAATACTTTTGTATTAAAACCTTCAGAAAAAGATCCTTCTATTTCAATAAAATTAGCAGAGTTGTTCCAAGAAGCTGGACTACCAAATGGAGTATTTAATGTAATAAATGGTGACAAGGAAGTAGTAGATGCAATTTTGACTAACAAAGATATTAAAGCTGTAAGTTTTGTGGGATCAACACCAATTGCAAAATACATATATGAGAATGCAGCAAAAAATGAAAAAAGAGTCCAAGCTTTGGGAGGAGCAAAAAATCATTGTGTTGTGATGCCTGATTGTGATTTAGATCAGGCAGTTAATGGTTTGATGGGTGCAGCTTACGGGTCTGCGGGTGAAAGATGTATGGCTCAGTCAGTTGCGGTCGCAGTTGGCAATATTGGAGATAATCTAA
The DNA here is from genome assembly GCA_902634305.1 of uncultured Pelagibacteraceae bacterium. Taxonomy (GTDB): domain Bacteria; phylum Pseudomonadota; class Alphaproteobacteria; order Pelagibacterales; family Pelagibacteraceae; genus Pelagibacter. The sequence continues at coordinate 70,063 of CACPJJ010000003.1, read as the reverse complement.
TCAATGAATTATCAAAAAAAGTTGAAGCATTAAAAGTCGGTCCAGGTATGGATAAAAAATCTGAAATGGGACCATTAGTTACAAAAGAGCATTTAGAAAAAGTAAAGGGCTATGTTGATTTAGGGGTTAAAGAAGGAGCAAAATTAGTAGTTGATGGAAGAAATTTAAAATTGCAAGGTTATGAAAATGGTTACTATATAGGTGGATGTTTGTTTGATCATGTTAAAGAAAATATGAGAATTTATAAAGAAGAAATTTTTGGCCCAGTACTTTCAGTAGTTAGAGTAAAAGATTTTAATGAGGCTACTAAGTTGATTAATGAACATGAGTTTGGCAATGGAACCAGTATTTATACTAGAGATGGAGATGTTGGAAGAACTTTTGCCAGTAATATTAAAATTGGAATGGTTGGTATAAATATACCTATACCTGTACCAGTGGCATTCCATAGTTTTGGTGGTTGGAAAAGATCTTTATTTGGAGATCAACATATGCATGGAGTAGAAGGTGTGAGATTTTACACAAAACTAAAAACAATAACTTCAAGATGGCCATCTGGATTAAGATCAGATCCTGAATTTGTTATGCCAACAATGAAGTAAGAATATGTCAAAAAAAATATCATTAATAGGTGCTGGACAAATTGGTGGAACACTCGCACACTTAATTGGCTTAAAGGAATTAGTAGATGAGGTTGTTATGTTTGATGTTGCAAGTGGTATTGCTAAAGGAAAAGCATTAGATATAGCTCAATCTTCATCGGTCGATGGTTTTAATGTTAAATTATCTGGAACAGATAATTATGAAGATATTAAAAACTCTGATGTAATTATTATAACTGCAGGAGTTCCAAGAAAACCAGGAATGAGCAGAGATGATTTGTTAGGAATAAATTTGAAAATTATAAAACAAGTAGCAGAAGGTATAAAAAAAAATGCACCCAATGCATTTGTAATATGTATTACTAATCCATTAGACGTTATGGTGATGGCGTTTCAAAAATACTCAGGTCTCCCATCAAATAAAGTTGTTGGTATGGCTGGAATATTGGATAGTTCAAGATTCAAATTATTTTTATCACTTGAACTTAAAATTCCTGTAAAAGAAATAGAAGCAATGGTTATGGGTGGTCATGGAGATACTATGGTTCCATTGCCAAGATTTACAAAAGTTTCAGGTAAGCCATTATTGGATTTAGTTAAAGAAGGGAAATTATCAGCAGAAAGATTAGAAGAGATAAACCAAAGAACCAGAGATGGTGGAGCGGAAATTGTTAAATTTTTAGAAAAAGGTTCTGCATTTTATGCTCCAGCAGCATCAGGAGTTCAAATGGCTGAAGCTTACTTAAAAGATGAAAAAAAATTACTTCCTTGCGCTGTTCAACTTAATGGAGAATATGGAGTTAAAAATATTTTTGCAGGAGTCCCAGTCATAATTGGAAAGAACGGTGTAGAAAAGATTGAAGAAATAAATTTAGATGAAAAGGAAAAAAGTCAATTTATGCATTCAATAGATGCAGTTAAAAAATTATGGGAAGCAGCTTCGGCAATAGATAAAGATCTTTCCAAGTAATAATGAATATTCACGAACATCAAGCTAAAAAAATTTTAAAAAAATATGGAGCAATAGTACCTGAAGGTGTTTTCTCGCACTCAGTTGAAGAATTATTACAAAAGGCGAGATCATTAAAAACAGATAAATTTGTTTTAAAAGCACAGATTCATGCTGGTGGACGAGGAAAGGCTGGAGGAATAAAAATTTTAAATACAATAGAAGAGCTAAATTCAGCTGCCAAAGAAATGTTAGGGAAGAAATTGATAACTCACCAAACAGGACCTCAGGGAAGAGAGGTTAAAAGACTATATGTTGAGTCATCTTCAGAAATTGAAAAAGAATTTTATCTCTCATGTCTAGTTGATAGAGCAAGTTCTAAGATTGCGTTTATTTCAAGTGATCAAGGTGGGATGGATATCGAAGATGTTGCAAAAAATAAACCAAAAAAAATTGTAACTACAAAAATTAATTTAGAAGAAAAAATATCAGATAAAGATTGTGAAAAAATTGTGGAAATATTTAATTTAAGTTTAGATACAAAAAAACAAGCGATAAATTTAATTAAATCGATATATAAAATGTTTATTGATATAGACGCTAATCTCGTTGAAATAAATCCTTTGATTTTAACTAAAGAAAATAAAATTATTTGTCTTGATGCAAAAATGAGTTTTGATGATAATGCGTTATTTAGAAATCCAGAAATTTTAAATTTACGAGACTTAAATGAAGAAGAAGAGATTGAGATAGAAGCAAGCAAGCATGGTTTATCTTATATAAAATTAGATGGCAGCATTGGATGCATGGTTAATGGTGCGGGCTTAGCAATGGCAACAATGGATATAATTAAATTACACGGAGAAGAGCCAGCAAATTTTTTAGATGTTGGTGGAGGAGCATCAAAAGAAAAAGTTTCAGCAGCATTTAAAATAATTTTATCAGACAAAAATGTAAAAGGAATTTTAATAAATATATTTGGTGGTATAATGAGATGTGATGTTCTTGCCCAAGGAGTTGTAGATGCTGCAAAAGAAATTAAAATTGAAGTTCCATTAGTTGTAAGATTAGCAGGAACTAAATTTGAGGAAGGAAAAAAAATATTAGATAATTCAGGTTTAGAAATTATATCTGCCTCAGACTTATCTGATGCAGCACAAAAAATAGTTGATTCTATTAAATAAAATGTCAATTTTAGTTAACAAAAATACAAAAGTAATATGTCAGGGTTTTACAGGAAAACATGGAACGTTTCACTCTGAGCAAGCAATTAAATATGGAACTAATTTAGTTGGAGGTGTAACACCAAAAAAAGGTGGTCAAATGCATTTATCTAAACCAGTATTTAATTCTGTTAAAGAAGCAAAGGAAAAAACTGGTGCAAACGCTACCATGATTTATGTACCTGCTAAGTTTGCCGCTTCTGCAATTATAGAAGCCGTTGAAGCTTCTATTGAATTAATAGCATGTATTACCGAAGGTATACCAGTTTTAGATATGTTAAGAGTAAAAAAAAAATTAGCTAATTCTAACTCAAGGCTAATTGGCCCAAATTGCCCTGGAATAATTACTCCAGAAGAATGTAAGATTGGAATAATGCCAGGAAATATACACAAAAAAGGTTCTGTTGGAATTGTATCTAGGTCTGGAACTTTAACCTATGAAGCTGTGGCACAAACTACTGATAATGGATTAGGGCAGTCAACTTGTATAGGAATTGGTGGAGATCCTATTAATGGAACAAACTTTATAGATTGTTTAGATTTATTTTTAAAAGATGAAGAAACAAAATCTATATTAATAATAGGTGAGATAGGTGGAACAGCTGAGGAAGAAGCAGCAGAATTTTTTAAAAATCATGAAATAAAAAAACCTATGGTTGGTTTTATAGCTGGAATTACAGCTCCACCAGGAAGAAGAATGGGTCATGCAGGAGCAATAATTTCCGGAGGAAAAGGTGGAGCAGAAGATAAAATAAAAAAAATGGAAGATTGTGGCATAACAATTGCAAAATCGCCTGGAGAAATTGGAAAAACTCTACTAAACAAATTGTCTAATTGAAAAATACTCTTTAAGTATTATAATAAATTATTAGATGTCGTCATCAAAAAACCTAGATTACCAAAAAACCTCTTTTTTATCTAAAAGCAACAGTGCTTTTATTGAGGAAATGTATCTTAAATTTATTAATAAAGATTCTGATTTACCAGAAAGTTGGAAAAAATATTTTTTAGAAATAGGAGAAGAAGTTGATGTAATTGCAAAAGAAATAAATGGTCCTTCATGGAGCCCTAAAAAGAAAAAAATTGATATAGATGCAATTCAAATAAATCTTGATAAAGAACAAAATAATTTATCAGAAAGTAATATAACTACTATAATTAATAAAAAAGAACTTTCCGAAGAGAATAGAAGATCAATTAGAGCGGTATCACTTATAAGATCTTATAGACAAAGAGGACATTTAATTGCAAATCTTGATCCTTTAGAATTAAGAAAAATTGAATATTTAGATGAGTTACATCCAGAAAGCTATGGATTTAATAAAGGAGACTATAATAAAAAAATTTACTTGGATGGAATAGCAAATAGAAATTATTCAACTATAAAAGAAATTTTATCTTTCTTAAGAAAAACTTATTGTGGAAAAATTGGCTACGAATATATGCATATTTCAAATCCAACAGAAAGAAAATGGCTTAGAGATAGAGTTGAAAAAGATGAAAATGCTTTACAATTTACAAAAAATGGTAAAGAAGCAATTTTGAATAAAATTATTCAAGCGGAAGGATTTGAAAAATTTTTACATACTAAATATGTTGGAACAAAAAGATTTGGTTTAGATGGAGCAGAAAGCTTAATTCCTGCACTAGAGCAAATAATAAAAATTGGTGGTCAAAAAAAAGTAAAAGAAGTCAAAATTGGAATGTCTCATAGAGGAAGACTTAATGTTTTGGCAAATGTTTTGCAAAAATCATATAAAAGAATATTTAATGAATTTGCTGGAGAAATAGAATCTTCTTCAGATGATGATAGTGCAGGTGATGTAAAATACCATCTAGGAGCATCATCAGATAGAGTATTTGATAATAATTCAGTTCATGTAAGTCTAACAGATAATCCATCTCATTTAGAAGCAGTAAACCCTGTTGTTCTAGGACAAACAAGAGCAAAGCAATTTTTTCATAAAGATAAAGAGAGAAAAAAAGTAATTCCTATATTAATTCATGGTGACGCATCTTTTGCTGGCCAAGGTATTGTTGCGGAGTGTTTTGCAATGTCTGGTTTGCCGGGTCATAATACTGGTGGGACGATTCATTTTATAATTAACAATCAAATAGGATTTACAACAAGTCCAAGATTTGCTCGTTCATCTCCACATCCTTCTGATGTAGCAAAAATGGTAGACTCACCAATTATACATGCTAACGGCGATGATCCAGAATCGGTTGTGTATGCAGCTAGAATAGCTACTGAGTTTAGACTTAAATTTAATAGAGATGTAGTGGTTGATTTAGTTTGCTACAGAAGATTCGGTCATAACGAAGGAGACGAACCGTCATTTACTCAACCTTTAATGTATAAAAAAATTAAAAATCATCTATCAACCGTAAAAATATATGGAAATAAATTAGTAAACGAAAAAACTATTTCATCTGAAGATTTAAATAATCAAATTAAAAAATTTAAAGATCTTCTTGATGATCAATACAAAAATGCAAAAAATTATAATCCCAAAATTGAATGGTTTGAAGGAACATGGTCAAGATATAAGCCAAGAAGAGGACAAGATAAAAGAGGAGATACAGGATATTCAACCACAAAACTTTTAGAAATTTCAGATAAAATACATTCACTTTCATCTGAACTTAATATCCACAAGACTATAGTAAAAATTTTTGAAGCTAGAAAAAATTCTATGCATAAAGGCAATGGAATTGATTGGTCTACTGCCGAGGCTCTTGCATTTGGTTCATTATTAGAGGAAGGATATCCAGTAAGACTCGTAGGACAAGATTCTGGAAGAGGAACCTTTAGCCAGAGGCATTCAGTATTAAGAAATCAAATTGATAATTCAAGATATATCCCATTAAATAATATTTCAAATAAACAAAAAAATTTTGAAATAGTTGATAGCTTTTTATCTGAATTAGCAGTTTTAGGTTTTGAATATGGTTATAGCTTAGTTGAACCAAATACATTAACTATTTGGGAAGCTCAATTTGGTGATTTTGCAAATGGAGCACAAGTGATAATTGACCAATTTATTTCTTCAGGAGAAAGAAAATGGTTGAGAGCGTCTGGTTTAGTACTATTGTTACCACATGGTTTTGAAGGTCAAGGACCAGAACACTCATCTGCAAGGTTAGAAAGATTTTTACAGCTCTGTTCAAATGACAATATGCAAGTGATGAATTGTACTACTCCTGCAAATTATTTCCATGCTTTAAGAAGACAAATGCATAGAGATTTTAGAAAACCTTTAGTTATTATGACACCAAAATCTTTATTAAGAAATAAATATTGTGTTTCGCAAATTGATGATTTTAGTAAAAAAAATTCTTTTCATAGAGTTTTATGGGACCATGCAATGGATCCAAAAACCAAAGGATTTATTAAGTTAAAAAAAAATAATGAAATAAAAAAAGTAATATTATGTTCAGGAAAAATATATTTTGACCTTTTGTCAGCTAGAGAAAAATTAAAAAAAGATGATGTTATTTTATTTAGAATTGAGCAACTTTATCCTTTTCCAGCAAAAAGCTTAGTAAAAGAAATTAAACCTTTTGCACAAAATGCTAAATTTTATTGGTGCCAGGAAGAGCCAAAAAATATGGGAGCATGGCTATTGGTGAGAGATTATATACAATGGACATTAGATTATATAAAAGCTAAAAATAGAAAAATTTCTTATATTGGGAGAAATCCTGATGCAACGCCAGCTACAGGTTATGCAAAAAGACATTTAGCTCAACAAAAAGAAATAATTGATATAGTTTTTAAATAAAAAATGACAGAAAAAATTTTAGTACCTGTTCTAGGAGAGAGTATTACTGAAGCAACTATTTCTAAATGGCTTAAAAGCAAGGGTGAGAGTATAAGTGCTGACGAACCGATTGTAGAATTAGAAACAGATAAAGTTAATTTGGAGGTTCCGTCTCCTATAAATGGAACATTAACAGCGATAAACTTTAAAGATGGAGAGAGTGTTGAAGTTGGTGCTGTTCTAGGAGAAATATCTGAAGGACCTGGAGATCAAAAACAAGAAGAAAATAAAAATAGTGACAAGTCTGAAAAGAAAAAATCTGACAATGTAATTAATTTTGAAAAAGAAAAAAAACAAGATCTAAAAATTTTTGAAAATGTAAAAAAGGAAGAACCATTAGTTTTAACTGAAGAAGAACCATTAGTTTTAACAAAAGAGCTTATTGGTAAAGAAAAAACAAGCAGTCAAAAAGTAAAAGTATTGTCCCCAGCTGTAAGAAAAATTGTAGAAGAAAATAAAATTGATATTCAATCAATCAAAGGAACAGGTAGGTCTGGTCAAATTTTAAAAGGTGATTTAATTAGTTTAATGGGATCTGCTCCACAGCCATCAGAAAGAAAATTAAAATATGGTGAAGAAGAAAGAATTAAAATGAGCAGATTAAGACAAACTATAGCAAAAAGATTAAAAGAAGCTCAAGAAAACGCTGCCATGTTAACTACATTTAATGAAGTAGATATGACAAATATAATTGAGATGAGAAAAAATAACCAAGAAGATTTCAAAAAAAGATTTGGAATAAAACTTGGTTTTATGTCTTTTTTTGTTAAAGCTTGTGTACTTGGATTAAAAGCTTTTCCGGCAATAAATGCCGAAATAGAAGGTCAAGAAATTATATATAAAAATTATTATAATATAAGTTTTGCCGTTGGAACTGAAAAAGGTTTGGTAGTTCCCGTAATAAGAAATGCAGATGAGCTATCATTTGCTGAAATAGAAAAAAATATAAAAATAATTTCTGAAAAAGCTAGGGAGGGAAAATTAACTATTGAAGACTTACAAGGAGGAACATTTACGATAAGTAATGGTGGCGTATATGGCTCTATGCTTTCAACTCCAATTCTTAATCCACCACAATCAGGGGTTCTTGGAATGCATAATATTGTTGAAAGACCAATTGCCATAGATGGAGAAATTGAAATTAGACCAGTTATGTATTTGGCCTTATCGTATGATCATAGAATAATTGATGGAAAAGACTCAGTTTCTTTTTTAAAGTTAATAAAAGAAAATCTTGAGGATCCAAGAAAGTTATTTTTAGACCTTTAAAATGGCAGATAAATTTCAAGCAACAATAATTGGAGGTGGTCCAGGAGGGTATGTTTGTGCAATAAGGTTGGCTCAATTAGGCATTAAAACTGCATGTATTGAATCCAGAGAAACTCTGGGTGGGACTTGTTTAAATATTGGATGTATACCTTCAAAGAATTTACTAAATCTTTCAGAAAATTTTCATAAAGCAAAAAATTTTTCAAAAATTGGAATTGAAGTAGGCGAAGTTAAGCTAAATCTTCAAAAAATCATGGAAAATAAGGATAAAGCGGTAATGACTTTGACAAAAGGCGTAGAATTTTTATTCAAAAAAAATAAAGTAACTTATTTTAAAGGGATTGGTAAATTAAAATCACCAACTGAAATAACAATTGTAGATAAAGAAAATAAAGAAAAAAATATTCAATCGGATAATATAATTATAAGCACTGGCTCAGAACCTGCGCCTCTTCCAGGAGTAGAATTTGATGAAGAAAAAATAATATCTTCCACTGGAGCATTGTCATTAAAATCTGTACCAAAAAAAATGTTAGTTGTTGGTGGCGGTTATATTGGTTTAGAAATGGGTTCTGTTTGGTCACGATTAGGCTCAGAAGTGCATGTTGTTGAATTTTTAGATCATATTACACCAGGTATGGATAAAGAAATTTCAAATGAATTTATGAAAATTTTGAAGAAGCAAGGTTTAAATTTTCATCTAGAAACAAAAGTTGAAAAAATATCAAAATCAAAAAATGGGGTTATAATTGAAACTTCAGACAAAAAAGGAAAAAAAATAAAATTTGAAAGTGATGTAGTTTTGATTTCTGTGGGTAGAAAGCCTTATACAAAAAATCTGAATTTAGAAAAAGTAGGGATAGAATTAGACGAAAAAAAAAGAATTAAAGTCAGCAAAAATTATCAAACAAACATAAAAAATATTTATGCTATTGGTGATGTTATTGAAGGCCCAATGTTAGCCCACAAAGCTGAAGAAGAAGGAATAGCTGTTGCAGAATTAATTTCAGGTCAATCTGGTCATGTTAATTATGAAGTTATACCTGGTGTTATTTATACAACACCAGAAGTAGCTTCAGTTGGCAAAACTGAAGAACAACTTAAAGAAAAAAATCAAAAATATAAAATTGGAAAATTTCCTTTTATGGCTAATTCAAGAGCAAAAGCAATTGATGAACCAGATGGTTTTGTAAAAATTTTAGCTGATGCAACCACAGATAAAGTTCTGGGTGTTCATTTGATAGGCCCACATGCAGGAGAATTGATTGCAGAAATGGCTATAGCAATGGAATTTGGCGCTAGCTCCGAAGATATTGCTAGAACTTGTCATGCTCATCCTACTTTTTCTGAAGCTGTGAAAGAAGCAGCTTTATCAGTAGAAAAAAGACAAATTCACTCGTAGTATATTTTCATATGAAAATATGAAAATTCCAATTTTATTACCAAATATATTTGACCATCCATTTACTTACAAGTCTTCTGAAGAAAATCTAAAATTAGGAGATTATGTTGAAGTACCATTTGGAAAAAGTAAAAAAATTGGAATTGTTTGGGATCAATTTGAAAAAGATAAAAGCAAAAAATATTCAATAAAAAATATAATTAGAAAATTAAAAATTCCACCTCTTAATTTAGAAACAATTAATTTTCTAAAATGGTTTTCGGAGTACAATATAGTTCCAATAGGAATGTCCTTAAAATTACACTTATTGAGTAATGAAGCTATTGAAACACAAAATAACGAAGAAATACAAAAATATAATACATATAAAAAACCTATTGAAATAAAGCTTTCAAATGAACAATTAACATCAGTAAATGATATAACAAAGAATGATAATAAATTTAGAGTACATGTAATTCAAGGAACAACCGGATCAGGAAAAACAATAGTATATTTTAATAGCTTAAAAAAAAAAATAAACGAAGGTTTTCAGGGGTTAATTTTATTACCTGAAATAGGATTAACTGGAGAATTTCAAAAAAAATTTAAAGAATTTTTTGGTTTTGACGCTGCTATTTGGCACTCATCAGTAACAAAAAAAAATAAAAAGATCATTTGGAATGGTATTGCTACAGGAAAAGTTAAAGTATTAATTGGGGCAAGATCTTCATTATTTCTACCTTTTTCTAATCTTGGAATTATTATTGTAGATGAGGAACATGACCAATCTTATAAACAAGATGAGGGGATAATTTACAATGCTAGAGATATGGCTATTTCTAGAGCATCTTTTAAAAATATACCAATTAATTTAGTAACAGCCGTACCTTCTATAGAAACTTTCGATAATATAAAAAAAGGAAAATATCTACACTCAAGATTATATAAAAGATTTTTGGATGCTAATCTACCAAATCACGAAATCATTAATTTAAATAAAAATAATTTAAAAAATAATTCATGGATATCTGATAAAACAATTGAAAAAGTTAAAGATCATTTAAATAAAAACGATCAAGTACTTTTTTTTGTTAATAGAAGAGGGTTTGCTCCTTATGTTCTTTGTAAAAAATGTTTAAAGGTACATTCATGTCCTAACTGTTCTATAAATTTGGTCTACCACAAAAAAAAAGAAAATTTAATTTGTCATTATTGTGGATACAATACAAAATTAACTAGAAAATGTAATGATAATAAAAATTGTGAATATGTATTTAGTGGACCTGGAGTTGAAAGAATTTACGACGAAGTAAAAAAAATTTTTCCAGATAAAAAGATTACTATTTTTTCAAGCGACACAATGAATAAAAAATCTTCCTCAGAAGTATTAGAAAAAATTAAAAATAATAAAATTCAAATTTTAATCGGTACACAGCTTATTTCTAAAGGATTTCATTTTCCAAACTTAAATTGCATAGTTATTGTAGATATAGATTTAACTTTACAAGGACATGATCTAAGAGCTGCAGAAAAAAATTTACAATTATATCACCAGCTTTCAGGAAGAGCTGGAAGAACAGGAAAGCCAGCGACAGTATATTTTCAAACTTATAATTCAAAATCAGATACAATTTCACAAATTACAAATACAAATCCCGATATATTTTTAGAAAAAGAATTAGTTATTAGAAAAAGAAATAATTTACCTCCATTTGAAAGATTTATATCTATTATATTAAGTGGAAAAAATGAAAAAAAAATTGAAGTATTTGGTTATAAACTAAAAGAAAAATTAAATAAGAATTTAAATGCAAAAGTTTTAGGACCCGTGGTTGCCCCAATAAATAAAATAAATAAAAATTTTAGATATAGGATTTTGATAAGATCAAAAAAAACTCAAAAAATACAAAAAACTCTCGCTAATCTTTTAAACAATTTTAAAAATCAAAAAGAAATAAAACTAGCAGTTGATGTTGACCCAATAAGCTTTAATTAGGGCCCTTAAATTAAGCTTTTTGGTGAATGTGTCGCTTGAAGAGATTAATTTCATATGCTAATTAAATTCAACTTTTATAAAACTTCATAATTAATAAGGATATACATTGAGCGACAAAAATAGATTTTCAGACTCCTCTGCAAAAAGCTATTCTCAAGCTCTTTATGAACTTGCGTCAGAAGAAAAAAAATTAAACGATATTGAAGAACACGTAGTTTCAATTATTAATCTTATTTCTCAAAGTGAAGATTTTAATTCACTAATAAAAGATCCAACAAATAAACAAGAGGATCAGTTAAATGTCATAAACATAATTTTTGAAAAATTTAATTTAAATAATTTATTAAAAAAATTTTTAAATTTTTTAGTTATGAAAAGGAGATTTTTTTATGTCGAAAAAATTCTAAAAGATTTTGTAATGATTTGTTCAAAAAAACGTGGAGAAATTTCTGCGAAGTTAACTGTTGCTAAAGAACTAAACGAAAATGAAATAAATAAAATAAAAAATGAGTTATCACAAAATTTTGGATCAGATGTAAAATTAAATTATAATTGTGATCCAGATTTAATAGGTGGATTAATAATGCAAGTAGAAAGTGTTATGATTGACACATCTATTAAAAATAAATTACAACAAATTGAAAATAAAATGATAGAGGCGTAAATGGAAATAAATCCTTCAGAAGTAACAAAAATATTAAAAGAACAGATTAAAAAATTTGGAGATAAAGCAGAAGTAACTGAAGTTGGACAAGTTTTATCTGTTGGTGATGGTATAGCAAGAATATATGGTTTAGATAATGTTCAGGCAGGAGAGATGGTTGAATTTTCTGATGGTTCAAAAGGTATGGCTTTAAACTTAGAAAGCGATAATGTTGGTGTTGTAATTTTTGGAGATGATAGAGCTGTAAAAGAAGGTGATACAGTAAAAAGAACAGGAGCAATTGTTGATACTCCTGTGGGAAAAGAATTATTAGGAAGAGTAGTTGATGGATTAGGAAATCCAATAGATGGAAAAGGTGCACTAGACAAAGGTATAAAAAGAAGCAGAGTTGAAGTTAAAGCCCCAGGTATAATTCCAAGAAAATCAGTAAATGAACCAATGCAATCAGGACTTAAATCTGTTGATAGTTTAGTTCCAATTGGAAGAGGCCAAAGAGAATTAATTATTGGTGACAGACAAACAGGAAAAACTGCAGTCGCAATTGACACTATAATTAATCAAAAAAAAATAAATGAATCTAATGATGAAAAACAAAAATTATATTGTATTTATGTAGCGATTGGTCAAAAAAGATCAACAGTAAGACAAATAGAAAAATCTTTGGAAGAGGCTGGAGCAATGGAATATACAACTATAGTTGCTGCAACAGCATCAGATGCAGCGCCGCTTCAATTTTTAGCTCCCTATACAGGATGTGCTATGGGAGAATATTTTAGAGACAATGGAATGCATGCTTTAATTATTTATGATGATTTATCTAAGCAAGCAGTTGCATATAGACAAATGTCATTATTGCTAAGAAGACCCCCAGGAAGGGAAGCTTATCCAGGAGATGTTTTTTATTTACATAGTAGACTTTTAGAAAGAGCTGCTAAACTAAGTGATGAACATGGAGGAGGTTCTTTAACAGCGCTACCAATTATTGAAACACAGGGTGGTGACGTATCTGCTTTTATTCCAACTAATGTTATTTCAATTACAGATGGACAAATATTTCTTGAAACAAATTTATTTAATCAAGGTATTAGACCAGCAATTAATGTTGGTTTATCAGTATCTAGAGTTGGATCTTCGGCTCAAACAAAAGCTATGAAAAAAGTTTCTGGTTCAATGAAATTAGAACTAGCACAATATAGAGAGATGGCTGCATTTGCTCAGTTTGGATCAGATTTAGATGCTTCAACTCAAAAATTGTTAAACAGAGGTTCAAAGTTAACCGAGCTTTTGAAACAAAAACAATATTCACCAATGACAGTTGCAGAACAAGTAATTTCAGTTTTTTGTGGTGTTAAAGGATATTTGGACGATTTAGAACTTAAAGATATATCTTCATTTGAAAGAAAAATTATTGAAAAATGTAAATCAGAAAAACCAGAAATTTTGGAAGCAATTTCTAAGTCTGGAAAATTAGAAGAAGATACTGAAAATTTATTAGTGGAAACTATTAAAGAATTAAAAAAAAACTTTAACTCTTAAAATATGGCAAGTTTAGATGATTTAAAAAAAAGAATTTCTAGTGTTAAATCTACACAGAAAATTACTAAGGCCATGAAAATGGTTGCAGCAGCAAAATTAAGAAGAGCACAAGAGAATGCTGAAAAGGGAAGGCCTTATTCTGAAAAAATGAATAATATTATTCTTAATCTTTCAAGCGGTATATCTGATAAAGAGAATGCACCAAAACTTCTTGCTGGAACTGGGGAAGAAAAAACCCACCTTTGCGTTGTTATGACATCAGATAGAGGTTTATGTGGAGGTTTTAACACAAATATTATTAAAAAAGCTAAGCAGTATTTTCAAAAAATATTAAAAGAAAATAAAATTTTAAAGATTATAACTGTTGGCTCAAAAGGTTATGATCAATTAAAAAGACAATATAAAGATAATATAATTGAAAAAATTTCATTTAAAGATTCTAAAAATATTAACTATTTTGATGCAGATAAAGTTGGAAAAATTATAATTGATAGATTTGAAAAAAAAGAATTTGATGTATGCGCAATTTTTTATAATCAATTTAAAAATGTTATTACTCAAATACCACAAGAACAACAAATTATACCTTTAAAATCAAATGAAGAAAAAGAGACTGACTCAAAGACCAGTTATGAGTTCGAACCAGAAGAAGATGAAATTTTAAGTAATTTATTACCTAAAAATATTTCTACACAGATTTTTAAAGCAATGTTAGAGAATTCAGCGAGTGAACAAGGTTCAAGAATGAGTGCCATGGATAATGCAACAAGAAACGCAGGAGAAATGGTTGATAAACTTACAATTCAGTATAATAGAAGTCGTCAAGCTGCAATTACTAAAGAACTAATCGAAATAATATCAGGAGCAGAAAGTTTATAATTATGAGAAAAGGAAAAATTACACAAATTATTGGAGCAGTAGTAGATGTTAAATTTGATGGAGAACTACCTGAAATTTTAACTGCATTAGAATGTAATAATTCGGGAAACAGACTTGTATTAGAAGTTGCACAACATTTAGGAGAATCAAGTGTGCGAACGATTGCCATGGATGCAACCGAAGGATTAAAAAGAGGAGATGAAGTTACAGATACTGGTTCTCCAATTAAAGTTCCAGTAGGGCCTGAAACATTAGGGAGAATTATAAATGTTATAGGCGAAGCTATTGATGAAAAAGGTGAAGTTAAAACCAAAGAAAGTTGGCCTATCCACAGAGCAGCACCAGAGTTTAATGACCAATCAACTGAAACAGAAATTTTAGTAACTGGAATTAAAGTAGTAGACCTATTAGCACCTTATGCAAAAGGTGGTAAAATTGGTTTGTTTGGTGGTGCAGGAGTTGGAAAAACAGTAATTATCATGGAATTAATTAATAACATTGCAAAAGCACATGGAGGCTTTTCTGTTTTTGCTGGAGTTGGAGAAAGAACCAGAGAAGGAAATGATCTTTATCATGAAATGATAGAATCTGGAGTAATTAAACCTGAGGGATCTGGATCAAAAGCTGCACTAGTTTATGGACAAATGAATGAACCTCCTGGAGCAAGATCAAGAGTTGCTCTTACAGGATTAACAGTTGCAGAATATTTTAGAGACCAAGAAGGCCAGGACGTACTTTTTTTCGTAGATAATATTTTTAGATTTACACAAGCAGGCTCTGAAGTATCAGCCTTATTAGGAAGAATTCCATCAGCAGTTGGTTATCAACCTACTCTAGCTACCGACATGGGAAATTTACAAGAAAGAATTACCACAACTAATAAAGGATCTATTACATCAGTACAGGCAATTTATGTTCCTGCTGATGACTTGACTGATCCAGCGCCAGCAACATCTTTTGCTCATTTAGATGCAACAACTGTGTTATCAAGACAAATTGCTGAACTTGGAATTTATCCAGCGGTTGATCCTTTAGACTCAACTTCTAGAATTTTAGATCCAAGAATTGTAGGTGATGAGCATTATAGAGTTGCTAGAGAAGTTCAAAAAATTCTTCAAACATATAAATCTTTGCAAGATATCATTGCAATTTTGGGTATGGATGAATTATCCGAAGAAGATAAACTAATCGTTGCAAGAGCAAGAAAAATTCAAAGGTTCTTATCTCAACCATTTTTTGTAGCTGAAGTTTTTACAGGTTCCTCTGGAAAATTAGTTGATTTAGAATCTACAATTAAAGGATTTGATGCTATTTGTAAGGGTGAGTATGATCATTTACCAGAGGCCGCCTTCTATATGGTTGGTACAATTGAAGAGGCAGTAGAAAAAGCAGAGAAAATGGCAAAAGATGTCGCTTAATGAGTGAAGAATTTAAAGTTGAAATAGTTAATCCAGAAAAATCTTTTCTATCGAAAGAAAATGTAACAGAAGTAGTTGTGCCTGCTTTTGAGGGAGAAATGGGAATTCTTAAAGATCATATTTCAATTATCTCCTTTTTAAAACCAGGTATAATTAAAGTTTATTCTAAATCTGAAGAAAATAAATATTTCGTTGAAGATGGAATAGTAGAGTTTAAAGATAACAATTTATCAATTTTAACTAGCTCAATCTATAATATGACAGATTTAGATAGAAATAAAATAGATCAAATACTTAAAGAAGCAGAAAAAGAGTCAAGTGTAGATAATATTGATGATCAAAAAAAATATTTAATTGATCAAAAAATTGAAGTATTAAAAAATTTAAATCTAAATTAGTTTAGTATTTTTGATACTTCTTGTTTAAGGCTTTTATAAACATCGAGTTTGAATTTTACAGCTATCTTTGGCAAATCATCTAAATCGACCCACTTCCAATCTAAGAATTCAGGTTTTTTTGTGTTTATATTTATTTCAGTTTCTTTTCCAACAAATCTCATAACAAACCATTTTTGTATTTGACCTTTATATCTACCTCTCCAAATAATTCCTATTAAATGATCAGGGAGTATGTAAGTTAATTTTTTATCAATTTCTTGGATAAATTTTACACTAACTACACTAGTTTCTTCTTTTAACTCTCTAATAGCAGCTTCATAATAATTTTCTCCTTCATCAATGCCTCCTTGTGGCATCTGCCAAAAATTTTTTGGATTATCAATTCTTTTAGCTACAAAAACTTTATTTTCATCATTAAGCAAAATTATTCCAACACCTTTTCTTAAGGGTAATTCAGAAAAATTTTTTTTCATTTATTTTTTAACCGTTTAGCAAAGTGATAGCAAAATCTAGCTGGTTATCTGTTTCTGTACCAATTCTAAATTTATCTGAACTTTCAACAATTTCTATATCTGGTATTATTCCAGTACCTGAAATTGATTTTCCTGATGGCAAATAATATTTGGAAATTGTCAATCTTATAGCACCTTTATTTTTTAATGGCATAACCGATTGAACGGATCCCTTGCCGTATGAATTATTTCCAATTACTATTGCTCTTTTATGATCTTTAAGAGCGCCAGCTACAATTTCTGAAGCAGAAGCTGATCCATAATTAATTAAAACTACTAATGTTTCTCCATCAATTATATCTCCTTTTTTTGCAAAATATTTTCTATTTTCAGAAGATTTTCTGCTTTTAGTAGATACAATTTCACCATTATTTAAAAAAAAATCTGATATTTTAACAGCTTGGGATAGTAATCCTCCAGGGTTATTTCTTAAATCTAGTATGTATTTATTAATTTTATTTTTTTTAAATTTTTTTATTTTATTTTTTATTTGATTTGAACTATTTTCGTTAAAAGCTGTAAGCCTTATATAGCCAACGCTATCATCAATTATTTTAGATTTTACAGATTTTACTTCAATAATTTCTCGTGTAATTTCAAAAACTAATGCTTTTTTTACTCCTTTTCTTCTTATTGTTATCTCCAGAGCTGATCCTACAGGACCTCTCATAAGTTCAACTGCTTCGGACAGAGTTTTACCTTGAACCTGTATTCCGTTTATTTTTACAATATAGTCACCTGCTTTTACTCCTTCCTTTTCAGCAGGAGAACCATCCATTGGTGTTATTACTTTAACTACACCAAATTCCATTCCAACTTCTATTCCTAAACCACCAAACTTTCCGCTGGTTTCAGTCTCCATTTCTTTAAAAGTTTCAGGAGACATATAAGCTGAATAAGGATCTAAAGATTGAAGAACACCATTTATAGCAGCGTCCATTGTATCACTCTGATTTATTTCTTCTACATATTCTTTGTTTATTTTATCTAAGACTTCACCAAACAAATCAATTTTATCATAAATATTTTCATCGTTTGCCGCAAAACTTATTTTTGAAAAATTTAATGAAATTATTATTAATAAAATAAAAACAAATTTTTTTTTCATATCATAACCTTTTCTTTTGGAATTAATTCTGACCATATTTTTTCAAGTTCGTAAAATTTTCTTTTTTCTGGATTAAATATATGGACTATAAGATCTATTCCATCAACTAATTTCCAATCATTACTATCTTTGCCTTCAATTTTACAGTTAGTAATTCCATTAATTTTGAACTTTTCTAAAACTTGTTCTGATAAGGCCTGAATGTGCCTAGATGAGGTTCCACTGGCAATAATCATATAATCTGCCATTGAGGATTTGTTTTTAAGATCTATGGTTACTATATCAAGAGCCTTATTTGAATCTAATGTGCTAATAATTATTTTTTTTAGATTCTTTATTTTATCCATTAATTAAATAAATTTTATCAAATTTTTCTCAATTTAGAAGATGAAATATTTATTTTTTTGTATTTTATAAATTTTAATCCTTTTCCATTAAGCTTCTTAAAAGCTGTGGATTTTAGTGATTTTGATTTATAATTTGTTCTATCAAAAACTAAAATATTACATTTTGATGAAATTATTTTCCATTTATACCATTTATGAAAAGAAATTAAATTATCTGCGCCCATTAAAAAAAATATTTCAGATCCATTATTATTTCTCTTTATGTGATTTATTAAATTAATTGTTTTATTTGATTTTATTTTATTCTCATAATATTCAACTGAAATAAAACTATATTTTTTTGCAATTTTTTTTGCAAAAGTAATTCTTTTTTTTAGTTCAAAAAAACTTTTTGATTTAAATGGATTTTTTCTTGTTACAGCCCAAATTATTTTATTAATTTTAAATTTTTTTTTTGCTTCAATTGAAATTTTAACATGTCCCTTATGAGCTGGATCAAAAGAACCTCCAAGAATTCCAATTTTTTTACTTTTATTATTTTTCAATTTAATTTCTTATTTGTCCTTTTCCTAGAACTTCATATTTATATGAAATTAATTGATTTAAACCCACGGGTCCTCTTGGCGGCAAAGTATTAGTTGAAATACCAACTTCACCACCAAATCCAAACTCACCTCCATCAGCAAATTGAGTTGAAGTATTATGCATTGCTATTGAACTTTTTATATTTTTTAAAAAAAGATGAGCATTTTTTTTGTTTTTGGTAATTATACTATCTGTATGCATTGTTCCATATTTATTTATATGATTGATTGCATCTAAAATATTATTAACTGATTTTACAGACACTGTGGCAGATAAATATTCTGTTGACCAGTCCTTTTCTTTTGCCAGCTTAGAGTTTCCATTAAAATTTTTTTTAATAATATTATCTGCGAATATTTTACAATTATTATTTGTTAATTTTTCTAATATTGGGTTACAAAATTTTTTTATTATTTTTTTATGCATCAAAATTGTTTCTGTAGCTCCACATATACTAGTATTTCTTAGTTTTGCGTTGTGAACGATTTTTATTGACATATTTAAATCTGCATCTTTATCAATATAAGTATGACAAATTCCTTCCAAATGTCCAATTATTGGAACTAAGGATAAGTCTTGTACTTTTTTAACTAAGCTTTTTCCACCCCTTGGAATTATAACATCAATAAAATTTTTCATTTTTGACAACATGAAGTCTACAGATCTTCTATTTTTATCTTTTATTATTTGAACATAATTTTGATCAATATTGTTTGTTCTAAGGGCATCTCTAAATAAATTTGCAAGGATTCTGTTTGAATTATATGCTTCTGAGCCGCCTCTAAGGATGACTACATTGCCTGATTTAAAACACAAGCTTGCAACATCCGATGTAACATTTGGTCTGCTCTCATAAATAATACCAATTACACCAATTGGAGTTGAAACTTTTTTAATAATTAACCCATTTGGTCTTTTCCATCTATCAATGACTTTATTTGTTGGATCGTTTAATTTTATAATTTTACTAATTGAAGCCTTTATTTCTGTTATTTTTTTATCATTTAAAGTCAGTCTACTTATTAAGTTTCCGGGAAGATTATTTTTAATTGCAAATTCTATATCTTTACTGTTTTCTCTAAGGATATTTTTCTTATTTTTATTTATCAATTGCAAATATTTTTTTAAAACTTTATTTTTGCTTTTTTTATCAATTTTAATTTTTGAAGCTTTTTTTGCTTTTATTCCAATATTTATTAATTTTTTTGACATTTATATTTCAACCATATCATCTTTATGAACTACTTCCGATTTAGAAATATATCCTAAAACCTCATAAATTTTATTTGAATGTTGACCTTGGATTTTATTAATTTCCTCAGAAGAGAAAGAGCTTAAACCTCTAGCATATTCTTTAAAATTCTTATCTAATATTTTTATATGATCTCCTTTATTAAATTTTCCTGCAACTTTTTTAATTCCCGCAGCTAATAGACTCTTGCCTTTTTTAAGTGCATTAATAGCCCCGTCATCAATTATCAATTCTCCTTTTGGTGACACTGAACTAATAATCCATTTTTTTCTAGCATCTAGTTTCGAGACTTTAGGTAAAAACCAAGTACAATTGTTTTTATCTATAATTTTTTTAATAGGTCTTTCTAGAAGACCATTAGCTATAACCATCATACACCCAGATAGCTGACAAATTTTTGCAGCTTCAATCTTAGTTTTCATTCCTCCTGTTCCATGTTCACTTATACTTTTTGTAGCGATCTTTTCTATATCAGTATCTATATTTTTAATTTCTTTTATTAGTTTTGAGTTTTTAAATAATTTTGGATTTTGAGTATACAACCCATCAACATCTGAAAGCAGAACTAAACAATCAGCACCAGAAATTTGTGCTACTCGAGAAGCTAACCTATCATTATCTCCATATTTTATTTCAGTCGTAGCAATACTATCGTTTTCATTTACAACTGGAATAAAACCTAATTCAAATAAATTTTCAAAAGTTCTTTTTGCATTTATTGCTCTTCTTCTTTGTTCTGTATCTTCTAGTGTAAGTAAAATTTGTGAAAGATTAATTTTTTTTGAACTAAATATTTTATTAAAAAGATTCATTAGCTCAATTTGACCCACAGAAGCTATGGCCTGACTTTTATCAATTTTTAAATTTTTTTTGTTTAAATTTAGTTTTTTACAACCCAAAGCTATTGCACCAGAACTTACCAGAATTATATTTTTTTTTTGATCTAATAAGTCTTTTATATCTTTTGCAAATTCTGCTAACCATTTTTTTCTAATTATTCTTTTTTCATCAATTAAAATTGTAGATCCAATTTTTATTACAATTGTTTTAGATTTTTTAAGATACATATTTGATTAATTTAGATTTAATTTTTGATATTGATTTTTTATCTAACGTCGAAAGAGTTATTAGATTTACCTTATGTTTTTTTAAAAAATCATTTTTAATTTTTTTTACTTCTTTGTCTTTCAAAAGATCTGTTTTATTTAAAACAACTAATTCATCTTTTTTTAACATATCTTTACTATAGTTTTTTAACTCTTTTCTAACTTGAGTGTAAGATTTTTTTAAATCTCCTTCTGTTATATCGATTAAATGAAGTAAAGACTTACATCTTTCAATATGTTTGAGAAATTTTATACCCAATCCTATACCCTCATGAGCACCTTCGATGATACCTGGAATATCTGCTAGAGTTATTTCTTTATCATCATAAACTGCGACGCCAAGATTAGGATTTAGTGTGGTAAATTTATAATTAGCAATTTTTGGTGTTGCACTTGTTATTGCAGCTAACAAACTAGATTTACCTGCGTTTGGTAAACCAATGATACCAATGTCTGCTATTGTTTTTAGTTGAAGCCAAATCCAAAACTCTTCCCCTTTGGTTCCTTTGGTAAATTTTTTTGGAGCTCTATTTGTTGAAGATTTAAATCTAGTATTACCAAATCCTCCTCTTCCACCAACTGCTACAACAAATTCTTCACTTTCTTTTTTAAAATCAAAAATTAAAGTTTTATTATCTTCTTCGAAAACTTGTGTGCCAACTGGAACTTTAAGATATAAATTCTTTCCTCCTCTACCAGTTTGATTTTTACCTTTTCCGTCGCTACCTCTTTCTGATTTAAAATGTTGTTGATATCTAAAATCAATAAGAGTATTTAAATTTCTTTCTGATTTTAGAATTATAGAACCACCTTTTCCTCCATCTCCTCCATCCGGTCCTCCAAATTCAATAAATTTCTCTCTTCTAAAACTTGGTGATCCTGAACCGCCATCGCCTGCTTTAATAAATATTTTGACTTGATCTAAAAATTTCATAATACAACTCCTTTTATTTTTTAAGTTGTATTGATTAATTGGGTTTTACAGAAACAAATGTTCTATCAGATTTAGTTTTTTTAAATTCTACTTTGCCTTTAATTTTTGCAAATATAGAATGGTCTTTGCCCATACCAACGTGTTCACCGGGAAAAATTTTTGTTCCTCTTTGTCTAACAATTATGTTACCTGGAATGACATATTGACCGCCATATTTTTTTACACCAAGTCTACGACCAGCACTATCACGTCCATTTCGAGATGATCCACCTGCTTTTTTTGTTGCCATAATTAAATCTTACTTTTTTCTTCTTTTATTTTTTTTGTCTCTTTTTTTTCAACTTTTTTTGCTTCAGAAAGTATAGCACCATCTTTAGCAAAAATTTTTTTTATCTTTATTAGAGAATATTGTTGCCTATGTCCATTTTTTCTTCTCGAATTTTGTCTTCTTCTTTTTTTAAAAATTAAAATAGTTTTATTTTTACTATTTTTTACCAGTTCAGCTTCTACTTTTGCGCCCTTCACAAGTGGCGATCCAATTTCTAAATTTTTGTCATCTCCATATGCAAGAATTTCGTTAAATTCTATTTTACTTTCAGGTTTGCTATCCTTAATTTTTTCAACTTTTAGTATATCGCTAGCCTTAACTTTGTACTGTTTTCCACCTGTTTGTATTACTGCAAAAGACATTGTAAATCCTAAATTTTTATAAGAGGCAATATAGTTCTAGACTTCCTTTAGTCAAGTTGAATAAATTAAAAATTATCCTTTAAATCTCTTAATTTTGAAAAGTCTTGTAGATTTTTTGTTCTTAAAAAAATATTGCACGCTAATTCTTCCTCAATTGTTGAAGGAATTGTGGGTAAGTTATTTTTTAATTTATGTTTAATTTCAACAATTTTTTTTTTTAAATTTTTATTATTTTCTTCATACTTTTCGCAGAACATTGAATTTTTAAGAGTATATTCATGTCCACAAAAAATTTTAGTCTCTTTAGGAAGTTTTTTTAACTTATTTAAAGACTCGAACATTTGTTCATATGTACCTTCAAATATTCTACCACAACCAAGTGAAAATAAAGTATCTCCCGTAAAGGCAATTTTTTCTTTTTCAAAATAAAAACATATATGTCCTGATGTATGTCCTGGAATATGAATAATTTTTGATTCAAATTCCTGATCAGTCCAAGTTTGATTATCTTCAACAAGTATATCTATTTCTGGTATTCTGTCTTTATCATATTTAAACCCAACAATATTTAATCCATATTTTTTTTTTAAATGATTATTTCCACCAACATGATCATAATGATGATGTGTATTTAAAATAAATTTCAAATTAATATTTTTTTTTTCAACAAAATCTATAATGGGCTTAGATTCACTTGGATCTATAACACATGCATTTTTATTCTTTTCGTTTATTAAAAGATATGCATAATTATCTTTAAGACACTTTATTATTTCTACTTTCATTCTACTTTTCTATTACAAAAATACCTAATTGAGAAAATAAATTTTTATAACTTAAATTTTTACTATTAATTTTTATATTTTTTTTATTACAATAGTTTACAAAATCTTTAATAGTACACATATGTAGATTTGGCGTATTGTACCACTCGTTTGGTAAATCTTTTGTTATTGGCATTGTTCCTCTAAAAAGTAGATGTATTCTTACTTTCCAATAACCAAAATTTGGTATTGTAACGATTGCCTTTTTGCCGACTCTTAATAATTCGCTAATTACATTTTCTGGATCTAGGAAAGCTTGAAGAGTTTGGCTTAAAATAACATAATCAAATGATGATTTGGGAAACTGTTTTAAATCTTTTTCAGCATCTCCTTCAATAACTGTTAAACCTTTAGCTACACATTTTTGAACATTATTTTTTGATATTTCTAAACCTCTTATATCATTTGTAATATTTTCATTAATATATTTCATTAATTCACCATCTCCACAACCAACATCTAAAACTTTTGATTTTTTCTCGACTAGGTTTGCTATTATATTAAATTCTTTTTTCATTTTTTTTATTATATGATGTATTTAAAAAATTTTTTATTGTATTAAGAAAATCAGGAACATCTAATAGAAATGAGTCGTGACCCTTATCAGATGTTATTTCAACAAAACCAACATCTTTTCCAATAGAATTTAGTGCAATAACTATTTCTCTATTCTCAGATGTTGGATACAGCCAATCTGAAGTAAAAGATATAATAAAAAATTTAGTATTAGTTTTTTCAAATGCTTTTGAGAGATTTCCATCAAATTGTTTTGAAAGATCAAAATAATCCATAGCTCTTGTTATATAAAGGTAACTATTGGCATCAAACCTATCTACAAAAACTGAACCTTGATGTCTTAGATAGCTTTCAATTTGAAAATCTGCATCAAAACCAAACTTTAAATCGTCTCTTTCTTGTAGTTTTCTTCCAAATTTTTCTTGTAAACCTTTTTTAGATAAATATGTAATATGTGCTGCCATTCTAGCAACAGCCAGTCCTTTAGCAGGAGGTTTATTATTCTCCTCATAAAATCCATTTGCCCAATTATGATCTGCCATAATTGATTGTCTTCCAAGTTCGTTCAGAGCAATGTTTTGTGCTGAATGGCTATGAGTACAAGCTATAGGTATAGCAGTTTCAGATTTATTTGGAAAATTGGATACAAACTGTAATACTTGCATTCCACCCATTGACCCTCCTAAAACGGAAAATAGTTTTTCAATCTTAAAAAACTCTAATAAATGATACTGAGCGTTAACCATGTCATTTATAGTTAAAACTGGAAATTCTGTTCCAAAATTTTTATTAGTTTTTGGATTTATGTTGCTTGGGCCATAAGAACCCATACATCCCCCAATTACATTTGCGCAAATTACAAAATATTTCTTTGTATCTATTGCCTTGCCAGGTCCTATAAGGTAATTCCACCAACCTTCTTTATTAGTTATTGGATTTACACCTGAAGCAAATTGGTCTCCAGTTAGTGCATGAAATACTAAAATTGCATTATCTTTTTTATCATTTAGCTTTCCATAAGTTTCGTATGCTAATGGAAAATTAGATATAGTTTGCCCACAATCAAGCTTCAACGGCTTATCAATAATTAATTTTTTTACTTTCTTTATATCGTTCATATTTTTTGGTGAATTGTGAGGTAAAAAAACTTATTTAGCGGTTTTTTTATAGCGCTCGCAATTCAGTTAAATCAGCGCATAAATTATTTACAGGATACATTTGTATATGTCAATTTTATAAAAATATTAAATATTTTATGTAAATAAGTAATTTTTTATCTATAAAGATACAAAATATTGAAAATTATGACTTCGCTTAATTTTAGAAAAATAAATATAGAAGCCTACAAGCCAGGAAGATCTATATTAAAAAAAAAGAAAAATGTAATCAAATTATCAGCCAATGAATCGGCATTAGGAATGAGCTCCAAAGTGTTGAATATATTACAAAGTAAAAATTATAAAATTTCTAAATATCCAGATAGCAAAGCAATAGATTTAAGAAAAATAATTTCCTCAAAATTTAAATGCGATTTTAATAAAATTATCTGTGGTTCCGGTTCTGACGAAGTAATCCAAATGATATGCCAGCTTTTCCTTAAATCTGGAGATGAAGTAATAGTACCACAATATAGTTTTTTGATGTACAGAATTTATGCATCAATTGTTGGAGCAAAAGTAGTCTTTTCTAAGGAAAAAAATTTTAGAGTTTCAGTAGAAAATATAATTAAAAAAGTTAACAAAAAAACTAAAATTGTTTTTATAGCAAACCCTAATAATCCAACTGGTACATACTTAGAAAAAAAAGAATTAATTAATTTAAGAAAAAAATTAAATAATAAAATTTTATTAGTTGTAGATGATGCATATGACGAATATATGAAAGATAAAAATTATTCTTCAGGATTAAATATTTTTAAAAATAAAAAAAATGTATTTATTTTAAGAACCTTTTCTAAAATATATGGTCTTGCATCTCTAAGAGTTGGATGGGGATATGGTGATAGAAAAATAATTGATGCACTAAATATGATTAAACCACCTTTTAATGTAAATAAAATTGCTCAATTATGTGCAATTGAGTCTTTAAAGGATAGTAAATTTATAAACAAATCAGTTAAACATAATTTATTTTGGAGTAAAAAAATTAAAAGTAGCTTAGAACAATTTAATATTTTTTGTAACAAAGTAAGTGCAAATTTTCTTTTGCTTAATTTTGATAAATGTAAATTAAATGCAAATAATGTTGAAAAAAAATTATTAAAGAAAGGTTTAATATTAAGAGATACTAAAACTTATGGAATAAAAAATTGTTTAAGATTAACAATTGGAAACAATTTAGAAAACAAGTTATTTTTAAAAAGTATAAACAGGATATTTAAATATGTTTAAAAAAGTACTAATAATAGGATGTGGTTTAATAGGTTCCTCAATACTAAGAGCCATACACAGTAAAAAATTATCAAAAAAAATTTTTATATTAGAAAAATCATCAAAAAATATTTCTAAAATAAAAAGAATTAAATCAAATTGTAAATTTATTAAAAGTATCAACAATGAGGTTTCCGATGTTGATTTAGTTATTTTATGTACACCTATGAGCCAATACAAAAATATAATCGAGAAATTAAATAAAATTTTAAAAGAAAATTGTTTAATTACAGATGTTGGTTCTACAAAACAAAATATAGTTAAATTAAAAAATAAAATCCTTAATAAAAAATTAAATTGGATATCTAGCCATCCTATAGCTGGATCCGAGGTCAGTGGGCCAGAATACGGAAATAAAAATTTATTTTTAAATAAATGGTGTGTAATTATTAAGGAAAAAAAACAAAATCCGAAAAAAATTTACTTATTAAATAAATTTTGGAGAAAAATTGGTTCTAAAGTAGTTTTAATGAATCCTGCAAACCACGACAAAATTTTTTCCATTACAAGTCATTTACCCCATCTAATTGCTTACAACTTGATTAAAACTGCACAAGACTCACAGAAAATTCAAAGAAAAAATTTAATTCAATACAGCGCTGGAGGACTAAGAGATTTTTCAAGAATAGCTGCGTCAAACGAGATTATGTGGAGAGACATATTTTTTAACAATGATAATATAATTAAAGCAATAAATTTATTTACTAAAAACTTAAACTCTTTCAAAAAAATTATTCAAAACAAAAATAATAAAAAACTTTTATCTAGATTATCTAATTCAAAAAAAGTAAGAACACAAATTGTTCAATTAAAACAAGATGTGTCAAAACCAGATTTTGGCAGAGAGTAAATTATATTTTACAAATTTTTTTGACTTCTAAATTTGCAGTTCTTTCTATTCTTTTTATTGTTTCGTTAATTGGCATTATAATAACTTTCTTTTCTGGGCCATAAGCATGAATTAATTTTTTTGAACTAATGCAGGCTGCCACATGTCCCTTCCAATAAATAATATCACCAATTTTAAATCTTTTTTTTGATCTATTTCCTTTTTTGTATCTTATTTGATCGATTGTATCTCTTGGAAAAAACCTTCTATTAAATTTATAAAAAAGTTGAATTAAGGCTGAACAATCAATTCCTTGATGAGTTTTACCTCCCCATTTATACTTGCAATTTAAATATGACTTAAAGATTTTAGAAAAATTTTCTTCCTTTTTATTTATATGAGTTATATCTTTTTGTTTTATCCACTTATTTTTTTCAAACATAACATAATTTTTTTTTTTCTTTATAATCTCAATTTCACTTGAAAATGGTAAAAAATTATTTGATTTATAAATCCTAGTATTCAAAGTTTTTACTTTGTGAGTAGGCTTAAATTTTTTTATAAAATTTTTATTTTTTATATAACCAGTATATCTATCGTAAGATGTTCTTATTTTAAGGAAACTTTTTATTTTTCTTAAAACTTTAAATTTTTCACCGTAAATAATTTGAGAGCTAATTTTAGAATTAATTGAAGGTTGTTCATATATATTTATACAGGAATATGTTGAGTAATAATTACTTTGCACCAATTTTTATATTATTTCTTATGAACCATAAGCAAATTAAAGAAGGAATGACCATTATTGTTGTTAAAATAAAAAAAGTTCCCCAATCTCCATTCAGCCAATCAACGAGAGCTCCTGATGATGAGGCAAGGGTTGTTCTGCCAGCAGTTCCTATTGATGCAAGCAATGCATATTGAGTTGCTGTATAAGTTCTATCTACCAATAAAGAAATAAAAGCTACAAATGCTACAGTCGCAAATGCAGCTGTAATATCGTCCGCTATTACTGCAATTGCAAATAATAATTCAGATTTTCCTGTCCAAGCCAAAACCGCAAATAGAAGATTTGTTAAAGCCATTAATCCTCCAGCAAAGAACATTGTTTTTATTGTTCCCGCTCTCATTGCCATAACCCCACCTAGTAATGTGAAAACAACAGTTGTAATCCAACCAAGTCCCTTTGAGTAAATAGCAATCTGGCCTTTAGAAAATCCAATTTCTTTATAAAAAACAATAGACATACGACCAAGAAATGCTTCACCAATTTTAAATAAAAATACAAATCCTAATATTCCTGCAGCAATAGCAAATCCATTTTTTTTAAAGAAACTTATGATAGGTCCACCGATAGTTCCTGTAATGTAGGCAATAAAATTAGTTATAATATTACTTGATCCAAGTTTTCCTTCAATTAGCTTATCAGTTTCTCTTTGTTTTGCCTGTCTATCTGTTTCAATTGGTTCATGAACAAACATCAAAGCAATATTCATTAAAATTACTACAACTCCTAAAACTAAAAATGTTGCTTGCCAATAATCAACTACACCCATGTTTTCAAAAAATTCTGCAGTAAATAGAGCAATTACACCTCCTAACTTGTAACCGGTCCACCATCCAACTACTGCCATGGCTGCTCCCGCTGCCATAGCTTTTCCTTCATTTGCATTTATTTGTTCAATTCTCAAAGCATCAACGGTAATATCTTGAGTAGCAGATGCTATTGCAATAATTAATCCAACACTAATTAATAGAGCTAAGTTCTGTGTTGGATTTATAAAACTCCAAACTAACAAACTTAATAAAATTGCAATTTGCATTAAAACTATCCATCCTCTTCTATGGCCTAGTTTTTTTGTTAAAAATGGTATTTGAATTCTATCAATAATTGGTGCCCATAAATAATTAAATGCATAAACACCAAAAATTAAACCTGCCCATCCTATTGTTGATCTACTTAACCCTTCTTCTTTTAACCAAAGACTTAAACTGCTCGCAATCAATACCCATGGAAATCCGCTTATAGATCCAAGAAGTAAAATTCTTAACATTCTTATATCCTTGTAAACTAAAAGTGATTCAGTCCAGCTTTGTTTTTTTTCAATCATTAAAACTTTCTCCAAAAAGATGGAATAAATAACACTAATATAGCAAACAACTCAAGTCTACCTAAAATCATACCCATACTTAAAGCCCATTTAGACGAATTTTCAAGTGATGAAAAATTTCCATTAGGTCCTATTATTTCCCCAAGTCCTGGTCCTACATTTGAAATAGAAGTTGCGGCACCAGAAATTGAAGTAATAAAATCTAATCCAGTTAAAGATAGTATTGCCGTTAATAAGAAAAAAATAACAATATATAAAAAAATAAATGAAATAACTGAAGACATAAATTTATCATCAATATTATTTTTATCATATTTAATTACAAAAATACCTCTTGGATAAATTATTTTTTTTAATTGATTCGATAAGAAATGATAGAGCAATTGAATCCTAAAAATTTTTATACCACAAGCAGTTGAACCAGCACACCCACCAATAAACATTAATATTAAAAAAAATATTAAGGGAAAATTTCCCCATTGGTCAAAATCTTTAGTTACATATCCAGTTCCTGTTAAAATAGAAACTACATTGAATGCTATAGATCTTACACTGATTTCAAGAAAACTTTTATTTAATAATGTTAAATAGAGAAATAGTATTATTATAGAAAACAAAATAACTTTAAAAAAAGTTTTGATTTGTGTGTCAGAAAAAAATATGTTTCTATCTCCATTAAGAAATTTAATATAGGCAATAAAAGGTATACTTCCCAAAAGTATAAATGTCATTGAAGTGGTTTCGATTAAAACACTATCAAAATGACCAATAGATTCATTATAATTTGAAAAACCCCCAGTTGCTATTGTTGTCATAGAATGAGTCAAACTATCAAAAATATTCATTCCAAAAATTTTATAAAATAATGCACATGAAAATGTTAAAATTGAATAAATAACTATTAGTCTTATACTTATCTCTTTAGATTTGGGTAAAATTTTTTCAGCAGTATCATTACTTGATATTTTAAATAGTTGCATTCCACCAACATTCATTATTGGCATAAGAGTAATAGCCATTACAATTATTCCAATTCCACCCAGCCATTGAAGGATAGCTCGCCAGAACAATATACTTTTTGGTGCAATATCTAAATTAATTATTACTGTTGAACCAGTTGTTGTAATTCCTGACATGCTCTCAAAAAAAGCATCAGTTAAATTTAGATCTAAATCAGAAAACATAAATGGCAAAGAACCAAACAAAGCTATACTTAACCAAGAAAGCGCAGTTAATAAAAATGCCTGAGGTAAGTTTAACTTTTTATCATGATCCAAATTTGATAAAAAAAATAATATACCAAATATAATTGTGATAATTCCTGAACTTATAAATGATGAGTCCAATTCATTATATATAAATTGAATAATTACAGGGATAATCATAGCTAATCCCAAAACTACTTGTAATACTCCAAGTGTGAAAAACACAGTTTTATAATTCGACATTTTGAATGGACATTATTTTATGGTAAATAAATTTCAACTCTATAAGAATTATAAAAACATGAATTTTATGAGTTATTTTTATACTTTTAACAGTGATTGATAAAGCTAACATTGACAAAACTAATGCCTGGCCCTTTGTTGAGGCAAAAAAAATTCTTCGTGAAAGAAAAAAATATATAGACCAAAAAGGCAAAATTATTCTTCAAACTGGATATGGACCAAGTGGACTGCCACATATAGGTACATTTGGAGAAGTTGCTAGAACTTCAATGATTGTAAATGCACTGAACCAAATAACTGATGTGCCAAAAGAAATAATAACATTTTCAGATGATATGGATGGTCTAAGAAAAGTACCAGAAAATATTCCAGCTAAAGATATTCTTGAAAAAAATTTACATAAACCTTTGACAGTTGTACCTGATCCTTTTAAAAAATTTAACAGTTTTGGAGAACATAATAATGCCATGCTAAAAAATTTTTTAAATAGTTTTAATTTTGAATATACATTTAGAAGTTCAACAGATCTTTATAAGTCAGGATTTTTTAATGATACACTCAAACTTATATTAAAAAAATATAAGGATATTATGGATATAATTATTCCAACATTAGGTAAAGAAAGGCAAAAAACTTATTCCCCATTTTTACCAATTTGTCCAGATACTGGTGTAGTTTTAGAAATTCCAGTTTTAGAAATAGATGAAAAAAAATCTAAAATTATTTTTGATAATTTTGGAAAAAAATTAGAAAAAAGTATTCTAGATGGAAATTGTAAACTTCAATGGAAAGTAGATTGGGCTATGAGATGGTATGCTCTAGATGTTGATTTTGAAATGTATGGTAAAGATTTAATTGAAAGTGCAATTCTATCTACAAAAATTATAAAAATATTAGGAAAAAATAACCCTTCTGGTTTTGCTTACGAGCTATTCTTAGATGAAAAAGGTGAAAAAATATCAAAATCAAAAGGTAACGGAATAACAATTGATGAATGGTTGAAATATGCTTCTCCTGAAAGTTTATCTTTATTTATGTACCAAAATCCAAAAAGGGCGAAAAAATTATATAAAGAAATTGTTCCTAAAGCTGTGGATGAATATTTAGATTTTATTGAAAAAGGAAAAAATCAAAATGAATTACAAATGCTACTAAATCCTGTTTGGCATGTTAATAATGGTACTATTCCAAAAGAAAAAATGATTATGACTTTTTCTATGCTTCTTAATTTGGTCGAAGCTAGCAATGCTGATTCAAAAGAACTTTTATGGAAGTTTGTAAAAAAATATAAAAAAAATATATCAGAAAGTGAACATCCAATATTTGATAAGTTGATTGAATATGCAATAAAATATTTTAATGATTTAATTAAAAAAAATAAAAAATATAAAAAACCTAATGCAGTAGAGAAAAAAGCACTGAATGCATTAATTATATCGTTAGAAAAATTTACTGATGAGATGCAACCAGAAGAAATGCAAACTCAAATTTATACCGTTGGAAAAGAAAATGGTTATAAAGAGAATCTAAGAGATTGGTTTAAATTAATTTATGAAGTGGTTTTTGGTGATGAAAATGGCCCAAGAATGGGTTTTTTTATAAGTTTTTTTGGCGTTAAAGAGACACAAAAGTTAATTAAAGATAGAATTAAATAATGTTTTCAAAGATTAGATCACTAATATTTAAATTAGATCCTGAAACAGCACACGATTTAGCAATTAAAAGTTTAAAATTTAATTTTATTTATAAAAATAAAATTAAAAAAAATAAATCAATTGAAACTGAAATTTTTGGAAAAAAAATTCCAAATCCAATAGGGATTGCAGCGGGTTTTGATAAAGATGCTGAAGTATACAATTCTTTATTTAAATTAGGATTTGGGTTTGTTGAAGTTGGAACCGTAACTCCTATTAATCAATATGGAAATCCTAAGCCAAGGATATTTCGTCTTGAAGAGGATGAAGCTTTAATTAATAGACTTGGATTTAATAGCTCAGGCTCTGAAAAAGTTAAATCAAGAATTATTTCAAATTCTCCAAAAGGACTATTTGGAATAAACATAGGACCAAATAAAGATACAAATAACAAGGAAGAAGATTATTTAATTGGTCTACGTAAATTTTATAATCTTGCCGACTATTTGACAATAAATATCTCATCTCCTAATACAGAAAATTTAAGAAGTTTTCATAACGAAGACGAACTTAGCAAACTTTTGGATTTGGTAGAAAAAGAAAAAAAAATATTAAAAACCAATATACCAATTGTTGTAAAAATTTCACCTGACATCAAAGATGAAAATATTAATATAATTGCAGAATTACTTTTAAAACATAATGTCGAAGCTGTAATAATTTCAAATTCTACTGACAGGAATAGAGAAAATTTATCTAATATTAATAAATTAGAAAAAGGTGGTTTATCTGGAAAACCACTTGAAAAAAAATCAAATGAATTGATCAACAAATTTTATAAAATTTTAAAAAATAAAATTAAAATAATAGGAGTAGGCGGTGTTGATTCTGGCCAGAGTGTATATCAAAAAATAATTAATGGAGCCAGTCTGGTGCAACTCTATACTGGTATGATTTATAAAGGGCCAAGTATTGTTTCAAAAATAAATGAGGAATTAATAAATATTTTAGAAAATGAAAGAGTAAAAAATATATCAGATATAGTAGGGAGTAAAAATTGATCTTGACTGGCAACTTTATAACACTTATACAGTCATAAATTTTATGTCAAAAAAATGTGAACTTACTGGTAAAATTCCTCTTAAAGGTCATAAAGTTAGTCATGCTAACAATAAGACTAAAAGAAGATTTTTACCAAACCTTAAAAAAGTAAGATTTAAAAGTCTAATTTTAAATAAAAGTATAAGGCTGACTGTATCTAACGCTGGAGTTAGATCAGTAGATAAAAAAGGTAGTTTTGACCAATTTATTAAAAATACAAAAGCAAAAAATTTATCTTTTAGATTAAAAAAATTAAAAAAATCATTACTTAGTAAATCAGCTTGAATGAATAGAGTTTTTATAACGCTTTCATTTTTGATGGGAGTTGTTGTTTTAATTTCTAACTATTTAGTCCAATTTCCCATAAGTTATTTTAATTTAAATGAAATTTTAACTTATGGAGCATTTAGCTATCCTATAGCTTTTTTAATAACAGATATTGCAAATAGATTTTATGGAAAAATGGTAGCAAGAAAAATTGTATATGTAGGATTTGCAATTGGTATTTCTTTCACACTATTATTTTCAACTAATTTTACAGATTTAATTTCAATTAGAATTGCAATAGGTTCTGGCACAGCTTTTATAGTTGCTCAGTTATTAGATGTTCAAATCTTTGACAAATTGAGAAGAAAAAAATGGTTTATAGCGCCTTTAACATCTTCTTTAATTGGCTCTACTGTTGATACTTTTTTATTCTTTTCAATATCTTTTTATGCAACAGGTGTACCTTGGTTTACTCTATCGTTGGGAGATTTAGCAGTTAAAATTTTTGTTGCACTACTAATGTTAATTCCCTTCAGAATTTTACTAGGAACAGTTAAAGCTGTTTAATAATTATTTATATAAAAATTTGTAGGATAAAATCTTATAAGCTAATTTAGCTACTAAAAAGTTGTATGAATTAAACCCCTTTATTGGAGCGAGTTCATTTATATCTGCACCAACAATATTTGAATTTTTTATTGCTATCTTTATTATTTCTAAAGTTTCATCCCAAAAAATACCTCCAGGTTCAGGTGTGCCGGTTGCGGGCATAATACTTGAGTCAAATCCATCTACATCAAAAGTTAAATAAACAGTTTTATTTCTAATCATTTTTTTAAATTTATTTAAATTCCATTTTTTTTTATCTTTTGCCCAAAAAATATTAATTCTTGAAGAATTTTTTTTTAAATAAGGTATTTCACTTTTAGATATGTTTCTTATACCAAAAGAAATTACAGAAACATTTTTATAATCCAAACATCTTTTTATTGCTGATGCATGTGAAAATTTTTCTCCATTATAGCTTTCTCTTAAATCAGCATGTGCATCAAAGTGTAATAAACATAATTTTTTATATTTTTTTGTAAATGGAGCTATACAACCAGGTGTTATTGAATGTTCACCTCCCAGAGTTAATGGAAAAATTTTCTTATTTAAAATATCTTCATTTATTTTTGACATTTTATTTAACGCTTTATTAATATTTTTATCTATTTTGAATGGTTTTAAAGTTTTGATACCAATTTTTTTATAAGGTTCACAGTTTAATTCTTCATCGTATAATTCAACTTGATGTGAAGCTTTAATGATTTCTCTGGGACCATTTTTTGTTCCACCACCATAACTAACAGTTTTTTCTAGACCAAATGGAACAACTATAGCTTTTTCTTTGACGTTACACTTATTGTCAATTCCAAGAAAACCCTGTTTGTTTGATAAGAAATTCAATTTTTATCCAAATATTTTTGAAAAATTTTTTCTCGCTCTATTTTTCCAATCACCATTGTGATAAGCATCACTTACAATTAAAGGAAGAACACTGGTTGCTTCTGCAAATACCATTTGCTCTTTTGTAACATCAACTTTTCCCCAAGAACTAGCTTCTTTTAACGTAGAACTACTGCATGCACCATCTCTTGAATCAGCAACAGTTATTTGAACGGCATACTTGTGCATATCTACTTCTTTTCCTAAAAGTTCAGCACAAATAACTGTATCTTGAATAAAATTTTTTGGAACACCACCACCAATCATAAATAAACCAGACCCCTTTGATCTAATTTTGATTTCAGTTAATTCACGAAATTCTCTAACCGAGTCTATTGTGATATGTTTATTTGGATTTTTTTCTTGGTGCATTACCAATCCAAATCCAGCACTTGAGTCTGTAAAAGCTGGGCAAAAAATTGGAACATTATTATCATGAGCAGTTTCTATTAATGAACCTTTCTTTTTTGCATTATTTTTTAAGTATTTTCCAATTTCATTAATAAACTCCCTAGATGTGTAGCTTCTTGGTTCTAATTTATCTGCTATTTCACATATTTTTTTATCACACATTTGAAGCTCATCTTCATCGATATAAGTATCATATATTCTATCAATATAATTTTTACGTAATTCAGTATCATCTTGAAATTGGGAGCCTTGATAATGTTTAAATCCAAGGGCCTCAAAAAAATCCATGTCAATAATTGATGCTCCTGTCGCTACAATTGCATCAACCATATTGTATTTTATCATATCTCTATAAATATGCATACATCCTGCAGCAGAAGTAGATCCAGCCAATGTTAAAAAAATTGTACAATCTTTATCCTTAATCATTTCATTAAATATATTAGCTGAATTTGCAGTTTCTCTAGAAACAAAAGACATTTTTTCCATTGATGCAATAATCTTTCTTGCATCAAACGAAGTTATATCTATGTGTTCTACTGGTGAGTTTAGAAAATCTTTTTTGCTATTATGTCCTAAATTCTTTTTATCTGACATTTAGGCAACAAGAAATTGTTTTTCAATTTCTTTGTTATACATTGTCATTATTGGATTATCTTCTACTTCGAATATTTTATTTGAATAAAGCCCATTAAAATCTGTTCTAAATGTTAAACCATAAGCACCAAGTTGACCTAACTCAATGTAATCATTTTCTTTAATATTATTTGGTAGAATGAAAGGCCCTTTCATATAATCCATGCTATCACAGGTTGGACCATAAAAATCAAAACTGGTTAATTTTTTTGAAACAATTCTTCCATCAGTAATTAATTTTGATGGATAAACGATATTTGGAAATCCTGCATCAAATAGAGATCCATACGTACCATCGTTTATATAGAGTTTTTGTTTTTTTCTCAAATTCACTCTAACTATTGTTGATCCACTTTCCGCAACAATTGCCCTACCTGGTTCGCAAATTATTTCAGGTAGTTTATTTAGTTTTAAATTAGCTAAAGCATTTTTAATTTCATCAAAATAATTTTGGATAGATTGTGGAACTAAATCAGGATAAATTGTAGGAAAGCCACCACCAACATTAATATAGTCAGGATTTATTTTTGTACGTTTAATTATATTACCAATTTCCTCAATTCCTTTCGAGTATGATATAGGATGCATACATTGTGAGCCTACATGAAAACTTAATCCTATTTTTCTAGCGTATTGTTTTGTTAACCTTAACAATCCTGTTGCCTCCGATGTTAAAGCTCCAAATTTTTTTGATAAATCAATCTCGGCATGTTCATTTGAAACTGCAACTCTAACAAATAACTCAAGATCTTTTGCTTCATTAGTACTTTCAATAATTTTGATTAATTCATCTTTTGAATCTAGTGAAAACGTTTTAACTCCATATTTAAAATATGCATCTCTAATACTTTCTCTACTTTTTACTGTATGCATAAAAGAGCATTTAACTGATTTATTAATATTTCTGATAGTTTTAATTTCATTAATTGATGCAACATCAAAATTTTCAATTCCACTATCTATTATTGTTTTTAAAACTATAGGATTAGGATTTGTTTTTACCGCATATAAAACTTTACCTGGAAATCTTTTCTTAAAAAATCTCGATGCTAATTGTATAGATTTTTTTCTAATACAATATACCGGTTCATTTGGTTTCAGTTGATTTATTAATTCTTCAACTGTTTTAAATTTTTGCATATAAGCTCCACAAAAAAAATTTAACAAAAAAAATATGCATAACTGCTATGCATTCTTTATAAATTCAGCATTTAGGGGATATGATCAGTAAAGTAAAGTAAATAATGCTATTGAAATTCGACTTTTTAGTCACCATATACATCTCATGACAACAACTGAAAATATTAATAATATAAGCAAATTTGAGGATAAATCACTACTCA
Source organism: uncultured Pelagibacteraceae bacterium (assembly GCA_902634305.1). GTDB lineage: Bacteria > Pseudomonadota > Alphaproteobacteria > Pelagibacterales > Pelagibacteraceae > Pelagibacter. The sequence continues at coordinate 32,350 of CACPJJ010000003.1, read as the reverse complement.
TAGTTGATGATGATAGTCCGTTCAGAGAAAGATTGGCTAGAGCAATGGAAAAAAAAGGATTTAAAGTTTCTCAAGCTGAAGGTGTAAAAAAAGGTATAGATTGTGTTAAAAAAGAAAAACCAGCATTTGCAGTTGTTGATCTTAGGTTAGGTGATGGAAATGGACTAGAGGTTGTAAAAGAGATTCAAAACACTAATTCAAAAAGCCGTGTGGTGATGTTAACTGGTTATGGTAATATTCCAACAGCAGTTGCTGCAATTAAACAGGGTGCAATAGACTATCTAGCAAAACCAGCAGACGCAGATGATGTAGAAAGAGCATTACTTGCTGAACCAAATAAAAAAGCTGATCCTCCAGAAAACCCAATGTCAGCTGACCGAGTGAAATGGGAACATATTCACCGTGTGTTTGAGCTTTGTAATAGAAATGTTTCAGAAACAGCAAGAAGACTTAAAATGCATAGAAGAACGCTTCAAAGGATTCTTTCTAAAAGATCTCCTAGATAAATTTTCTTAATTTAAAAATATTTTTTGCCAGTAAAGCTAGAATAGATATTTTAAATAACTCTGCGAGTAAAAAAGGAGTTACACCCAATTGAATTATTGGTTTATCCCAACCTATTAAATTTCCTAACCAAAAAATTCCAAATATATAAATTACTGAAACAGAAACTAATAATTTAACAAAATTAACTAAAATATTTTTTTTAAAATTAAAATATCCCGCTAAAAAGGTTGCAAATAAAAAACCAATTAGGTATCCCATTGTTGGACCAGTAAAATAAACTAAACCAACACCCTTTTCAGGAGAATTAGAAAAAACTGGCAATCCAATAATTCCCTCAAATAAATATAAACTAACAGTTGCTAAACCAACTTTATATCCTAAAGACATTCCTAAAAAAAGCACTACAAAAGTTTGCATTGTCATTGGAACTGGGTAGAAAGGAATTTTAATTTTTGATGAGATAGTCAATAAAATTGAACCAAAAAATATTATTAATATATATTTTAATATTTTTAAGTTTTGAGATTTAGCTAATTCCATAAATCAATATTACTACTATTAATTTAAATTATCTAGTTTTTTGTTAACCTTATAAAAACATCTTCTAAATCGCCGTCATCTGTAGAAATATCTAATAATTTAATATTTTGGTCGTTTATAAACTTTATTATTTCACTAATATTTATTGCGTTTTTTTCATAAGAAATTTGAAGCTCATTAATCTCATTAGATATTATATTTACTGATTTTAAAGAGTTATTATTAATATTAACCTTATTATTAACTGAAAATCTAACAATTTTTGTTTGTATTCTCTTTAACAAATTTTTTGTAGTGTCTAATGCAACTAAATTACCTTTGTTTAATATTCCAATTCTATCGCACATTTGTTCAGCCTCATTCAAATAATGTGTTGTTAAAATGATTGTAACACCCTGTTTATTAAGAAGTTTTACACTTTCCCAGAGTTTAGTTCTCAATTCTACATCAACCCCTGCCGTTGGTTCATCTAAAATAATTATTGGTGGTTTGTGCACCAATGCTTTTGCAACTAATAGACGCCTTTTCATTCCACCAGATAACGCTCTGGTATAACTTTTTGCTTGTTTCTCTAAAGAAACCAACTTTAAAATGGAATCTGTAATACGATCTTTTTTCTTTATTCCATACATTCCAGCTTGAAGTTCTAAAATATTTCTGGGTGTAAAAAACGGATCTATATTTACTTCTTGTGGTACTATTCCAATTGAAGCTCTAACTTGTCTAGGATTTATATCTAAATTAAAACCCCATACATTTACTTCACCCGAGGTCTTAATTGTAGTTCCTGATAGAATATTTATAAATGTACTTTTGCCAGCTCCATTTGGACCTAACAAGCCAAATATTTCTCCCTCTTTCACTTCTAAGTTTAAATTATTAATTGCTTTGACTGATTTTGAACTATTCTTTGAATAAATTTTATTTAAATCTTTTATATATAAAACATTTTTTTTGTTCATTGACCGTTATACATTTATAACATTAGAATAAATTAAGATAACATTAATTTTATGAATAAAATAAAAAATAGTGATCATTTCTATCTTATTGATGGATCGGGATATATATTCAGAGCATACTACGCTCTTCCACCTCTATCTAGAAAAAGTGATGGGATGCCAACAGGTGCAGTAAGTGGATTTTGCAGTATGCTATTTAAATTATTGGAAGATTCTAAATCAAATGAAAATACAAATAAACCAACTCATTTTGCAGTAATATTTGACTCTGCTAGAAAGAATTTTAGAAACGAAATTTATTCAGATTATAAAGGTAATAGATCGGATGCTCCTGATGATTTAATACCCCAGTTTGAATATATTAGAAAATCAGTTCAAGCATTTAATCTTCCATCAGTCGAATTAATAAATTATGAGGCAGATGATCTTATTGCAACCTATTCAGAACAAATTTTAAAGGAAGGAGCCAAAGTAACTATTGTCTCATCTGACAAAGATTTAATGCAATTATATAAAAAAAATATTCGAATTTATGATCCAATGAAAAATAAATTTATTTCAAATGAAGATATAAATAATAAATTTGGTGTTAATCCAGACAAAGTAATTGATGTGCAATCTCTGGCAGGTGATAGTAGTGATAATGTTCCAGGAGTTCCAGGAATAGGAGTAAAAACTGCTGCAGATTTAATTAATGAATATGGAAACTTAGAAAATTTATTAAAAAATGCCGATAAGATAAAACAAAATAAAAGAAGAGAAAGTTTAATTCAAAATAAAGATAAGGCAATTATTAGCAAAAAATTAGTAACACTAAAAAAAGATGTTCCAATAAAAGAAAAGATTTCAGATTTTAGATTAAGAGATATAGATAAAAATAAATTATATAATTTTCTAAGAGAAATGGAGTTTAACAGATTGTTAAGCTCTGTAATTTCAACTTATGGAGATATAGATTTTGTTAATGAAAAAAAAACTTTGGATAAAGAAGAGAAAAATCACAAAATTTCTAATAAAAATTATGAATTAATTCAAAAAGAGGAAGAATTAGATAAATGGTTGAGTGAAGCTGAGGAAAATGGAGAGATTGCAGTTGATACTGAAACTAGCTCTTTAGATCCACACCAAGCAAAACTAGTTGGTATTTCTTTTTCTACAAAAGTCGGAAAAGCTTGTTATATACCGATAGGACATAAAGAAGGTAAAAATCTTGAAGAAAAAATAGTTATAAAGAAAATTAAGCCGGTTTTAGAAGACAAAAGTATAAAAAAAATTGGTCAAAATATTAAATTTGATTACATCGTTCTTTATCATAAAGAAATAAAAATGAACGCATTGGAAGATACCATGCTTATGTCTTATGTTTTGGATGCAGGAAAAAATAGACATAATATGGATACTCTTTCAGAAATTCATTTAGATCACAAAACTATAGCCTTTAAGGACCTTGTCGGAACTGGAAAAAAACAAATTAATTTTAGTGAAGTGAAAATTAATATAGCAAAAGATTATGCCGCTGAAGATGCTGATATAACCTTTAGATTATATAAAATTTTTAGTAAAAACCTAAAATTAGAAAAATTATTAAATATTTATGAAGTTTTTGAAAAACCCTTAATTAAAATTTTAGCTTTAATGGAAATTTATGGTATTAAAGTAAATCAAAAACAACTTCAGCTTCTTTCAAATAAATTTGAAAAAAAAACTAATCATTTAGAAAAAGAAATTTATAAAATTACAAAAAAAGAATTTAAAATTGGATCTACAAAGCAACTTGGCGAAGTTATGTATAATGAAATGAAAATTTCATCTCTAAAAAGAACGAAAAAAGGGAGCTTTGCAACAAATGCTCAGGTATTGGAAGATTTAGCTTTTAAGGGACATAAATTACCAAAACTTGTCTTGGATTGGAGACAAGTAACGAAGCTTAAAAATACTTATTCTGACTCTTTACAAGAACATATAAATCCTAATACTAAAAGAGTTCATACATCTTTTTTATTAGCGGCAACTTCAACAGGAAGACTAGCTTCAAGTGATCCAAACTTACAAAATATTCCAATAAAATCTGATGATGGAAAAGATATTAGAAGAACCTTTGTGGCTGAAAAAAATAATAAATTGATTTCAGCAGATTACAATCAGATCGAAATGAGAATCCTAGCAGATCTGGCTGATGTAAAAGAATTAAAAAAAGCATTTAAAAATAAAGAGGATATTCATTCACTTACTGCAAGCCAAGTATTTAATATTAACATAAACAAAGTTGACTCAGACATGAGGAGAAAAGCAAAAGCTATAAATTTTGGAATAATTTATGGTATTTCTCAGTATGGATTGGCAAAGCAAATCGGTGTTTCAAATGCTGAAGCTGAAGATTTTTTAAATGCATATTTTTTAAAATTTCCAGAAATAAAATCTTATATGGATAGAACAATTAAATTTTGTAGAAAAAGTGGTTATGTAAATAATATTTTTGGAAGAAGAACACATATTACTGGTATTAATGATAAAAATTTTAATATAAGAAATTTTCAAGAAAGAGCTGCAATTAACGCACCGATACAGGGATCGGCCTCAGAAATTATGAGAATGGCAATGATAAGAGTAAATAAAAAACTAGAAGAAATTAAGGAATCAAGCTGTAAAATGCTATTACAAATTCATGATGAATTAATATTTGAAGTTCAAAAAGATGATATAAAAAAATATTCCAAAATTATTCAAGATGAAATGTCTAGTGTAAAAGACAGCAATCTCCACTCCTTTTCAATACCTTTGTTAGTAGATATTAATGTAGGTGATAATTGGGGAGATCTTCATTAATCTTAATCTATTGCCCAAATTAGAACAATTTAGTATTTTTAACTAAATTATGAAAGAAACAATTGCATTAATTGATGATGATAGAAATATTCTAACTAGCCTAAGTATTGCTCTTGAAAAAGAAGGATTTAAAATACAAACTTATTTAGATGGTGAAAGTGCCCTAATAGGTCTTGCAAGAACACCTCCTGATTTAGCAGTAATAGATATAAAAATGCCAAAGATGGATGGTGAAGAGTTACTTAAAAAGTTAAGAAAAAAAACTTCTTTGCCTGTAATTTTTTTAACATCAAAAGATGACGAAATAGATGAGCTTCTGGGTTTAAAATTAGGTGCAGATGATTTTATAAAAAAATCTGGTGGATTTTCAATAAAAGTTCTTATTGAAAGAATAAGACTACAATTAAGAAAAAAGAATCCAAGCAATATCGAAGAAGCAAAAAATATAATTAATCATGGTAAATTAAGATTAGATCCCTCACAACTTGAATGTGAGTGGGATGGAAAACATTTACCTGATAAGCTTACAACAACAGAATTTTTAATTGTTCAAGAACTTGCAAAAAGACCAGGTATAATTAAAGAAAGATCTCAATTAATGGATATTGCTTATAGAGAAGATACTGATATTGAAGATAGAACAATAGATAGTCATGTAAAAAGAATAAGAAAAAAATTTAAAAAAATAGATAATAATTTTTCTGCAATAGAGACTAGATATGGAAGTGGCTATCGTTGGAATGTAAGTTAATGCTAAGCAGCTTTATAAAAAATATTTCAATTCTTAAAAAATTCTTATTTATAAATCTTGTTGTTTTTATAGTTTTTGGAAGTCTAACAGCAATCTATTTAAAAGGTATTCAACCCAACTTAATAAATAAAAAAACATCAAACCATATAAATATAATAAATAATACTATTGATCATATAAAAAGATTAAAAATTCAATTTAACAAAGATGATGTAAGAAAATTTTTATTTTCAACAAGATTTCTTTTTCAGAATCTAGATCGGGTAATGATTTTTAATAATAAGTTTGAATTGATTGGTGATACTGATACTTTAGATTTAGATCCTAGATCTTTTAGTCAAAGATTAGATATTACTGAAATGAATATTCAAGATAAAGATAAAATTTCAGAAAAAAAAAAAACTACAAAACAAAAAAAAAATAAATTAAAACCATTATCTGAAATAATAATAGATTATTCAAAATCTTCTGATTTTGGAAAACCATATACTTTTACCGAAGAAAGTTATGATCAATTTTTACTAATTACAATTAAAAGTGTAAATGATGGAAAAAATAATATTGGTTATTTGGCAATCAGTGAAAAAGCTAGTGATATCAGAAATGCTATTGATGAAAGAAAAATATTTGTTTTTAGAACAGCGCTAGTTGTTGCAATTGTTATTTTAATTTTTTCGCTAGTTTTAAATAGATACTTTTTAAAACCAATTAAAACCCTAGTAAATTTTACAAAATCAATTAAAGAAAAAAATAAACAAAAAACAAGTATTCAGAATGTAAAAAATAGAAATGATGAAATAGGCATTTTATCTAATTCTTTAGACGAAATGACTAATGAGTTAAATAATAGAATTAATGCTGCTGAAAATTTTTCAACAGACTTAGTTCACGAAATCAGAAATCCACTTGCTTCTTTAAAAAGTGCATCTGAAATAATTTCTGAAACTACAGATAAAGCTCAAAGAGAAAAATTAGTTAATATACTTTTACATGATGTTGAAAGGATCGAAAGATTGATTACTGATTATTCTCAAATGTTAAAAGATGAGGTTGCGATAACAAATGAACAAATGAAGAAAATTGATTTAAAACTAATTGCGACATCAGTTGTAGACGATTTTAATAATGTTCATAATTCTAAAAGTGGAATTAATATTAAATTAAATTCAAATGGATCAATCAAATATTATATTTTAGGAATAGAAAATAGAATTGAGCAAATAATTGCAAATTTACTAGATAATTCAATTTCTTTTAGTAGAGAAAATCAAACAATTAAAGTTGTACTTTCAGATGATAAAAAAGAAAAAAATATCGTTTTAAGTGTTATTGACGAAGGAGAAGGATTCAAAGAAAAAGATACAGCCAAAATTTTTAAAAGATTTTATAGCAATCGACCTAATAAATTTGGAGAACATTCCGGTTTAGGATTAAATATCGTTAAAAACCTAGTTGAGTTGCATAATGGCAAAATTTCTGCCTCAAATAATGTGGGTCAAAAGGGCGCAATAATCGAAATAATTTTTCCAAAAGCTTAATCATTATTAGTTGATAAAATTTTATAAAGTTGTTAAAAGGCGTTCTTCATGAGCGATTATAAAGTTAAAGATATATCACAAGCAGAATTTGGGAGAAAAGAAATCTCTTTGGCAGAGACCGAGATGCCTGGACTGATGGCATTAAGAAAAGAGTATAAAGGAAAAAGTCCTCTTAAAGGTGCAAGAATTTTAGGATGCCTTCACATGACAATTCAAACTGCAGTTCTTATCGAAACTCTTGTAGATTTAGGAGCGGAAGTAAGGTGGTCTTCATGTAATATTTTTTCAACACAGGATCACGCAGCAGCAGCTATTGCTAAGGTAGGCATACCAGTTTTTGCATGGAAAGGTGAGACTGAGGAAGAATATTGGTGGTGTGTAAAACAAACGATTGAAGGAAAAAAAGATTGGAAACCAAATATGATTCTTGATGATGGGGGCGATTTAACTGCGCTTATGCATAAAGATTACAAGAATTTATTAAAAGATATTAAAGGATTATCTGAGGAAACAACAACCGGAGTACTAGCACTTAAAAAGATGGAAGCACAGGGAACATTGTTAGTTCCTGCGATTAACGTAAATGATTCGGTTACAAAGTCTAAATTTGATAATTTATATGGCTGTAGAGAAAGTTTAGTAGATGGAATAAAAAGAGCCACAGATGTTATGATGTCTGGAAAAGTTGCGATTGTTGCAGGATTTGGAGATGTTGGAAAAGGAAGTGCTGCTTCATTAAGGCAAAGCGGAGCAAGAGTAATGGTAACTGAAACTGATCCAATATGCGCTCTGCAAGCTGCAATGGAAGGCTACGAAGTTGTGCTAATGGACGAAATGATTAAAGAGGCAGATATAGTTGTTACTGCCACAGGTAACAAAGACATAGTGACAGCTGATCATATGAGAGAAATGAAAGATAGAGCAATACTTTGCAATATTGGACACTTTGATAATGAAATTCAAGTTGAAGCATTAAAAAATTATAAATGGGATGAAATTAAGCCACAAGTTCACGAAATAACTTTACCAAGTAAAAAAAGAATAATATTACTTGCTGAAGGAAGACTGGTTAACTTAGGTTGTGCAACAGGACATCCAAGTTTTGTAATGAGCGCTTCGTTTACAAACCAGGTAACTGCTCAGATAGAATTATGGAATAATTCAGATAAGTATGAAAAAAAAGTTTACGTTTTGCCAAAACATCTTGATGAAAAAGTAGCAAGATTGCACTTAGAAAAAGTAGGAGCCAAACTAACAAAAATGTCTAAAGACCAGGCGGACTATATTAGTGTAACGCCCGATGGACCTTACAAACCAGATGCCTATCGCTACTAAAAGTAGCAAGATTGATATTAGTTTAGAAAAAAATACAGAATCTATTTCTAAAAAATTTTCTAATTTTATTAAAAAGGGAGATATAATTTTTTTCTATGGAGAAATAGGTGTAGGTAAAACAACATTTATTAAACATCTAATTAACAATTTACAAAACAAAAGCGAACTCAAAACAACAGAAGTTCCAAGTCCAACATTTAATATTGTAAATGAATATAAAATTAATGAGATTGTTATAAATCATTATGATTTGTTTAAAATTAAAGATGCAAAAGAACTATACAATATTGGAATATTTGAAGATAATTCAGAAATGATTACTTTAGTTGAATGGCCAGAGATAATTTTTGATAAACCTAAAAAAATAATTGAATTATATTTTAGTTATGAAGATGATTTTCAGCGAAGATATTTAGAAATATTTTCTGAATACAGAAAAGAAATAATTAATGAATTTAAATAAACTTGAATCTTTATCTGGAGATGCTTCTTTTAGAAAATTTTATAGGTACAACAATATTATTATTGTGGTTAGCAAAAAAGAGACTAGAAAAAATTTATTAATTTATGATGCAATTAATAAAATCTTAATTAAAAATAAAATTAAGGCACCAAAGTTAGTTACTCAAAATTATAAATCAAAAAATATTCATATAGAAGACTTTGGTAACACTACCGTTTATCAAATAATAAAAAAAAATAATAAAAATAAATTAATTTATTATAAAAAAATAATTAAACTATTAAATTCAATTCAAAAAATAAAGACTACAAGAATAAAAACTTTTTTAGGTTCAAGTTATAATGTACCTAAATATTCAAAAAAAATTCTTTTTGATGAAGTAAAATTATTTTTGGATTGGTATGTTCCAAATAAAATAAATAAAAAAAAACAAACTTTTTTAAAAAAAAAATTAATCTTAGTTTTAAAGAGTTTAATAAATAAAATTAAATGTAGGAGTGAAACATTTGTTCACAGAGATTTTCATGTTTCTAATTTAATGATTAAAAATAAAAAGTTATGTATTATAGATAGCCAAGACGCTGTTTATGGAAATAAAGCTTATGATCTTGCTTCATTAATAGATGATGTGAGATTAAAAACTAGCACAAGACTAAAACAAGATATCTTTGAAGAGTATATTAAAAATAATAAAAAAATAAATATTGAGAATTTTAAAAATGATTTTGAAATTTTATCAATTTTAAGAAATTTAAAAATAATTGGAATTTTTACTAGATTATCAATTAGAGATAAAAAAAATAATTATTTAAAATTAATACCATATGCATGGAAGTTAATTGAGCAAAGAACAGAAAAAAATAAAAAATTTATAGAACTAAAAACTATTTTAGATAAATATTTTTCACAAAAAAAAAGAAATGAATATGAAAATTAACACTGGAATAATTCTGTGTGCTGGTTATGGAAAACGTTTAAATCCAATAACCTTAAAAATTCCAAAGCCTTTAATTAAAATTAATGAAATAACTTTATTGGAAAATTCAATAAATTTTTTAGAAAAATTAGAGATAAAAAATATAAAAATTAATACATTTTATCTTCATGACCATATTCAAAATTTTGTTTCAAACTATAAATCAAATTCAAATATTGAAATTTTTAATGATGGAAATGAAATTTTAGATACAGGAGGTGGAATTTTAAATCTGATTAATAGATCAGATGAAAATGATTTTATTATTTTAAATCCAGATACTATGTGGGGTGAGAATTATTTAGAAACAACATTAAATATGATTAGCCACTACTTTGAAAAAAAAATAAAAAATTTATTAATGATTGTTAATAAAGAAAATAGCTTTGATAAAAGAATGAAAGGTGATTTTTCATTAAGTGATGAACTGCTATTAAAAAATATAGAGAATAAGTTTATATATACAGGTTTGCAAATTATTAATAAAAGTTTATTTAAAAATGAAAAAGTGATGCCATTTTCAGTTACTAAAATTTGGGATTATGCAATAAAAAATAAAATGTTGTATGGTTTTGAAAGTAAAGAACATTTTATTCATTTAACTGATTTGGAAATTTACAATAAATTAGTTAAAAATAATTAATTCGTTTGCTCTCTTTTTATCTAAATATAAAGCTTCTTTAACTTTTTTATTATTATCGAATTTGATTAGTAAAGGATTTCCAGTTGGAATTTCTAACTTTGAAATTTTTTCATTATTTATATTAAATAAATATTTACATAAAGCCCTGATCGAATTTCCATGAGCTGCAATAATTATATTTTTATTTAGTTTATCTATAATATTTTTTTTAAAATAAGGAATTACTCTTTCATAAGTATCTTTCAAAGACTCGGTATCAGGAATTTTATCTTTTGGTATATTTTTATAAATTTCAATATTAATAGGATGATAAGGGTTATTTTTATTTAATGGTTTTGGTCTAGTATCCCAAGATCTTCTAAATTCTAAAACTTTGTCTTCTCCTAAAGCTTTTTTCATTTCATCTTTATTAAGACCGGTTAAAGCACCATAGTGTCTTTCATTGAGTTCCCAGGCTTTGATTACATCAGTATTTTTAATTCTTAAAGTATTTAATATTAAGTTTAAAGTTTCTATCGCTCTTTTTTGATAAGAACAAAAAAAATAATCTAAATTTAAATTAAGTTCTTTAATAAGCTCGCCAGCCTTACAAGCTTCTAATTTTCCATTTGGTGCTAATTCAACATCTACCCATCCAGTGAATTTTTTCTGTAAATTCCACTCACTTTGGCCGTGTCTTACTAAAATTAAATGACTCATAGTTTAAATTTAATTATAAGATAAATTTAGTAATGATAAAAATAATATTTCATATTTTAAACACTATATTTGTATTTTTATATGTTTATCCAGGAAGTTTATTGGGTTTTTTAATTTATAAAGATATTTCAAAACAACCACGATTATCAGCAGATTTTTTTCCAAGCCTTTTTTCTATTTCATCTAATCATGTATATGTTTTTCTTTTGTTATCTTCTCTGGGTTTAATTAGTTATTCAAACAACTTAAAAATTATTATTATATATTTAATTTTAATTTCTATATTTCTAGAATTATTACATTTTTTTATACCTAACAGATCATTTCAATTTTCTGATTTATTTGGTAATATCATTGGAGTTTTAGTGCCTATTTTAATATTAATTTTATTTAATTATTGGAGAAAAAAATGAGTTCATTTGATGAAAGAGAGAAAAGTTTTGAAAAAAAATATGCACATGATCAAGAGCTTCAATTTAAAGTAAGTGCTAGAAGAAATAAATATATTGGTCAGTGGGCTGCTAAAATTCTAGGTTATAATGAGGAAAAAGAAAAAGAATATATTCAATCTGTAATTAAAGCTGATTTTGCCGAAGCTGGTGATGAAGATGTTTTTAGGAAAATAAAATTAGATTTAAAAGATTATAATATAAGTGATGATGATATTAGAAATAAAATGAATGAAAAAATGGAACTTGCAAAAAAAGACTTTTCTTAAATACTTATTTTGTTTTTTTATTTTTTTTAATCCAGTAAAATCGGAAATAATTTTTTCAGGAGCAGCTGTTATAACAGACGGAGATACAATTAAAATTTCTTCTAATAAAATAAGACTTTCAGGAATAGATGCGCCAGAAATAGAACAAACATGTAAAAAAAATTTTATAGATTTCAATTTTTTTTCTTTAAAAAAAAAATATTTTTGTGGAAAATTATCAAAAAAAAAATTACTAAAATTTACCAAAAACCATATTATCTTTTGTAAAGTTGAAGAAAAAAAAGATTTTTTTGGAAGATATTTAGGCACATGCTTTAAAGATAAAATTAATATTAATTCATGGCTTGTTAAAAATGGTTACGCAGTTGCATATAGGAAATATTCTAAAAATTATATTGAAATTGAAAAAATAGCAAAAAAAAATAAAAAAGGCATTTGGCAAGGTGATTTTCAAATGCCTTGGGAATGGAGAAAAAATAATAAATAATCTATAAATTAAATGTGATTCGATTTAATAAATTAATAATTTTAATATTATTTTTGTTCCTTAATGCCTGTTCATCTATCCCTAAAAATACGACTGATGGTTGTTCAATATTTACTGAACGATATTTTTGGTATAAGCATGTTAAAAAAACTGAGAAAAAATGGGGGACCCCAGTTCATTTGCAACTAGCTTTTATTAAAATGGAGTCAGATTTTGATTGGCTTGCAAAACCTCCACGTCATAAACTTTTTAAAGTAATTCCATATAAGAGACCATCAAGTTCTTTTGGTTACTCCCAAGCAGTTAAGGGCACGTGGGAACAGTACAAAAAAGAAAATAATAAACCTTTAGCTACTAGAGCAAGATTTAAAGATAGTGTTGACTTTATTGGATGGTATACAAATAAAAGTTCAAAGATATTAAAAATATCTAAGAAAGATGTTTTTAGACAATATATTGCTTATCATGAAGGCTGGGGAAATTATAAAAATTATAAAAGTAATAATAAAATTATATTAATTGCAAAAAAAGTAGAAAAACAATCCTCAAAATATAAAAATCAACTTGCTAAATGCAAAAATGTATTAAGTACAAATAAATATATTATTTTTTAACGGAGTTCTTTTTTTAACTCTATATCTACAGCATCTATTCTTTTGGTATTCTTTGCTAAAGATAAATACATTGTTGGAGTTACATAAAGTGTAAAGAACGTAGAAATTATCATTCCTCCTAAAATTGTAGCACCAACTGCTAATCTAGAACCTTCCCCAGCTCCTGGGCCAATATTTCCAATTACTAAAGGCATCATTGCAATCATAGTACTTAGGGAAGTCATGATAATTGGTCTGAACCTTATACTGCAAGCTTCTTTAACTGCTGTTTCAATATTTTTTCCTGTTGTTCTTATTTGATTAGCATAATCAACTATTAAAATACTATTTTTAGTTGATATTCCAATAAGTATAACTAGTGCAATTTGTGAGAAGATATTTATTGAACTATTTAAAAATAAAATAAAAACCAATCCACCAAAAATTGCCAAAGGAACCGTAAGAATAATTATAAATGGATGTACAAATGAATTAAATGTTGCTGCCATAACAAGATATGCAGTTAATAATGCTAAAGCAAATATAATAAAAAGTTCATTGCTTGTCTCTTTTATTTCTTCTGACTTACCTTTCCATGTAATTTGGCTTTTAGGAGAAACTTCAGCCACTATATTCTCTAGGTACTTAATTGCTTCTGAAAGAGTATAATTTTCTGAAATATTAGCTGAAATAGTCACTGCTCTTTGTCTATTATATCTAGACAATTCTTTTGCTGTTCCTTCTTCTTCAAAATTTACTAGGTTTGTTAGTGAAATTAATTTTCCTGTTGTATCTGATCTTACAAAAATTTTTGATATTCCTTCTTTATTCCTTCTATCTGACAAATATTGTTGTAATATTATTGGATACTCTTTTCCTAATTTATTAAAAGTTGTAACCCTTTTACCTCCATAAAGTGTTTCTAAACTTTTACCAATTGTTTCAGTAGAAACTCCCAAATCTTTTGCCTTATTTTTATTAATTATTAATTTTACTTCAGGCTTGTTTCTTGAGTAATCAGACTCTATTCTTGATAAATTTCTATTTCTTCTTAATTTTCCAATTACTTCATTTTGAATACTTTCCAATTCTTCATAAGTACTTCCATAAATAACCATTTGAACTGGCTTGTTATAACTCGAAACTCTAATTGACTGAGGAGATATTGGGAAAGCTACAGCTTGGGGCACTGTAACAATTTTTCCAATAGCTTGCCTCATTACTGTTTGAGAATCTTGTTTTCTATTTTTCCAATGATCTAGTAAAGCAATTATTATAAAGCTATTATATGAAGTAGCGGAGCTTCCAAAACCAGGCACTCTCATAATAAAACGTGAATAAGGACTGTCTTCTGCTTGTAATAACGGAATGAGCCTTTTTTCAATAACTTGAGCTTTTTCTTGTGTGTACTCAAAAGAACTTCCTTCATCAGTAAAACCAATGACCAGATAAGCCCCTCTATCTTCCATTGGTAATAATTCTTTTTTTGAAAAATTAAATAATAAAACAGAAGCTATAATTATAAATATAATAAAAATCGAAATAGTTTTTGTCTTTTTAACCAAAACTTCCAATGTTTCCTGATAAAATTTTGAAAAACCTAAGAAAAATTTTTCAAATTTTCTTATAACAAAATTTTTACTATTTTTTTTATTTAGAAATTTACTTGCTAGCATTGGAGATAAAGTTAAAGCAACAAAGGATGATACAACTATAGAAAAAGATAAAGCTATTGCAGTTTCTTTAAATAGAGTTCCAGAAATACCCTCAATAAATATTAGTGGTAAAAAGACAGCAATAAGAATTAATGTAGTTGCAATAATTGCAAATGTAATTTGTTTAGATCCTTTGTATGCTGCAACTAGAGGACTTTCTCCATTTTCTATTCTTCTATAAATAGCATCTGTCATAATTACAGAGTCATCAGTAATTATACCAATCGCCAATATAAAACTTAAAAGAACAAAAATATTTATTGACAATCCAAATATGTAAATTCCAAGAAATGAAGCTATTAAACTTACTGGCAAGGCTATAGCTGGAACGATTACAGCTTTTAAATTTCCTAAAAATAAATAAATAATTATTACAACTAAAACAAAAGCAATTATAAGAGTTTTGTAAACTTCATTAATTGCTGCTCCGACATAAGTGGCTCTATTAAATGCCACTTCTAGTGCTAGTCCATTAGGTAAGGATTTATTTACTTCAGTAATTTTTTTTTTAATTTCTCTAGAAAGTTCTACAGTTGATGCCCCACTTTTTGCATATATTCCAATTCCAACTGTTTTTAAATTTAATTGGTCTTTTCTTTGTGCTTTAAATAAAGTTTTTTCTGAAACTGGACCAAACTCTATATTTGCAACATCAGATAATACCACGACTTTTTTATTAGTTTTTTTAATTGGAAGTTGTTTGATTGTTTCTATGCTATTATAGGATTTGTCTAGGTTTAAGGTTAAATCTATATTATTTGCCTCAAGAGTACCTGCGGGTAATCTAATATTTTCACCTCTCAGAGCTCTTTCAACTTCCTGAATAGTTAAATCATTTGCTGCTAATTTAATAGGATCTACCCAGACTCTAATACTTAATTCTCTTAGTCCACCAACTAAAATTCTGCCAACATTTTTTACACTTGAAAAAGTATCTACCAAATATCTTTCAGCATAATCACCGAGTTCTAAATCACTCCAAGTAGAAGATGAAAGTGATAACCACATTGTTGTTGTAAATCCTGCTGCCTGTTTAAGTATTTGTGGTGGGTCTGATTCTGAAGGTAAGTTATCAACAACTCTTGCAACTCTTTCTCTTATATCATTAGCTGCATTATCTAAGTCGATACTTGTATCAAATTCAACTTTTATTGTACTTCTTCCATTTGAAGATTTAGAATCAATATTTTTAATACCTTCTGCACCACCAATTACATCTTCTAAAACCTGTGTTACTTCTTGATCAATTATGGGAGCAGAAGCAGATGCATAATCAACTTGAACCTGTACTACTGGGGGCTGAATACCAGATGGAAGTTCTCTTACTGGCAACTTCCAAAAAACAAAAATTCCAAATACAATTAAAATTAAAGACATTACCCATGAAACAACAGGTCTTCTAATGCTTAATTCTGTTATGAACATTTAATTAAGTTTTTTTCTTCCAATCAGACTCACTATTTTTTGAGCCTTTTTCAATAGGTTTGATTTTACTTCTTGGGTAAACTTTTTTTAATCCCTCAGCAACAATTATGTCTCCAATATTTAATCCAGATAAAACTTCAATATTACTCTCTTGTCTTGTACCAATTTTTATTTCAGTTTTATTTGCAACATTATCTTTTGATACTTTATAGACATAAGCTTTTTCACCTTCCATCATTACACTAGTATCTGGTATACTAATAGAATTTCTTAAATTAAACTTTACACTTACCTCAAGCAGAGAGCCTGATATTAATTCTAAATTTGAATTAGCAATTTTAATCCTTGTTAGTAAACTTCTAGTTTCAGCATTTATTCTACTTGAGATGAAATCGACTTCTCCTACAAAAATTTTATTTTTATAACTTGAAACTTTAGCTTCTATCGGTAGTCCTTTTTTAATAGTAGAGGAATAGTTTTCAGGAATTTTAATATCGGAATAGATTACTGAATTGTCATCTAAAGTTATAATAAATGTACTATCAGAAACAAATATGTCTTCAGTTAAACCAGTATATCCAACTACTCCATTAAACGGTGCTATAATATTTCCACTTTTTAACTTAATAATTGTATCACCTTTTTTGACATAGCTGTTTAATTTTAAATCACCTATTAAATCTTCCTTTTTTATTCTGAAAGATTTTGTTTTGTTTGATATTGCAGTTCCAAATGTTTCAATTTTTTCTGAAAATTCTTTTTCTGCCACCTCAGCTACTACAATTCCTGGAGGAGGTCTTTTACCAAATTTTTTTTGGAAATGTTTTCCAATCATAGTTCTTGCAACAATTACTGAAGCTATAACTAAAAAGAAGACGATTATTATAGAAATTACTTTTGTTGATCTTTTCATATTTTAATTTTTTCCGTATTCTGCCCAAGAACCATCATATATGGTTGGCATATATTTATTATTTATTAAAGAATATGCAAGTGCCAAAACAGAAGCAGTCACTCCAGAACCACAAGAAAATACAATATTTGTTGTTATTTCGTCTCCCAAAGTATTTTTGAATACTTTTAAAATTTCATTTTTGTTTTTAAATGTATTGTCATCATTAATTAAATTTCTAAAAGGTATACAAACAGATTTTGGAATTGATCCACTTCTTAAGCCTTTTCTTAGTTCTTTAACCTTGCCTTCAAATCTTTCTTTGCTTCTTGCATCAATAACTTTAAATTCTTCACTGTTAATATTTTCATTAATTTGAGTTATATTTTTAACCAAATTTTTTCTTTCTTTAGCAGTATATTTGGTTGGATTAACTTCTAAAATTATATCTGTTGTTGGTTTATTTTCAGATTTCCATTTTTTTAGACCTCCATCTAAGATATGAACTAATTTACTATCATGACCAAAATATATAAAATTGTACCAACATCTACATGAACTTAACACATCTGAATTATCATAAATTACTATTTCATCTTTATTAGTAATTCCCATTTTAGAAACAATATTTTCCCAATCATTAATATTTGTAAGCATATGTGGCAAATCAGTATTTCGATCAGAATTTTTATCTAAATCAAAAAATATTGCATTTTCAATATGTGAAGAGAGAAATTCATTGTATCCATCTCTTTCAACATTTGGCATATGCCAAGAGCAATCAATAATTTTTAATTTATCATTATTTCTTTTAACCCAATCTGTACTTACTAAAGACATAAATAAATTTATTTAACTAAATATTTTTGATGATAATCTTCCGCAATACAATAATTTTTTAGCATTGATAATTTTGTTACAACTTTACCTGAAAGTTTTTTATTATTTTCTTCAACAATTTTTTTAGCTATTCTTTTTTGATTTTCATTCACATAGAATATTTCACTTCTATATTGAGTTCCTAAATCAGGACCTTGAGAATTTAATGTAGTTGGATCATGAATTTCAAAAAAATAACTTAGAATTTTCTCGTATGAAATTATTTTTGGATCAAACTCTAATCTAACAACTTCAGCGTGGTTAGTAGTTCCCGAACAAACTTTTTCATAAGTTGTTTTATCGCTATTTCCTCCACAATAGCCAACTTCAGTTTTAATAACTCCATCAAGTTTTCCAAACTTGATTTCTGGACCCCAAAAACATCCTAATGCTAATACAGCTATTTCCATTGATTATTGTTTTAAATTAACTAAAGTTATTCCTATGCTTTCCAAAAATCAATTGGGCTTTTTGTACATGTTTATGTCCGTTTGTGCATTTTCAATAATGGATTTAATTGTAAAATGGTCAAATTCATATCCTTTGGGGCAGGTATTATTTTTTAGGGGTTTTTTTGGTGTAATATTTTATTTTTTTATAATTCCTAGAGAAAGATTAAAAAATTTTTATTACACAAAAAGAGCTGGATTGCATTTTTTAAGATGTTTATTTGGCTTAATTGCTCTTATATCAATATTTATTGCTTTAAGAAATTTACCTTTAGCAACAGTTGTAAGTATTTCATTTGCTGCTCCAATATTTACAACTATTTTTTCAATTTTTTTTTTAAGTGAGAAAGTTGGATTATATAGATGGCTTGCTGTAATTGTTGGCTTTGTAGGTATTGTAATTATTACAGAGCCTGGTTTTACTTCTTTAAACATATATTTTATTTATCCAATAATTTTTTGTCTAGGTCTGTCATATGTTGCTATTGCTATTAGGCAATTATCATCAACAGAACCTATATGGTTAATTTCATTAAATTTTTCTATTGCAATCACCGTAGCAAGTTTTTTTACAATTCCTTTTGGATGGGTAATGCCTGAAATAAAAGATTTATTTTTATTATCTCTTATTGGAATATTTGGTGGGGTTGCAAATTTATGGCTAAGTCAATCCTACAAGTTTTCAGAAGTTTCTTTGGTAACTCCTTTAAAATATTTGGCGTTAGTTTTTGCAATAATTTTTGGATACTTTATTTGGGAAGAAATACCTACAATTAAAACCATAGCAGGCTCTATACTTGTTATAATCTCTTCTATAATAATTTTTAGAAGAGAGATTGCTCTTAAAAAGCAAGTTTCTGTTCCTAGGCATGACTAAACAACCAAAATATTGGAATAAAGCAAAAAAATATTTATCTAAAAAAGATAAAGTAATGAAAAGCTTAATTTATAAATATAGAGATAAAACTTTAACTACAAGAAAAGATATTTTTTTCTCTCTTTGTAAAAGTATAATTGGTCAACAAATAAGCGTTGCAGCAGCAAATTCAGTATTTAAAAGATTTAAGAAAGCATGCAATGGAAAAATTAATGCAAAAGTTGTAAAAAAAATTAATGTTAAGAAACTTAAAAAATGTGGTTTAAGTAGACAGAAAGCCAAAGGAATAAAAGAACTTTCAATCAAGTTTTCTAATAAATCATTTAATCCTAATTTAATTAAAAAAATGAATGATGAAGAAGCGATAATTTATCTTTCTTCTCTTAGGCAAATAGGAAGATGGTCAGCAGAAATGATATTGCTTTTCACTTTTAATAGAGAAAATATATGGCCTATCCAAGACATAGGGTTACTTAGAGCTATATCAAATAATTATAATAAAAAATATTTACCTCCAAAAAAGTTTGTTTATTTTTTAAAAAAAAAATTTTCGCCCTATTGCTCAGTTGCAACTTGGTATTTGTGGCGTTCAATTGATAATGAGCCTATTCAATACTAAATAAATTACTTCAATCTAGCCAATCTTTAAATTTGATTTTATTTTCAACAATATAATCAGGCAACTCATCTATTTCCATTAGATTTAAAGAAACTCCTTCAGAGAATTGATTTTTTTTCATATCAACATTTAAATTATAAACTGACTCTCTATTTTCTATTCTTTTTTTTATGTTATCGATACCTATTGGGTTAAGATCATACTCTCTGTGATGTGTATAGGATTTGAGTTTTTGCTCTATTAATTCAGGTGTGTTCAAATAGGAAAAATGCCATCCTCCATCATCAACTATGTGTATATTTGAATATTTTTTTTTTGAAAATAATAGATCGATTCTCCAGATAGGATACTGTTTAGATTTAATATCTCTTAACCATTGTGGAGATCTTAGCATCTTTTTGGAACAGGCTCTAGAGCCAAACCAATCATAATCTTTTTGAAAAAGATTAAATTTATAATAACACATTTTTTGTTTGAAAATAATTAGCTTATTTTTAATTTTTTCAAATTTTATATTTTTTAATTTTGGAATTTCATCAATATCAGAAATTATTATGATATCTTCTTCTTTGGCATCTTTTATACCTTCGTTTATATAATTTCTCTGAAAATGGTCTCTTTTATATCCATTAAGAATATATTTTGAACTTTTAATATCCTCACTATCGTTAGCCTCAACTTCTTCAATATCTTTTGGCTGACCATCTAAAATAAAATAACTAATTTTATTTTTGAATTTAGTAAATTTTTCAATATTGAAATTAAGTTTTTTCCTTTTTCCCCTGTGATCAAAGGTGCTTTCAATGATTATAAAATGATCAACAAAATTATTTAAATAGTTTAATCTTAGATCTAAAACAGTGTCCTCATTGTAATACATAAAACAATCAAATATTTTCATATTAATCTAACCACATTTTGTATTTATCTAAATTTAATTTTATTATTTCTGGTAAATTTTCTAAACTATATTTCTCAAGTTTATCACCTGTGCCTATTTTGTTTACAGTTTTATCAGCTCTAAGATCATAAATTGCTTGTTTATTTTCCATTAATTTTTTTATACCTTCTGTATCAAGCGGATCCAAATCAAACTCTCTGTGATGTAAAAATGATTTTAATTTATGTTCTATTTCTTCAGCAGTCTTAATACATGAAAAATGCCATCCTCCATTATTAACTATCTTTGAACTAATATATTTTTTTTTAGAAAATAGAGTATCAATTCTATACAATGGATACTTACGATTTTTTATATTCCGAAGCCATTGAGGGTTGATTAAGTGCTTTTTTTTACAACCTTTAGTTCCTATCCATTCTATGTTTGGAAATTTTAAGTTGAATTTATAATAAAACATATCTTGTTGAAACATTATAATTTTTTCTTTTATATTTTTTATATCTATATTTTCAAGATTAGGAATTTCATCAACATCAGAAATCAAAATTAAATCTTTCGCTTCAGCTTTATGTAAACCATTTAATATATAGTTTCTTTGCCCATTTTCTCTTTTTGCAGCGTTAAGAATATATTTATTTGTTTTTGTACCTTCGTTGTCAGTTTCATAAATCTTTTCTATTCCATCAGGTTCTTTATCAAAAATAAGATAAATTATTTTATCTTTAAATTTTTCAAATTTTTTTTGATTAAATTTTAAACTTCTTTTTTCACCTTTATGTGTAAAAGTACTTTCAACAATAACAAAATAATCAATATATCTATCTAAAGTATTTAATCTTAAATCTAAAACTACTTCCTCATCAAAATACATAAAGCAATCAAAGATTTTCATAGATCTATTTAATTTACACCATTGATACTTGCCACAAATAAGTATCTTTAGTAGATTTAATATTAAGTTAATTATTACTAAATTTAATCTAATTATGAAATATTTAAATTATATTTGCATATTAATACCTATACTATTTACTCAAACTTTATACGCAGAAGAAAAATTAAATATAGGAAAAAATATTTTTCTAGAAAAAGGAAATTGTGCTACTTGTCATGCTTTATCCGATGCCGGATCAAATACAGATATAGGACCAAATTTAAATTTAATCAAACCAGACCTTGGAAGGGTAGTTATGGCTGTAACAAATGGCATTGGAGTTATGCCAGCTTATGAAGGCATACTTACATCTGAAGAGATTGAAGCGGTCTCATTGTATGTATCAGAGAAATCAAATTAAAAAATTTATTTTATAATTTCTTTTAATCTGAAAGTTGCAATTTTTTTTACTTGTTTTTTTGCCTCAAGGAACTCTTCATCTAATGAATTATTAATTCTTTCTCTAAAGTAATTTAAAATTTCATTTTTATTTTTACCCTTCACAGCAATAATAAATGGAAAATTAAATTTTTTTTTATATTCTATATTTAATTTTTTAAATTGATTAAACTCCTCAGGAGTACACTGTTTCAAGTTAGCTTTACTTTGCTCAAGTTCTGAATCTGTAGTTAATTTTTTCTCGACAGCAAGTTCTGGGTGTAAATTAAGAATTTCTAGTATAGTTTCATTGTCACTATTTTCATACATAGCAATTATTTCTGAAACAAAAGAATCTAAATTTTTGAATGGTTTTTTATCAAATACTTTCTCGCTTATCCATTTTGATTTTTCAAATACATTTCCAAAAATTGATAAAAATTCAGATTTATCAAGACTATTAATTTTTTTAATATCAATCATTTCACAAATTTATATTAGTTGTTATTTATTAATTACTCAATATTGTATATAAATATTTTATCATATGACAAAATTAACAACTCATGTTTTAGATATTTACTCAGGTAAACCAGGTGCTGGAATAAAAGTAGAATTATATTATTTCAATAACAATAAAAGAGAAAAGAAAAAAACTTTAACATTAAATGAAGATGGAAGAGCCGATAAACCATTGCTTGAAGGCGAAGATTTTTTGAATGGTAAATATGAGTTAGTTTTTTTTATTGGTGACTATTTTAAAAATATAGCTAAATCAGTTGAGATACCTTTTTTAGATGATGTGGCTATTAGATTTGGTATTTCAAATTCAAAAGAACATTATCATGTTCCTTTACTCGTTTCTCCATGGAGCTATTCTACTTATAGAGGTTCTTAGGTGATTACTAATAAAGTTCAATTTATTTATGAAAATAAATTAATTGAATTAGAAAATCCTGACCCAAACCAAACTATACTTAATTTTATAAGAGATAAGTTAAAAAAAACTGGAACCAAAGAGGGATGCGCAGAGGGTGGATGCGGTGCTTGTACAATAGTGTTAGGAGAGTTAGAAAATAAAAAAATAAAATACAAAGCAATTAATTCCTGCATATCTTTCACACCTACTTTGCATGGAAAACAACTCATAGTTGTTGAGAATTTAGTTTCAATAGATGGTTCTTATCATCCTGTACAAGAGGCAATGGCAAAATATCATGCATCTCAATGTGGATTTTGTACGCCAGGTTTTGTTATGTCCATTTTTGCAATGTCAAAAAATAAAAAAAATAATAATAAGGATGATATTAAAGATGCAATATCTGGAAATTTATGTAGATGCACTGGATATAGACCTATTGTCGATGCAGCAAAAAACATAAAAAAAAAATACTCTGATGAATTCTATAAAAATAGTAAGAAAACTATAAATCTTTTAAAAAAAATTCACTCTAAAAGTATAATTATTGAGAATAAAAATAAAAAGTATTTTGCACCCAAAACAATAAACGAATTAAGAACAGTAATTCAAAAAAATCCAGATTCTGATTTTTTAAGTGGTGGCACTGATTTATCATTGAAAGTTACTAAGGATAGACAAGAAATAAAAAAAATTATTAATTTAAACAATATAAAAGAGCTTAATTTTATTAAAATAAAAAATAATGAAATTATTTTTGGATCCACAACTCCTCTTATAGAAGTTGAAAAATTTATTTTAAAATATTATCCAGACTTTAATAATATATTAAGAAGATATGGTTCTGTTCAAATAAGAAATGTTGGAACAATAGGTGGAAATATAGCCACTGCTTCCCCAATAGGAGACACTTTACCTTTACTTTTATCTTTGAATGCAAAAATAATAATACAAACAAAAAAAGGTAATAAGCAAATTTTGCTTAATAACTTTTTCATCAAATACAGAAAAACAAAATTAAAAAAAGGGGAATTTATAAAATCAATTATTATTCCTATTTATAAAAACCATAATTTTAAAGCTTATAAAATATCAAAGAGATTTGATGATGATATCTCATCTGTTTGTGCTTCTTTCAACTTTAAAATTAAAGATCAAAGAATTCAGGATGTAGCTATTGCTTATGGAGGCATGGCAGAAATTCCAAAAAGAGCGAAGAATTGTGAGAATTTTTTAAAAAATTCAAAATTTTCAGAAGACATATTTGAAAAAGCAAAAGATTTATTAAAAAGAGATTTTAACCCTATTTCAGACATGAGGGCCTCAAAACAATATAGATTGGAAGTTGCTGAAAATTTATTAATAAAATTTTTTATAGAAACCAAAACAAAAAAATTATTTAGAGTTTACCAATGAAAAATAGCGATAATCATATAAGCGAAATAAGGCCTCATGATAGTGCTTACAAGCATGTAAGTGGCGCCGCTGAGTATACTGATGATATAAAAGAACCACACGGTACTCTGTTTGGAGCAATAGGATGGAGTAAAAAAGCTTATGCAAAAATAAAAAAAATTGATTTAAATGAAGTAATTAATAGCGAAGGTGTAGTTTCAGTAGTTAATTATTTAGATATACCAGGCCGTAACGATGTTGGGCCAGTTTTTGACGGTGACCCAATTTTTGTAAAAGATAAAGTTGAGTTTTTTGGACAACCAATATTTGCAGTTGCAGCAACTAGTATTGAACTAGCAAGAAAAGCAGTCTTAAAAGCTAAAATAAATTATATAGAATATAAACCAATTGTAACTCTTAAAGATTCATTAAATAAAAAAAATTTACTTTTTGATGTAAGAAAAATTAATAAAGGAAATGCTCAAAAAAAAATTTTGAAATCAAAACATACTTTAAAAGGAAATTTTACTACGGGTAGCCAGGAACATTTTTATCTAGAAGGCCAGGTTGCGTTTGTAATTCCTAAAGAAGATAATGAAATGATAGTTTATAGCTCTACTCAGCATCCATCTGAAACCCAACAACTTATTGGAAAAATGCTTAATCAAAAAAGTAATTCCATAACGGTTCTTGTTAGAAGAATAGGTGGAGGTTTTGGAGGAAAAGAAACAAATTTTATGACCGCAGCTATATGTTCGATTCTAGCTCATAAGACAAAAAAACCAGTTAAACTGAGATTAGATAGAGATGATGATATTATATTAACTGGTAAGAGACATGAATTTTTTTCAGATTATGAAGTTGGATTTAATGACAAAGGAATAATTCAAGGACTTAAAGTAAAATTAGCTTCTAAATGTGGGATGTCACCAGATTTATCGTATGCAATAAATGAGAGAGCACTACTTCACATAGATAACGCATATTTTTTATCAGATTTACAAGTAGAAAATTATCTTTGTAAAACAAACACATCTACATCTACAGCTTTTAGAGGTTTTGGTGGTAATCAAGGAATGATGGCTATTGAAAATATCATAGACAATATATCTAGATTTTTAAACAAAGATCCTTTGGAAGTAAGAAAAAATAATTTTTATAAAAAAAATAAAAAAAATACTACCCACTACGGTATGAAAATTCAAGATAATATAATTAATGAATTATTTGATAAGTTGGTACGAGATGCAAAATATTTAAAACGAAAAAATGAAATTAAAAAATTTAATATTAAAAATAAAATAAAAAAAAAAGGAATTGCAATCACGCCTGTAAAATTTGGAATATCTTTTACAACAATACATTTAAACCAAGCAGGCGCATTGGTTCATCTTTATACCGATGGAAGCGTTTATTTAAATCATGGAGGTATAGAAATGGGCCAAGGTACTCATACAAAAATTGCACAGGTTGTAGCAAATTCATTGGGATTATCATATGAAAAGGTAAAAATTTCATCAACAAATACTACGAAGGTACCAAATACTTCTGCAAGTGCCGCTTCCTCAACTACTGACCTAAATGCAGCTGCTGCACTTAATGCTACGACTAAGATAAAAAAAAATTTAGAAAAATTTATTAAGGATAAATATAAGATTTTTAGCAAAGAAGAACCAATATATAAAAATGAGTCTATTATATTTGGAAATAGATCTTTTGAATTTAAAAAGATTGTAATGGAGGCATACTTAAATCGGGTTTCACTTTCATCTTCAGGTTTTTATTCAACTCCAAAAATTAAATTTAATAAAAAAAAATTTACTGGAAGACCATTTTATTATTTTTGTTATGGAGCAGCAGTGTCAGAGGTTACAATCGACACTTTAACAGGTGAAAATATTATAGAAAGAGTTGATATATTACATGACGCAGGAAATGCAATAAATCCAGCAATTGAATTTGGACAGATTGAGGGAGGATTTGTACAAGGTCAAGGATGGTTAACTATGGAAGAAGTAAAATGGAATGATAATGGAAAGATAACTACTTTTTCTCCTTCGACTTATAAAATTCCAGCAGTAAGCGATATACCAAAAAAATTTAATGTAGAAATTTATAAAGAAGGAAAAAATGTTGAAGATGTTGTAAATAAATCAAAAACAACAGGCGAACCTCCTTTGATGCTTGCTATGAGTGTATTTTTTGCAATTAAAGATGCAATATCATCTGTATTAAATTATAAAAAAATACCAAAATTAGATGCTCCAGCAACAGCTGAAAATATATTATTAAGCATTAAAGAACTTAAAAAAAATTAATTATGAGCAAAAAAAATATCTTTATGATGAGAGCAATTGAGCTTTCAATTGAAAGTGCAAAATCCAAGGGTGGCCCATTTGGCTCTGTTGTTGTAAAAAATAATAAGATTATCGCAGAAGGCTCTAATAAAGTAACAATGAATAATGATCCAACTGCGCATGGGGAAATTGTTGCAATTAGAGATGCGTGCCAAAAATTGAATACTTTTGATCTTTCGGGATGTGATTTATATTCAAGCTGTGAACCATGTCCAATGTGTTTATCGGCAATATATTGGTCTAGAATTAAAAATGTTTTTTATGCAAACACCAGAATAGACGCTAAGGCTATAGATTTTGATGATTCGTTTATTTATTCTGAGATTAATAAAGATTTAGAAAATAGAAAAATTAAAATGCACCAAATTCATAGAGATGAAGCTTTAGAAGCATTTAAAATTTGGGAAAATAAGGAAGACAAAATTAAATATTAATGGAAATTTTATCCTACTCAATGAAATGGCTTGAGCTAACTTTAAGATGGGGTCATGTACTATTTGCAATATTATGGGTAGGAAATAGTTTTTTATTTAATTATTTAGATAATAAACTAAACAAAAATATTTCTA
Source organism: uncultured Pelagibacteraceae bacterium (assembly GCA_902634305.1). Classification (GTDB taxonomy): domain Bacteria; phylum Pseudomonadota; class Alphaproteobacteria; order Pelagibacterales; family Pelagibacteraceae; genus Pelagibacter. The sequence goes on along the minus strand of CACPJJ010000003.1, from coordinate 5,003 downwards.
GCAGAGATGTTGATGCCGAAGGATATTTAATGCACTCTGGTTATTATTATAAGTTAACAAGATTAAAAAGTTCTCCCCCAATTAATTATTTGAGAAGCTTGGTTATTTTTAAATGGCAAAGTTATCTTACATTTATTACTGGAATTTTATTACTAGCAGTTATTTACTACTATAGGCCTGAAATATTAATGGTTGATAAAAAAGTTTTAAATATGCTTCCTTCAACTGCAATAATACTTTCTATACTTTCTTTAGTTGTATCTTGGTTAATTTATGATTTTTTGTGTAAGTCAAATCTTATTAAAAATGATGTTTTATTTATTTCAATAATTTTCATTTTACTTATGTTGTTATCATATGGGTTTACTCAAATGTATGGTGCAAAATTTGCATTTTTAAGTGTTGGTTTGGTGATAGGCACAAATATGTTTGGAAATGTATTTACAGTAATTATTCCAAACCAAATGAACATAATTAATAGTAGTAAAAGAAATAAAAAATTTGACATGAGTTTATCTTTATCTGCCAAACAAAGGTCTATCCATAATAATTATTCAACTTTTTTAGTTTTATTTATAATGCTATCGGGCCACTATAGTTTCCTAGTTTATCACAAGTATAATTGGTTAATTTTATGTGCAATAGCAGCTATATCAGTCTTAGCTAGACATTATTTTAATTTAAGAGGAAGAAACATTCACAGGTTGTATATTTTAATAACATCTATTGCATCCTTAATTTTACTTGCAATTCAAATAGATGAAAGTGGATATAAACCATCAATTTTAATTGGTATAATGCGTGGTGGTGCACCAATGATAGATGTTTTAAGTCGAGTATTTAAACTTAAATGTGCTTACTTAGCTGTAGAGTCTTATAGTGGAAAAGGAGTAGAGGACGAACAAGGCGATATTGTATTTTCTAGAGAAATGAGCTCAATTGCACCAAACATGGGTGGAAGAATTTTACTTTGTGATGATTTGTCTGATACAGGAATTACTTTTAATAAAAGCATTGATTGGCTAAAAGCTTATGGACCGATAAAAGGAAAAATTGAAGACATCAAAACAGCTACACTTTGGAAAAAACAAAAATCATTATTTGAACCTGATTTTTGTGCAGTAAAATTAAAAAACAATCCTTGGATAGTTCAACCATTTGAGATTTATGAAGAAATAAGGATTGAAGAAATAAAAAAGAAACACCAAAAATAAAAAGGGCGACCCTAAAGCCGCCCTATTTCAAAATTATTTAACTTTTTAACCTACTAAGAAACTAACTACACTTAGTGCAGCAATAACCCATATTGCAGGACTAGTCTCATTAAATTTTCCAGTACAAATCTTAATTGCAGCGTACGAAACAAATGCTAAAGCTATTCCGTTAGAAATAGAATAAGTAAATGGCATTGCTATCATTGCGAGAACAGCAGGGCCTGCTTCAGCAGCATCGTCCCAACTAATGTCTGTTATATTTCTCACAAACAGCGTTGCAATATAGATTAAAGCAGCAGCATCAACTTCTTTTGGAAGAGATGTTGCAAGCGGACTGAAGAATAAACATAACAAGAAACCAATTCCAATAACAAGAGAAGTCATTCCTGTTCTTCCTCCAACTTTTACTCCAGCAGCACTCTCAACATATGAAGTAACTGTAGAAGTACCCATTACAGCTCCTGCAACAGTTGATACACTGTCTGATAGCATTGCTTTTTCGATGTCTTTAATTTTTCCATCAGCACCAACTTTTCCAGAAACGTTTGCAACACTAGTTAATGTTCCAGCAGTATCAAAAAAGTCGATAAAAAATAATGTAAAAATTACGGTTACCATCGATGCGCTGAGCGCAGCACCTAAATCAAAAGTCATTAGATGTGTCATTGGTGGTGGAGAAGAAACAACTCCATTGAAGTTTCCTAATCCAGTTACCCAAGCTATTGCACTAAAGACAAGGATACCAATTATTATATTTCCTCTAATATTCATTTTTTCCATTACAATCATAGAAATAAATGCACCCGCACCTAATAATAACATAGGGTTAGAAACATCACCTAGTCTTACAAGTACAACATCGTCATTAGCAGTTAACCCCATAAGTTGAAAACCGATGATCGCAAGAAAAAGACCAATACCAGCTCCAATTCCAAGTTTTAAACTTTTTGGAATAGAGTTTATTAGCCAAGCTCTTAGTGGCGTTAATGAAATTATTAAGAAGACTACACCCGCAACCAAAACAGCACCAAGTGCCTCTGCTGGCGTATTTCCCATTCCTAAACAAACACCATATGCGATAAATGCATTTATCCCCATTCCTGGTGCAAGTCCAATGGGCCAAGTTTTAGCGTAAAATGCACAGATGAAACATGCTAAAGCTGCCGCTAAAGCTGTCGCTGTGAAAACACCACCAAAATCAAACCCACCGTCGGCAAGTATGACAGGATTTAAAAACATTATGTAAGCCATTGTCAAGAACGTCGACACCCCTGCAGTGACTTCTGTTTTAAAATCTGTCTTATGTTTTTTATAGTTAAAGTAGTTATCTAACATTAGACCTCCATTTTCCCGTACAATATTTGATTCGAGATGAAAAATCTTATCTAAGAATTTAAAAAAGCTTGATTTTGTTACTAATTAGAGATTATTTACAACTCTAAAGTTAATCTTTTGACACAATTCATTGATATGATTTATTAATGAAATTAAGATTCGTAATAACTTTATTATCAATTCTTTTACTTTCTTCAGGTTGTCAGACAATAAAAAAAAAATCTGATGAAATTGCAGAGAAAGAAAATCAAAGATTTGGAGAGTTTGTCGGAAAACAAGTTAACGAACTTAGATTGGAGCTTGGAGCTCCTACAGAAGATTTTGTAAACGAATTAGGGAATGAAACTTTAGTTTACAAAACAAAAAAATATGGAATTCCGTGTGAGAGAAAATTCGAAATAAATGCTACTGGAACAATTGTAGGATTTACTTCCAGTGGATGTATTTAAATATTAAAGTTCCAAATTTCATTTTAAATTTAACCTTATAAATTAAGCAATAAATGTAAAATTACCAAAAGAATAAATTATTTTAAAACTTGTGGGGAGAAATCCCCACAAGCAAGGTTTAGCACTTATTTAATTTCAATAAGCTTTTTCTTTTTGTACTCTGGTACAATTCTTTCACAAGTTATTGTCAAAAGACCATCTTTAAGCTCAGCGCCACCTACTTTTACATCATCTGCAATTGTAAATGATCTAGCAAATTGTCTTTGAGAAATACCCTTATGAATAATCTCACCATCTTCATTTTTATCTTCAGACTTATTAACTTGTTTTGTTCTTACAGTTAATAAATTGTCTTCAAATTCAACCTCAACATCCTTTTTGTTAAAACCGGCAAGAGCAACTTCTATTGCATATTTGTCCTTTCCAGCTTTTCTTATGTTGTATGGTGGATAGTTTGATTGCATGCTCAAACCTCCATTGCCCAACATACTTTCAAATTGGTCAAACATATCGTCAAAACCAATTGAAAAAGGTCTTAATGAGTTGAATATAGATAGATCCTTACTTGTCATTATATCCTCCTTTGTTAGCAAGGTTATTTAATGCAAGCCCCATTAGGCGACTTACAAGATTTATATGGGTATTAATTTTATATTTTCAAGAAATTTGATTTGAAATTTTTAGTGCAAATGCATAATCAATAGCAATTTCCTCTATAGCGCCATCTCTTCCAGATTTTCCACCATGACCTGCGTTCATTTCAGTTTTTAATAATAATAAATTATTGTCAGTTTTATAATCTCTTAATTTTGCAGTAAATTTTGCTGGTTCATCAAACAAAACTCTATTATCACTTAAACTAGTTGTAATTAATATGTGAGGATAATCCATTTTTTTTATATTGTTATATGGTGCGTAGGAATAAATATAATCAAAGTGTTCTTTGTTATCCTTAGCATTACCAAATTCATCAAATTCTCCAACAGTTAATGGCAAAGAATGGTCTAAATTTGTAGTCAAAGAATCTACAAAAGGAACAGCCATTATAATACCCAAAAATAATTCAGGTGATTGATTTACTACTGCACCCATCAGCAATCCACCAGCAGAACCTCCCATTCCGATTATTTTTCCTTTAGAAGTGTATTTTTTTTCAATTAAATATTTACCAACAGCAATATAGTCTTCAAAAGTGTTTTTTTTGTTTAAGAGCTTTCCTTCTTTCCACCATTTCATTCCTCTTTCCATTCCACCTCTAATATGTGCAGTAACCCAAATAATATCTCTATCAATTAAACTTAATCTTGTTGATGAAAATGTTGGGGACATTGAGTTACCATAAGATCCATATCCATATAATAATAAGTTTGAAGAGCCATCGATTTTAGTTTTTTTATGTCTTGTTATAGTTATTGGGATCATTCTTCCATCATGAGAGGCACATTCTAATCTTTCAACAATATAATCATCAGGGTTGTGACCTGAGGGAATTTCTTGTTCTTTTACTAACTTTTTGTCTTTAGTTTTCAAATTATATAGATATGTCCTTCCTGGCGTTTTAGGAGACGAATAAGACAAATATACTAAATCAGTATTTTTATCTTTTTGAGTTGGAGATATTCCTGGAACTATAACTTTTTCATCAGTAAAAATTAATTCTTCCTCTTTATTTTTTTTCAGATCTTTTACAAATAGTTTTCCTAGTGCATTAGAAGTTTCAGCTCTAATTATCCAATCATTCATAAATGCTAGTCCGCCAATTAAAACTTCATTTTTTGCAGCTATATACTCTTCCCAATTTTGTTTTGATAAATCTTTACATCTATCAATTTTAAAGTCTTCAGCATTTTCATTAGTATGATTGTAAAAATAACCATTCCAAGAACTTACTGAGTAAATAATTCCTCTTTTTCTTTTCTTAATTAATTTTGGCTCTGGATTTTCTTCATCTACACCAAAATAATATTGTTCAGATGTATTGTGATCTGATGTTGAAATAAAAAAA
>CACPJJ010000002.1 GCA_902634305.1 uncultured Pelagibacteraceae bacterium | reverse complement strand
GTTTTGATTGCGTCTCCATTATTTTGAAATTGTTTGGGCTCTGTTCCTTCTTGCAATGCTTTTATTGATTTTCTGATATGTCTTCTGTAGGACATTATTCCATGATCGGTTGGCATTAAATGCTCACCTTTGTGTTGACTTATAAATCCCATTCCTTCAACTGCTTCTGCATCTCCTGGGCTCTTTTGTTTTTCTTCCCATGTTCGATCTATAATTTCACCTGCTTCAATTCTTTCACAGCCTTCTTTGTTGTTGTATTCAATTGGATCTGCTCTATCTCCAAAATTACCCCATGCTATTGCTACACAATGCTCGTCATCTATAGGTACTACCCACCTAGTAAAAGAACTTCTGCCAAAATATCGAGTTTTGGTACCGTCTGCAGCAAAAGCTGAACCGGCCTGTGTGAAGTTAGGAAGTATTAACTCATTTACTCTAACCCAAATATTATCATCAACTCTTCTTGTGTTTGCTCCAAGATATTGCATTCCTCTTTCAAAAAATTCTATTTCTCCAAGTTCTGCAAAACCTTCAGAAAATTGAATTCCTGAACTTTGACCGTGTAAAAATGATGTATGAACTGGATCCATAATTGCATCAAGAACTTGTATCCAATTACAATTATAATTAATTTTATATGGTCTTCTTACAATATCTGAAATATCATACGCATCATAATGAGGAAATGAAGGAATTTTTTCTGGTGGACCCATATAAGCGAATACAATTCCGTTAAATTCTTTTATTGGATAAGCTCCTAATTTAAATTTTTTTCTTACTTGTTCTGCCTGTTTTGAATCTGGATCTTCACCAGGAGTTTCTAAAATTTCTCCATCTGGAGAAAATAACCATCCATGATAACAACATCTAATACCGTTTGTTTCACATTTTCCATAAACTAATGATGCTCTTCTGTGAGGGCAATTTTTATGGACTAATCCTATTTTGTTTTTTGTGGTTTTAAAAATAACTAAATCTTCTCCAAGAATTTTTATTTGTAAAGGAGTTGTACTTACTTCAGAAGTTAAAGCAACGGGGTGCCAATATCTTCTAAGATACTCACCGCCAGGAGTTCCAAAATTTGTGTGTGAAATTTCTTTATCATAACCAACTGGTTTTGCTTGATTATAGCCTTTATAGATATTGCTGTTTGAATTAACCAATTGACCTCCTTAAAATACAATAATTAACTATGATATATTTTATTGTAATATTAGTAAATCGCAAATAGATTTCATTTATTAAGAAGGAACCTATAAATGTCTGAAAGTAAAACTTCAGTTAAAATTAAAAGCCCTAAAAATACAAATACAATTTTTGGGCTTCCAGCAAAATCATATACCGATAACGACTTTTGGGATAAAGAATGTCAAACTGCATTAGCTGATGGTTGGCTATTTATAGCTTTCGCTCATGAATTTAAAAAGGTAGGAGATGTTGTTCCAGTTTATATTGCGGGAAAACCTATCCTGCTAATTAAAAACGAAGACAATAAAATTACAGCCTTTCATAATGTTTGTAGTCATAGATGTTTAAAATTAGTAGATGAAAAAAAAAATATTGGTAAGTTAATTCGATGTCCTTATCATTCTTGGACATATGATCTTCAAGGAAATTTAAAAGCTGCTCCACACATTGGAGGAACAAATGTGCATAAACCCAAAGGATTTAATTTTAAAAATCATGGTCTTAAGCCAATAAGAATTCATATTTGGCATGACTGGATATTTGTAAATATTAATGGAAAAGCAAAAAAATTTAATGAATATGCAAAGCCTTTAATTTCAAAATTTAAAGATTTAGACTTAAATAAAATAAAGTATGCGGCAACTTTAGATTTTGGAAAAATTAATACAAATTGGAAGTTCCTTATTGAAAACTTTATTGAACCATATCACGTTCAATTTGTTCACAAAACAACAACTAATCAACCACTGAAAGATCATTATACAATTGTGGATGGGATTTGTTATGGAAGTGGAGTTAACGTTGATAAAGAAGATAATAAAAATAGTAATGCTTTATCCGTATCTTCTAAGTATCTTTCTTTGTTTCCAAACTTTATAATTGGAACTTATTATCCTAATCAAATAGGTGTATATTTAAATATTCCTATTGGACCAGGTATTACAAGCCAAAAAAGAATAATATATTCAACTGAGGGAAAATCTATGTCAAAAGAAGAGATTGATATTACAAAGAAGATATGGTGGAGTGTACATAAGGAAGATCATGAAATGTGCGAAAGATTACAAGAAGGAAGATCATCACCAGCTTCGAATGATGGTGGGCTACTATCTCCACACTGGGAAAAAGGAGTTCAAAAATTTCAAAAATTAATAATTCAAGCAACTATGAAATCAAAAAAAATAATGAAAGGTAAAAAAAATGTCTAAAAATGTAAATGAAGGATATAGGTTGGCTCATACAATGATAAGAGTAAAAGATTTAGAAACTTCTTTTAACTTTTATTGCAAAACTTTGGGAATGAAAGTTTTAAGAAAAACTGATTATCCTGATGGAAAATTTACTAATGCATTCATTGGTTATGGACTTGAAAATGAATCCCCATGTCTTGAATTAACGCATAATTGGGATCAAAAAGAAGATTACGACAAAGGAAATGGATGGGGTCATATTTGCATAGAAACTCCTGATGTATATAAAGCTTGTGAAGATCTTACAAAGCTTGGGGTTAACATTACTCGTAAGCCAGGTCCAATGAAACATGGAACAAGAGTAATTGCTTTTTGCGAAGATCCAGATGGTTACAAAGTTGAATTAAACGAGCCAATTAAAATATAAAATCGAAAGGAATATAAATGTCTAAAGAACCACAACTCTATAAATTTAAAGATATTGAAAATAGACTTCATACATTAGAACCAGGAAAATCTTACATAAAACCATTTGTTACAAGTAAAGTAAGTAACACTATGTGTGGAGGATTAAATTTTTTAAACAAAGTTTCTGTTCCTTGGGATTTAACATGTGATGAAATTATTTACTGCATGGAAGGAACATTTAGACTAACTTGCGATGGTAAATCTTATATTTGTAACCCTGGAGATGTACTTTATATTCCAAAGGATAATCATATAGCCTACGAATGTGATGAAAAATGTGTAATATTTTATGCGGCTTATCCTCATGATTGGAAGCAAAAAGCTGGAATAACATTTGTTCCTGGAATTGACCCAGAAGATATGCCAAAATAATTTATCTTATGAAAAATAAAATATATTACGAAAATTTTAAAGATGCTGTGGAGAGAAACAGAAAAAAAATTCCTGCAGTTCACAAAAAACTTAAAGCAGCTGGAGTCCAGTATTTAATGTCAAGTTGGATAGATTTACACGGTCTTCCAAAGACAAAACCTGTTCCAATGAGCGATTTTGAACCTTTGTGTTTAGGAAAAGGTCCTCAGTTTGCAGTTCATTCAATTTCTTTTGTACCTGAATTAACTCCCGCAGACTCTGACCAAATAATGTTGCCAGACTTAGATAGTGTTTATATTTGTCCATGGGATAAAACAATGGCTATAATTTTTGCAGATCTTTACTGGGAAGAGAAACCTTACAACGTTTGTCCAAGACAAGCTTTGAAACGTGCAATACAAAAAGCTCAAGATGCAGGTTACAAAGGAATGTGTGGTATTGAACCTGAATTTATTGCAATGAAATATGGAGAAAATGGTAAGCTAATTAAAGCTATAGATAACGACCCCATTGATGGAATAAGGCCTAGAAGACAAGCATTTGGATATGATGTTGAACATACATTAGATTCTATGCATTTTTTTAAAGAGTTAATTGATATTCTTGAAGAATTAGGATGGAATTTACATGATGTAGTTGCTGAAGGAGGCTATTCTCAATTTGAATTAGATTTTCATTATACAAATTTATTAGAAATGGCAGATAGATTGGTTTTTTTGAGAATTCTTTTAAAAGAAATTGCCAAAAAAAATAACATGTTCATTACATTTATGCCAAAACCTACTATTGGAGATTGGAGATCTGGAGCACATATCAATTTTTCTTTGGAAGATGTGAACAAACCAGGGAAAAATATTTTTACTGACGGAAAAAACTGGTCAAAATATGCAAAATACGCGGTTGGTGGTCTTATAAAAAATTCAGAAGCGCTAACAGCAATTACATGTCCTACTGTTAATTCTTACAATGGATTAGTACCAAAAGTTGGAGGATTTGAAGGAGGAACTGTAACTTGGGCTCCAACAAATATTACCTATGGTTATAATAATAGGTCGGCTCAATTTCGTTTACCACAAAATAGATATTGCATTGAAAATAGAGCGGCAGATATGACAATGAATGTTTACTTAGCTTTAGCAATGACGATATCATCTGTAATGGATGGAATAAAAAATAAAACTGACCCAGGCAAACCAACTGATCAAGACTTATATCAAATGACAGAAGAACAGGTTAAAAAATCAGGAATTAAAAGATTACCAAGAAATTTAATGCATGCAATAGAAGCCTTAAAAATTAACAAATTATCTGATGAGGTTCTTGGATCTGTAATGAAAAAATCTTTTTTATCTTATAAAAATGATGAGTGGGAACGTTATCACCAAGCAGTTACCGATTGGGAAGTAAAAGAATATCTAAGACTTTACTAATTAATGAAAAAATATGAAAAGTTTAATTTAGGAAATATTAAACTTTTATCGGGAAAAATTTTAAAATCTGCACAATTGGTTTACAAAACATACGGTAGGTTAAATAAAGATCGTTCGAATGTAATAATCCTTCCCACATTTTATACAGGTAGTCACATTAGAAATGAAGGTTTTATCGGTAAAAATAGAGCTATTAATCCAAATAAATATTTTATTGTATCAATTAATATGTTTGGTAACGGTTTTTCTTCTTCACCAACTAAGGCTATTAAATCTCAATCTGGTTCAAAATTTCCAACAATAACATTGTGGGATAATATTTATTGTCAGCATAAACTAATTACAGAAAAACTGAAAATTAAAAAAATTGCTCTAGTTACTGGTTGGTCTATGGCGGGTTGCCAATCTTATCAATGGGCAGCACAATATCCTAATATTGTTAGAGCAATTCTTCCATTTTGTGCATCGTCAAAAACTTCAATACATAATCATGTTTTTTTGGAAGGCGTTAAAGCGGCACTTACTGCTGATAAAAAATTTAATAAAGGAAATTACAAAAAACAACCAATTGAAGGCTTAAAAGCATTTGGAAGAGTTTATGCTGGTTGGGCTTTCTCTCAGGTTTTTTATAGAAAAAAACTTTATAAAAAATTTGGTTTTAAAAATGCAGAAGAATTACTTAAAGAATGGGCAAATGACCACGCAAAAAACTGGGATGCTAATAATCTATTATCCAAACTTAAAACTTGGCAGTTAAATGATATTAGCAAAGGTCCTATTTATAAAAATAATTATATAAAAGCCCTTAAATCAATAAAAGCTAAAACAATACTAATGCCATGTAATCAGGATTTATACTTTAGAACTGAAGATAATAAATTTGAAAAAAAATTTATATCTCATTCATCTTTAAGACCCATAGATTCTCCATTTGGTCACTGTGCTGCTAATCCTGGAAATGACAAAAATTTTGAAAAGCAACTAGATAATAACATTAAAGAGTTACTAAATTAACATCTTAAAAAACATTGAAAATTTAATAGAAGAAGATAGTATCATTTCATAAAGCGATACATAACTCGTCGTAATTTCTTAAGTACGAAAGTGGGATCGGTCGTCTTTAAATTAATTTTTAAAGGAGGCTTTAATGAAATTTGGTTACTTCTGTAACACTACTAACTGGACACACAAACCTTACGATAATCTTCTAGACGAAACTAAAGAAATTACAGAATATTGTGATAAAAATAATTGGAATTCAATATGGTTTACTGAGCATCATTTTAATCATGAAGGAATGGAATCACTTACTAATCCATTAATGATGGGAGTTGATGCAGCCGCTAGAACAAAAAAAATTCGAATTGGTCAAGCTTGCTCTGTAATAACATTTCATAATCCAATAACACTTGCTGAAGATATTGCCCTTTTAGATCAACTTTCCAAAGGTAGAGTGGAGGTTGGAATTGGCAGAGGTATATATGGAAGAGAAGCAATTAATCTAAATAAAGAAGCTGATATGAAGGACCAAGCAAAAAATTTCAGGTTATTTGAAGAAACCTTAACGATTTTAAAGAAAGCTTGGAAAGAAAAATTTTTTAATCACAAAGGTGAATTTTATACTTATCCTGCACCAAATTATGTTTGGCAACACGATATGAGTCCACCAAATAAAAATTTGGTTAATCTTGAAACAAATGTTATGGAAAATATTAGTGTTGTTCCAAAACCTTATCAAGATCCTCACCCTCCTATTCATCAAGTGGTGGATGGAATTAGATCTATTGAATGGGCTGCAAAACATGGTTTAAATGTTATAATGTGGATACCTACAGTTAAGGCTTTAAAAATTAAATTTGAAGCATTTAAAAATGCAAAATCTGAAGCGGAAAAAAGAAATGTTCCAATGGGAGAAGGTATTTCATTGGTTAGAGACATGTTCGTTGCAGACTCGATGGAAGAGGCTAAAGAAAAAGCTGGTGAACATATGGTTAATTATATGAGATGGGTGTGTCATTGGAGAGGACTTGGTAATCATATGGACCCAGATGAAGAACTGCCTGTGACTAAAGGAAAACTAGATCTGCTAAGCTATGATTTTCTTCATAAACGTAACATGTTATTTGGAACGCCTGAGTACGTAATAGACAAAATTCATGAACTTAAATCAGAATTAAATTTACAAAATTTACAAGTGTGGTCCAATTTTCCTGGAGTTAAACATGAAGATTGCATGAAAAGCATAAAAATGTTTACTGAAAAAGTAATGCCTCACTTCAAAGATGATTTAAATACTGAAGTAAAAAAAGTTTCGTGATCAAAGGGAAGAGCCTAACAGGCGGCCAAGCCGCAATTAAATCCTTAAAAAAAGAAAAAGTTAAACATGTTTTTGGTTTAATTGGGTCTGCTACAATGGAAATGTTTGATGCTCTTTATCATGAAAAAAATATAAAATTTATTGGTGTTCGTGATGAAAGAACTGGAACACATATGGCGGATGGATATGCAAGAGCTTCTAATCAACCAGGTATAATAATTGCTGGACAAAACGGTCCTGGTGCTACAAATTTAGTGACGGGGCTTGCACAAGCGAAAGCAGCTTTTTCTCCTGTTGTTTCTATTGCAGGGTCATATTCTACAAAAGACAAAATGGAAGATGCTTTTCAAGGTCTTGACCAACAATCTTTATTTAAACCAGTAACAAAAAAAACTTGGATAGTAAAAAATACTAAAAAAATTCCAAAAACTTTTAGTGATGCTTTTAACTTAGCAATGTCACCTAGGAGGGGGCCTGTATGTATTAATTTACCAAGAAATATTTTAGCAAATAAAAGAAATTTTAAAATCAAACAGAAAAATCAATCTTTTGTTAATCAAAACTCAACTAAAACAAAATCTAATTATATTAAAAAAGCTGTAAAGATTATCAGTAATTCAAACAAGACTGTTATTATTGCTGGTGGTGGAATTAAATATTCATCAAGATATAAAAATGTAGTTAAATTGGCAGAATTATTAAACGTCCCAATAGTAACTGCAGCTGGCCATGGTGATGCTATACCATTTAATTATAAACTAAATGCTGGACAAATGGGTCCAAGGGGTAATCCAGTTGCATCCAAATTAGTTAAAGAGGCAAGCGTTATAATTGCTCTTGGAACAAGACTGGGATTTAATTCAACTTTTTATTCTTACGAAAATATAAATAAAAAAGCAAAAATCATACAAGTTGAATTGGAAAAAAGAATGATAGGAAGATACTTTCCTGTAGTAGTAGGAATTTATGGAGACGCTGCTACAATAGCTGACCAATTATATAAAGAAATTAAGAAGCAAAATATTACTGTTGATATAAAAAAATGGACCAGCAACTATTTAAATGAAAGAAAAAATTTTTTGGTCAGTAGAGATAAATTTAAACAGAAAAATTTTCCTATTCAGCCAAATAGCTTGTTTAAACAATTAAGGCAAGTACTTCCTAAAAACTCTGCAATAACTTTAGATGCAGGTACACTTTGTTTGCAAGCGACAGATGCTCTTGAATATTATGATCCTCCATCTTTATTTACTCCTTTAGACTTTGGTTTGGTTGGTTTTTCTTTTGCGTGTGGCTTGGGTGTAAAAATTGCAAGACCTAATAAAAAAGTAATTAGCCTTATGGGAGACGGAGGTTTTGGAATGACAATTTCAGAATTGAGTACGGCAGTTGAATATAAAATAAATACAATAACTATAGTCATGAATAATAAAAGTTGGGGAGCTGAAAAAGCTTATCAAAAAGATTTTTATGGAAAAAGGTACTTAGGAGCTGATATTAGCAGTCCACCTTTTGATAAAGTTGCAGAGCTATATGGCGCTAAAGGTTTTAAGGTTAAAAAAGTTTCAGAAATAAACCAAGCAGTTAGAGAAGCTTTAAAAATAAATAAACCTGTAGTCATTGATGTTGATGTAGATCCAAAAGCACTATACAGTTTTAGAAGAGATAGTTTTAAACATAGATCAAAAAAATGAAATTAGAATTAAGAAAGTTTACAAAATTTGTTGATAAGACATTTATTGAAGGTGTAAAAGAAGCAAAAGAACCTGTTTTACTAGTTTCTGTTGCAGCAGTTTTTAAAAATCCCTGGGATGGTCAAGGATTTGTTGAAGATCTTAAACCTACAATTTTAGATTTAGCTCCAAAGCTTGGTGATATTTTGGTTCCAGAATTAATTAAAGAAATTGGCTCGCCAGATAAAATTCTAGCTTATGGTAAAGCAGGAATTGTCGGTTTAAATGGAGAGATCGAGCACGCATCAGCATTTATTCATACGTTAAGATTTGGAAATAAATTTAGAGATGCAGTAGGTGGAACATCTTATTTAAGTTTTACAAATACGAGAGGACCTGCGGGATCAAAAATTTCTATACCAATGATGCATAAAACAGATTCTGGTTTAAGACCATATTATCTAACACATGAGTTTACTATTCATGACGCTCCATTTGATAATGAAATAGTCATTGCTATTGGTGGAGCTTCTAGTGGAAGAGCTCATGCAAGAACAGGTGATAGATATCAAGACATGAAAGAAATGGGCATCGAACCTAAATAATTAAATGATCAATGCTAAAGATTCGAAGAATACTTTTTATATTCTAAATAAAAAAGAAAATACTCCAATAGTTTTAATTCACGGTGTAGGACTTAATCATAAAATTTGGGAGCCTCAGATTAATTCATTTGATAATACTGTCTTGGTATATGATATCTTGGGACACGGAAACACACCTTTAACAAAATCACAAATAAGTTTTGATGATTTTTCATTACAATTACTAAATTTAATTGATGAACTTAAATTTGAAAAAATGCATTTAGTTGGTTTTTCAATTGGTTCATTAATAGCAAGGAATTTTGCCTCCAAATATAATAATAGATTAGAGTCTTTAACTTTGCTTTGTTCAGTTTTTCAAAGAAGTAATGAGCAGCAGCAAATAGTAAATGATAGATTTGAATTATCAAAAAAAAGTAGATCTTTATCAAAACAAGCTCTTAAGAGATGGTTTACAGATGATTATATAAATAAAAATCCAAATATTTATGAAAAAATTTGTTCTATACTTGAAGAAAATGATATGGAAAATTTTCTAAAGGTTTATGAGCTTTTTGTTAAACACCAAGATAATGAAATATTTGAAAATATAAAAACTAAAACATTAGTTATGACTGGAGAAAATGATATTGGATCAACTCCAGAAATGTCTAAAAATTTAAGTAAAAAAATCGCTAATTCTAAAGTTAAAATAGTAAGCAATGGAAAACATCTCTGTAGTATTGAGTGTGCAGATGATGTAAATAACGCTATACAGGAACATTTAAAAAATGACTAAACTTAAACAATATAAAATGTTTATCGATGGGGAATGGGTAGACTCTGATACTAAAAAAACTTTTGAAACTTTAAATCCAGAAAATAATAAGCCATGGGCTATAGTCCCTGAAGCAAGCGCAAATGATGTTGACAGAGCAGTGAAAGCAGCACAAAAAGCATTTGAAGGAGAATGGCCAAAGTTGCTTCCAAGAGAAAGAGGAAAATATTTAAGAGCGATAGCAGATAAACTTAGAAAGAATGCTGAGTTACTTGGAGAAATTGAAACTATTGATACTGGAAAATTATTTAGAGAAACAAAAAAACAAGCAAACTATATTGCTGAATATTATGATTATTACGCTGGCATGTCAGATAAAGTTGAAGGTACAGTGTTACCTATAGATAAACCAAATATTCAGGCAATAACTACAAGAGTACCAATAGGTGTTATAGCTGCAATCATTCCTTGGAATTCACAGATGCTATTAACAGTAACTAAACTAGCGCCTGCTTTAGCAATGGGAAATACTGTTGTTATAAAATCATCTGAACTTGCACCTGCAGTTTTGTTTGAGTTTGCAAAATTAGTTGAAGAAACAGGAATACCAAAAGGTGTTGTGAATGTTATTACAGGTTATGGTGACCCATGTGGAAAGGCGCTAACAACACATAATTTAGTTGAAAAAATTGCTTTTACAGGTGGGCCAGAAACTGCAAGACACATAATTAGAAATTCAGCTGAAAATTTATCTGAAGTAAGTCTGGAACTTGGAGGAAAAAGTCCTGTAGCAGTATTTGAAGATGCACATCAAGAAAATGCAATAAATGGAATTACCGCAGGAATTTTTGGTGCAAGTGGCCAAAGTTGTATTGCTGGGTCAAGACTTTATTTACAAAAAGGAATTTATAATAAATTTCTAGACAAGCTTGCTGCAAGAGCAGAAAAAATAAAAATTGGTGCGCCAATGGATCCCGAAAGTGAAATGGGACCAATTAGTAATTTTAAACAATTAGAGATAATAGAAAAAAATATTAAATTAACTGTTGAGCAAGGAGGAAAAATTAAATGTGGAGGTAAAAGACATTCGTTTTCAAATGAAGGATATTATTTCCCTCCAACTATTATTGAATGTGACAATCATAATCTTCCAGCGGCAGAAAATGAACTCTTTGGACCTATACTATCTGTAATGAAATTTGAAAATGAAGAAGAAGTAATAAATAAAATGAATGATAACCAATATGGTTTATCCTCTGCTGTTTATACAAGTGACTTTTCAAGAGGTATGAGGGTATCAAAAGCGATTAGAGCTGGAATTACATTTGTAAATACTTATAGATTAATATCTCCATCTGCTCCATTTGGTGGAATGAAAGATAGTGGCTATGGTAAAGAAGCAGGAATTGAGTCTATAAAAGATTACACAAGAGTAAAAACAACTTGGTATTATACTTCAGATAAGCCAACTCTTGATCCTTTTTCAATGAGATAACATTGTCTCTTAAACATATATTTTTAATTTTACTTGTAATGTTTTTGCTTGGTAGTGCGTATCCTACAGGCAAACTTGGTTTAAATGAATCTATTCCTCCAATTCTGTTTGGTTCTATGCGAATGGCAATTGTGTTCATATGTCTTTTACCTTTTATTAAATTAAAGTTACCTGATAAAAAATATTTATTACCCTTATTAGGTTTTGGTATTTCGATGGGAGCAGGTGTAAATTTTTTTTTATATTCATCTATAAGTGCATCAAATATCTTAGCTCCAATTGTAATAGGAGCTCAATTATCTATTCCTATTGCTATTATTTTTAGTTCTTTGTTTATTGGAGAAACAGTCAGTTTTAAAAAATGGATTTTAATAACCACATCTTTTTTAGGAATTGTATTAATTAGCTTTGATCCAAAAATTGCTGATGAAATTATAGGATTTTTTTTAATCTGTTGTATGGCTTTTTTTTATGCATCATCTCAGGTATTTTCAAGATATCTAAAGGAATTAGACGTAAAATTTAATAGTGCATTTATGGGATTGGTTGGATTTATAATTTTATTAATTTTATCTATTTTTTTTGAAGGAAATATAGTTGAGAATTTAAAAAACTTAAATATGAAAGCTTGGCTACTTGCATTCCACCACGGCATTCTTTGTTCTTTAATGGGGCACATGTCGATGTTTTATCTTTATAGATTTTATCCAGTAGGACAAGTTCTTCCTTTTTATGCTTTGTTCCCAGTTTTTGGATTAATACTAACTTTTTTAATTTTTGGAGAAATTCCAACACTCATAATGGTCACTGGTGGAATTATCGTTGTACTATCAGTGTTTATGCTTCAAAAAATTAGATAATTAATCATTGAAATATTAATTTAATCATAATCTAATAACTTTTTATAAATTGTTAACAATTAAAGGGAAAATTATGAGAAAATTAATATTAGCTGCATTCTTATTTGTTTCTACAATGACAACAAATACTTTTGCAGACGGACATGGAATTAAAATGGGAATCATTTTAGGTTTCACTGGTCCGATTGAATCTCTAACACCTGCTATGGCTGCATCTGCAGAACTTGCTTTTAAAGAAGCTTCAGATTCAGGTTCATTACTAGGTGGAAAGAAAATATCAGTAGAAAGAGCTGATTCAACTTGTGTTGACTCTGCTGCTGCTACAACTGCTGCCCAAGGATTAGTAGACGGAGGTGTTGTTGCTATTATGGGAGCTGACTGTTCTGGAGTTACAGGTGCGATTGCAACTAATGTTGCTGTGCCAAATGGAGTAGTAATGATTTCTCCATCTGCAACTTCTCCAGGATTAACTACTTTGGCTGACAACGGGTTTTTCTTTAGAACTGCTCCGTCAGACGCAAGAGGTGGTGCAATCTTAGCTGACATTACTAAAGACAGAAAAGTTAAAAGTGTAGCGATTACTTATACAAATAATGACTATGGTAAAGGTTTATCAGATGTTTATGAAGCGGCTGTTAAAGCACATGGCATTAAAGTAACTACTGTTCTTGCTCACGAAGAAGGTAAAGGTGACTACTCAGCTGAAGTAGCAACACTAGCGTCTGCTGGTGGTGATGCTGTAGCTGTTCTAGGTTATCTTGACCAAGCTGGAGCACAAATTATTCAGGGTTCTCTAGATGCAGGATCATTTGATAGATTTATTTTATCTGATGGTATGATCGGGGACTCATTAACTGATAAATTTGGTAAAGCTTTAAACAAATCATTTGGTTCTCTACCTGGGTCAACTGGAAAAGGTGCTGGAGTTTTTGCTGATGTAGCAAAAGCTGCTGGTATTGATTCTTCAGGTCCCTACACAGGTGAATCATATGATGCTGCTGCTTTAATCACTCTTGCTATGCAAGCAGGTGGAAAAGCTGACAGAGCTACTGTTCAAGCAAATGTTATGGCTGTAGCAAATGCACCTGGTAAAAAAATCTACCCAGGTGAATTAGGAAAAGCTTTAGATTTATTAGCTAAAGGAAAAGCCGTTAACTATGAAGGTGCAACAGGTGTTGAATTTACTGATGTAGGTGAAGCATTTGGTTCTTTCTTAGAAAAAGAAGTTAAGGGCGGTAAATTTAAAACTAAAAAACAAAGATAACACTTAATTCTTTAAAACCTCAGCGAAGAAATTCGCTGGGGTTTTTTTTATCTAAAAAATATATTTATCAGATAAATACATCAAAAAAGCTAATGCCATTCCTAAAAGTAAATATTTCATTTAATTTTTAATTATTTTCTCCGGTAAAATTCCTTGTGGTCTAAATCTCATTATAACCAATAGTGCTGTTCCGATCACTAAAAATCTAAAATATGGCGCACTATTTATTAAATGTACTCTAATTTCATTTGTTTCTGGCAAATGCGCTGTGAAAAGATTAATAAAAAATAGTGCTATTGGTGCTGCTTCAACCCATAAAAACCAAACAACAAAGCCACCTAAAATTGCTCCAAAATTGTTGCCTGTTCCTCCAACAATAACCATTACCCAAATAACGAATGTATATCTCATTGGTCTGTAACTTCCTGGCGTAAATAATCCATCATTAGTTACCATCATGGCCCCTGCTATACCAACTATTGCAGAACCTAAAATAAATATTAACAAGTGCTGCTTAACAACATTTTTTCCCATAGCTCCTGCAGCTTCTTCATTGTCTCTTATTGCTCTCATCATTCTTCCCCATGGAGAGTAAAGAGCTTTTTGAGTAACAATTAATAAAATTATAACAACAGTTAAAAATAAACCTGTAAAACAAAGTTTTACATAAACTGAAGAAGCATCAATAACTAACTGGTTTAAAACATCTTGTTTTTCTGAAACAGAATTAATTAATGCTAGTTTTCCTGAGTGAAATTTTTCAATTAAATCTATAAACCACGGTGATTGTTGAAGATTAATTTCATATGGTGCTGGCCTTTTAAGTCCAATTACATTTTTAACTCCTCTAGCCAGCCAGTCTTCATGTTTAATTATTGATACAACTATTTCCGCAATTAGTAGTGTAGCGATTGCTAAATAATCAGCTCTTAGACCTAATGCTACTTTTCCTACTACGAAAGCTAATCCACCCGCAAGAAATGCCCCTGCTATCCATGAAAATAAAACTGGTAACCCAAGTCCACCTAAAAAACCAGTTTTAGCTGGTTCTACTGCCTCAATGCTTTCAATAGCAGGTGCAGAAATTAATCTTAATAATAATATTCCAATTATAATTATAGCAGTTATTAAATAATTTCTTTTTTTTGATTTCGCAATTTTTTTTAATGTAAGACGAATTGAAAAAACTATTCCAATTATAACACCTAAACAAATCATCATATTTAAACCACCTACACTCCAAGCTTCTCCAACAGGAGCCACCGATACAAGTACAACAGCTAATCCACCTAAAGCGGTGTAGCCCATTATTCCAAAGTTAATTAACCCTGCATATCCCCACTGGATATTTGCACCTATAGTCATAACTGCAGAAATTAAACAGTAATTTAAAATTGTTAAAGCAAGAGACCATGATTGAAAGATTCCAACCAAAATAATTAATGTAAACATTATCAAGTACGCCGTAATTACATTTAAATATTGCTTCATAGTGTTTTTCCTTTAAAGATTCCCGAGGGCCTAAACAATAAGACAATTACTAAAATCGAAAATGAAACTGCAAACTTGTAATCAGTTGATAATATTTGCATCATAGAATTTGGTTCTAATGCTTCTGGGAGTATATATGTAAAAAACTTTTTATAAGCATAAGTTAAAAATATTTCAGCAAATGCAATAACGTATCCACCTAGAAATGCACCAAAAGGATTTCCTATTCCACCAACAATTGCTGCTGCAAATATTGGCAACATGTTATTAAAATATACAAATGGTCTATAGCTTTTATCTAGTCCATATAAAACTCCACCTATTGTTGCTAGTATTCCAGCAATAATCCAAGTAATTAATACAACTTTTTTAGGATCTATTCCTGATAATAAAGCTAAATCTTCATTATCAGAATAAGCTCGCATACTTGTTCCTGTCTTAGTTTTGTTTAAAAACCAAAACATAATAGAAACTGCAATCATAGTGATAACTATTGTTATCGCTTGTGTAGATTTAATAGTTAAACCTTCATTTAACCCTGTTATTTCTTTAAATTCTGAGGCTTTTAAAATAAATTTTTCTCCATCAAGAAAAGTTCTATCTGCAGGTCCAATTATGATCCTTATTATTGCTTGAGTAACAAACATTACTCCAACACTAACCATTGCTAGCTGAACTGGTGGGCTTTTTTTAATTCGATAATATTCAAATACAAATTTGTCTATGGATAGCATGTATAAAATCATCATAAAAGTCGCTAAAGGAATTGTAATTAATGCTGTTGGAAATATTCCAAGATTTATACCTAACGATTGAAAATAATAAGTAAGAAGAACTGCAAACATAGTTCCAAATGACATCATGTCTCCAGTCGCAAAATTTGCAAATCTCAATATTCCATAAATTAATGTTACAAAAATTGCTCCAAGAGCTAATTGTGATCCATAAGTTAAGGCTGGAATAATTGTGTAATTTAATAATACTATTATTGCATTTATAAAATCCATTTAAGCTCCTAAAAAAGATCTTCTAACTTCGGGATCATTAAGTAATTCATTTCCAGATCCTTCAAATTTATTTTCACCTGTAACTAATACATACCCTCGGTCAGAAATACTCAATGCTTGCTTGGCATTTTGCTCTACCATTATTATTGCAACGTTCGTTTCTTTAACCTTAATTATATGTTCAAATAATTCGTCCATTACTATTGGGGAAACTCCTGCAGTTGGTTCATCTAACATTAAAACAGAAGGCCTTATCATTAACGCTCTACCGAGAGCTACTTGTTGTCTTTGGCCTCCAGATAATTCACCTACTTTTTGTGATTTCTTTTCATTTAAAATAGGAAATAATTCATAAATGTCCTCAATAACTTTATTAACATCATCTTCTCTTAAAAAAGCTCCAACCTCTAAATTTTCTCTTACAGTTAGATCAGCAAACACATTTCTAGTTTGTGGAACAAATGATATTCCAGCTTTAACTCTATCTTGTGGAGACAAACTAGAAATATCTTTTCCATCCATTAAAACAGATCCTGATTTTAAATTTAATAATCCCAACATGGCTTTCATCGCTGTAGATTTACCAGCACCATTAGGTCCAAGTATTGCAACTATCTCCCCTCTATCAGCGTTTATTGAACATGAGCTTATAATGTCTGGTCCACTACCGTATCCTGCTGTCATTTTATTACCTTCAAAAAAAGCCATCAGTTTTTTTCTCCTTGTTTTGAGCTTCCTCGACCTAAATAGCTTTCAATAACCTTTTCATTTTTCTTAACTTCTTCTGGTGTCCCTTGAAATAGTACTGACCCTTCAGCCATAACAATTACTGGATCACACATTCTGCTTATAAAATCCATATCATGTTCAATCATGCAAAATGTATAGCCCTTCTCTTTATTTAATCTCAAAATTGCAGTTCCAATATCTTTTAACAATGTTCTATTAACTCCAGCACCAACTTCATCAAGCAAGACTATTTTTGCATCCACCATCATAGTTCTTCCAAGTTCAAGTAATTTTTTTTGACCACCAGATAAATTTCCAGCTAATTCATTTGCTAAATGTTTTAAATTTAAAAAATCAATAACTTCATAAGCTTTCTGCTTTACGGTTTCTTCCTCTTGTTTTACTAATTTTGGTTTTAATAATGCTGTCATTAGCTTTTCACCAGATTGGTTTCCTGGAACCATCATTAAATTTTCTAAAACAGTTAAATTTGTAAATTCATGAGCAATTTGAAAGGTTCTCAGTATACCTTTTGAAAATAATTCATAAGAGGGAATTGAGGTAATATCTTCATTGTTAAACATAACCTTACCTGAACTAGGTTTTAAATTTCCAGCTATTAAATTAAATAAAGTTGTTTTGCCTGATCCGTTTGGTCCAATAATTCCTGTTATTGAACCTTTTTTAATTTGTAAAGAACAGCTTGATACAGCTGCTAATCCTCCAAAATATTTTGAAAGATTGTCTATTTGCAGAATATTTTTATCTAACTGCATTAAAAATTATACTTTGTTTAATCTTTTAAGAATACTATTTAATGTTTTTTCTGTTGATCTATAGAAGTCAGCTTTTCTTAGTTCTTTAACTCCTTGTTCGTTAAGTCCTTTTGGAGTTTGAGACTCTTTTACTAAATATTTTAAGTCTTTATTAGAATTAACAACAGCATCTTCTGATAATGCTACAAAAAGCGAAGTAACATATTTTTGTGCTTTATCTCTTTTAACCCCACGTTTGACTAGCCAATTAGATATTGTACTTAATAATTCATAAAATGGAGCCATCATCCCTGAGGTAGACCAAAAATTTTTTGACAATTTTTCATTATTAATTTCAACGGTTGTTCCAATTTTATCAAAAAAATTTTTTACTTTCTTGTTTGGTGGAAATAATGGAACTGGACCTTTTTTTAGTGAAATTGGAGGAAGAGGTATGGCTCTTACAATTGATGTTTTTACCTTAACAGCCTTCTTTAGTTGAGGTAAAGTCATTGTTGAAATAAAACTAATAATTGTTTGGCTGGACTTAAATTTTAAATTTTTAATAATTTTTTGACCCACAGATGGTGTAACAGCTAAAAAAATCCAATTGCATGAATTAACTATTTCCTGATTATTTTTTGCAATTGAAACTTTTCTAAATTGTTTTTTGAGTTTCTTTGATATATTTTTATTTCTAGGCGATAAAATTATTTTTTTAAAAGATATTTTAGATTTACATATTCCAGTAACTACTGATGATGTTATTTTTCCAGTTCCTATAAATCCTAATTTCATAATCAAGCAATTATAGTTAATATCATTTTTTTATATAGATAAAAAAAAAGCCCCTCAAAGAGGGGCTTTTTTGAAATTATTATTAGACTTTAATTAAAAAGCTTTTCCAACAGAAAGTTTAGCAACAACTCCGTCTAAACTCTCCATTGTAATTTTTTGACTTCCTGAACTTGAAGTTAGTGATGCACTATCGAATTCAGAATATTGTCCTTCAACTCTAAAGAACATTCCGTTATCCAATACTTTGTCCATACCAACAGCCATCATTGAGCCGTCTACAGAAGTATTATCGTAAGAAGATCCTGTTCCTAAGCTTTCTTTCGTGTTTAAGTCAACTGAAAGACTTCCAGCTTTAATAAAGAAACTTTCTAATATTCTAACACCTGCATAAAAATTAGTTAAGTTTTCAAACTCAACTGATACTTTGTTAGTTACATCCGTACTAGTATCAGTAGTAGTTTTATCTCCAACAGTTGTTGAAGTTTCTTCAGTATCAATTGATCCTGGCATATAATCCACACCAACAAAAACTGGTCCAAAGCCTACTTCAGCAAAAACTGATCCATATACTAATCCTAAGTACTCCGACTGAGTCTGACTTTCATCAAAGTCAGTAGTAGTCCCATGAGAACCTGTATCTAATTCAGTGGCTGTAGCAGCATACAATCCTGCGTTACCTGTAACCCCAATTCTCGCTCCAACATCTGCAGATGCTGATGCAAACCAAAACATTGAAATAACAAGCCCGATTAATGTTTTTTTCATATTTATCCTATTAATAGTTAATTATTAATTTTTAATCCCTTTTCTTACCTTAACTAAATTAATTATACTAAAGTTTATTAATATATTAAGAGTTTTTTTAATGATTGTTGCTTAAATGCAACAAAAAAAGCCTATGTTTATTGACTTATTTAACATCTCCTATGGGTTGAAATTATAATAGCCTAAAAAAACATAATTAATATTTTCCTAATAATAATTTAAAAAAATATAGCTTAAAGATTCTCTTAGATTAAAAATATCATTAAAAAACTTGGCTTAATAATTAACCACCTAAAAAAAGGCGACCAACATCAGGATTGTTAAGAAGATCGTCACCTTTTCCTGCAATAGCCGTTTGACCTGATACCAATACATACCCTATGTCAGCAAACTCCAGTCCTTTTTTTGCATTTTGTTCAACTAGAATTATTGTTTTTTTTTCGTTCTTTTGGAGATCTTCTAAAATTTCAAAAACCATCTTAATATACTTTGGTTCCAAACCAATAGATGGTTCATCAACCAATAAAATAGACGGTTTCATAACCAAAGCTCTTGAAATTTCTAATAATCTTCTTTCACCGCCAGATAAAACTTTTGCAGGTTGATTTCTTCTATTACCAAGTCTGTCGTATTTTTTAAGAATTTTTTCTGCTTCTTCAAAAGACTCTTCTGTTTTTTCTTTAATATAGCCTCCCATTAATAAGTTTTCCTCTACAGTCATATCTGGAAAAACAGAATTATCTTGAAGTATATAAGCTATTCCTTGTGATTTTAATTTTTCAGCTGGTGTTAGATTGGTAATTTCTTTTCCATCTATTTCAATTTTTCCAGAAAAAATATTTGTAAATCCATAAATTGAGTGAAGAATAGTTGATTTGCCAGCGCCGTTAGGACCTATCAAACATAATGACTGTGCCTTACTGACATATAAATCTAGATTATGTAGAATTTCCATTTTCCCATATCCAGCCGATAGGTTTGTAATTTTCAAATGTACATCTTTATTTGATAACTTTTTCAAATCTTCAGCCTTAGGTGCTTCTCCCAGGACTTCATATTGATTTGACATTATTGTGCCCCCAAATAAGCATCGATTACTCTATTATCATTTTTTATTTCTTCTGGTGTTCCATTAGCTAACATTTTGCCATGAGCCAAACAAAAAATACTCTCTGCTAATTGCATGATCACTCTCATATTATGTTCAATTACAAGAAGAGTAATTCCAAAATCTTGATTAACTTTTATAAGTCTATCAATAATTCCATTTATTAATGTGGGATTTATACCTGCTGTTGGTTCGTCTAGCAGCAACATTTCAGGTTCATTCATTAGTGCCATTGCAAGTTCTAGCAACTTTTGTTGACCAAAAGATAGGTCTCCCGCTCTTAACTTTCTTTTTTGATATAATCCAACAAAGTTTAATAGGTTTTCAGCTTTTTCTGTTAAATTTTTAGGTATCTTCGAAAATATTTTGACTAGATTCTCATCACTTGCTTTATGACTAATAAGCATATTTTCTACACAATTTAGTTTTCCATATATTCTTGTTTGTTGAAATGTTCTGAGTAATCCTAGTTTTGCAATTACTGGAACTGGTAATTCTGAAACTTCTTTTCCATTAAACTTTATAGACCCTTGATCTATAGGATAAGTTCCAACAATAGAATTAAATAATGTAGTTTTTCCTGATCCATTAGGACCAATTAAACCTACAATTTTTCCTTTTTCTACTGACATTGAAATATCAACATTAGCTTTTACGCCTCCGAATGATTTGCTTACTTTATTTACCTCTAGAATACTCATTTAAGTTCTACCTGTGCTTTCCGGTCAGCTTCATCAACTACTTCGCCAAATCTCTCAGGATATTTTTCCCTTAGCCAACCCATAATTCCTTCTGGAAAATAAATTACAATTACAACAATCAATACTCCAAGAGCAACATACTGCCATCCAAGGAAGAAAGTCCAAAAACCTTCTTTGAATATATGAAATACACTTGCACCAATAATTGGCCCCCATAAAGTTCCTTTGCCACCTAGTATTGCCATCAAAACCATAAACACTCCCATCTCTCTTCCGTCAAATGCGACATCAGTTGAATCTATGTATCCAACAAGTCCTCCCATTATTCCTCCGGCAAGGCCACAAAAGAATGCTGAAATCATCCAACCAATAATTTTATATTTCATTGTTTGAATTCCCATTGCTTCAGCTTTATCTTCGTTATCTCTTATTGCGTTTAGGACTAATTTAAATCTAGTTGAGTAGATAGACTTTACAACAATAAACGTGAGTACAAGTGAAACAAAACTACAAAAATAAAAAAATTCACCTCTAGCTTCTAAGCCCCCAAAATTTGGAAATGGAGGGGTTGTGAATCCTTGTCCTGCTCCGATGATTTCTATTCCACCTGAAATTTCACCAGCAGCAACACCTAGGCCCAACGTACAAATTGCAAAATAATGTCCTCTTAATCCTAAAATTGAATATCCTATTAATCCAGCAACTATCGCTGGTACAACCGCAGCAACAGCTAAACCAACTGCAAAACCTTGAAAAAACTCAGCAGGTGTATGAACAAATGTTTTTTCTCCACCGCTTTCAGTCCATTCAGCTAAAGGAAAAAACATTCCCACCTGTACAGATGCACAAAGATACATTCCCAATCCATAAAACAAAATATTACCAAACGAATTATATCCCATCTCACCACCTTGAATATTCCAGGTCATTGCTAAAATTATTAAGACACAAAGTATTGATAGTTGAACTTTAAAAGCTGGAAAAACAAATGGAGCAACTATTCCAAATATTAAAATTGATAAATAAATTATTAAATTTTTATTTATCATTTTAAATACTCTCTTTTCCTAGAAAGCTTAAATCTTCTATAAACAAGAATTAAAACTAATAATAAAAATACTGAGCCTATTCTAAACTCTGTACCAAGAATATAATCTGCAAATTCTTCGAAAACTCCAAGTCCCATTCCAGATAATGCTACACCTGGTAGATTTCCTAAACCTGCAACAATTACGATCATGAATGATCTAATTGTGTAAGGTAAACCCATATAAGGATGAATTGTAAATGTTATTGAAATTAAAGCTCCAGCAACACCACAAAGAGCTGCATTTATACCAAAAGTAGCAGCATAAACTTTTTCAGTATCGACACCTAAAATCTTTGCTGCCCTTGCATTTTGAGCTGTAGCTCTTATCGCTCGTCCAAGCTTTGATTTTTTCATATAAATCACTAAACAAATTGCAAAAACAATACTTACAAATGCAGAAAATATTTTCGAATTTGGTAAAACAACATTGCTATTAAATAAAAAAGTTGTTCCATAACCTGAATTAGCTAGAACAACATCTGCGCCAAATGCAAAATTCATTAGTTGCATAAATAGAATGCTTATTCCAAATGTAGCAAGAATTGAGATAAATAGATCTCTATCAACAACTTTATTGATTACTAATTTATATAGTCCAACACCAACAAAATACATTATTATTGGAGACACAATGACTCCCCAAGCAGGATGAATTCCGTAAAGATACATAAAGTAAGCAATGTATCCACCCAATATAACAAGATCTCCTTGAGCTATATTAATGATATTCATTACTCCCCATTGCAGTGCCATACCATAAGCAATCAATGCAAATAAAATTCCAAGAAGTATTCCATCCAAGCAAGCTTGAACGCTAATCATTGGATATTGAAAAACCATAAAATCCATAATTTACCCTGAAAAAAAATACCCCCTAGGTTTTAGGGGGTATTTATAGATTGGTTATTATCTTTCAGACCACTTAGGTACTGGATGAATTAACTTAGCAGAAGCCCACTTAAGTGGAGCAACAACTTTGTTTTCACATTTTCCAGAGCTATCACAAATAACTTGGAATAGTACCATTGGTTTAGATACGTTTTGACCACCTGGAGCAAATTTTATGTTTCCATAAAAAGTTTGCATATCAGTAGCAGCAAGAGCGTCTCTTACTTTCTTTTGATCAAAAGAATTAGCTCTTTCAAATGCGTCTTTAAAAACCAATAAAGCAGCTGAAGACTCAGCGGCTTGATATGGTGGTGCATATCCAAACATTTTAGTAAAGTCTGCATCATATGTCATACCATCTTTAAACCACTTATCTTTGTAGGTTAAAGTCTTGTGCCATTGAGAAGCGCATAAAGCATATTGAGAATTTTTACCATGTTGTTTAGATAGTTTTGCAGCATCACAGTGTGTCATCGCAAGCATTGGAACATCGACTTTCATTTCGGCTATTTGCCTAATAGCAGTCAAAGCGCCTTTTGTATGACCTGACACAACAAGAACGTCTGGCTTCATCTGCTTTACTTTAACTAAAGTTGCAGCCATATCGTTAAGCTCTTTTGGCAATTTATCGTCAATTATAATTTCAGATCCAGTCTCTTTTGCTGCATCTAAAATACCTAATCTTACGTCTTGTGAAAAAGCGTCTTGCTCAAAAGCTTGTGCAATTTTTACACCTTTTCCACCATTTAACTCTACAGCAGTTCTAATTGCTACATCAAGATATAAGTTTGCTGGTGCTAAAACAGCAAATAGATATTTGTATCCTTTTGTGAACAAAGATCTAGATGCACCGTTTGCCTCAACCATTGGCACTCCGTACTTTTCAGTAACAGGAGCCATAGCTTTTGTTAAACCTGAACTGTAAGGCCCAAGCATAAATTCGACTTTATCTTGACTAATTAATCTTTCTGCAAGTTGTGCTGCTCTTTTCGGATTTGATTCATCATCGTAGTAAATAATATCAAATTTATAAGTTTTTCCACCAACTTTAATACCACCCATGCTGTTAATTCTATCCACAGCCATATTGTAGCCGTTTTGAGTATGAACACCATTTGATGAATATTTACCTGTAAGCGAAACAGCTGCACCTAAAATAATTTTATCTCCAACAACTTTAGCAAAAGAAACAGTTGCTGTAGATAATAAAAGTGCAATTGCAGAAAAAAATGTAATTATAATGTTTTTTATTTTCATTTATTTCCTCTCTCTAATTAATTAAAGCTTAATTAAACAATTAATTGGTTAAAAAAACAATATGCTGTTTTTGTATTTGACCTTTGCAAAATATTAATATTGCTGAGTTATTGCGATTATTATTGCAATTATAATTAAAACACACGCTGAAATTGTGTTGATAGTTTTTGGATTTGCTTTTAACCAAACAATTAGTTTTTTTGCAAGAATTGCATACGCAACTAAAGATAAAAAATCTAATAAAACATAAGTTGTAATTAAAATTAAGAATTGAACAATATAATTTGAATTAAAATCAATAAACTGTGGAAAAATAAATGGAAAAAACATCCAAGCTTTCGGACTTGTTCCAGCAACTACAAAGCCATCTTTAAAAAAAGAAATAAGACTTTTTTCCAAAATTTCATTTGAATTTATATTTTTTGGTTTGGAGTTATAAATATCGTATGCAAGATAACTTATATAAACTACCCCAATCCATTTAAAAGTAGTCAAGAACAATGGATGATCTGAAATGAAAGATCCAATAACAAATATAACCAGAGTTGCTTGAAAAATATTTGCTGTAACGTCCCCTAGAGCAGTCCATATGCATTTTTTAACTCCATAATTCATAGAGTATGAAATAATTACAATTCTAGGAGTCCCTGGAGTAATGAATAGAAAAAGTATTATTTGTAAAAATAAAAAATATTCAAGGGGAAGCATTTTATGGATAGTCCTAAAAAACCGGGAGCTAAAGATGGCTAGATAGGACTATCTAAAGTGAATATACCACACCTTATTAAAATTGCATTAGACATTTTTTTAATATTTATTAAAAAAACTATGAAAAAAAGTCACAGGCCAGTAACTAGAGTAAAAAATCCTGAACCAAAAACGGATAGTCCAGATTGGGTTATCTGGGCAGCCTGGGCTGATAGAGTAACTTTTGAAGATATAAAAAAAAAGACTGGAAAATCAGAAACAGAAGTTATCAAAATAATGAGAAAATCTTTAAAGCCATCTTCTTTCAAGCTATGGAGAAAAAGAGCTAAAAATCAAAGTATAAAACATAGAAAAAAGTTTGAATTATCAAGAAAAGAAATAAGAAGAAAATTAAAAAAAAATGACTATATATAAACTATGAAAAATATAACCATGTACACAGGTCCATTGTGTAATTTCTGTGATGCCGCAAAAAGATTATTTGCAAGAAATAATCTTTCTTACAAAGAAATAGATATCTCAACAAAAGATGGATTGAGAGATGAAATGATTAAAAAAGCCAATGGAAAAAGAACAATTCCTCAAATATTTTTTGATGATCATCACGTAGGTGGTTATGTGGAATTAAGAGAATTAGAAAAAACTGGAGAATTAAATAATATTCTTAAATAATTAAGTTTTTTTTTTAAAAACTAAACAAACACCATTATTGCAGTATCTTTTGCCGGTAGGATCAGGACCATCATCAAATATATGCCCATGGTGTCCACCACAATTCTTACAATGATATTCGGTTCTAGCATAACCTAGTAAATGATCTGTTTTTGTTTCAAATACATCTGGTAAACTTTTATAAAATGATGGCCAACCTGATCCGCTCTCATACTTTGTGTTAGATTCAAAAAGTTTTATACCACAATTTGCACAATGGTAACTTCCTTCTCTTTTTTCACTATTTAATCCACTAGATCCTGGAGGTTCAGTTCCCTCTTCAAATAAAATTAACTTTTGATCATCAGTTAGGTTTTCATTTTTTTTTTTCATATTATTGAATAATCCTAATTGGTTTGTCAGATACACATGCATCTAAATTTTCAATCATTTGTGAGTAAAATATAGAATAATTTTCAGCAGTTACATAGCCAATATGTGGAAGTATCAATGCATTTGGAATAAATCTTAGTTTATGGTTTGATGGTAATGGCTCCTTTTCGTAAACATCTATTCCAGCACCCGCGATGGCATTTGTTGATAAAGCAATTATTAAATCATCTTCATTAACTATTGGTCCTCTAGAAGTATTAATTAAGAAGGCACTTTTTTTCATCTTATCAAATTCTTTAAGTGTAAAGCAGTTTTTATATCTTTCTCCTCCTTGGACATGAATTGAAATAAAATCTGCATTTTGAATTAAATCTTCTTTACTTGAGGGCAAAACATCAAGTTCTTTACATTTATCCAAAATTAGATTTTCGCTCCACGCCATAACTTGCATACCAAAAGCTTTTCCTATTTTTGCTACTTGTGAGCCTACTTTTCCAAGTCCAACTAATCCTAAAATTTTACCTTTTAATTCGACCCCCACTGTTGTTTGCCAATATCCTTGATACATATTGTCAATTTCTGGCTTAATATTTCTTGCAAGACCTAACATTAAAGCCCAAGTCAATTCACAAGTTGGGTTTGAATTTATTTCAGTACCACAAACAATTATTTTTCTTTTTTTTGCTGCAACCAAATCGATTGCTTTATTTTTCATTCCACTTGTAATGATAAATTTTAGTTTTTTTAATTTAGCAATTATATTTTCAGTAATTTTTGTTCTTTCTCTCATTATTAATAATGCTTCAAAATCTCGTAGTTGTTCTATAACATCATTTTCATCAATGAATGGCTCACTAAAAACTATTATTTCATATTTTCCAGATAGTTTTTTTAAATCAACAAACTCCTGGGAAACGTTTTGATAATCGTCTAATATAGCTACTTTAAGCATTTAATTTTTTTTTATTTGAAAGTGTTATACCTGCAATAATAAATATTGCTCCCCATATATGATAGAACATAAACTTTTCGTCAAAAATTAACATTGCCATTATTGCTCCCATAATTGGCATTAAATGTAAAAATATTCCAGCTCTGTTAGCTCCAATAATTGAAATTCCCTTTATCCAAAAAAAGAATGCTGCTAATCCAGGAAAAATAACTACATATGCTAAAATTAGATAAAATGGTTTTCCTAAAACAATTGGGTTACCCATTCTCATTTCAATAAAATAAACTGGTATTAAAAAAACTAATCCACAAATAATTACAACTTCTAATAAAGACATTTGAGAAATTTTATATTTTTTACTCTTTAAAAGAGCAGAATAAATTGCCCAAGAAAACATGGCAACAACCATTGATAAATCTCCCTTATTAAAATTTAAATTTTTTATTAAATTTACATCAGCCTTTGTAATAATAAAAATTACTCCAGTTAAAGATAAAATAACCCCAATAATTTGAAAAATATTTGTTTTTTCTATTCTTAAAATTGAAGAAATAAAAATTATCCAAACAGGAATGGTTGAAATCATTAAAATTCCACTAATAACCTGCGTGTAATACAATGAATAATAAACAATAGAATTAAATATTGTTATACTTGTTATTCCCAATATTATAAAAAAACCTAAATTTTCTAAAACATATTTTTTATTGTTTATTATTTCTTTATATGTAAATGGAAGTAAAATTAATCCCGCAAAAAACCATCTGTAAAAGTTTAAAGAAAAAGGAGGAATTTGAAACATACTTGCTGCTTTTCCAACTATAAAATTTCCAGACCAGAATATAGTAGTCAGAATTAAGATAAAATAAGCAAGATTATTATTGTTTTTCACGAATTAAGAAAATCTTAAAGAACTGTATGGTTCTAAATCTAAATTAGTATTCTCATTTGAAATCATTTTAGAAATTATCTTCCCAGATATAGCGGCTAAAGTCCATCCTAAATGGTGGTGGCCAAAAGAGTAGAAAACATTATTATAATTTTTAGAAGGTCCTATAACAGGTAGATAATCTGGCAGTGTTGGCCTAAATCCTAACCACTCATCATCATGAAGATCTGGCAAACCATCTAACAAAAATTTTGCATTATCAACTAAATTTTTTATTCTAGATTTTGAAATAGGATTATTTAAACCTCCAAACTCAACAGTACCAACAACTCTTAATCCTTGTTCCATAGGAGTCATGCCAAAACCTCTATTCTGGAAAACAACAGGTCGTGAAATCAAATTTTCAAAACCTTTAAAATGTATATGATAACCTCTTTCGGTATCTAGTGGAATATTTTCATGTAAATTGTCTGTTAGTTTTTTTGAAAATGCTCCACAACAAATAACTAATTTATCAAAAATAAATCTTTGAGTTTCTGATCTTACTACAGGATTATTCTCATCAAAGTCTAATTTTTTAATATTTAATTTTAAAAATTTTCCACCTTTTTTTACAAAACTTTCAAATAATTTTACCCAAATTTTTCCTGGGTTTCTTGCGTGTCGTGCTTTTTTATAAAAAACTCCAGCATGATAAATATTTTTAATATTAGGCTCTAGATCGTGTATCTCACTTTTGCTTAGTAATTGTTGTTCGGCTCCTATTTCATTTCTTATGTTAATTTCTAACTCTCTACTTTTAAGATTTTGATCGTTCCAGATATACATGATACCTTTATTTTCTACCAATCCAGATAGATCAATTTCCTCAAATAATTCATCATATGCAGGTAAAGCTAAATCTAATATTTGATGCATATATTTTGCTGTATGCATCATATTTTTTTTACTACAGCTCTTTATAAATTTTATAAACCAAGGAAGCATTTTTGGAACATAGTTCCATTTTAATGCCAAAGGTCCAGTTGAACTTAAAAGCATCGCAGGAACATCGCTTAAAATATCTGGTCTATTTACTGGTACTGAGGCATAAGGTGAAAAATGTCCTGCATTACCATATGAGGCTGCTTGGTTTCCTGGCTCCTCTCTGTCAAATAGAGTTACTTGAAAACCTTTTTTTTGCAAAAAAAGTGCATTACATACACCTTGTATTCCAGCTCCTACAATTCCAATTTTAAATTTATTTGTCATTATTGTTTATAATACATATTTATTTGAAATTATTTAAAGTGACAAATTATACTTAATTTAATTTATGAAATTAGCTGTCGACTATAGATTTTAGTACTCATAACTATACCTAGCCCAATCATTGTTGCTAACATTGATGAACCGCCATAAGACATGATCGGCAAAGGAGATCCAACTATAGGTAGTAAGCCCAAAACCATTGACATATTAACAGTAATATAAATGAATATTGCAGAGCCAAAACCAAAACAAAAAAATTTACCAAAAAAATTTCTAGAAAAAGATCCAATTCTCAAAATTCTAAATATTAAAATTGCATATAAGATAAGCAATAAAATTGAACCTATAAAACCAAATTCTTCAGAGAAAAGTGTAAATATAAAATCTGTATGTTTTTCTGGTAAAAATTCTAAATATCCTTGAGTTCCTTTTAAAAAACCTTTGCCAGTAAGACCTCCAGACCCAACAGCAATTTTTGATTGTATAATTTGATAACCCGCGCCTAATGGGTCTTTATCAGGATCAAAAAAAGTTAGAATTCTTAATTTTTGATAGGGTTTTAAAAAAGAAATTACAAATGGCGCTGAAATAATAAAAACTAAAGACGAGTAAAAAAAATATTTAATATTAACACCTGCTAACCATAAAACAATTATACCACTTAATGCAATTAAAATAGATGTTCCAAGATCAGGCTGACTTATTACAAGGGAGATTGGTACAATTAAAATTAATATAGGTATAATTATATTTCTTATTCTATTTACGTGAGCAACTTGAATTCTATGATAATATTTGGCGAAACAAATAATAATTGCTATTTTCATAAGCTCAGATGGTTGTAAGTTTATAAAATATAAATTAATCCATCTTTGAGATCCTTGAGCAGTTATACCAAATAATGATGCCCATATTAAAAGTCCTAATACTATTATGTAAAACAAATAACCTAAGGTATGCCATGTTTTAATATTTATAAATGATATAAAAATCATCATAGTAAAAAAAACTACAAATCTTACTATATGACTTTCAGAATGATACCTTAGTTCACCTCCATCTGTTGAGTACATCGCAAATGAACTTATTATTCCTATGATTAAAATAGTAATTAGCATTACATAATCTAGAGATCTTAACTTTTGAAAAAAAGTTGATTTATCAGATAAGGAACTTTGTAAAAACATTATATATCAGTAGTAGCTAAATTTTTTTTATTTATTTTTTCTCTATATTCGTGTCTATCAATAACGAATTTAAATAATTTTTTTGCAATGGGTGCAGCTGTAGAACTTCCGGACCCTCCATGTTCAACTAAAATACTAACAGCGTATCTTGGATTCTTATATGGGCCAAAAGCAACGTACCATGCATGATCTCTTTCTTTGTAGGGGATTTGGCTTGTCTTTAAATCGAGCTCTCTTTCTGCTTCAGTAATTCTTTTTACTTGGGCTGTTCCAGTTTTTCCTGCAAACTGGTATTTTGGATCTTCAATCCTAGAAGAAAAAGAAGTTCCATAAATTTCATTTGTAGATCTAAACATCGCATCTAAAACAAATTTTATATTTTCCTTATTTCTATATAATGCGTCATACGTTTTTTCATCTTTTTTAAATAATTTTTCAGTTGCTGATAGTAGACTTGAATCTTCTAATTTATTTTCTTCAGCAAGTTTCATTTTTTGTTTTATAGTTTCAATATTTTCTTGATTGTTTTCATAAATTATTTTTGGATAAATTTTGTGACCACCATTTGCAAGTTGAGCTGTCATTAAACATAATTGCAAAGGAGTTGTTTGGATATAACCTTGCCCAATACCATTTATTAAAGTTTCTCCTAAATACCAATTTTGACCAATAGCTTCTTTTTTCCATTTTGTTGAGGGAACGACACCTTTTTTTTCGTTAAAATATTCTCCTAAAACATTATTTCCTAAACCAAATTTTTTTGCTGTTTCATTTAGTCTATCTACACCTAGAAGTCTCGCTGCTTCATAAAAATAAGTATCACAAGATTGCTTAATAGCATTTTGAAGTGACATATATCCATGTCCTTGTTTTTTCCAACAATGATATTTCATGCCATATAATTCTAAAGGGTGCTTATGTCCTCTACAGTTGACTTTTAGATTTGTGGTTATAACGTCATTTTCGAGAGCAGAAAGCGCTACCAAAGGCTTAATTGTAGAACCTGGTGAATATAAGCCAGAAACAGTTTTATTTAACAAAGGTTTTAATGGGTCTTTTTTAATTTCTTTCCACTTACTTTTTTCAATACCATATAAAAATAAATTTGGATCAAAAGATGGTGAGGAGTTCATTGCAATTATTTCACCGGTGTAAATATCCATAATAGAAATTGATCCAGCCCTTTTGTTTAAAAGTTCGTGAGTATATTTTTGAATTTCTGTATCAATTGTAAGTTTTATTGTTTTTCCTTGCTCACCTTCTTTAAAATCTATTTGATTAATCCTTTTTCCATAAGCGTTAACTTCAAACCTTTGAACTCCATTTGTTCCTATTAATTCATTTTCTAATGCTTTTTCTAATCCTGTTTTACCAACTCTAAGTCCTGGTACATTTCTTTCCTTAATTGTTTCGTTGCTTACCAAATCATCAACACTTGCTTCCGAAACATATCCTAAAACATGTGTATAAGTATCATTATACGGGTAGTTTCTGCCAACTGTTAAAACAGGTCTTGCTCCAGATAGCTCGTGGAGATAAAAATTAATTTTAGAAAATTCATCCCATGTCAAATTTTCAGATACAATTAATGTTTCCCATGGTTTTTGTTTATTTTTTTTTTTAATTAATTCTTGTAAATGACTATCACTTAAATTTAAAATATCTTTTAATCTAACAATTAAAGTTTTAAAATCTTCTACTTGTTCTGGTACAACATGCAATTGATAAACGGTAAGATTCTTTGCTATTCTATTACCAAAATAATCTACAAATTCTCCTCTTACAGGTGGCAGCCTGGCTTCTCTTAATCTATTTTTATCTGATAAAGTTAAATATTTTTTATTTTCATTGATTTGAAGAGAAAATAATCTTCCAACTATTCCAAAGAATACAACAGCTTTTGCAGCTGCAAATATAAACATTCTCCTATTTATAGTATTTGATTTTTTAAAACCTGAGTCTTCTCCGCTACCAATCATACCTTGATCCTTAAAAGAATTTTACGATAAGAGTCGAAAATATGAGCAAAAATATAATATAACAAAAATGTAAATATTATATTCCCTAATATTTCATAATAATTTATTTCTATTGAAAAAAATAATACTAATAAAAAATAATTTATTGAATTTGCAACTAAAATTGTAAATAAAAAATATAGCCAATCTTTTGTTAAACTTGGTCTTAAAGTAATATTTCTAAGATAGCCAGCAAATCCACAGATAATTAAATATGTTAAGCTACTAATTCCAATTGGAAATCCTAATACTGCGTCGTTAAACATTCCTGCAATAAAAATAAAACCATAACCAAGTGTTTCTATTCTTTTTAAACTCCAATAAAAAATTAATATAAATGGAAAATTAAATGAGAAATATTGATAATTTAAATAATTAAAATCAAACTCATTAAATACAGATATAAATAAAAGTAGAAGAGGCAAATATAAAAGAAAAGTATTTCCAATAGTATTTTTAAAATTTGAACTCATTATTTATTTTCCTCTTCAAATGATACTAACTTAACAAAAGTTAGTTGGGACAATTTAGAAAAAAAATTTACTATTTCATAACTTTCCTCTGTTTCTTTATGATAAGTACCAATTGGAATTCCTGGTTTAAACAATCCTCCAGATCCTGAGGTGTAAACAATACTTTTGTCTTGAATTAATATATCAGTTTCCAGATATTCTATTTTTCCATTTATTTTTCCAGTTCCAGATAAAATGGATTGAATATTTCCTGGCTCTATACCAACTGGAATTTTGCTGTTTAAGTCTGAAACAAGTAAAACTCTAGAAGTAGAATAGTTAACTTCAACAATTTTACCTATTAGATAACTTTGGTCTAACACTGCCATCCCAAGTTTAACATTGTCCTTTGATCCTTTATTGACAATAATAGATTTTAAAAAAGGACTGTTTTTATCAATTAAAACTTTAGCAACTAATTCTTGAGAATTATAAATATATTCATTAATTGTTTTTTTTAGTCTTTTATTTTCTTCTTGTAAAAATTGAGTTTCATATTTTTTGTTTTGAATTGCTTTTAACTCATCTTTAACCAACAAATAATTATTATAAACATTAAGGTGATCTTTAATTTTACCAGAAACATCTTGAATTTTTTTTTCAGGTACAGATATAATAAATGAGGATCTATAAACTATTTCATTTAAAGTTATTTTAAGATAATTAGTAATTGGAAGATTAATTTTACTTATAATCAATAATCCTACTGAAAAAAAAATTAATCCAATTAAAGAAAATCTTTGTTTGTTGCTTTTTTTAAGAAAAGCAGAACGAATAGCTATAATAAAGTCATCTCTACTCGCTGCCATAATTTTTTAATACTCTGATAATATACTTGAAAAAGTCTCCTCTTGATCTAAAGCTTTACCAGTTCCAATTGCAACACACGCTAGTGGATCATCAGCTATGTGCACAGGTAGTCCTGTTTCTTTAGAAAATCTTTTATCAATATTTTTTAGCAATGCCCCACCTCCTGTTAGTGTAAGACCCATATCAACTAAATCAGCGGATAATTCTGGAGGAGTATTTTCCAAAGCATCTTTTATTCCATTAATCATTTCTTTTAAAATAGGATTTAAAGCTTCTGATGTATCTTCTTCGGTTATATTAACTTCTTTTGGAGTTCCTGAACGAATATCTCTTCCTTTAACTGGATACTTGTTATTATTTGTGGGAATTGCAGTACCAATTTCTTTTTTTATTTTTTCAGATGTACTGTCTCCAATTAATAGATTGTACTCTTTTCTCATAAAGTTTTGCAATGCATGGTCCATAGCATCTCCTGCAACTCTTAATGAATTTGAATAAACAACACCACCTAATGACATAACAGCTATTTCGGTTGTTCCACCTCCTATATCAACTACCATGGATCCTGTTGCTTCTGAAATAGGAAGTCCAGCTCCAATAGCAGCCGCAATAGGTTCTTCAATTAACTGAACTCTTCTTGCTCCAGCTGCAAGTGCACTATCTTGAATAGCTTTTCTTTCAACTGGTGTTGATCCTGTTGGAACACAAATTAAAATTCTTGGATTTGCAAAAGTACTTCTTTTATGAACTTTTTTTATAAAATGCTTAATCATTTCTTCTGTAACTATAAAATCAGCAATCACTCCATCCCTTAACGGACGTATTGCCTGAATATTTCCTGGGGTTCTGCCAAGCATAGTTTTTGCTTCGTCTCCAACCGCTAATACTGATTTTTTTCCTTTGCTATCAACAACAGCAACAACCGATGGTTCATTTAAAACTACTCCTTGTCCTTTTAGCACAACTAAAGTATTTGCAGTTCCTAAGTCTATTGCCATATCTTGTGACCAAATCTTTGATACACGACTAAATAATCCCATTTATATTCCTTTCATTTTCTCTTGTTTTTTTTGTTCTGGAGAGTATCCAGGTGCAGTTTTATCTCTTTTAATAATCATTTTATTCAATGCATTTATGTATGCGTTGGCTGATGCAACTAGTGTATCAGTATCTGCTGCTTGACCAACAGTTGTTTTGCCATTCTCCTCAATTCGAACACTAACAGTTGCTTGGGCATCAGTGCCTTCGGTCACAGCGTGAACTTGATATAATTGTAAATTTACATCGTGAGGGTAAAGCTTCTTTATACATTTAAATATTGCGTCTACAGGTCCATCTCCAGTTTCAGATGCTTTATTTACTTCACCAAAAACATCTAAAGTCATTTCAGCCCTTTGGGGTTCTCCTGTTCCAGCAAATACTTTTAATGATTTTAAGTTAATTGCATTAACTTTATTGTCTACTATTAAACTATCATCAACTAGTGCAATTATATCTTCGTCATAAACATGTTTTTTCTTATCTGCTAATATTTTAAATTTACCAAATGCATTTTCTATTACATCATCTGTAACATCTACATATCCTAAGCTAACTAACTTATCCTTGAAAGCATGTCTTCCAGAATGTTTGCCCATTACTAAAGATGTTTGTTTTACTCCAACGCTCTCTGGAGTCATGATTTCATAAGTTTGTCTATTTTTTAGCATTCCATCTTGATGAATACCTGACTCATGTGCAAAAGCATTTTTTCCAACTATTGCTTTATTATATTGAACTGGAAATCCTGTTGCATTTGAAACAATTTTTGAAGCTTTGCTTAATAGAGTTGTATTAATTCCAGTTTCATATGGCATCAAATCAGGTCTAGTTTTCATTGCCATTACCACTTCTTCTAAAGCAGCATTGCCTGCCCTCTCTCCAATTCCATTTATTGTACATTCTATTTGTCTTGCACCAGCTTGAACACCTGCTAATGAATTCGCAACTGCTAAGCCTAAATCATTATGGCAATGTGTAGATAAAATTGCTTTATCAATATTTGGAACTTTATTTTTTAATGTTTGAATAATTTTTGTAAATTCTGATGGCACTGTGTAACCAACTGTATCTGGTATATTTATAGTTTTTGCACCACATTGAATTGCCAGTTCTACAGTTTTACACATATAATCCATATCAGTTCTTGTTCCATCTTCGCACGACCACTCAACATCATCAGTAAATTTTCTAGCATAAGTAACATGCTCTTTAATTGACTCGTAAACCTCTTCAGGAGATTTATTTAACTTGTGCTTCATGTGTAGAGGACTAGTTGATATAAATGTGTGAAT
The DNA here is from genome assembly GCA_902634305.1 of uncultured Pelagibacteraceae bacterium. Lineage (GTDB taxonomy): Bacteria > Pseudomonadota > Alphaproteobacteria > Pelagibacterales > Pelagibacteraceae > Pelagibacter. The sequence continues at coordinate 78,202 of CACPJJ010000002.1, read as the reverse complement.
TCTAAATCTTGGTGCATGCTTCAATGCCTCATAACATCTGTCTATATCTTTTTTAGAATGTCTAGAAAGACCTGCAGGTATAGAGTTTTTTAAAACTTTACTTACTTCTGAAACTGCTTCAAAATCTCCTGGGGATGCAATTGGAAATCCAGCTTCAATTATATCAACTCCAAGTTCATCAAATACCCTTGCAATTTGTATTTTCTCTTCCAAGCTCATAGATGCTCCTGGTGATTGCTCACCATCTCGCATCGTAGTATCGAAAATGTATACTCTATTTTTATCGGTCATTTTATTATTTTAAAGCCCAAGCATAATACATTCTCTCGCCTAGATTGCAAAATAAATTGATTATATTTTAATTAATAATTAGCTTTTGTCACTATCTATTAACTTCTTCTTGGCTATCCAAGGCATAAGAGCTCTTAGTCCTGCTCCAACTTTTTCAACTGGATGTTCTGCTAATTTTTCTCTGGTTTTTAAGAAGTTTTTTTGACCATTCTTACACTCATCCATCCAATCTTTAGTGAACTTACCTGACTGAATATCTGCCAAAACTTCTTTCATTCTTTTCTTTGTTTCTTCTTTATTAATAATTTTTGGCCCAGTAACATACTCACCATACTCAGCAGTATTTGAAATTGAATAATTCATATTAGCAATCCCACCTTCATAAATTAAATCAACAATTAATTTCACTTCATGAACTGTTTCAAAATAAGCCATTTCTGGTTCGTATCCAGCTTCAACTAAAGTTTCATAACCATTTTTAATTAATTCGACTAAACCACCACACAGAACGGTCTGTTCTCCAAATAAATCTGTTTCAACTTCGTCTTTAAATGTAGTTTCAATAATTCCTGATCTTCCCCCACCGACTGCTGAAGCATATGACATTGCTAATTCTCTTGCTTTGCCTGACCCATTTTGATGGACAGCAAATAAACAAGGAACTCCTCCACCTTTTTCATATTCACTTCTTACTAAGTGCCCAGGTCCCTTGGGTGCTACCATAAATACATCTAAATCTTTTCTTGCTTTAATTAAATCGTAATGAATATTTAAACCATGAGCAAAAGCAATCGAAGTTCCTTCCCTCACTCTTTGTTCTATATGATTTTTATAAATTGTTGCCTGAAGTTCATCGGGAGTTAAAATCATAACTACATCGGCCCACTCAGCTGCATCAGATAAATTCATAACTTTTAATCCCTTAGACTCAGCTTTTTTTTTGCTAGCAGAACCTTCTCTTAAAGCAACCACTACTTCTTTTACTCCACTATCTTTAAGATTAAGTGCGTGAGCATGACCTTGGCTACCATAACCAAAAATCGCTATCTTTTTATCTTTAATTAAGTTTACGTCAGTATCTTTTTCATAAAACATTTTCATATTTTTCTCCTTTAAATTTATTTAAATACTTCAGACCCTCTTGTCATTGCTACAGCTCCAGTTCTTGAAACACTAACTAGACCAAATTTTTTTAAATTTTTTGACATTAAATCTATTTCTCTTCTTAAAGCAGTTATTTGTATCACATAGGATTTGTTTGTATTGTCCAATATTATAGCATTATACTTTTTACAAGCATTTAATGCTTTTTCTTTTTTTGACTTGCTTCCTACTAATTTAAATAAAGCCATTTCTTTAAATATTACATTTTTGTCTTCTCTTTTAAAATCGGCAACTTTATGGACTGGAACAAGTTTTTTTAATTGTAGTTTAATTTGCTCTATAACTTGAGGTGTTCCAGTTGTTACAATTGTTATTCTAGATATATTTAGTTTTGAATCTACTTCAGCAACAGCTAAAGATTCAATATTATATCCTCTACCTGAAAATAAGCCTACAACCCTTGCCAATACTCCAGCTTCATTATCAACCCATACGACAATAATATGTGTATCAAGCTTTCCTTGCTTTCCTGGAATACTATAAGCTGATTTTGATTTTACCATTAAACTAAAGTCTTTCCTTTTCCTGTAATTTTATTTTCTTTTTGATCTTTTGGACCCAAAAGCATTTGATTATGTGGCTTTCCTGAAGGTATCATTGGAAAACAATTTTCTTGTTTATCCACTCTACAATCAAATATTACAGGTCTATCCGTATTAATCATTTCTATTATCTTATCATCTAACTCTTCTGGAGTTTGTGCTCTAATTCCAACACAGCCATAAGCTTCAGCAAGTTTTACAAAATCAGGCAATGCTGCTGTATAGCTTTCAGAATAATTTTTATCATGTAATAGTTCTTGCCATTGTCTTACCATTCCCATGTACTCATTGTTTAAAATAAATATTTTTATCGGAAGACTATATTGAACTGCAGTAGACATTTCTTGCATGGTCATTAGTACAGAAGCCTCGCCCGCTATATCGATTACTAATTTATTTGGATGAGCAACTTGCACTCCAACAGCAGCGGGCAAACCATAACCCATTGTACCTAAACCACCTGATGTCATCCAACGATTGGGTTTGTCAAATTTATAGTGTTGTGCTGCCCACATTTGATGTTGGCCTACTTCAGTTGTTATATAAGTATCTTTATTTTTGGTTAGTTCATAAAGTCTTTGAACTGCGTATTGTGGTTTTATAGTTTCAGCACTATTAATAAAGTCAAACGAATTAATAGACCTCCATTTTTGAATTTGCTCCCACCACTTAGAAACTTTTTGTTTATTGGATTTTACAAAATTTGGTTTTATTTTTTTTATAGTTTTTATTGTAGAAGTAATAACTTCAGCAACATCTCCTACGATTGGTAAATCTACTTTAACATTTTTATTAATTGAAGAAGGATCAATATCAATATGTACTTTTTTTGATTTAGGGGAAAATTCATCTATCTTTCCAGTTATACGATCATCAAATCTAGCACCGATGTTAATCATCAGGTCACAATCATGCATTGCATTGTTAGCTTCGTATGATCCGTGCATACCGAGCATACCCAAAAATTGGCTATCTTCACCTGGATAAGAGCCTAAACCTTGCAGTGTAGATGTTATAGGAAAACCAGTCGTGTTTACTAATTCTCTTAAAAGTTCACTTGCCCTTGGTCCTGAATTTATAACACCTCCACCAGTATAAAAAATTGGCTTTGATGCTTTGCTCATCAATTTAATCAGTTCATCAATATCTTTTTGGGAAAATTGATTATTAATTTTACCATTTAATTTTTTTTGTTTTTTGAATTTAGTATATTTTGTTTTTTGAAACTGAACATCTTTTGGTATATCGACTAATACAGGCCCTGGTCTACCAGTCGTAGCAACTTCAAAAGCTTTATGAATTGTTTTTTCTAAATCTGCTACATTTTTTACTAGCCAATTATGTTTTGTGCATGGTCTAGTTATTCCTGTAGTGTCACATTCTTGAAAGGCATCAGTACCAATTAAGTGAGTAGGAACTTGTCCAGAAATACATACTAGAGGAACAGAATCCATATAAGCATCTGTCAAAGCAGTTACTGCATTAGTTGCACCTGGTCCTGAGGTAACTAGAAGCACACCAGGCTTTCCACTCGATCTTGCGTATCCTTCGGCAGCATGACCAGCGCCTTGTTCGTGACGAACCAATATATGCTTTACAGAATTAAAATTTTTTAATTCATCATAGATCGGAAGAACCGCTCCACCTGGATAACCAAAAATAAATTCTACTTCTTGGTCCTCCAAACATTTAAATACTATTTCAGCTCCTGAGTACAATTTTGACATTCAGCCAATCTAGCTGAAGTTGTACTAATAGGTCAAGTTTAAGAGACAATTATTTTAACTTTTTTAAAGCTTCAGTTAAATTTTTTGGATTAATTTTTTGCCAAGAATGCATTTGTCCTCTTGCCCACGTTGCCTGTCTTTTAGCATATTGCCTTGTTTTGATGGCAATTAGCTCCTTAGCTTGCTCAAGAGTACACTGTTTGTTCAAAAAATTTGTAATTTCTTTAATTCCTATAACCTTGTTTGAGCTGTTTTCTCTTTTGACTTTGAGTTTATTAAATCTTCGAACTTCCTCAACTGCTCCATTTATAAACATGCCCTCTACTCTCAAATTAATTCTTTTTATCAATCTTTCTCTTGGGTAATCAAGATAAATTTTAATAAATTGATCTGAGGAAATATATTTTTTTGTTTTTTTAAACCAATTTATAATTGATACTTTCGTGTAGTTTTTGATTTCATAAGCTCTTATAGATCTTTGAACATCATTTTTTTCAATTACATTTTTTATTAATGGATCAAGTTTTAATAATCTATTATAGAACTTTTTTTGACCTAATTTTTTTTGCATCAATCTAATTTTATTTCTTACTTTAATTGGAATATTGGGTATTTTTACTAAACCTTCGGTAAGAGCTTTAAAATATAAGCCTGTTCCTCCAACAATAATAGGTATCATCTTTCTCTTTCTAATATCTTTAATCTTTTTTAATAAAATTTTTAGCCATTCTCCTGTTGAATAATTTTTTCTTACATCACAAAAACCATATAGATGATGTTTAATTTTTTTTAGATCTTTTTTTTTAGGCCTTGCAGTTAAAATTTGAAGTTGCTTATATACTTGCATACTATCAGCATTAATAATTTCTCCATTAATTTTTTTTGACAATTTTAATGCAAAATTTGACTTGCCACATGCTGTTGGTCCTGCAATTAAAATGATTTTGGACTTAAGGTCCATTACTTAATCTAGCTTAACACCAATAGATCTTTTTTGGCTTTGATTGTTATAAATAGCTATCATTATTGTTTTATCTGCACTTCTTAAAGCAGAATTAACTATATTTTTTAAATCACCAACAGTTTTTATTTTCTTTTTTTGAGCTTCAATAATTATATTGTTAACATTTAAATAATTTATTGGGCTATCATTTTCTATTTTTACTATAACTGCTCCTGTTGTATCTTTTGGTAGATTTCTGGCTTCAATATCTTGTTTTGTTAAAGTTCTAACAGCTATTTTTAAACCTTCTATGATAGTTATTTTGGGTCCTTCAGCTTTTTTTATATTAAAATCTTCTGAAGTTTCTAATCTTCCAAGTTTAATTTTTTTTATTATTTCTCTTTTATTTCTCCAAACTTTTACGTCTACAGTTTTTCCTACTTCTGTTTGAGCAACAATCAATGGTAATTCTTTCATTTCATTAATTGATTTTCCATCAAATTCTAAAATTATATCACCAGCTTTTATACCGCCTTTATCTGATGGGCTTCCTTCTGCAACACTTACTACTAATGCACCTTTTGGTTTATCTAGTTTTTCTTCATCTGCGATTTCTTTGGTTACATACTGAATTCTTACTCCCAACCAACCTCTTTTTGTTTCACCATATTTAATTAATTGATCAATAACTATTTTTGCATTGTTTGAGGGAATTGAAAAACCAATCCCTATTGAACCTGACTGTCCTAATATTGCAGTATTAATTCCTATTACGTCTCCATCCATATTAAATAAAGGTCCACCTGAATTTCCTTGATTAATTGATGCATCAGTTTGAATAAAATCTTCATATCTAGTCATGCCAATGTTTCTATTTCTTGCAGAAATGATTCCAGCTGTAACAGTTCCTCCTAAACCAAAAGGATTACCTATAGCAATTACCCAATCTCCAATTCTTGCTTTGCCTGAATCTCCAAATTTAACTGGAATAAATTTGTCTTGAGATTTAATTTGTAATACAGCGATATCAGATAAAGGATCTGTTCCAATTATAGTTGCTTCGTATTCTTTGTCTCCATTAACTCTGACCAAAATGTCATCTGCTCCTTGAATAACATGATTATTTGTAATCACGATTCCTCTTTTATCAATTATAAATCCTGAGCCAAGCGCATAGGCCTTCCTTTTTTGAGGAGTTCCAAAATCTTTAAACATGTCTTCAAATGGTGAACCTGGAGGAAATTCAAATCCAGGAAATGGATTGCTTTTTGTAACTACAGTTTGACTAGTTGAAATATTAACAACCGAAGGCATTAATTTTTCAGCTAAGTCAGCAAAAGAGCTTGGGACATCTTTTGAATAAACAGTAGTAGAGAGATTTAAAATAATTATAGCTACTAAAAATTTCTTAAAATATCTAAATGCCATTTTTTTTCATATACCAAATTATAATAAAACCAATTAATGCAAAAATTAGACCTCCAACTCTTAATTGACTAATCTTAGCGTCTTTTGCTTTAAGTAAAATACTTTTCATTTTTGATGGAAATAAGGCGTATAAAATTCCTTCTATAAAAAAGAATAGACCAAGTGCTATGATCAGTTCTCTCATAATAAAATACTAATCTAATTTTGCTTTTATATTCCCAAAGAATTTAAAGAATTCACTATCTGGAGATAATATCAAAGATGTTTCACCCCCTATTAGAGCTTTTTCGTAAGCTTGCATTGCTCTATAAAATGCAAAAAACTCAGGATCTTTTCCGAATGCATCTGCAAATATTTTATTTCTTTGGCCGTCACCTTCTCCTTTCATAATCTGAGATTGTTTTTCAGCTTCTGCCAAAATTACTGTAACTTCTTTATCTGCAGTTGAAGTAATAGTTATTGCCATTTCCGCACCTTTTGCTCTAAATTCTTTAGCTTCTCTTTCTCTTTCCGTTTGCATTCTTCTATAGATTGCTTCACTGTTAGCTGGCGGAAGGTCCGCTCTTTTAATTCTTACATCTACAATTTTAATACCAAATTTTTCTGCCTCATTATTTACCCCGTCTTGTATTAATGCCATTTGATTTGTTCTGTCTGCAGATAATAATGTTTGTAATCTCTGTGTTCCTAAAACACTTCTAATTCTTGAGTTTATAATTGTTGATAAACGCGATCTAGCCACTCTTTCATTTCCAACAGAAATATAAAATTTTAAAGGATCAACTATTTGAAATCTTGCAAATGCATCAACGATTAGTCTTTTTTGGTCTGATGCAATTACTTCTTCTGGTGGAGCATCTAAATTTAATATTCTTTTATCTAAAAAAACTACGTTTTGAATAAAAGGAATTTTAAAATTAATTCCTGGAGAAGAAATAATTCTTTTTGGATCTCCAAATTGAAGAACTATTGCTTGATTAATTTCTTTAACAATAAAAATTGAAAAGAAAGCTGTTGCCCCTAACACTATAATTAATGGTAGTAAAATCTTTTTCATTTAATTTACCTTTTTCAATTCTGGCAGAGGTAGATATGGAACTACTCCTGATCCTGCGTTCTTATCGATTATAACCTTATCAATATCAGCCAAAACTTTTTCCATAGTTTCAAGATACATTCTCTCCTGAGTTACTTGTTTTGCTTTAGCATATTCATTATAGATTGACACAAATCTACTTGCTTCACCTTCTGCTCTTGCAACAACCTCTTTTTTGTATGCTTCTGCAGCTTGTAAAATTTTTGCAGCTTCTCCACGTGCTCTTGGTATCACATCATTTGCATAAGCTTCAGCTTCGTTTTTAGATCTTTCCATATCTGCTCTTGCAGCTTGAACATCTCTAAATGCATCAATAACTTGATCTGGTGGATCGGCTTTTTGTGTTTGAACTTGTGTAATCTGTATTCCAGAATTGTATTCATCTAAAATATTTTGAATAATTTCTTGAGTATCTATTTCTATCTTTGATCTTCCTTCAGTTAAAATTGGCTGAATATTTGATCGAGCAATAACCTCTCTCATGGCTGTTTCTGCAGCAGCTTTAACTGTTCCTTCTGGGTCCTGAATTTTAAATAAAAAGTTTCCAGCATCTTTAATTACCCAAAATACTGAAAAGTCTATATTAACTATATTTTCATCTCCAGTTAACATCAGACTTTCTTCTGGTACATCTGCTACTCCACTTGAACCAAAGCCACTATCTCTTTCTGATCTAAAACCAATATCCATTCTATTAACTTTAGTAACTTTTGGAGTTAGAACGCTTTCAACTGGAAAAGGTATATGATAATTTAAGCCTGGTTGAGTTGTTTTAACAAATTTACCAAATCTTAAAACTACTCCCTGTTCATCAGGTAATACTCTATAAAGACCACTCAAGGCCCAAATAATTAATAATATTACTAAACCAAAAACTATTGGCTTTCCTCCAGATGCACTTCCACCTGGGATAAATCTTTTTATTTTATCTTGTATATTTTTTACAATTTCATCAATATCCGGTGGAGTCGGTCCTCTTCTAAAACCGTCACCGTTTCCACCTCCTGGAGGAGATCCCCATGGGCTTTGATTTTTGAAATCACTCATATGACAATGTATATAGTGTCTTTATCAAGAAAAACAAGGTAAGTTGAATTAATGGATACTAAACCGCGACAAAAATCCTTTGAAAAAAACCCTATTAATGGAACAAAATTTACAATAGCAATCTCAAGTGCAAAAGGTGGTGTTGGGAAATCTACATTCGCTACAAATATTGCAATTGCATTAAAAAAAATAGGATGCAAAGTTGGGTTGTTAGATGCAGATATTTATGGGCCTTCACTGCCAAAATTATTTTCAATAAATGAAAAACCTAAAAGTGATGGCAAAACTTTAAACCCAATTTCAAAGTATGACATTCAATGTATGTCTATTGGTTTTTTAACTGAAGAACAAACTCCAATGATATGGAGAGGTCCAATGGTAACAAGTGCAATTAAAACATTTACTCAAAAAGTTTCTTGGAAAGATTTAGATTTTATAATTGTAGACATGCCCCCAGGAACGGGTGATACTCAGCTTACTTTTTCTCAAGAAATAAAAATGGATGGAGTCATTATTATTTCTACACCACAAGAAATAGCTCTCCAAGATGTAAAACGTGGAATTAGAATGTTTGATAAACTTGGTGTAAAAATAATTGGTCTAGTTGATAACATGAGTCATTTTATTGGTGATGATGGAAAAAAATATCCTATTTTTGGAGAAGGTGGAGTTAAAAGAACTTCAGAGGAATTTGATAAAGAATTTTTAGGAGAGATTCCAATTAACCCTGAAGTTGGGAAACTTGGAGACCTTGGAACTCCAATTGTTGAAATTAAACCAGATCATGAAATTTCAAAAATATATCTTAGTTTAGCAGAAAAGATTAAATCAATTTATCTTTAAGATCAAAAGCAATCATTAATTCATTCCATTCTCTTTTAGACAAACCTGATTGGTCTAAATCGACATCTTCACCTTTAATTAACTTTTGCAATATAATTTTTCCTTTTGCCGATACCTCTGTCCCACCCACTCTATAATCCATAAATGCTTCATATGTAATAGGAACCCATTTTTTTAATGTATCTAGCATTGCATCAGCATAAGTTCTTATTTCATATTGCGCATGATGGTCTGCTCTTAATCTTAAAAAATTCATTAAATTAAGTAAATCAGTTTTCCAGTACCATTGAGTGTATGTATTTAAAGTCAAATTCATTCTGGCAAGCTCTCTTGCAAGACCTATTTCTTTTTCATCAATTACAGAACCGTCATAACGTTCGTTAAGCATCATTTCATAATTATTGTAAGTTTGTTCTGCATCATTTTTTAAAAGATCTAAAACTTTTTTAGCTTGCACTCCTTGGAGTACATCTCCTCTTCCTTGTCTATTACTTTGAGATTGAGCTGCTAAATTTTCTATTTTAGGTAAATAAAATTCTTTATCTAAAATAGAATATCTTGCTGAGTATTCGTTGACATTTGCTGTTCTATGTCTGATCCATTGTCTCGCTATAAAGATAGGCAACTTTACATGATATTTTATTTCACACATTTCAAAAGGAGTACTATGCCAATGTCTCATCAAATATTTTATTAGACCTGCATCGGTTGAAACTTTTTTTGTACCTTTTCCATAAGATACTCTTGCTGCTTGAACTATAGATGTATCGTTACCCATATAATCAACAACTCTTATAAAACCATGATCTAGGATGGGTATTGCTTCATAGAGAATTTTTTCAAGATTAGGTGCAGTAACTCTTTTTGTGCTAGTTTCTTGACTTTGTTGCTCTTTAATCTCTTGATCTTGTTCTTTAGTTAATTTCATGAATAAAATATTGAATCTATTAATTTTACTTTTATATTAATAATGTTGGTTTTCCAACTACGACGATAAACGAATTTCGTAATAAGCATTGCGGACGTGGGGGCAGTACCCACCACCTCCACCAATTTCAACTTATGGGGGTGAACCAGAATCGACGAGTGTCTAAAAGTTATTCTTTCGTTCGGTATTGTTCCGCCGTAACGGGCTAAATTATAAATGCTAACGAAAGTTACGCACTTGCAGCTTAATTAATTTATTAATTAAGTTACGGGGTTTGGGGCACCTGGCAACAGAACGCCCCTAAAAAAATTTGATTTAACTAATTATCTGGTGCGGTCAGAGAGATTTGAACTCTCAAGGGCTAGGCCCACACGGCCCTCAACCGTGCCTGTCTACCAATTTCAGCATGACCGCATTTATGCGTCAGAATAAATTAATGACAATTCAATTTCAAGTTGGTAAGTTTTTATATGGAAGTTAATACAGATATAAAAAAAGCAACTGATAGAATTTATCAGAAAGTCTCAAAAACTATACCAGAAATAGAGTGGGCAATTCATGCTCCCTATATTTACAAAATTAATAAACTTAAAAAAGAAAAAAATGCTGTAATTCTTGCGCACAATTATCAAACACCAGAAATATATCATGGTATTTCAGATTTTTCAGCTGACTCACTTGCATTAGCTGTTGAGGCAGCAAAAACTAAAGCTGATATTATAGTAATGTGTGGAGTTCATTTTATGGCTGAAACAGCAAAACTTATGAATCCAGAAAAAAAAGTTCTTCTTCCAGATATGAATGCTGGTTGTTCTTTGTCTTCGTCAATTACTGGTAATGATGTAAGAAATTTAAAAAAAAAATATCCTGGAGTTCCAGTAGTTTCATACGTTAATACATCTGCAGAGGTAAAAGCAGAAACTGATGTATGCTGTACATCTGCCAATGCCGTTAAAATTGTTGAATCTTTAGGAGTAAAAAAAGTTATTTTTTTACCAGATGATTTTTTGGCAAAATACGTTGCTTCTCAAACAGATGTTGAAATTATTTCCTGGAAAGGCACATGCGAAGTCCATGAGCAATTTAATGATGAAGAGATAAATGAAATCAGAAAAAATAATCCAGGTATTAAAATAATAGCTCATCCAGAATGTCCTCCTGATGTTATAAAAGCTAGTGATTTTGCTGGATCAACAAGTGGTATGATAAAGTATGTTAAAGATAACCAACCAGAAAAAGTAATGATGGTTACCGAATGTTCTATGAGTGATAATGTTCAAATTGATAATCCAAATGTTAAATTTATTCGTCCATGTAATTTATGTCCTCATATGAAAAAAATAACATTGCCTAAAGTATTAGATTGTTTGGAAAATGAAACTAATGAATTATTAATGGATAACAAAACTATAGAAAAAGCTAGAAAGTCTGTAGAAAGAATGGCAGAGATAGGCAGATAAAATCTGTGCCAACAATTAAATTAAGTAAAAACTTCATTAAAAATGTTTGTAGAGTTGCTCTAAATGAAGATTTATATCCTTCTGGAGATATTACTTCAAATCTACTAGGAAAAAACACTAAAAAAAAATTAGCGCTATTATCTAATCAGTCAGGGATAATAGGAGGGTTAGATTTTGCAAAACAAACTTTTAAATTAATTGATAAAAAAATTAAAATTAAAACAAAAAAAAAGGAAGGATCTAAAATAAAAAAAGGAGACTTAATAGCAACCATTGAGGGTAATATAAAAAATATATTAATTGGCGAAAGAGTTGCATTAAATTTTTTATCTCATATTTCTGGTATTGCTACCATAACAAATAGTTTTGTGAAAAAAGTGAACAAAAAATCAAAGATATGCTGTACTAGAAAAACTATTCCAAATTTAAGGGTTATTCAAAAATATGCTGTTAAACTTGGAGGCGGTGAAAATCACAGATTTAATTTAAGTGATGAATTTTTAATTAAAGATAATCATATAGCTGCAAATAAAAATATTAGAGAAATAATCAAAAAAGCAATTAAATCTAAAAAGGGGAAAAAAATTACAGTAGAGATCGATAATCTAAATCAACTAAAAAAAATACTAGGTTTAAAATTTGATAGAATTTTATTTGATAACATGAGTGTTAAAACTTTAAAAAAAGGGATAAAACTCTCAAAAAAGCTTTATGAAACTGAAGCATCAGGTGGTGTTACATTAAAAAATGTAAAAAAAATCTCATTAACAGGTGTGGAAAGAATTTCTATTGGTTCTATTACCCACAGTGCACCAGCACTAGATTTAAAGCTGCAAATATAAAATTATAAATTATTTTTTTAATTGTGCTTGTGCTGCAGCAAGTCTTGCTACTGGAACTCTGTATGGAGAACATGAAACATAATCTAAGCCTACTTCAGAACAAAAATATATACTTTTTGGATCTCCACCGTGCTCACCACATATACCTAATTTTATATTTTTATTTTGCTTTCTTCCTCTTTCAGATGCAATTTTAATAAGATCTCCTACACCTTCATCAATAGATATAAAAGGGTCTATATCAAAAATCTTATTTTCAATATAATCATTTAAAAATTTACCACTATCATCTCTGCTAATTCCAAATGTTGTTTGGGTTAAATCATTTGTTCCAAAGCTAAAAAATTCAGCATGTTTTGCTATATCGATAGCTTTTATAGCAGCTCTTGGCAATTCAATCATAGTTCCAACTAGAAATTTAACTCTAGTTTTATTTTGATTCTGCACTTTTCTTGCAGTTCTTATTACAAGATCTTTCATAATTTTTATTTCAGCTTCAGTAGATACCAAAGGTATCATTATTTCTGGAAATGCAGATTTTATTTTTTTCTTTTCTAACTCTGACAATGCTTCAAAGATTGCTCTACATTGCATTTCATAAATTTCAGGAAATGAAATCCCTAATCGGCATCCTCTATGTCCTAACATTGGATTTTGTTCATGTAGCTCATTTATTCTACTCTTAATTTCTTTAAGAGATAATTTTAATTTATTTGCCACTTCATTGATTTCTTTTTCTGTTCTTGGAAGAAATTCATGTAATGGCGGATCTAATAATCTTACTGTAACGGGCAATTTGCTCATAATTTTAAATATTTCAATAAAATCATTTTTTTGATGAGGCAAAAGTTTTTCTAAAGCTTTATTTCTATCTTCTTTTGTTTTTGAAAGTATCATTTCTCTTACTGATAAGATTCTTTCTTCGTCAAAAAACATGTGTTCTGTTCGACAGAGTCCTATTCCCTCTGCTCCAAAATCTCTTGCAATCTTTGTATCTAACGGAGTTTCAGAATTTGTCCTTACTTTTAATTTTCTAAAATTATCTGCCCAACCCATTAATTTTGAGAAATCTCCAGAAATTTCAGGTTTTATTTTTGGAACTTCTCCTTGAATAATTCTTCCTGTGGATCCGTCTATTGTAATTAAATCCCCCTCTTTTATTTCTATGGATTTAGTTTTAAAAACTCTTCTATCATAATTAATATCGATTTCACTTGAGCCTGAAACACATGGCCTACCCATTCCTCTTGCAACTACTGCTGCGTGGCTTGTCATTCCTCCCCTTGAAGTCAATATTCCTTTTGCTGCGTGCATTCCATGTATATCTTCTGGTGAAGTTTCTACTCTAACCAAAATTGTATCCTGCATCATTTCATTAAGTCTTTCAGCTTCACTTGATGAAAACACTACTTTTCCGGTAGCTGCGCCAGGTGAAGCAGGCAAACCTTTTGCTATAATATTAATTTTACTTTTTTCATCTAAAGTAGGGTGCAAAAGTGTATCTAAAGAATGAGGATCTACTCTCATTATTGCATTTTTCTTTGAGATTAATTTTTCTTTAACCATATCAACTGCAATTTTAACTGCAGATTTGGCAGTTCTTTTTCCAGATCTAGTTTGTAAAATCCAAAGTTTATTGTTCTCAACTGTGAACTCAACATCTTGCATATCTTTGTAGTGTTTTTCTAAATTTTTTAAAATTTTATCTAACTGTTTAAAAACAATAGGCATTGACTCTTCCATTGATTTTTCTTTAACTTTTGCTTCGTTCTTCGCCTTTTTTGTTATGTATTGTGGGGTTCTTGTTCCTGCAACAACGTCTTCGCCTTGTGCATTAATTAAATACTCTCCATAAATTTCTTTTATTCCCGTTGATGGGTTTCTTGTGAAAACTACTCCAGTCGCACAATCTTGACCCATATTTCCAAATACCATTAGCTGAACATTAACGGCTGTTCCCCAATCTGAAGGTATTTGATTAAGCTTTCTATAAACTTTTGCCCTGTTGCTTTGCCAAGATAAAAATACCGCATATATCGCGCCAATTAACTGTTCATTAACATCTTGAGGAAATTCCTTTTTTGTTTTTTCTTTAACAATATTCTTAAAATCTATGATTAAACCATCCCAATCATTTTCATCCAAATCAGTATCTAACAAAACTCCTTTTGTTAATTTATAATTTTCAATTAGCTCTTCAAAATTATAACTTTCAACTCCCAATACAACATTGGCGTACATTTGGATAAATCTTCTATAACTATCTTTTGCAAATCTTGGATTTAAAGTTTTTTTAGCAAGCGCTAGAACAGTTCTATCATTCAATCCTAAATTTAATATGGTATCCATCATACCAGGCATTGAAACTCTAGCTCCCGATCTAACCGAAACTAACAAAGGATTTTTTAAATCTCCAAATTTTTTACCTGAATCTTTTTCAATATTTTTTATTTCAGTTTTTATCTGCTTTAATATGTTTGGGCTGATTTTATTTTTATTTTTATAAAATAAATCACAAACTTCAGTAGAAATAGTAAATCCAGATGGAACAGGGTATCCTAACCTCCCCATTTCAGCAAGGTTTGCTCCTTTTCCTCCTAAAATATTTGCTGCAATTTTTATTTTTTTTGTATCTTTTGATTTAAAATTAAAAACTAATTTTTTCACTGGATACTCTCTACCTTAGATAAATTTAAATAATTATCGAATGTTTTACATAACATTTGTAAAAGTTCTAGCCTATTTTTTTTAATTATTTCATCTTGATCGTTTACTATTACATTGTCAAAAAACTCGTTAACTTCTTTTCTTGCTAATGACAAAGTTTTTAGTACGCCTTCATAATCTTCGTCTTTCCCAATATTTGTAAAATCTTTTCTTATTTCGTGAATTTTTTTATAAAGAGTTTTTTCAAACTCATTTTTAAACAAGCCTGGATCTGCAGAACCAGACAGTTCTATTTTGTTATTTTTTAATTCATTAAAGATAATATTTGATGCTCTTTTATAAGAAAACATCAGATCTTTTCCAGTTTCTTTTAAAATTAATTTATTTAAAGTTAAAGTTTTTTTATAAATTTTTAAAATAATATCAATATTGTAGTTTAACATTGCGCTTTCAATAATATCATTTCTAATTCCTTTTTCTTTCATAAAATTTTTGAATCTATCTTTAAAAAATTCTGAAATATCTTTTTGAATATTTATTGAGCTAAAATCAATATTTTGTTCTTTATACAATTGACAACTATAATTAATTAAATCTCTTAACTTTAATTCTTTATTGTTTTCTAATATCATTTTTAATAAACCTATTGCTAATCTTCTTAATGCATATGGGTCTTTAGAACTGGAAGGTTTTAATCCTAATCCAAAAAAACCTACGAGGGAATCTAATTTGTCACTTAACGATAATGCTATGCTATAAGGTTTTTTTGGTATCTTGCTTTCTAATCCCGTTGGCAAATAGTGCTCACTAACAGCAACACAAACTTCTTTTTCAAAACCTTGTTCTTCTGCGAAATAACCCCCTAATATACCTTGTAGTTCTGGAAATTCTCCCACAAGATCTGACAGCAAGTCTACTTTACATATGGAAGATGCAATTTCTATTTTTTCTTTACTAATTAATAGTTCATCTGAAATAAGACTACTTAACTTTCTTATTCTTTGAACTTTATCAAAATAATTTCCTAGACCTTTAAAATAATTAATATTTTTTAGTTTAGATATTTGTTTTACTAAATTTTGAGATTTATTTTTATTCCAAAAAAATTCTGCGTCACTTAACCTTGCGTCAATTACTCTTTCATTTCCAACTTTAACAAAATTCTTAGGATCAAGTGAATCTGCAACAATAAAAAAATTATTTGTTACATTATCTTTTTTATCAAATGTTGGAAAATATCTTTGATGATGTTGCATTGTTATTGTGATAATTTCTTTTGGTATTGTTAAATATTTTTTATCAAATGTGCATGAAATTACCTTGGGTTTTTCAACAATATCGGTTACTTCATTTAACAATTTTTCATTAATATTAATTTCAAGGTTTTTTTTATTTGAAAGATCTGATAATTTTTTTTTTATATATTTTTTTCTTATATCATTATCAATAATTATACTTAATTTTTTAAAATAAGAAAAATATGAATTAATATTTTTAAAGTTTTTTGTTTTTTCTTCAAAATCTTTGTCGATATAAGTTGAATTCGAACTTGATAAATGATGAAATGTAAACTTTAAGGGTTTGCTATCAAAGATTGCAAGAATTGATTTTAAAGGTCTGCCCCAATAAAGATCATGATCTCCCCATTTCATTGATTTTTTCCAGGATAGATTTTCTAATATATTTGGAATATTAGTCCTCAAAACATCTTCGGACTTTATCTTTCTTGATGGCTTTTTATAAAAAAAAAACTCTCCTTTATCAGTATTTTTTTTATATATATCTTTTTTTTGAATTAAATTAGATTTCAAAAAACCCTCTACTGCTTTATCGGGTGCTTTAACATTTGGGCCCCTTATTTCCTCTGATTTTTGATATATTTCTTTTTCAATTTTTTTAAAACACAAGACTAATCTATTTGGTGTAGAAAAAACTTTTCCATCTTCTTTGAAAATTATATTTTCTTTTTCAAAAAATATTTTAAAACTTGTTAGCAGATTTCTTCTTGCAGAAGATTGTAAATTAGCAGGTATCTCTTCACTAAATAATTCTAATAAAAATTCAGCCATTTTTATTTTTGACTTTCAAGCCAAATCTGACCAACATCTTTTACAAGATCTCTAATCCTTGATATATACTCAGCTCTTTGCGCTACACTTATTACTCCTCTTGCGTCTAATATGTTAAAAATATGACTAGCTTTTAAACATTGATCGTAAGCTGGTAAAGATAGTTTATTTTCTATCAATGATTTAGATTCTTTCTCAGTCATATCAAATATTTTAAATAAATTATCTGTATTAGCTAATTCAAAATTATATTTTGAAAATTCTTTTTCTGACTGATGAAATACATCTCGATATAAAACTCCATCATTATTCCATTCTAAATCAAAAACATTTTTTTTTTCTTGAGTAAACATGCAAAGTCTTTCTAATCCATATGTCAATTCAACAGAAATAGGATTGCATTCAATACCAGCCATTTGCTGAAAATAAGTGAATTGAGTTACTTCCATACCATCACACCAAACTTCCCATCCAAGTCCTGCGGCTCCTAAAGTTGGGCTTTCCCAGTCATCTTCAACAAATCTTATATCGTGCTCTTTATACTTAATACCAATTGCTGAAAGACTATTTAAATAAAGTTTTTTTATATTTTTTGGCGAGGGTTTAATTAAAACTTGAAATTGATAATAGTGCTGAAGTCTATTTGGATTTTCTCCATATCTTCCATCAGTTGGTCTTCTTGAAGGTTGAACGTAAGCTGTTCTCCATGGCTTACTTCCTAAAGATCTAAGTGTTGTAGCTGGGTGAAATGTCCCAGCACCAACCTCTAAATCATATGGTTGTAAAATTATACATCCATGTTTACTCCAATATTTTTGTAAATTCAAGATTGTGTCTTGAAATGATTGATGTTTAAGTTTTTTAATTTTTTTTTTAGAAACCATACCTTTGCCAGATAGATCTTTCTTCTAAAATACTAATTGCTTGTTCTGTATGATTTTCTGAAGATAATTTTCTAGCAAGCCAGCCTTTTGCTTTCTCAAATTTTTTAATGATTATTTTTTCACCAAATTTTTCTCTCAAAACTTGATCAGCATTCCCTATTCCATCTATTAATCCTAGTTCTTTTGCTTTTCTACCTGACCAAAATTCTCCTGAGAATAATTCTATTCCAACATCTTTTTTTAATTTTTTTGACCTACTGTTCTCTACAACTTCGATAAAATCTTTATGAAGATCAAGCTGAATCGTTTTTAATCTTTCAATATCTTCTTTTTTTTCATCCATAAAAGGATCAAGTGTACTTTTATTCTTACCAGCCGTATAAACTCTTCTTTGAACTCCTATTTTATTTATAAGATCTTTAAAACCAAAAGATGAATAAATCACGCCTATTGATCCTACTATAGAACTTTGATTTGCATAAATTTCATCGCCTGCACACGCAATTAAATATCCTCCTGATGCTGCAACATCTTCAGCAAAAATTATAACTTTTTTCTTATTTTTTTTTGCCTGCGATCTAATAAAGTCATGGATTAGATGTGATTGAACTGGAGATCCTCCTGGTGAATTAATAGAAATAGCAACTGCAGGTGCTTTTTTAATTGAGAAAGCTTTTTTAATTATTTCTTCTTGTCCCGCAAAGTCAATACCTTGTTTAAATTTTCCAACATTACCTATCACTCCACTTAGTTTAATGTGGGGTATAATTTTTTTTTTTTTAAAAAAAGATAACATACTTATGCTTATAAAATTTTTGATTTAATATAAAGTGTACTTATAGTTGAAGTTTTAGGTGCGTCAATTGATAAGTATAATATTGCGCTAATTATACTACTTTAACTGCATGGGAACAGTTGTTCAGTTAAAAAATCGAATAAATAATTCATATTCAGAACTTAAAAATTCAGTTGAAGAAAAATTAGTATTAGTCGAAGAGAAAATTAAATTAAAATTATCTAGCAAAGTAAGTCTTGTTGATGAGATGACAAGCTACCACTTAAGAACTGGCGGAAAAAGACTTAGAGCACTTCTAACATTGGGAGCAGCTAAAATTTGTGGATATTCCAAAGGTGGTAGAGATATAAATTTAGCAGCTTGTGTCGAATTAATTCATGCAGCTACACTCATGCATGATGATGTAATCGATAATAGTGAAATTAGAAGAAGAAGAAAAACATTAAATAGCATTTGGGGAAATCAATCATCAATTTTGGTTGGTGACTACTTGCTAAGTAGATGTTTTGAAATGATGGTTGAAGATGGAAACTTAGAAATATTAAAACTTCTATCTTCTACATCCGCTGAGATTTCACAAGGTGAAGTATTACAACTACAGCATAAAGGTGAAATAGATATGCTCGAAGAAACATATCTAAAAATAATTTCTGCAAAAACTGCTTCGCTTTTTGCAGCAGCAACAAAAGTTGGTCCTATTTTGGCAAATAAAGAAAGTAAAACTAAAGAAGCTCTAGAGTTTTATGGAAAAAACCTTGGACTTACTTTTCAAATAGCTGATGATACTTTGGATTACAATTCAGAACTTAAATTCTTTGGAAAAAAAATAGGCAACGATTTTTATGAAGGAAAAGTTACTCTACCAATTATTCTTCTATATCAAAAAGCTAATAAAGATGAAAAGTTCGAGTTGAAAAAACTATTTCAAAAAGATGAGAGAAATGAAGAAGAATTGAAAAAAGTTTTATTAATGATTAAAAATTATAATATTATTTCCGGTTGTTACACAAAAGCAGAATATTTTATTAACCTTGCGTCTAATTCTCTTAGTATTTTTGATGAATCTAAGGAGAAAGAAATTCTAAAAAATCTTACTTCATTTAGTTTAGAAAGATCTTATTAAGGACTTAGGAGATTTTTTTCCCAAATATTGTTATCTTTTCTGCTGTAAAGTAATCTTTCATGTATCCTATCTTTGCCATCAAGCCAAAATTCAATTTCGGTAGGATATAAATTCCATCCTGACCAATATTTGGGTCTTGGTATATTTTTTTCATTCGAATATTTTCTCTTAAACTCTTCAATTGAATTTAGTAACTCATCTCTTGATTTTAAAATACTACTTTGATTTGAAGCCCATGCTCCTATTTTACTTCCATATGATCTGCTATTGTAATAATTGTCAGCATCTGCATCAGAAACATTTGTCAATTTCCCAGTAATTCTAACCTGTCTTAATAATGATTTCCAATGAAAACACATTGCTGTATTTGGGTTAGATTTTATTTCGTTACTTTTTCGACTATTTAAATTTGTATAAAAAACAAATCCTTTTTCATTAAAGTCTTTAAGTAAAACCATTCTTACAGAAGGTATCCCATTTTTTCCTACTGTTGCCAAAGCTAAGGCGTTTGGATCGTTAATTTCAGTTTTTTTAGCTTCATTAAACCAGTCTTCAAACAAATCTATTGGATTATCTAAATCCTTGAAGCATAAATCTATACCTAGCGAGTTTTTTTGATTCATAATTTCAACAAAATAACTTATATAATATATTTAATGTCATTTAATACTTTTGGAAAGTTATTTCGTTTTACTACTTGGGGCGAATCTCACGGACCTGCTATAGGTTGTGTGGTAGATGGCTCTCCTCCAAATATAAAAATAACTGAAAAAGACATACAAATTGAACTTAATAAGAGAAAACCGGGTCAATCAAAATTTACAACTCAAAGAAAAGAGGATGATAAAGTGAATATTTTGTCAGGAGTGTTTGAGGGAAAAACAACTGGTACTCCAATCTCAATGATAATTTACAATAAAGATATGAGATCAAGAGATTACGAAACAATAAAAAATAAATTTAGACCAGGTCATGCTGATTATACATACTTTAAAAAATATGGAATAAGAGATTACCGAGGAGGCGGAAGACAGTCAGCAAGAGAAACTGCCAGTAGAGTCGCTGCGGGGGCAATAGCAAAAAAAGTTTTAGAAAACAAATTAGGAAAAAAATATAAAGTAATTGGAGCAGTTACTCAACTTGGTATTCTTGGATGTGACACAAATAATTGGAATGACAAATTAATAAATAAAAATCCATTTTTTTGTCCTGACAAATCTATTTTAAAACTATGGGAAAAATATTTACTTGGTATTAGAAAATCTGGTTCTTCTTGTGGAGCAACTATTGAGATAAGAGTTAGAGGAGTTCCTGTAGGATTAGGAGCACCTATTTATTCAAAATTAGATATGGATTTAGCTTCTGCAATGATGAGTATTAACGCTGTAAAAGGAGTTAATATTGGATCGGGAATGAATTCCGCATTTTTAACTGGAGAAGAAAATTCTGATGAAATTGTACAAAAAGGAAAATACCCTGTTTTTAAATCTAATAATGCAGGAGGAATTCTTGGAGGAATTTCAAGTGGACAAGAAATTAAAGTATCTTTTGCGGTAAAACCTACCTCATCAATATTAAGTTCAAGAAAAACAATAGATAAATTTGGTAAAAACACTTCTATATCTGTTAAAGGAAGACATGATCCTTGTGTAGGAATAAGAGCAGTCCCAATTGGAGAAGCAATGGCACATTGTGTTATATTAGATCATTATTTAATGAACAAAGCTCAGTGTGGAAAATAAATTTTAGTTTTGTTTTTGCACAATAATTTTTGAATTTAAAGTATCAAAAACTTTTGAAACAATTGCTTCAGCATCGAGGCCAGCTTCTTTGTACATAATTTCTGGTTTATTATGATCTATAAACTTATCTGGTAGAATCATTGATCTAAATTTTAAATTATTATCTAATAAGTTTTTTTCTGATAAAAATTGACTAACATGTGAACCAAATCCCCCTAACGAACCTTCTTCAATTGTAATTAATGCCTCATGATTTGTCGATATTTCCCAAATTAAATTCTCATCAAGTGGCTTAGCAAATCTTGCATCAACTAACGTTATTCCAATACCTTTTTTATTTAATATTTCATTAGCTAACAAGCATTCACTCAATCTTGCTCCAAAATTTATTATTGCAACTTTTTTTCCTTCTAAGATTAATCTTCCTTTTCCTACTACAATTTTTTCATCAATATCTGGCAGTTCAACTCCTACACCGTTGCCTCTAGGATATCTTAAAGCAGAAGGATTGTTATTTATATCAACAGATGTATTAATCATTCTAACAAGTTCAGCTTCGTCGCTTGCTGCCATAACAATAAAATTTGGTAGTGTAGATAAGTATGTAATATCAAAGGATCCTGCATGTGTTGGTCCATCTGCTCCCACAAGTCCAGCTCTGTCTATTGCAAATCTAACAGGTAAGTTTTGTATTGCTACATCATGAACAACTTGATCATAAGCTCTTTGTAAAAAAGTTGAATATATTGCTGCGTATGGTTTATAACCTTCTGTTGCCAATCCAGCGGCAAAAGTTACCGCATGTTGTTCTGCAATTCCTACATCAAACATTCTATTTGGAAACTTTTCAGAAAATAAATCCATTCCTGTTCCAGACGGCATTGCAGCCGTTATTCCAATAATTTTGCTATCCTTTTCAGCGTGCTTAATCAAAGTTTTGGCAAAAACTTTCGTATAAGATGGTATGTTGGATTTGCTTTTTTCTTGAATTCCAGTTTTAACATTAAATTTAGCAACACCATGATATTTATCATGGGATTTTTCTGCAAATTCATATCCTTTTCCCTTCTCAGTTTTAATATGAATCATTATTGGACCTTCATAATTTAATTTTTTGGCGTTTTGCAAAACTGAAATTAAATTGTCTAAATCATAACCATCAATTGGACCAACATAGTAAAAACCTAATGAATTAAATAAGGTACCTCCTGTCACTGCTGATCTCAAAAAATCTTCTGCCTTTTTTGCCTTGTCACTAAACCTCTTTGAAAAAGCTGAAATTATTAGTTTAATTGTTTCTCTAAAATTAAAGTAAATTTTTCCTGATAGAATTTTTGCAAGATATGTACTCATTGCTCCAACAGGTTTTGCAATAGACATGTCGTTATCATTTAATATTACAATCATTTTTGTTTTGGAAGATCCAGCATTATTCATTGCCTCATATGCCATTCCTGCACTTATCGCACCATCACCTATGACCGCTACAACTTGATTAGATTTTTTTTCTAATTTATTTGCTGTTGCGATACCAAGTGCAGCTGAGATTGATGTTGAACTATGTGCTGCACCGAATGGATCATATTCACTTTCTGACCTTTTTGTAAAACCTGAAAGGCCATCACCTTGTCTAAGAGTTGTTATTTTATCTTTTCTCCCAGTTAGTATTTTATGAGGATAAGTCTGATGTCCAACATCCCAAATAATTTTATCATTAGGTGTATCGAACACATAATGTAGCGCTATTGTTAATTCTACAACTCCTAAACCTGCTCCGAGATGACCTCCTGTAACTGAAACTGCATGAATCATCTCTTCCCTAACTTCTTTAGCTAAAATTTTTAGTTCCGATGGTTTTAAATTTTTTATATCAGAAGGAAAATTAACTTTATCTAAGTATTGATATTGTTTAATCACTTTTCTCTTTCAAAAATAAATAAAATCGTTTTTTTTAAACTTTCACTTTTTTTTTCATGAAAACTTAATTTATTTAAAATATTATTTTTTATTTTGTTGGCGTATTTAATAGTATTTTTATAACCTAGTAAACTGATTAAAGTAGCTTTTCCTTTTTTTTGATCTTTTTTTGTTTTTTTTCCAGCTTTTTTTGAAATTCCTTTATAATCAATCAAATCATCAGTGATTTGAAATAATAATCCAATTTCAAAACCTATTTTTTCAAAAAATTTTAAAACTTTTTCATTTTTATTTGAAATCAGTGCTGGAGTGATGCAGCAAAATGCAAATAATTTTCCTGTTTTTTTTATTTGCATATCAATTATTTTTTTTCTTTTTACTTTTTTTTTTTCATAATTTAAATCTAAATATTGGCCCCCTGCTATGCCGGTATGACCCGAACATTCAGAAAGAAGTTTAATCAATTTATTTTTTGTTCTTTCTTTTAATAATAAATTTTTGTCACTCAGTATTTCAAATGCAAGTGTAAGCAAAGAATTTCCAGCAAGGACTGCTGTGGACTCGCCAAATTTTTTATGAGTAGATGGTTTTCCTCTTCTAATTAAATCGTTATCCATGCAGGGCAAATCATCGTGAATTAAAGAATAAGCATGTATACACTCTACTGCGGCTCCGATTTTAATTAAGGATCTATAATTTAAATTAAAAAATCTTCCAACATCAATTAAAATTTTAGATCTTATTTTTTTTCCTCCTGGTAGAAGCCCATATTTCATTGATTTAATTAATTCAGTTTTTGATTGTCTTTTAATATAGGAGTTCAAAAATTTATTTGTGTCTTTTGCAATACGATTTAAGTCTTTATTCATGATCTTTTTATTATTTTATCTATTTTAGCTTTTGCTTCTGAAGAAATATTTTTCAAATTAGCTTGGAATTTTTTTTCTATAATCTTATTTAATTTGATAAGTTTCTGATAATCTTCTACTGCATTTTCTAAGTTTTTTTCTTTTTCCAAATTTTCTATGATTTGATTGACCTCTTTAGTTAGTTCATCTAATGAATAAAGATTATTATTATTTGGAAAATTTTTTTCTTTCATATATTAGTGGTGATAATACATGAATAATAATCTTGCAAATATTAAAAAAAGCATCTTTTTTTTAAATAAAAATGAATGTGTGGCCATACCTACAGAAACAGTATATGGCCTCGCCGCAAATGCATATTCAAGTAAATCGGTTAAAAAAATATATGCTTTAAAAAAAAGACCAAGAAACAATCCTTCTATTGTTCATTATTCAAGTTTAAATCAATTGAAAAAAGATTGTGAAATAAATAAAAATTTTTTAATTTTATACAAAAAGTTTTGCCCTGGTCCAATTACATTTGTTTTAAAACTTAGAAAAAAAAGTCGTATTTCAAGAATAGTTACAAATAATAAATCAACAGTAGCTGTAAGATTCCCAAAAAATAATTTAA
This sequence comes from uncultured Pelagibacteraceae bacterium, assembly GCA_902634305.1. Classification (GTDB taxonomy): domain Bacteria; phylum Pseudomonadota; class Alphaproteobacteria; order Pelagibacterales; family Pelagibacteraceae; genus Pelagibacter. The sequence continues at coordinate 53,211 of CACPJJ010000002.1, read as the reverse complement.
CTCAAAAGCTTCTTAAACTTTTAAAATATCCTCTTGCTGCTCCAAGTGCAAATATCTCAACAAAAATAAGTCCGGTTTCTAAAGGGGATGTAAAAGAAGAATTTGGAAATAAAATTAAATTTATACTTGATGGAGGTAGGTCTAAAATTGGATTGGAATCGACAATAATAAGTTTAGTTGATAAACCCAGAATATTAAGACTTGGTGGAGTTGAAAGAATAAAAATTAATAAAGCTCTAAAAAAAAATATTAAATACAATAGAACAAATAAAAAAATAACTATGCCAGGTCAATCAAAGTTGCATTATTCTCCTGGAATACCTATAAAACTAAATACTACAAATCCAAAACCAAATGAGGCATTTATTCTAATTAAAAAAAGAAAAAAATCTTATAAGAATTATTATTACTTAAGTAAAACTAAGAATCTTAAACAGGCTGCTAAAAATTTGTACAAAACTTTAAGAGTAATTAAGAATAAAAATTATAAAAGTATAGTTGTTGAAAAAATTCCAAATATTGGTTTTGGTGAAGTAATTAACGACAGATTAAAAAAGGCATCAGCTAAATAATGCAAAATTCTATAAAAGTCATTAATCTAAAAAAATCTTACGGAGCAAAAGAAGCTGTAAAAAATATAAGTTTTGAGATCAAAGAAAATGAGATTATTGGATTACTTGGTCCAAATGGATCTGGAAAAACTACAACAATTGGTATGATATTAGGTTTATTAAAACCTAGCGACGGCGAAGTATTAATTAATGGATTAAAAATAGAAAAAAATCCAATTGAAATTTTACAAAAAATAAATTTTATTTCTCCTTATATTGAATTGCCAAAAAAATTAACAGTAAAACAAAATTTGATTGTATATGGCAAACTTTACTCGGTTAAAAATTTAAACGAAAAGATAGATTATTTAGTTAATAAATTAAGATTAGAAAATTTACTCAACAGAGTTACCGGAGAATTATCATCTGGACAAAAAAATAGAATAAGTTTAGCAAAAGCAATAATTAATGATCCTAGCGTATTGCTACTTGATGAGCCTACAGCATCTTTAGATCCTGAGATAGGAGATTTTGTTAGAACATTTTTAGAAAATTACAAAAAAGAAAAAAAAGTATCAATTTTATTGGCTTCTCATAACATGGATGAAGTCACTCGATTGTGCTCCTCAATAATGATGATGAAAAATGGTTTAATAATAGATCAAGGTAAACCAAATGATTTAATTAAAAAACATGGAAGAAAAAATTTGGAGGAAGTTTTTTTAAAACTTGTAAGAAATTAAAATGAATTTTGGCAGAATGTATGGATTGTTTTTAAGACACTTTTTTTTAATAACTAGGTCTTTTCCTAGAATACTAGATTTAATTTATTGGCCAAGTATACAAATAACCTTATGGGGATTTATTTCAAATTTTTTTTCTACTTATAGCTCTTATTACAGTAATGCAGTTGGAGTTATACTAACATGCGCAATACTTTACGATTTTTTATTCAGAACCAGTATTGGTTTCAATATGTTATTCTTAGAAGAAATATGGAGTAGAAATTTCACAAACTTATTTATTGCTCCAATTAAGAAGAGTGAAATTTTAATTTCATTAATATTCACTGCTTTAATTAGAGCCCTTATTGGTTTAGTTCCAGCAATTTTACTAACCTCTCCCCTGTTTGGAATTTCTATATTGGATCTGGGTCTAAGTTTATTTTTATTATTCTTAAGTCTTTATATATTTGGAATAACTTTGGGTATTTTGGTATCATCAGGATTGTTAAGATTTGGACCATCATTTGAAAATATTGCTTGGTCAACAATGTTTTTGCTGGCTCCGTTCGGTTGTATTTATTATCCTGTAGAAATATTACCTGAAATATTTCAAAGAATTGCATATATGCTTCCGCTTGTTTATATATTTGAAGAAGCGAGAAGTATTTTAATTGATGGAACCGTAAACATAGAAAATATTTTTAAAGCATTTTATTTAAATGGTTTGTATTTATTTATTTCAATTTGTTTATTTTACTACTCTTTCAGCAAAGCTCGTAAAAAAGGTACTTTAATTAATATAGGAGAATAAGTATGAATAAAGAAATTGGTATTCTTGGCTTGGGGTCTATGGGATCAGCAATTGCATTGAATCTTAAAAAAAAATATAAAATTTTTGGCTATGATATCAATAAATATAATAAGATAAAATCTAGTAAAAACTTTATTTTTGTAAAAAGTTTAAAAGAAATTTTTTTAAAAACAAATATCTTTATAATAATTGTACTAAATGAAAATCAGTGCCAAAAAATTTTTGATACATTTATAGAAATCAAAAAAAAGCTTAAAATTACCAAAAATCACACTATTATTAACTGTACAACCGTATCTCCAAATTGGGTTAGAAAGGTTTACAGTAAATTAAAAAAAAATAATTTTGAATATATTGACTGTCCTGTATCGGGTGGCCCAAATAAAGCAATAAAGGGAAAGTTAAGTTTAATGCTTTCTTCAAAAAAAAGTATATATAAAAAAAATTTAGCTTTGTTAAAAGATATAGGAAATAATATATTTAATTTAGGAAACAAAGTAGGCACTGGTTCAACTGTAAAAATTATTAATAATTGCTTGGCAGGAATCCAAATTGTATCTGCTGCTGAAGCTATTATGTTGGCTAAAAAAGAAAAAATTAATTTAAAAAAAGTATTTAGTATAATTAATAATTCCTCAGGTCAAAGTTGGATGTTTGCTGATAGGGGAAAAAGAATGATAGAAAAAAAATACTTTAAGCCACTAAGTAGACTAAGTATTTTTAAAAAGGATATGAAACTAGCTGACCAATTAAGAAAAAAACATTTTATAAATTTACCTCTAACTAAAGTTGCACTTAAAATGTATGAAAAAGGATGCAGGCAAGGACTAGAAAATTTTGATGATTCTGGAGTTATACGCTTATTAGAAAAAAGTAGTTAACTAATGGTGCGCCTGCTAGGAGTCGAACCCAGAACCTCCTGATCCGAAGTCAGGCGCTCTATCCAGTTGAGCTACAAGCGCATATAGTATTAATATTATAATTTATGAAAAATATCATTAATTTAATTGTTAAAGATGATGAAAATGGTCTGAGAGTAGATCAATTTATATCAAATAAAGAAAAAGATATTAGCAGAACTAGAATAAAAAATTTAATCTTAAATAAAAAATTAAAAATTAACAAAAAAACTATTTCTGATCCATCTAAAAAAATTTTTACTGACGACTACATTGATCTTGAAATACCTAAGCCAAAAAAAGCTTCGTTAAAACCATTTAATTTTAAACTAGACATTGCATATGAAGATAGAGATTTATTAGTTGTAAATAAATCTGCTGGGATATCTATGCATCCTGGTGCAGGCGACTATGATAAAACTTTGGTTAATGCTCTTATACATTACGATAGTAAAAATCTATCTAATATCGGTGATGAGCTAAGACCGGGGATTGTCCATAGAATTGATAAAGATACTTCGGGTTTAGTTGTGATAGCAAAAAATAATATTACTCATGAAAAATTATCAAATCAATTTAGTAAACATTCAATAAAAAGAGTCTATCAAACTCTTATTTGGGGCAAATTAAGACCTCAAGTTGGTAAAATTGAAACACTAATAACAAGAAGCTCAAAAAATAGACAGCTTATGGAGGTTGGTCTAACAAAAGGAAAAAAAGCAATTACAAATTATAAAACATTAGAAGTTTTTGAAAACGAAAAAATTCCTACTTTTAGTTTAATAGAATGTAAACTTGAAACTGGAAGAACTCACCAAATAAGAGTTCATATGAGTTATAAAGGAAATAATATACTTGGTGATAAAAAATATAAAAAAAAATTTAAAAAAATAAAAAATATTAATTTAGATTTAGAAAAAATGATTTTAAATTTAGATAGACAATTTTTACATGCTAAAGTTTTAGGATTTATACACCCAAAGTCCGGCGAAGAACTAGAGTTTACCTCAATTTTGCCACAAGAACTTGAAAAAATTTTAAAAAGCTTAAGAAAACTAAGCAAATAAAACGATTGTAAAATTAATTTTCTTAATTAAATAAATAACAAAAATGAGCAATACAAAAAACTATAATCTGCCAATACTTTCAAATGAAGGTGGCCTTTCTGCATATTTGGCGCAGATAAAAAAGTTCCCTATGCTAGATGCTGAAGAAGAATATATGCTGGCAAAAAACTGGAAACAAACAGGAAACTTAAAAGCAGCAGAAAAACTGGTTACAAGTCATTTAAGATTGGTAGCTAAAATTGCAATGGGTTATAAAGGATATGGTTTACCAGTTAATGAAATGATATCTGAAGGTAATGTAGGGTTAATGCAAGCGGTAAAAAAATTCGAGCCTGAAAAAGGATTTAGATTAGCAACTTATGCAATGTGGTGGATTAAAGCTTCTATTCAAGAATATATTTTAAGATCTTGGAGTTTGGTTAAAATTGGAACGACTACTGCTCAAAAAAAATTGTTCTTTAACTTAAAAAAATTAAAAAATCAAATTGCACCAAAAAGTGAGGGTGATTTAAGAAAAGAACATGTAACAGAAATTGCAAACAAATTAGATGTTAATGAAGATGAAGTAGTTTCAATGAATAGAAGGTTGGCTGGAAAAGAACATTCTTTAAATGCTCCTGTTGGTGAAGATGGAGATCAATGGCAAGATTGGGTTGTCGATAAGGAAATGGATCAAGAATTAAATTTTGCTCAAAAAGAGGAGCTGGACCAAAGGAAAGATCTTCTGAAAGACTCAATAAAAATTTTAAATGATAGAGAAAAAGAAATTCTTTACTCAAGACGATTAACTGACGAACCTTCGACTCTAGAAGATTTGAGTAAAAAATTTAAAATTAGTAGAGAAAGAATTAGACAAATAGAGAATAAAGCTTTTGAAAAGTTGCAAAAACATATGCTAAATTCTGCAAAATCAAAAAATCTTCTACCAGCAAATTAATTAGTCACTAAAAGGATTAACTAATAATATAGTATCGTTTCTTTCTGGACTTGTTGAAATACTTGCAACTTTTGCTTCTATAAACTTTTCTAATTCTTTTATATAAATTTTTGCATTTTCAGGAAGTTCATCAAAATTTTTTATACCTTTAGTTGAACAATTCCACCCTTTAAAATTTTTATAAATAGGTTTAACTTTGAATTGATCATCTACAGATGCTGGCAGGTAATCAATTTTTTTTCCATCAATTTCATAAGCTATACACATTCTAATTTCATCTAAATGATCTAAAACATCTAGTTTAGTAAGTGCTATTCCATTTATACCTGAAATTTTAATTGATTGTCTAACTAATACTCCATCAAACCATCCGCATCTTCTTTTTCTACTTGTAACCGTTCCAAATTCTTTTCCTATTGATCCTAACTTTTCTCCTATATCGTCTGTCAATTCTGTTGGGAAAGGACCTTCTCCAACTCTAGTAGTATAGGCCTTGGTAATGCCTAAAGCATAATTTATTGAATTTAGACCACAACCAGATCCTGTCGCTGCAGCTGAGGCTACTGTATTTGATGATGTAACAAATGGATATGTGCCATGATCAACATCAAGCAAAATACCCTGAGCACCCTCAAATAATATTTTTTTTCCTTGTAATTTAAATTCATCAATTCTTTTCCAAACTGGTTGAGAATATTTTAATATTTCTGGCGCTATTTTTAATAATTCTTTCTTTAATTTGTCTTTTTTATAAATTTCTTTTCCCAATCCTTTTCTTATTGCGTTATGATGCATTAAAACTGTTTCTAATCTATGATCCAAATTTTTCTCAGAAATTAAATCCATAACTCTTATTGACCTTCTTCCAACTTTATCTTCATATGCTGGGCCAATTCCTCTTCTTGTTGTTCCTATTTTAGATTTACCTGCTGAATCTTCTCTTATTTCATCCATTTCCTTATGAAATGGTAAAATTAAATTTGCAGCTTCTGATAAAATTAAGTTTTTTTCGTTTATTTCAACACCCTTTGACTTAATTTCATTAATTTCATCTAATAAAGCCCAAGGATCCACAACAACACCATTTCCTATAATTGAGATTTTTTGTTTTCTTACAATACCTGATGGGAGTAATCTTAATTTATATGTTACTCCATTAATTACTAAAGTATGACCTGCATTGTGTCCTCCTTGGAATCTTACAACTATGTCAGCTTCACTAGAAAGCCAATCAACAATTTTTCCTTTACCTTCATCTCCCCACTGAGATCCAATAACAGCTACATTTTTCATTTAAATTTTTTATTAATGTTTATTGTACTTAAATGATTTATCGGTCCATGACCTTTACCATACTTTGGTCCTGTTCCAATAGAATGGTTAACATACTTAATCGCCATCTCACAAGATTTCTTTAATGTTTTTCCACATGAATAATAAGTGGCAATAGCGCTGGACAATGTACATCCTGTACCATGAGTATTTTTTGTATAAATTTTTTTGTTTTTAAATGTCGATATTTCACTTTTATTTAAAAAAATATCTTGCATAATTCTCGAATTTAAGTGCCCACCTTTTATCAATACATTTTTTGCACCTAATCTTATTAAAATTTCTGCAGCATGCATCATATCTTCTGATGAAGAGATTCTCATATTTGTCAAGATTTCTGCCTCTGGTATATTTGGTGTTATTAAACTAACTTTTTTTAATAATTTTAATTTTAAATGTTTGATTGAATTATTATCAATTAATTTAGCCCCTCCTTTAGCAACCATTACTGGATCTAAAATAATTTTTTTTACATTTATTTTGTTTAAAGACTTTATTACTGCATTGATAACTTTAACACTGTGAAGCATTCCAATTTTAATTGCGTCTGGTTTAATATCTCTTGATGTAAATTCTATTTGCTTAGATATTTCTTTTGGTTTTATAGAAGTGATTGATTTTACTCCAGTTGTATTCTGAGAAGTTACAGCTGTTATTGCAGTCATAGCATATGAACCTAATGCAGTAACAGTTTTAATATCAGCCTGAATACCTGCACCTCCAGAAGAATCGGATCCAGCAATTATTAAAATTTTAGATTTAGGTTTCAATTTTTAATTGACCGTTTAATTATTTTTATACATTTTATAATCAAATTTTTATTATGCGACTCTCCCATAATTCTAATTTTTGGCTCAGTGCCAGATTTTCTAACCAAAAGTCTTCCTTTAAGACCCATTAGTTTATTAGCTTTTTTTATCGCTTTTTTACACTTTGATGCATTTATTATATTTTTGTCTTTAACAACAATATTTTCTAAAATTTGAGGCATCGGCTTAAAAACATTTAATAACTCACTAGCTTTTTTTCCTTTTCTCATTGAAAACAAAACTTCTAGAGCTACTAAAAGTCCATCTCCAGTTGTTGCAAATTTTCCTAGTATAATATGACCTGATTGTTCTCCTCCTAAATTAAATCTATTTTTTTGCATTTTTTCTTTTACATATCTGTCTCCAACGTTAGCTCTTAGAAAATTTATTTTTTTTTCTCTAAAATATTTTTGCAATCCATAATTTGACATTAAAGTTCCAATTACTCCACCTTTAAGAATTTTTTTTCTTTTCCACCTATTGGCAAGCATCGCTATAATCTGGTCACCATCTACAATAGTTCCTTTCTCATCACATAGAATAATTCTGTCAGCATCCCCGTCTAATGATATTCCCAAATTAACTCTATGTTTTTTTACTAAATACTTAATTTTTTTTGGAAAAGTAGATCCACAATTTTGATTGATATTTAAACCATTAGGAAAAGTGCCAGCATTATAAACTTTTGCACCTAAAGATTTTAAAAGTTTTGGTCCTGATTTATATCCAGCTCCATTAGCACAATCTATAGCAATTTTAATTCCTTTTAACTTAAAATTACTTGGAAAATTTGATTTTAAAATTTTAATATATTTGTCATTGGCATCTTCCAATCTTTTTACTCTACCAAGAATATTTGGTTTAGATAAATTTTTTGTTATTTTTGAATCTATTAATTTTTCAATTTTTTTTTCAATTTTATCAGATAATTTTAAACCATCAGGTCCAAATAATTTTAATCCATTATCAGAATAAGGGTTGTGAGATGCTGTTATCATTATGCCCATATTTGCCTTCATTCTTTTCGTTAGCATTGCAAGCCCATTAGTTGGCAAAGGGCCCAAAGTATACACATGCATTCCAGCTGAGGCCAAACCAGATACTAGAGCGGGCTCTAAAGTATAGCCTGACAATCTTGTATCTTTTGCAATAATTGCTGTTTGTTTACTTTTTTTTAAATTTTTGAAATAAGTTCCAGCAGCTAAACCAAACTTAAAGAACATTTCACCATTAATATTCCCTTGATTTACCTCTCCTCTAATTCCATCAGTACCAAAATATTTTTTTGACATTATTTAAAATTTAACGATTTAAAAACTTTTATACTTTGATTCACTTCATTAACATCATGAATTCTTAATATTTGAGTTCCTTGTGTCATTGCATACAAACTAGATGATATTGTTCCACCCAACCTTTCTTTGCTATCATTATTTCCAGACAAATCTTTGATAAATCTTTTTCTAGAAACTCCTAACATTATAGGAAATCCAAGAGAGTGGAAAATAGAAATATTATTAATCAAGGTCATATTATGTTTCAAGTTTTTACCAAAACCTATACCTGGATCCAAAATAATATTACTATGTTTAATTCCAAGAGAGCGTATTTTGTTTATTTTTTTTTCAAAAAAATCATAAACGTCCAAAAGAACATTTTTATACCTTGGATTTTTTTGCATATTCTTTGGAGTTTTTTGCATATGATGAATAACAAACGGAATCTTATGTTTTTTTAAAATATTTGTGGTGTTTGAATCATATTCAAAACCAGAAACATCGTTTATTAAATTTATTCTATTTTTAATTCCTTTTTCCATAATCCAACTTTTTCGAGTATCCAAAGAAATGAATTTATTAAGTTTTTTAATTTTTATTAAAGTTTTATTAATTCTTTTCCATTCCGTTATTTTACTTATGTCTTTAGCTCCCGGTCTTGTTGACTCCCCACCTATGTCTAAAATTTTACATCCTTTTTTTATTAAATAATTTGCGTGATTATATCCAGAATTTTTTTTGTTGTATTTTCCTCCATCAGAAAAGCTATCTGGTGTTAAATTAATTACTCCCATTAAAATTGGTGAATTTAAAAAATTTAATCCCTTAAATTTTTTTTTTCGAATAATTAATTTAATATCATTATTAATTTTTTTTTGGATTTTATTACTTAGCTTTTTGATTTTTTTTATATGAATTTTTTTTTTATATTTTCTAGTTATTATTTCTATATTATCAAAAGATATTAAATTATTTCCATTTAATGGAAGTGAAAGTTTTTTTTTTATTTTTTCTTTTGATAATGAACCATAATAAAAATTACACGCACGAGTGTAATATTTTTCCATTACAGTTTAATGAACAATTTTTGGTTTTAATCCTATAGAACCAAGAGCGGATGAATCTTTATCTTCTTCGATTTTTAAATCTTCTTTATTTGCTGGATATTTGTTTTTATTAATTATATTTTCAATTTCTTCGCCAGTTAAAGTTTCATAAGTTAATAAAGCTTTAGCTATTTTATGTAAATCATCAATTTTACTTGATAAAATTTGCTTTGCTTGATTATACCCTTCGTCAACTAGTTTTCTTATTTCTTTATCTATTTTTTGTGCAACAGCCTCGGAAACACTTTGTGTTTGTGTTACTGATCTCCCTAAAAATACTTCCTCTTGATTTTCTCCATATTCTACTGGCCCTAATTCTTCACTCATTCCGTACTTTGTTACCATCGCTCTAGCAAGCTGAGTGGCTTGATTTATATCTGAACCGCTTCCTCCTCCAGCGCCAGTTGATATATTGTCTTTACCGAAAATAAGTTCTTCTGCGACTCTTCCTCCAAAACAAACCGCTAATCTAGCTTTAAGATATTTAATAGAGTGTCCATGTTTATCTCTTTCTGGTAAATTCATAACCATACCAAGTGCTCGTCCTCTAGGTATAATGGTAGCTTTGTGAATTGGGTCATAGCTTGGCATATTAAATGAAACTAAAGCGTGCCCTCCCTCATGGTATGCTGTTAGTTTTTTTTCATCTTCTGTCATTACCATTGATCTTCTTTCAGCGCCCATCATTACTTTATCTTTAGCCTCTTCAAACTCCTGGTTAGTAACTATTCTTTTGTTCTTTCTTGCTGCTAATAGTGCAGATTCATTTACTAAGTTTGCAAGATCTGCTCCTGAAAAACCTGGAGTACCTCTTGCTACAGTTCTTAAATTTACATCTGGAGCCATAGAAATTTTTTTAGCATGTACCTTAAGAATTTTTTCTCTTCCAATAATATCTGGATTTGAAACTACAACTTGTCTATCAAATCTACCTGGTCTTAATAGAGCTGGGTCTAAAACATCGGGTCTATTAGTTGCGGCAATTATTATTACACCTTCATTTGTGTCAAAACCATCCATTTCAACAAGTAACTGGTTTAGTGTTTGTTCTCTCTCATCGTTTCCTCCGCCAAGTCCTGCTCCTCTGCTTCTTCCAACAGCATCAATTTCATCAATAAAAATTATACATGGTGAATTTTTTTTTCCTTGTTCAAACATATCTCTTACTCTTGAAGCACCAACACCTACAAACATTTCAACAAAATCAGAACCTGATATTGTAAAAAATGGCACAGCTGCCTCTCCTGCGATAGCTCTTGCTAACAAAGTTTTTCCTGTTCCCGGAGGACCTACTAATAAACAGCCTCTAGGTATTTTTCCTCCAAGTCTACTAAATTTTTTTGGATCTTTTAAAAATTCTACAACTTCTTCTACTTCTTCTTTCGCTTCTTCAACTCCAGCAACATCATTAAAAGTTACTTTTCCTTTTAATTCGTTCATCATTTTTGCTTTGGATTTTCCAAATCCCATTGCTCCACCTTTTCCACCTTGCATTTGTCTCATAAAAAATATCCAAACCGCTATTAACAATAACATAGGAAACCAAGATAAAAGAACACCAAGTAGTGAAGGCATTTTTTCTTCTATCGGAGATGCTGAAATGCTAACTCCTTTATTTGAAAGTTTTTCAATTAAATTAGGATCGTTTGGTGAGTAAGTTGAAAACTTTTCACCATTGGACATAATTCCTCTAATTTTATTTCCCTGGATTTCAACTTGAACAACTCTTCCATTATCTACTTCTGATAAAAATTCTGAAAATATTATATTATTATTTTGTCCCACTGAACTCTGAGGATTTTTAAACATATTATATAGACCTAGTGTTAAAAAAACTATTACGGCCCACATAGCTAAATTTTTAAGATTCATTAGTATAAAGTAAGAATTATTATAAATTTAACAAGTGCTAAATTGTAACAAAATAGTCTTTTTTTCAATTTTCTTTATAAATTATAAAAGAATTATTGATTTTTTCCAATATACATCCTGATATATTAATCTTTTTAATCTCTCCAGACTTAAATTTTGCAATCAACTGGCTAACGCTCTTGCCTCTTGGAGAATAATATTGATTGCTTACTTTTTTTAATATGTTGTTCAAGGATCTAAATACAATTTCGCTTGGTTGGTTAAAAAAGTCATTATTTAAAATATAATTTTTTTTTGATCTATTATATTTTGAATTATCTCTAATATTTTCATTTACATAATGATTAATTGCTAAATTAGAATAAGTCAGATTGTTAATTGTTAATCTTAACTTTTCTATGCTTAAACCTTCAGACTTTAGATCGTTAATTAAATTTCTAATTCTAACTCTTTTAAAATTAATATTTTTATTTGAAGGATCTTCAAACTTAAAATTAAAAATTTTTTTAGTAACGTAATTTAAGTCAGTTTTTTTATAGCCAATTAAAGGTCTTAAAATTTTTAGTTTGCCACCGTAGTTTGTTTTTATTTGGTTAAATGATACCAGTCCCTTTAAACCTGATCCTCTTGTCAGTCTAATAATAAAATTTTCATATAAATCATCTATATGGTGTGCAATAAAAACAAAATTAATTTTATCTTTTATACATTCATTATAAATTAAATCGTACCTTTTAATTCTAGCTACTGATTGAATATTTGATTTTGGTTTTAAACCGATCCAATTTAAAATTTTACAGTTTATATCAAATTTTTTTAGTAAAAATTTTAATTTTTTTGCTTCTAAAGAAGACTCTTTTCTAAGCTTATGATTTACGTGATAATATTTAACTTTAATATTATTTGAAATTGAATAACATTTTGAAAAATATGCTAAAGCTAAACTGTCGACTCCTCCTGAAATAGCTACCGAAAAATTTGACTTTTTTAAATTAATTTTAATAAAATTATTAAAATCTTTGTAAATTCTATCAATTAAAGGATCTTTTAAATTAATTAATAATTTTTTATGAATTTTCTTTTTTGCACTCAAACTTTTTTTCTTCATATTTTGCTTTTTGAAGAACAGATTGATTTGCTTTTGGATATTGTTTTTCTACACCAGTAATCATTAAGCAACCCTGATCTTTTTCTCCTATTTGAACTAATGATACTCCAAGTTTTAATAAATTTATAGGAGCCTTTTCACTTTTAGGATATTTTTGATAGCCTTCAAGATATGCTGATGCAGCATCAGTGTACAGTTGTCTAATTCTAAATGTTTCTGCATACCAGTATTGTGCGCTTCCTGCTAATTCATGATCTGAGTTAGTATTTACAAATTCTCTAAATGCTCTTTCTGCAGTATTATAATCACCTACTTTAAGCAAGTTTGTAGCAAACTCATATTGTTTATCAGCAGAAGTATCTGGTAATATTTTTTCTTCAGCTTGAAATGTTTCTGTAACTACTGTTCCTGTTGACTCAACTGATTGTGTTATTTGATTTTCTAAATTTGTTTCAGAATCCTTATATGAAATTGAACCTAAATCTTGTGGCTCAGAGGACCCTGGAAGTATTTTTTCTTCTTTTTGTTCAGAAGCTGATGACAATTGATTGTCAGCCCCTGTACCGTTAGATACCTGTCCTTCTTCTAATTGCTGAAATCTTAATTGATTATCTGCCTGTACCTTGGAAACCCTAGATGATAATTTATCTATTTTAAAATTTATTTCTTCAAATTTATTTGTTAATTCTTGAAACTGCTTTTCTATTTCTGATAATTTAAGCAAATGTCTAGTAAGTACTTCTTCTGAATTTTGATCCATACTATTAGTATTTTCACTTTTTTCTTGGCCTGATGTAAAATCTTCAGAATAAACTGCTCTTTCTAAAGTTCTCAAGTCTTTCTGAATTAATTCTAAAATTTCATTTAAATTATGATTGTCAGAAAAAGTTTTTGTTGGGACAAGAAGCAATATTGAAACTAAAAAAAAATAAAAATAATAATTTAATTTGTTCATTAATTTTATTTGTAATTATAATGATGGCAAAAAAAAGACCCTATAAATCATTAAAGATTTATAGGGTCTTTTTTAATTATAATTAATTAGCTTTAACTGTAACTGATCTTCTATTTTTTGACCATGCTAAAGGGTTTGATCCAGAATCTACTGGTCTTTCTTTACCATAGCTTATCACAGAAACTCTGCTTGAAGATATTCCGTAGGTCATTAAATAATCTTTTGCTGCATTAGCTCTTCTTTCTCCTAATGCTAAGTTATATTCTCTTGTGCCTCTTTCGTCGGCATGACCTTCTAATACTACAGTTACTTCAGGATTCTTTCTTAACCAAGCTGCTTGTTTTCTTAAAGTTTCTCTAGAAGCAGTTGTTAGAACTGATTCATTCGTTGCAAAGAAAACTCTATCTGGAACACCATCAGCTAAGTACTCTACTGTGTCAGTTCCTGTATAAACATCACCCTGGATTTGAGAATCTATTTTCTTAGCCGTTTGTGTAGCACACGCTGACAACAAAAAGCTTAAAAACATTGCTAGAAAAATGTTTTTGTAATTTTTGCTAATGTTCATTCCTGCTCCTTAAATCTGTTTTTTTTTACTTTTTCACACCTGAATAGATCTTACAAGCTTAAAAATCAATACATTTTATTAAAAAAAACTACTAATTGCTTAATAATGACGACCAAGATGGGTCCGAAGCATCAGTTTCTGTATCTACCAAGCGCTCATTATATCCAGTTAAATCTATTGACCAAAGCTTAGCAGAAAAACCTTCTCCTTTACTGTCAGTTTTTGTCTCTCTGTAAAAAATTAAAACTCTACCATTTGGAGACCATGACGGTGCTTCTTGATAAAAGTTTTCCGTTAAAAGTCTTTCACCTTTTCCATCAGTTCTCATTACTCCTATATAAAATTTACCTTTATGAAGTTTTGTAAAAGCTATTAAATCTCCCCTAGGTGACCACACGGGAGTTCCATACAAACCCTTTCCAAAAGAAATCCTTTTTACTTTTGTTCCGTCACTTTTCATAACATAAATTTGCTGATATCCACTTCTATCTGAGTTAAATGCAATATATTTTCCATCTGGAGAATAAGATGGTGAGGTGTCTATTGATGGATGATTTGTAATTCTTTCTACAATTCTATTCTCTAAATCCATGGTATAAATGTCAGAGTTTCCATCCATTGCAAAGCTCATAATAATTTTTTTTCCATTTGGAGAAAATCTTGGAGCAAATGTCATTCCAGCAAAATCACCAACTACTTCCTGAATTCCTGTTTCTATATCTAGCAAATAAACTCTAGGTAAATTTTTAAAATAAGATAAATAAGTGACCATTTGATTAGTTGGGCTAAATCTTGGAGTCAAAACCAATTCATTTCCTAAAGTTAAATATTTTGTATTGAATCCATCTTGATCCATTATTGCTAATCTTTTTACTCTTTGGGTTTTTGGACCTTTTTCTGAAACGTAGATAATTCTTGTATCAAAATATCCTTTTTCTCCAGTTAATCTTTCATAAACTTTATCAGTAATAATGTGACCCACTCTTCTCCAATTTTTTGGGACTGTCGTAAAGGCTAGTGCTAGCATTTCTTTTCCTGCCAATACGTCCCATAGTCTAAATTCTACTCTAAGTTTTTCATCTTGAAAATTTACTTTACCGGTAATTAATGCTTGTGCTTTGATTAGTGCCCAATCTTCAAATCTTGGTTTCAAATGCGCAATATCTGGTTTTTGTAAAAATGCCTCTTTATTTAATGGGTTAAATAATCCTGATTTTTTTAAATTATTTTCAACAATCTTTGATATTTCTAAACCAAGATCATTTATATCTAGTACTTTTTTTAAAGCCTTTTTGTCATCTTCAGTGGATGATAATGATGATACTGCTACTGGCAAAGGATTTAGATTTCCTCTTGTAATATCTACCTCAATTAATGCTAATAATTTAAATGGATAAAATATTAAAAAAATTAGAAATAATAGGTTAATTTTATTTTTCATCCCTCTAACATCTCCCTTGCATCAAAATTTAATTGTAAGTCTTTCCATCTTTCATAGCCAGTAGTTGGTACTCTTAAAGGCTGACATAGCTGAATTGCTCTTAACGCACTTTCAGCTAAAACTTTGTAAAAAGCTTGTCCAGGCTTATTCATTCTTGCATGGTCTAATATTTCTGTTTTAATCACTGATCCATCCGGTTTTAACTTCAATTTAATTCTAACAAGTAAACTTTCGTTATAAGGTAACCCTAAAGGTATACTCCAACAACCAAAAATTTGTGCTTTTAAAGCATCTTCTTCGCTCAAAGATAATCCTGATAGATTCATGCTTGAATCTTGAGATTGAGTTACTTTATCAAGTTTTCTTGTTGTTTCTGCTTGTTCTTCTTTGGATTTATCAATTAATGCAGCAATTGAATCGGGATCAAACATTTCATCTTTTTCAAATTCTGAAACTTGTTTAACTTCATCTTCTATTTTTTCTGGATTTTGTTTTTTTTCTTCAACTTTTTTTACTACTTCTTTTTTTTGATCTGGCAAAGGGATAGCGTCGGGCTTTTCTTTTTTAACTTTTTTAGGTGGCGCTTGCTCAGATACTAATTTTTCCTGTTCTTTTTTGACTTTTTCAATGATTTTTTTTGCTTTTGGTGCAAAAGGAATATTTGTTTGATCTGTAATTTGAATTAGTTCCACGGAAATAATTGGAGGCAGTTCAATTGGTTTTTTTACTAAAAATGGCAAACTTAATGTTGCTACAATAATCAACATCATGTGTAAGCCTGATGAAATTATAATATTTTTGTACACTCACTATCTTTCTTTATATGGTTCTGAAATTAAAGCCACCTTTGTAAATCCTGATCCTGACAACATACCCATTATTTCAAGAACTCTTCCATAATTAATTGTTTTGTCTCCTCTAACATAAATTCTTGTATCAGTTCTATTCTTTGAGACAGCAAGAATTTTAGCTGTAATTTTATCATATTCTACTTTTGACTCTTGTATAAAAATTTCTCCTTTTGAATTAATAGTTAGTGTAAGAGGTTCTTGCTCTTCAGGTAATGAGTCTGCAGAGCTTTCTGGAAGATCAACCTGAACACCTACAGTCAATAAAGGAGCTGTAACCATAAAAATTATTAACAAAACTAGCATTACATCTACGAAAGGCGTAACATTAATTTCACTCATTGGCTCTCTTGACGAACTTTTAAATTTAAATGCCATTAATTAAATTATAGATATAAATCTTTTTGAAAAATTTTCTAATTTTTGTGAATATTTTTTTGAATCACTATTGAATTTATTATAAGCAACTACAGCAGGAATTGCAGCAAGTAATCCTAATGCCGTTGCAAATAATGCTTCTGCTATACCTGGGGCAACTATTGCTAAACTTGTATTTCTTGAAATAGCTATCGATTGGAAAGAATTCATAATTCCCCAAACAGTTCCAAATAAACCAATAAATGGAGCCGTTGATCCAACTGTTGCAAGAAAAGTATAATGCTTTTCTAAAACATTCATTTGCTTTTCAATATTTACTTCTAACATACTTTCAAGTTTATTTGATAAATTGGATTTTGATTTAGATTTAATTATTACTTGCATAGTATCTTTAAATACATTTGCCATTGGATCATCAATCTTATCAGGTAAATTATTATAAAATGATTCTGCTGATCTTGATTTCCAAAACTTAGTTTCAAATTCTTCTGAAGTTTTATTAATTTTTTTAAATAATCTATATTTTTCTATTATAATAGCCCACGAATATATGGATGACGCTATAAGTATAATGATTACAGATTTAACTATTATATCAGCTCTTATAAATAAATTTAAAATTGAAAAATCTGCACTGCTTGCGAGTCCAACTGCTTGAGATGAGATGTCAGCTTCCATTTAAGTGTGTTTCACACTAAAATGTGTCATCAATTTGTCCTAAAAAATACTTATTAATCTGCTTTTTTGAATGTATTGTAAAAAAAACTAGCAATTAATACTGCGTCAGCTTTGTTTGAGTCTTTTTTTCTAGAAAGTTCAGAAGAAATATATGGAAAAATTTCAATAACTTTGGTTCTGCTTGCATCTTTTTCAGTTTTGATTAAACCAAAGTATTTTTTCCATTTTGCTGGTCTGATAAAAAACATAGATAATTGCATTGCAGAACATATTCCTTTTAAAACACCAAAAGATTGTCCAAAATTAAACATGCTAGTGACCCCTTGTCCCGGCATTGCTGAAACTTGTTCGATTACTACAATTATATCTTTTTTCTGAAATTTATTAATTCTTTTTAAAATCTCATTATAAGTTTGAGGTCCATTAATTTGTCTTTTGTTTTTTTTTCCTTCAGCCATAACTGGCATATCAATTATTTCTTTAACTTGTCCATCTTCAAAAAAACAAATTGCTCCTGAAATTCCTGGATCTATGCCTATAATTAGCATTAATTTAATTTATAATTTTGCATTTGTATAAACACTTTGTACATCATCGTCATCATCTAAAGATCCTAAAAAATTTATTATTTCCTCTTTTTCTACAGAGGATATGGCTATTTTGTTTAAGGGGACCCACTCAATTTCTGTTGATAAAAAATTACTAATATTTTTTTCAAGATTTTTTTTTACAACATATATTTCATTTTTATCACACTGGATTTCATGAAAATCTTCATTTGAAAAACATTCATTTGCTCCTGAATCAACTGTTAATTCAAATATTCTTTCGTTCGAAGCTTCAGATTTTTCAATTTTAATTACTCCTATTTGTTTAAAATTATGCGAAGCTGAACCTTGCGTACCTAAATTACCTCCATTTTTTTGAAAAATAGTTCTCAAATTTGAAGCTGTTCTATTTTTATTATTGGTTAAAGTTTCAACTATCACGGCAATTGTTTTTGGCCCAAAACCTTCATATCTAATATTTTCATAGTTTGAATCTGTGTTCATTTCAGATTTCTCAATCGCTCTTTGAATGTTGTCTTTAGGCATATTTGATGATCTTGCAGATTGTATTGCGGATCTTAATCTTGCATTCATGTCTGGATTTTTGTCACCTAATTTTGCTGCTACTGTAATTTCTCTAGAAAGTTTAGAGAACAGATTTGAACGTGCTTTATCTGCTTTACCTTTTTTGTGTTTTATTCCGGCCCAATGTGAATGTCCTGCCATAAGAATTTATTATTTTATTAACTCTCCTCTGTATATAAACGGTTCTGCTTTTTTAGCCAGACCATTAGATGTATCACATTCAACAATAAGACCACACAAAGTTGCCTTACCTTCAGCAGGAAAATGTTTTGTTGATTCTTTTTTTAAAAAACGATTTAAAGAATTTTCCTTGTTCATTCCTATTACCGAGTCATAGTCTCCACACATACCTGCGTCTGTTTGAAATGCTGTTCCATTAATTAAAATTCTTACATCATTTGTTGGTACATGAGTATGTGTTCCAACTACTAATGTTGCCTTCCCATCCAAAAAATGTCCTATGGCCATTTTTTCACTTGTTATTTCTCCATGAAAATCAACAACTAAAAAATCATAATCTTCTTTTAGTTTATAATTGTTTATAAATTTTGTTGCAGCCTCAAAAACATCATCACATTTTTTCATAAAAACATTTCCCATTAAATTTAATACACCAACTTTAAATCCATTTTTTGATTCATATATTCCAAATCCTTTTCCTGGAGAATTAATTGATATGTTTTCAGGTCTTAAAAGTCTTATTTCTCTTTCTATATGATTTGCAGTTTCTTTTTGATCCCATACATGGTTTCCAGTTGTAATTACATCTACTCCCGAATTAAATAAATCGTTTGAAATTTTCTCAGTAATACCAACTCCTTGATCTGCAGCGTTTTCACCATTAACTATCACAAAATCAATTTTTTTTTTTTCTACAATGTCTTTTAGATTCATAATAACAGCCGATCTTCCAGATCTACCAACGATATCACCTAAAAAAAAAATTCTCATCTTAAGATATATTTTTCTGTAATAATTATATCTAATTTTTTATCATATTTATTAATAGGAACTTTATTTATTTTTTGACATGAATGAGCAATTCCTATCTTAAATAATTTTTTTTTATTTGAGAGTTTCTGAATATATCTATCATAGTATCCACCTCCATATCCAATACGATATAATCTATTATCAAATGCCACTATTGGAACAAAAATTACATCAGGAAAAACCTTTTTAATTTCTTCAGGCTCAGGTATTCCAAATTTATTTAGTTTTAATAAACTTTTTGTAGACCATTTGTAAAAATCCATCTCGTTATTTTTTTTTATAACAGGCAGACTTAATTTCACACCTGCTTTTTTTTCTAAACTTTCTAGAATTTCCAGTATATCAATTTCAGAATTTACTGGATAATAACCTCCAATTATTTTGTTCTTCAAAATTTTTTTTTTTATTTCTTTAAAAACTTTTAAAAATGAAAATTTTATATTTTTATTATTTTTTTTTTTTCTAATATATAATATTTTTTTTCTTATTTTAGATTTTATCACAGGTCTTACTGTAATGGATTTTTGGAATCAACTTTTGTTAAAAAATTCTCTATTTGATCAGCTGCCTTTTCAATTGCTTTTTCATAATCTGATTTGTTATCTTCTAGCTGATTTTTAAGTTTTTTTTGCTCATCATTTAAGTTGTTTATCTCATTTTCTTTTTTTTCTTTGTACTCATATACAAGAGATTTCAATTCTTTAAATTTTTCTGTTAAATTTCTTAATTCTTCTATTTTTTGATCTATTTTTTTTTTAGTCTCAAAATACTCATCCATGGTAGAGATAGATGTAATTAATAAAAGTTTATTTTCTCCAATGTTTCCCAAATTTGATTTTAAATTATTAAATTTTTCATTTAAATGGTATGCAAGTTCCTCTAGATGCTCTTCTTGACCATCCTCACATGAAAGTAAAAATTCTTTATTGTTAAATTTTATATTTACATTTGCCATTTATCTATTTCTTCCAATAAACTATCCGTTTCTTGATTTAATTCATCAATTTTATCAGAAAATTCTATTTCTTTTTTTACTTCAGATTCCTTTTGATTATTTAAATCATCAATCTTTGACTTAAGTTTTTGATAATTTTGCTGAAGTTCTAAATAATTTGCTTCTAATTCTTTTTTTTCAATTTCTAATTGATTTTTTTGCTGATCTAAATTTGAGATAGTTTCCTTTAAATTTAAATTTTGAGGATTTATTGAATTTAATTTTTCTAAGGCTTCATTAAGTTTTTTTTCTTTTTCGTGTATAGAATTCATATATATATAAATATAATAATAAATTGATTCACCCAAGTCTATAAAGGATATTTTTGAACGCAAATAATAAAGATTTATCCAACGCTATAAGGTTTTTATCCATAGATGCTGTGCAAAAAGCTAACTCTGGACACCCTGGTATGCCAATGGGTATGGCAGATGTGGCAACGGTATTGTTCAAAAAATTTCTAAAATTTAATCCAAAAAATCCAAATTGGCTTAATAGAGATAGGTTTGTTTTGTCAGCTGGTCATGGTTCTATGCTACTTTACTCTTTATTATACTTAACTGGATATAAAAGTATTTCCTTAAAAGATATAAAAAACTTTAGACAATTAAATTCAATTTGTGCAGGGCATCCGGAATATATTCCTAATTCAGGAATAGAGACCACTACTGGACCTTTGGGGCAAGGAATAGCAAACTCTGTGGGAATGGCAATTGCAGAAGAAATTTTGAAAAAAAAAATTGGTAAAAATATTATAAATCACAAAACTTATGTTCTAGCTGGAGATGGCTGTCTAATGGAAGGTATAAGTCATGAAGCTTTAAGTCTAGCTGGTCATCTAAAATTAAAAAATTTAATCATGTTGTTTGATAATAACTCTATATCAATTGATGGGCCTACTAGTCTTGCTGTATCTGATAATTTTAAAAAAAGATTTGA
This sequence comes from uncultured Pelagibacteraceae bacterium, assembly GCA_902634305.1. Lineage (GTDB taxonomy): Bacteria > Pseudomonadota > Alphaproteobacteria > Pelagibacterales > Pelagibacteraceae > Pelagibacter. The sequence continues at coordinate 31,790 of CACPJJ010000002.1, read as the reverse complement.
AAGTTATGGTTGGGATTATATTCTTATAGATGGCCATAACGAAAAACAAATATCAAAAGCTCTTAAAAAAGCACAAAAAGCAAAAAAACCTACTGTGATATCTTGCAAAACTGTTATCGGTTTTGGCTCACCTAATAAATCAGGAAAAGAAACTTCTCATGGAAGTCCTCTTGGTGAAGATGAAATAAAATTAGTAAGAAAAAAATTAAAATGGGGTCATCCCTCATTCGAGGTTCCAAAAAAAATATTAGATGAGTGGAGAAAAATTGGAAGTAGAGGAATTAAAGAAGCAGAAAAGTGGGTTAAAAAAAATAAATATAAAAAAATTAGCCACACTTCTTTTTTAAAAGATTTTCTTAAAGAAAAACAAAATGTTATTAATAAACCTGAAGCTATTGCTACTAGAAAATCTTCCGAAAAAATAATCAGTTTCTTAACAAAAAAAAATCCTACTATAATAGGAGGTTCTGCAGATCTATCAGGCTCAAATAATACCAAAACAAAAAGTCACCAAATAATTAAGCCTGGAAATTTTAAAGGAAACTATATTCATTATGGAGTTAGAGAACATGCAATGTGTGGAATAATGAATGGTTTAGCACTACATAGTGAATTAATTCCATATGGTGGAACTTTTTTAATCTTTAGTGATTATTGTAAACCAGCCATAAGATTGGCTGCAATAATGAAACAAAGAGTAATTTATATAATGAGTCATGACTCAATTGGACTTGGAGAAGATGGTCCAACTCATCAACCAATCGAACAATTAACTGGGCTAAGATCTATTCCAAATTTAAATGTTTTTAGACCCGCTGATACTGTTGAAACTTTTGAGTGTTGGGATCTTGCTGCAATATCTGGTAAAGATCAACCTAGTATAATTGCAGTGAGCAGACAAAAAATTAATCAAATTAGAAAAGAATTTACAAACGAAAATAAATGTTCAGCTGGTGCATACGAAGTATCAAGAACAAAAAGTGAAATTGACGTGACTATACTGGCTACTGGCTCTGAAGTTGAGTTAGCAACTGAAGTTAGTCAAAAATTGGCCATAGAAAAGATTTATTCAAAAGTTATATCCATGCCATGTCACGAATTATTTGATATACAAAAAAAAGATTATAAATCTAAAATTTTGAATGAAACAAAACATAAAATTTCAATAGAAGCATCTACAACTGATTATTGGAAAAAATATATTGGCGAAAATGGAATAGCTTTTGGAATAGATAACTTTGGAAAAAGTGCTCCTTATAAAGAGATTTATGATCACTTTGGTTTAACAAGTAAAAATATAGTAAAAAAAGTTAAAGAAATGATAAATAATAAAAAATGACAGTAAAAATTGGTATTAATGGTTTGGGTAGAATAGGAAGAATGATTATCAGATCATTGATTGAAAATAATAATAAAAAAGTAGAAATTAAACACATCAACAGTAGATCAAATTCTCAAATTGTCTCCTCATTATTAAAGTATGACTCTGTTCACGGAAAATTTAATTGTAAAATAAAATATGGAGATAACTACTTAAACCTAAACAGTAAAAAAATTACGTTCTCACAACATTCAAATTTAAATGAAATTAATTGGAAGAAATTTGGTGTAGATTACGTTTTAGAATGCACAGGAAAATTTAATTCAAAAGAGAAGCTTTATACACATATAAAAAACGGTGCAAAAAAAGTTATTGTTTCTGCGCCTTGTAAAAACGCTGATAAAACTATTGTTTATGGAGTAAATCACAAATCGATTAGCAAAAAAGATTTAATAATTTCTGCTGCTTCTTGCACAACTAATTGCCTTGCACCAATCGTATACGTTTTAAATAAGGAATTTAAAATACAAAAAGGTTTTATGACAACTATTCATTCATACACAACTGACCAAAGACTATTGGATAACTCCCACAAAGATCTAAGACGAGCAAGATCTGCAACTCAGTCTATGGTTCCAACTTCTACAGGTGCTTCAAAAGCTATTGGAGAAATTATTCCTGAATTAAAAGGAAAACTTGAAGGTTTGGCTATTAGGGTGCCAACCCCAAATGTTTCATTAGTAGATCTTGTATTTCATTCAAAAAACAAACTAACCGTAAAAAAAATTAATGATTCTTTTAAAAAAGCTTCAAAAAAAGAATTGAAAAGTGTTCTATTTGCAACTGATGAAAAGCTTGTATCAATCGACTTTAATCATAACCCTAATTCTTCTATCATTGACCTATCTTTGACTAATGTTGTTGGAGATGACATGGGTAAAGTTTCAGCATGGTATGATAATGAATGGGGATTTGCTTCAAGGATGTGCGATTTAGCAGAATATATTCATAAAATCTAATTTTTTCATGAACAGCATCACAAATAATAATTTTGATCTAAAAGGAAAAAAAGTTTTATTAAGAGTTGATTTAAATGTTCCAATGAAAAATGGATCAATAACCGAAACATCAAGAATTGAAAAAATAATACCAACTATAAAACTTTTGTTAAAGAAAGAGGCAAAAATTATAATTATGTCTCACATAGGAAGGCCTAAAGGTAAGGTGGTTAATGGAATGTCTTTAAAACCTATATCAGAAAAATTATCTCTTCTCTTAAAGAAAAATGTCTTTTTTAGTGAAGATCTAATTAGCGAGAATACACTTTCAGAAATAAACAAAATTCCAAATGCATCAATCTTGATGTTAGAAAATATTAGATTTAATGAAGGAGAAGAGACAAATGACCCAGATTTTTCAAAAAAAATATCTACATTGGGAGACATATATGTAAATGATGCTTTCTCTTGTTCTCACAGATCTCATGCTTCTGTTGAAGGGATCACCAAGTATATTCCTTCATATTTTGGGCTACAAATTACAGAGGAAATTAATGCATTAAAAAAAATAACTTCTGAAATTGAAAAGCCTGTTTCTCTAATAATTGGAGGCTCAAAAATTTCTACAAAAATTAAAATTATAAACAATTTAATAAAGAAATTTAATAATATTATAATTGTAGGTGGAATGGGCAATACAATGCTTAAACATACTGGTTCAAATATAGGAAAATCAATATGTGAAAATGAATGTGGTTCTTTAATTAAAGAAATATTGGAAAACTCAAAAAATTATAATTGTGAAATTACTATTCCCAAAGATGCAATAGTGTCTACTGATCTAAATGGAGAAGGAAAAGAAAAAAATATAAATGAAATAAAAGATAATGAAATGATATTAGATATTGGATCAAAAACAATATCATCTATTGAAGCAATAATAAGTAACTCTAGAACAATACTTTGGAATGGTCCTGCAGGTTATTTTGAAAATCCAAATTTCCAAAATGGAACAAAAAAAATATTAGATTTAATTTCTCAAAAAACAAGGAATGATAAAATTTTTTCTGTAGCAGGAGGTGGTGAAACAGTTGCTGCAATAAACAAATTTAAAAAATTTGATTCATTTACTTTTGTTTCAACTGCTGGTGGAGCTTTTTTAGAATATCTTGAAGGAAAAACTCTACCTGCTATAAAAGCTTTAAATCAAAATGTCTGATATAAATAAAATCGCATTGAAAATTTTATCTCACGGAAAAGGTATTCTGGCTGCTGACGAAAGTACTGGAACAATGACTAAGAGACTTGGTGCCGTAAATGTGGAATCAACTCCAGAAAATAGGTTGCTATTCAGAGAAACACTTTTCTCATCTGAAAGTATGAAAACATGTATAGGTGGTGTTATTTTGTATGATGAAACCATAAAACAAAGCACGAGCTCAAAAAAAACTATTCCAGAGTTAATTTCTTCATCAGGAGCTGTGCCTGGAATAAAAGTAGATACAGGAGCAAAGCCTATGGTGGACTCACCTGATGAAAAAATTACAGAAGGATTAGATGGCTTAGGTAAAAGATTGAAGGATTACTATAAGCTTGGAGCAAGATTTACTAAATGGAGAGGCATTTATACTATTTCAAAAAACTATCCTAGCAAATTATCAATTGATGCAAACGCTAATGCTTTAGCTAAGTACTCTTTTATAGTTCAAGAAAATGGAATGGTTCCAATTGTAGAGCCTGAAGTATTGATGGATGGAGATCATACAGCTGAAGATTGTTTAAATAAAACATCAGAAGTAATCAAAAAATGTTTTGAAGAGCTAATTCAACATAAGGTTAGTTTGGAAGGAATAATTTTAAAACCAAACATGATACTTCCAGGAAATAAATCAAATGAAAAAATAAGTAAAGAAAAAATTGCTCATTTAACTTTAAAATGTTTAAAAGATACTGTTCCCAAAGAGGTGCCAGGAATAGCTTTTTTATCAGGTGGCCAAACTGAAATAGAGGCAGCTGAAAACCTAAATTTAATTAATAAATATAATAATACAAATTTTATAATGAGTTACTCATACGGAAGAGCCTTACAACAAAGTGCTATTAAGTTTTGGTCGAAAGATATAAAAAATATTAAAGGAACACAGGAAATTTTTAATCACAGAGCAAATATGTGCTCACTCGCAGCTCAAGGAAAATGGTCAAAAGAACTTGAGGAAAAATAGCAAAAATAAAAGATTTATATATTTAATTTCTCCTAATAAGATTAAAAACGAGAAATTTTATACTACACTAAGACAAGTATTAAGTTCAAAAAAAGTAAGTTTTTTTCAATTAAGGTTGAAAAAAGAAAGTTTTAAAAACAAAATTTACATTGGAAAAAAAATAAAAAAAATTTGTAAAAAATATCAAGTTAAACTCCTAATTAATGACGACCCAGTAATTGCAAAAAAAATTAATGCAGATGGTTGTCATTTGGGTCAAAAAGATATGAAAATTTATAATGCTAGAAAATTATTAAAAAATAAAATCATAGGTGTTACCTGTCATAATTCATTAAAACTAGCAAAGAGAGCTGTCAAAGAAGGCGCAAACTATTTAGCCTTCGGAGCATTTTACTCAACTAAAACAAAAAGAACTAAATATAAAGCAAGTTTAAAAATACTAGGTTTAGCTAAAAAGTTAACAAATATTCCTTTTGTGGCAATAGGTGGAATAAAAGATACTAATTATAAAAAACTTTTATTGAATAAAGCTAACTTTTTGGCTATTTCAGGCTACATTTGGAATAATAAAAAACTAAACCCAAAAGAAGCGATAAATAAACTAATATGAAAATATCTGGAAATGAAATTAAGCCTGGAATGCTTTTAGAGCATAAAGATGATTTATGGGAAGTTCTTAAAACACAACATGTAAAACCTGGTAAAGGCGGAGCGTTTAATCAGGTTGAAATGAAAAGTGTAAACAGAGGTACTAAGTTAAATGAAAGGTTCAGATCTAGTGACACAGTAGAGAAAGCTTCACTAGAGGAAATTAGCTTTAATTATTTATATGAAGATGAATCAGATTATTACTTTATAAATCAAAAATCATTTGAACAAATAAATATAAAAAAAGATATTGTTGGAGAAAAAGGAAAATTTTTAAAGGAAGAATTAGAAGTAAAAATAAATTTTTATGAGGAAAAACCCATATCGCTTGAATTACCAAATCAAATTACTTGTGAAATAGAAAGCACAGACGTCGCCTTAAAAGGTCAGACAGTTTCATCATCATATAAACCAGCAATACTAGACAATGGATTAAAAATTCAAGTGCCACCATTCATTGAGAATGGTGATAAGATAATTATTGATACTAGATCTATTGAATACATAAAAAAAATATAATTTAATGAATTCTATATCTGCAAACCTAAATATAATGATTAAAGCTGCAGAAAAAGCATCAAAAATAATAATAAGAGATTTTGGAGAGTTAGAAAAATTACAAGTATCCTCAAAAGGTCCATCTGACTTTGTAACAAATTCTGATAAAAAAGTTGAAAAAATTATTATTGAAGAACTAACTAAATCAAGAAAAAAATTTTCAATTCTTAGTGAAGAAATTGGTGAAATAAAAAATTCAGATAAAGATAATTGTTGGATCATAGATCCAATTGATGGAACTACAAATTTTTTACATGGTATACCTCATTTTGCAATTTCAATTGCTTTAAGAAACAAACAAGAAATAGTTAGTGGTTTAATATTTGATCCCATAAAAAATGAAATGTTCTATGCTGAAAAAAATAGTGGGGCGTACTTTAATAATCAAAGAATTAGAGTTTCAAAAAAAAGAAATCTAAATGAATGTTTGTTTGCAACTGGTGGTAAAGATCAATTCAATAAAGACCTTAATGTGAGAAAGTCCGGAAGTGCAGCGTTAGATATGGCTTATGTTGGTGCTGGTCGTTATGATGGATATTTTCAGAAAAATTTAAATATTTGGGATATCGCTGCGGGAATAATTATTGTTAATGAAGCAGGTGGAAAAGTAAATGATATAGAGTATTTTTCCAATAAACTAATTAACATATTTGCTGGTAGCAACTCTATATATGAAAAAATGTTAAAAAACCTAAATAACTTTTAATTGTTTTTAAATTTTCTTTTGCTATAAAGCCAGCTATGAAAAAAAATATACATCCAAAATACCATAAAATAAAAGTTGAAATGACTGATGGTACTAATTTTGAAACTAGATCTACTTGGGGATCTGAAGGTGAAACTTTAAAGTTAGAAATTGACCCTGTATCACATTCAGCTTGGACTGGTGGAAAACAAAAAATTCTTGATAAAGGTAGAGTAAGTAAATTTAACAAAAAATTTCAAAATTTCAGATCGGAAAAAAAATCTTAATGACAAACACACCTTTGATGCCTATGGCTACGGCTGTATGGCTTGTGGAAAATACAACATTAACATTTAAACAGATTGCTGATTTCTGTAATTTACATGAGGTTGAAATACAAGGAATTGCTGATGGAGAAGTGGCTAAAGGTATCGTAGGATATAATCCAATAATTGCAGGTCAATTGACCAAGGATGAAATTGAATTATCTTCAAAAGACCAGTTAAGACCTCTAAAAATAAATAATTATAACTTAGACATTTCGAATTCGGAAAATAAAATTAAAAAATATATTCCGTTATCAAAAAGGCAAGATAAACCAGATTCTGCGCTTTGGCTAATTAAACAACATTCAGTTTTAAAAGATTCTCAAATAGCTAAACTTGTAGGGATAACAAAAAATTCTGTTGTCGCTATAAGAAACAAAAGTTACTGGAACTTTAACAATCTTAATCCTAAAGATCCTGTTGCAATTGGTCTTTTTTCTCAGAAAGAGCTACACGAAGCTTTAGAAAAAGCAGAGAGAAGAATAAAACGAGAAAAAAAACAAAAAGAAAAAGATAAATTAATTAACTAATAAGAAGATTTTAAATAATCAATATAGACAATTATTTTATAAAATGTTAATCAGTCATCACTTTTTAAGGAGGTTTTATTAAAATAGAAGTTAAAGATAACAATGTAGAACAAGCTCTGAGAGTACTGAAAAGAAAACTCCAGAGAGATGGATTTTTTAAGATAATAAAATTAAAAAATAATTATGAAAAACCTTCTGAAAAGAAAAAAAGAATTCTACAGGAAAATATAAAAAGAGTTAAAAAATTAAATAAACTCAAAAATAGAATTTAGTATTACCGCGGGGTGGAGCAGCCTGGTAGCTCGCAAGGCTCATAACCTTGAGGTCGGCGGTTCAAATCCGTCCCCCGCAACCAAAACTATAATTTAAATTTCGATTTTCTACTATCAATTAAGAAACCTTTGACAGTATCTATTGTTAATTTTTTTGAAGATTTTCCAAATTTTTCAATTTTTTCTATTATTGAAGGAGGAACGGTTATTATATGACATTTCAAACTTTTTGCCTGTAAAAAATTATATGGCTCTCTGGTACTTGCCCATAATATTTTAACATTTTTATAATTTTTTGAAAATTTAATACTATTTTTTATTTCAGGTAATGGGTCTTTTCCTGTATCAGCCATTCTACCTGCAAAAATAGAAATTATAACCTTAGTTTTTTTATCTATTTTTTTTAAAATTTGTTTTGTCTGATATGCTGTATATACCGCAGTTATGTTTAGTTTTATTTTCTTTTTATTTAATTTATTAATAACTTTTCCTGAAAATTTTCCTTTTGAATTAGTAACTGGAACTTTTACATAAACATTTTTTCCCCACTTATTAATTTTAATTCCTTGATTAATCATATTTTTTTCATCATCGGCAAATACTTCAAATGATATTGGTTTGTTTGTAATCTTTATTATCTCTTTACTATAATTTTTATAATTCTTAGCTCCAGCTTTTCTCATTAAACTTGGGTTTGTTGTAAAACCCTCTATGAAAGATTTTTTGTTGAACTTTTTTATAAGACTAATATCGGCAATGTCACAAAATATTTTTGTCAATTTTATAAACTTTTAATTATATCCTCTGTCATTTTTTTTGCATCTGCGAATAGCATAAGAGTATTATCTCTATAAAATAAATCATTATCAATTCCAGCATATCCTGGTGATAAGCTCCTTTTTACAAATAATACTGATTTACTTTTTTCTACATCTAGAATAGGCATGCCATAAATCGGACTTTGTGGATCTGATTTTGCAACTGGATTTGTTACGTCATTTGCTCCAATAACATAGGCAACATCACAATTTGCAAAGTCATTATTAATTTCCTCTAATTCAAAAACTTCATCATATGGAACATTCGCTTCTGCCAACAATACATTCATGTGTCCAGGCATTCTCCCTGCAACTGGATGAATTGCGTAAGTTACTTTAACTCCATTTTTTTTTAGAGCATCTACCATTTCTCTTAAAGCGTGTTGAGCTTGTGCAACAGCCATTCCGTAACCTGGAACAATTATTACAGATGATGCATTTTTCATTAAGAACGCTGCATCATCAGCATTTCCATTTTTTACAGGTTTTTGTTCCTTACCTTTTTCAGAAAAAGATTGATCTGTTCCACCAAAACCTCCAAGTATTACATTAAAAAAAGAACGATTCATCCCCTTACACATAATGTAAGACAATATTGCTCCTGATGAACCTACTAAAGCACCAGTAATTATCAGTGCAGAATTTTCTAACGTAAATCCAATTCCTGCCGCTGCCCACCCAGAATATGAGTTTAACATAGATATAACAACGGGCATATCTGCTCCACCTATTGGAATGATTAATAAAACTCCAACTAAAAATGAAATTAATATAATTGTCCAAAACCAAGTATCTACTTGAGTTTTGCATAAATAAAATATTAATCCTAATAAAATTAAGCCTAGCGCTAAATTTAAATAATGTTGACCAACAAAAGTAATTGGAGAGCCAGACATTATTCCTCTTAATTTTAAAAATGCTATAATAGATCCAGTGAAAGTTAACGCTCCTATTGCAGCTCCCAAAGACATTTCAATTAAACTGGCTATTTTAATATTTCCTGGTGATCCTAGATTAAAAACTTCAGGATTTAAAAAAGCAGATATGGCTACAAATACCGCAGCTAGACCAACTAAACTATGAAATCCAGCTACAAGCTCTGGCATAGCTGTCATTGGAATTTTATATGCAATAAAGGCACCCAAAGTCCCACCAATCAATAAAAAAACCAAAACATATAAAAATCCAATAGAAAAATTTCCTACTGATAAAAATGTAACACCAATAGCAATTGCCATTCCAATAATTCCAAATAAATTTCCTTTTCTTGAAGTTTCTGGAGATGAAAGTCCTCTGAGAGCTAAAATAAATAAAATACCAGAGATTAAGTAAAAAATTGCCAATAAGTTTGCTGACATAATTATTTTTCTTTCTTTTTCTTTTTATACATTGCGAGCATTCTTTGAGTGACCAAGAAACCTCCAAAAATATTTACTGCCGCCAAAATAATAGCTAAAAATCCAAAGATATTTGCAGTATCAAAAATATTTACAGAATTTCCTGCCAAAGCAGCAATTATTGCTCCAACAATAATTACAGAAGAAATTGCATTAGTTACAGACATTAAAGGTGTATGAAGAGATGGAGTAACACTCCAAACTACATAATATCCAATAAATATCGAAAGAATAAATATGCTTAATCTAAATACAAAAGGGTCTATTTCCATATTATTTTACCAAAGTTTTATTAATTATTTCATCCTCAGTATTAATATTTAATTTATTATTTTTTTTATCATAAAGATTTAAAACAAAGTTAAACAAATTTTTTGCATATAAATTTGACGCAGATACGGGCAATTTATTTAAAATATTTTTTTCACCAAGAATCGTTACTCCTTTTTTTTTAACAATTTCATCTACCTTTGTATATGCTGAATTTCCACCCTGAGAAGCTGCTAAATCATAAATAACTGATCCTGAAATCATATTATCAATCATTTTTTCTTTTATTATCAACGGAGCTTTTTTTCCTGGAATAAGTGCTGTACATATTACAATATCTATTTTTTTTAAAGTTTCAGCTAATAGGTCTTCTTGTTTTTTTTTAAATTCTTCTGAAGCCTCTTTTGCATATCCCCCTTCAGTTTCTAAATTTTCTGATCCTTCTACATCTAAAAATTTACCTCCAAGACTCTCCACTTGTTCTTTTGAAGCCATTCTTACATCGGTAGCAAAAACTATTGCCCCCATTCTTTTAGCTGTTGCTATTGCTTGAAGTCCAGCAACTCCAGCTCCAATAACTAATACTTTTGCTGCAGATATAGTTCCAGCAGCAGTCATCATCATAGGAATTGCTTTTTTAAATTCTGCAAAAGAGTCTACTACAGCCTTATATCCAGCTAAATTTGCTTGTGACGAAAGAATATCCATTGATTGAGCACGTGTAATTCTTGGAAGAAGTTCAAGTGAAAAAATAGAAGTTTTTAATGAATTAAATTTAGCTATTTTCTCTAGATTTTGGCTAGAATTAAAGCTTCCAATAAGAATTTTATTTTCTTGCAAAAATTCTAAATTTTTTTCTTCAGGAAGATCTAATTGCAAAAGTATTTTAGATTGTTTTAGAATATTTTCTTTTTTTTCTAATTTACAACCTTCATTCAAAAATTTATCATCTGAAATTCCCAGATGAGATCCATAGCCAACCTCTAATAAAATTTGGAAACCATTAGTAATATATTTTTTTGCTATATCTGGAGTTATTGAAATTCTTTTTTCTAAATCTTTATTTTCTGATATTGATCCTATTATCATAAAATATTAAAAGATTACTTTTGTCTTGCTTTAAACTTTGGATTTTTTTTGTTGATAATATAAACTCTACCTCTTCTTCTAACTAATTTAGAATTAAGGTCTCTTTTTTTTAAAGATTTTAAAGAACTTGCAATTTTCATAATTTTTTAGCCTGGCAACGTCCTACTCTTCCGTGTCTTAAGACAAAGTACCATCGGCGCAGAAAGGCTTGACTTCCGAGTTCGGAATGGGATCGGGTATTACCCTTTCGCAATAATTACCAGGCGTAGAACTTATATATTAAAATGTATTTTTGTAAATTATTTTTTTATTTATTTTATAATAATTTTATTGGTTATTCTTGATAAAACCCTCAATATATTTTTTAATACTAATTTTTCCAAATCTTTTATGTACCTTGTTAGAAAGGCTTAAATTGGTTAAAGCTGAAGCATATCTTTCACCTAGTCTAGGTTGAAGAAAAACAATTTTTTTTTTATACATTTTAGCTACTTCCAAAATGGAATAGCTTTTTTTATTTGAAATACTATAATGCTTACATTTATTATTTCTCCATGCTTCATAACAAACTTTCACAGTGTCGTTAATATGAGTGAACCTTCTGCTTTGTGTTCCAGGTTTAACTACAGGAAGAGGTTTGTTGCACAAATATTTATCTTCAAATATTCCAATTACCGTAGCCATTTTTCCCTTAGAAATTTGTTTTGGACCATAAACATTATAGAAATAAATTATTTCAAATTTAAAATTAAACCATTTTTTTAAATTTTCTAACATTTCTAGATTTTTTGATTTAGTAAAAGCATATGGTGACAAATTCTTGTCTTCTCCTTTATTCCCTAAAGAGGCTGATGTAGCTGAATAGATTAGTTTAATTTTATTTTTTAAACAAAAATTAAATACCTCATGTGTTCCAATAGAGTTAGACTCGATACATTCATTCATATTTTTAAAACTTTGATATATTCTAGAAAACTCTCCAAAATGAAATAAAGAATGTATATTTTTTTTCTTATTTTCAAAAACTTTTGATATTTTTCTTGTGTGGGCTCTTATATATTTAACTCTTTTATTTTTAATTTGGTTTTTTGTAGTTCCAGATGAATAATTGTCTATACTAATAATATTATAACTAGTTTTTTTTAGTAAATACTCGATAAGATTTGCACCAACAAAACCTGCCCCACCTGTTACAACAATAAATTTTTTCATTTAATATTTATTATTTATTTTTTTTATATATAGAATAATGTGTTCATAAATTATTAAATGAAATAATCAAACATAATGTTTCAAAAAACAAATAATAAATTAAGTGATAATAAATTATTAATACTTTTAGGCATCATTATTTCTATATTTCCTTTATGTTTTTTAATTGGGAGTCTATTAATTAATTTAAATACTTTGTTAGCAGGTCTAGTTTTAATTTTAATATCTATTCAAGATAAGAATTTGATCATTTTTAAAAATAAATTTTTCTTTGCTTTATTTTTTTTATGGCTTTCTTTCTTAATAAATTTAGCTTTTAGTTCAAATTTTGATAATAGTTTACCTAGAACAATTGGTTTCGTTAGGTTTATTTTTTTAGCCTTATCGATAAAAATATTTTTAGAAAATGCAAGTGATAAATTGCAATACTTAGTTTTCAAGATTTGGTTACTCATATTTATAATAATATCTTTCGATCTTATATTTGAATATATTTTAGGTTATAATACACTTGGATTTAGTTCATATATGCCTGGAAGATTGTCAGGCTTTTTAAATCAAGAATTAAAAATTGGTCACTTATATTCAGCACTAATACTTTTGGTTTCGATTTTTGTTTTTAAATTTTATAAAAATTATTATTATTTTTATTTCGGAATATTAGTTTTTGTCATAATTTCACTGCTTATAGGAGAGAGAGCTAACTTTTTAAGAGTATTGTGTATCTCATCAATTTTTGTTTTTGTATTCGATAAAAAATATTTGTTAAACAAATTAGTTATATTTTTAATATTAGCATTATCCCTAACTTCTTTTTTAACCTTTAATAAAGAATATAATAAACGCTTTTGGGGTCAATTTGTAAAACCTCTAATTTTTGGTCAGACGGAGAATTTAAAGAAAGAAAATTTTTTTGAATTTACTGTTTATGGGGCAAATTATTATAGAGGTTATAAAGTTTTTTCAGAAAATAAATATTTTGGCGTAGGTATAAAAAATTATAGAAACCAAAGCAACAAAAAAAAATATGAAAATAAAAAATTTAGATTCAATGATCAGGCTGCTTCCATTCATCCTCATCAAGTCCATTTAGAATTTTTAGCTGAAACTGGATTGTTTGGATATGTATGCTTCATAATGTTTGTTATTTATTCAATATACCGCAGTTTAAAAAATTTTTTTGAAACTCAAAATTTAGTTATTTTAGCGTCATTATTATATTTTATATTTTCGTTAATGCCCTTAGTACCCACTGGAAGTTTTTTTACAACTTTTGGTGCAACACTTTTTTGGATAAACTACGGTTTTATGATTAATTACAAAACAAATTCAATATTTAGTAGAGCAAATTAATAAGTTTTGTAAAATAAAAGTCAGGACCTCTTCTTATTTTAATTTGCAATTTTTTCATCAATAATTCCATATAATCAAATGCTTCTTTTCTTTTGATCCACCATTTTTTACCAAATTTTTTATAGTTTGATGTAATCCCAAACTGATCAAAGTTATAAATTGTGAAAGATTTATTAATTATTTTTAAATCTTTTTTTAAAAATGCATAAATAACCAATCTAGAGTCTATTTCAAGATTGGGAAATTTTTTTTTTTCAATATGCTTTAAAAACTCTTTAAAATAATTTTTTTTTATTGCTATACAACTAGTTGGATAAATACTTGGCCAAATTGAAAACATATGTAATTTTTTTTTTAATTTCATAATTTTTTTTTGTTTTTTAATATAGGGTTTGTCCTGGATGATATTTATTTTTTTGTTATTTTTAAAATAATTTACAATACTTTTTACTTTAGTATTTTTAAATTCATCATCACTATCTAAAAAAAAAATATATTCTCCTTTAGCTTTTAAAAAGCTTTTAATAATTGCATTTATTTGATTTAATGGAGGTGACGAAAACTTTTTATACTTATTTTTGATAATATTTATATTACTAAATTTTTTAATAATTTCTAATGATTTATCTTTAGACCGGTCATCAAATAAAATAATTTCCTTATTTTTGTAATTTTGATTTAAAGCTGACTGAACCGATTTCTTAATAAATTTTTCTTTATTATAATTGGTAATTATTATCGATGCTAAATTCTTTGTCACTTACTTTTCAATAATTTATTCGAATAAATATATTCAAATGATTTTCTAAACATCATTTTAACTTTAAAAACTTTTTCAAAGTTATTTTGAATTAAATAATTATGAATATCTGATAATTTATAATTTTTTAATACCATATCATCAAAATGATGTTCTAAATGTATTAATTTTACTTTACTAATCTTGTTACCAAGTCCTTTTAATACATTAAATTCATAGCCTTCCGTATCAATTTTTAATAGATCAATAAAATCTATCTTTTTTGAATGAATAAATTTATCAAGAGACATTATTTTTATTTCTATTTGATTAAAATAATTTTTTTTTTTTAAAAAATTAAAAAAAAAATATTTTTTCTTAAAATACTTTGATCTTTCATTTAGCTTGTTTATTGATGAAGATGATGATTCTATGTTCTGATTTAATATTGATATACCATCCTCTTTACCTGCTGCAAAATTGAATACTTCTGTATTTTTCATTTTTTTTGTATTTTTTAATAACATCTCATAACTTTTTGGGTTAGGTTCAAACCCAAAAATTTCATTAATTGTAAATCTTTTATTTATATTAATAATATATTCACCTTTGTGAGATCCTACATCAAAAAGAGTGTTTATTTTATTATTAGTTATAGTTTTAATGAAATTAAATACTTTAGCCTGAGTAAACTTATCAAAGAATTCTAAAATTAATTTTGCTAATAATAACATTAAAATATTTTTTTATAACTAAATTTCGATATATATAGTCTAATGTATTTATCAAGTAAAACTAATATCATAATATTGCTATATATAAGTTTGCTACTAGGTTTTTATTTTGGCGAAGACTCACTTGGTGGAGCAATTAGTGATTATCAAGCACTCAATCATATCTCAGATAAATTTGATAAAAATTTTTTTGATACATTTCTTAACTACGATAAACTTGGACATCGTCATTCTCCTGTATTTTTCATAATTAAATCTTTATTAATTGAAGATGAGATAATTAGAAGATTAATTTTTTTGCATTTTTATATTCTAATACCAATTTTTTTTTATAAATCTTTAAAAATAGTATTTAAAAATTCTTCTAGAATTAACTTGAGGCTGGTAGCCTCAACTTTATTCTTATTTCCAACTGTAAGATCTTATTCTATTTGGCCAGATGCCCATTTAATGGGAACACTTTTTTTTATTATTTCAGTATATTTTTTTTTAAAGTTTAAATACTCAAAAATAGATAATTTCAAATATTCTATTTTTAATACTTTTTTTTTAGCTATAGCAGCATACTGTAGTCCTAATTTTGGTATTATCGTATTTTTTTTTATTTTTGAATATCTTAGAAAATATAATTTAGGAAAAAAATTTTTAATAATTATCTTTACTAATATAATACTTTCTTTACCTTTTTTTTACTATTTATTTTATCTAGATGTAAATTTTATTTTTAATGAGGTTGGATGGGATATTGGTGACAACTTGTTTACCATAAATAATCTTTCTAATAAGTTTATTATAGTTAATTCTTTATTCTTTTTTTATTTAATACCCTTTTTTTTCACTAATTTTTACAAAGAAAATATTAAATCAATTCAAAAGAAAAATTTTTTTATATCAGCTACTTTATTATTAGTATTTATTCTCTTGTGCTTAAAGTTTGATTTTGAAGTCATATATAAATTAACAAACTCTGGGGGTGGATTTTTTTATAATTTTTCTAAACTTATTATACAAAATAATTTAATTTTATTTTTAGCAAGTTTTCTAGGTTATTTAATTATAATCTCATCTTTTTATTATAATTATTCAAATATAATACTATTTATAACGATAATATTTTCCAATCCACAACTAACACTTTGGCAAGCAAATTATAGTCCTTTTATCTTTATGATAATTTTTTTATTGTTAGAATTAAAGTATAAAAATAATATTATTACGAATAATTCTATATTTAGTTTATTTGTTTACTTCAGTCTTTACTTATTATCTAATATTTTTATAAAAATACATTATATTTAGTATAAATGAAAAAATTAACACTAATAATCCCCGCCAAAAATGAATCTGAATCATTACCGAAAGTATTACAATCTTTAAAAGATTTTGATTGTAAAATTATTGTAAGTTTAAAACATGATGATTTAAAGACTATAAATTCAATTAGAGATTTTGATATCACTGTACACAAACAAAAAGGCAATGGATATGGTAACTCTTTAATAGAAGCAATAAATGCTTGTGAGACAGAGTGGTTTTGTATTTTTAATGCAGATGGCTCTTTTGAACAAGAGGATCTTTATAAAATGTATGATTTGATGAACAAGAATGAATTTGTTTATGCATCTAGATATTTCAAAAATAGTGGAAGTGAAGATGATACTATTATTACCTTGCTAGGAAATAAAATTTTCTCGATTATGGGTACAATTTTATTTTCACTTAGAATAAATGATATTTTATATACTTACGTAATGGGCTCAGTAGAATCATTTAAAAAGCTAAATATGAAATCAAACGATTTTAGATTTTGCGTAGAGATGCCAATTAAAATGGCAATTCTAAATATGGATTATACTTCTTTACCCTCATTTGAAAAAAAAAGAATTGCTGGAAGAAAAAAAGTAAATGCTTTTAAAGATGGTTTTTTAATTCTTACCGAAATTATAAAATTATTTGTTTTGTTTAGAATATTTAGAAAAAAGATAATATAATGAAGAATAAACGATTAGATTAAATATAATAAGGTTCACCAATATTTTTGTCGAACTATAATACTTAGTTGCAACAATAAAAATAGATAGATTATAAATTAAAATCAAAATTGAGGTTAAAGAGTTGCTTAATTTATTGTCAGTTATTTTATTTTTTATTTTTAAATAAATTAATTGATGTAGATGTAAATTATCAGGTTTTGATATCTTTATTTTTGATAAAATTCTTCTTGATAATGAAAATAAATTTTCAAAAGCTGGATACCAAAATAGTAGCGCTATAAAGTATGGAGAAATAGATATATTAGTGTTGAAATTAGATATAAAAATAAATCCAACAATTAGTGCCAAGATATATGCACCACCATCTCCTAAAAAAGTTAATCCAAAAATATTAAAAATAAAGAAAATAATCAAACCCACTAATAAATATAAAATCTCTTTCTGATATATTAAATTAATTAAATCTTGATCTGTTAAGAAAAGTATACAAGAAATAGCAATTATATAATATCCTGAAACAAGGCCATTTAATCCATCTAAAAAATTTGTACCATTAATCAAAACTAAAAAACAAAAAATAGTTAAGATTAAATTTATAATATTAATTTTCATTAAATTATCTAAAAAATCTATGCTTAACGATCTAATAAAAATGTTTTCAATCAAAACAAAAAATATAACTAAAAAACATTGAATTATAATTCTTTTAAGTGGACTATTAAGATAATCAATATCAGATAGTATTCCAACAAGAAGTATTACAAAAGATATTAATTTTAGAAATAAAAAGTCTTTTGGAAAAGAAATCAAAATTAATACCAGTATATAAATTCCGCCTATAAGAATTGGTTTGCCCGAAAAAAATACCAATTTTTTATGAAAAGATGATTCTCTTTTATCAACAAGAATATTAAATTTTTTTAAAACAAAAAATAAAATTAAAAAGGTTGAAAGTGAAATAATTAATATATCTTCTAACATTAAATTAGTTTTGATTTAATAACTTTTAAAAGACCATTTTTTAATTTTGTTTTTGGTATCCAACCTAGTTTTTTAATTTTTTTTGAGTTTAAATTTTTTTTCATTGTACCATCTGGATATTTATTATTAAAAAATATCTCACCCTTAAATTTAACATATTTTTTTATAATTTTAGAAAGTGCTTTGATTGATATATTTTCTCCATACCCAACATTAAATATAGGAAATTTTTTTCCTGAAGCTTGCATAATTTTATTTTTTGTTGATTTTAGCAAAAGGTAGATGGCTTCAGCTAAATCATCATTAAATAAAAACTCTCTTAAAGGTTTTCCAGTTCCTAACAACTCTACTTTAGATTTATTATTTTTTTTTGCCTCAATAAATTTAGCAATCATCCCTGGTATAACGTGACTTGAAAATTTATCATAATTATCATTAATGCCATAAATATTGGTTGGCATTAAACAAACTACATCTAAATTATTTTGATAAAAAAGATACTCTGATAATTTTATACCTGAGATTTTTGCTAACGCATAGGCTTCGTTGGATTTCTCTAATTTTCCTGTCAGTAATTGATCTTCTGTAATAGGAGTTTTTGCTTCTTTAGGATAAATGCAAGAAGAACCAAGAAAAATAAATCTACTAACTTTATATTCTCTCGCAGCAAATAATAAATTATTTTGTATTTGAATATTTTCATATAAAAAATCAATTGGATTATTAGAATTTGCAAGTATTCCTCCAACTTTTGCAGCACAATTAATAATTACATCTACTTTATTTTTTTTTACAAAATTATAAACTTTTTTTGTATTTAACAAATTAAGTTTTTTTCTATCTACAATAATTAATTTTTTAAATTTTTTTTTTTTAAGTAAATTATATATAGCTGATCCAACTAAACCTTTGTGGCCTGTTATAAATATCCTAGAATTGCTACTTATCATTTTTTCTTAAAATCATCTCTGATCTTGCAATTTTAAGATCAGAAATTAACATATCTTTAATTAAAGATTTAAATGAATACTTAGGTTTAAATTTTAACTTTCTCACTGCTTTAAAATTTTTTCCTTTTAAAAAATGTACTTCGTTAGGTCTAAAATATCTTTTTTCAATTCTTATAAAAACTTCTTTTTTATTATTTCTATTTAAAATTCCTATTTCTTTAAGTCCTTTTCCTTGCCATTTAATTTTAAAACCTATTTGTTTGCATGCTTCATTTATAAATTCTTTAACGCTATAGCTTTTTCCAGTAGCAATAATAAAATCATCTGGTTTTTTTTGCTGAAGAATTTTCCATTGCATTTCAACATAATCTTTTGCATGACCCCAGTCTCTTTTCGCATATATATTTCCAAGATAAAGTTTTTTTTCTAATCCATAATATTTTCTAGCTAGAAATCTGGTTATTTTTCTTGTAACAAATGTCTCTCCTCTTCTTGGACTTTCATGATTAAATAAAATTCCACTTGATGCAAATATTCCATAGCTCTCTCTATAAATTTTAGTGATCCAATGAGAATAAAGTTTAGCAGCCCCGTAAGGTGATTTTGGTACAAAATTTGATTTTTCATCAAAAATTTTTTTTGAACCAACTTCTCCAAACAATTCAGATGTACTAGCCTGATAAAATTTAGTCTTCTTTAAATTAAGAAATCTAATTGCTTCAAGAATCCTTAAAGTACCTATACCAGAAACTTCTGATGTATATTCTGGATTCACAAAAGACACACCTACATGACTTTGAGCACCCAGGTTATAAATTTCATCTGGTTTTATTTTGGCTATCAAATTATAAATATTGTTTGAGTCAGTCAGATCTCCATAATGTAAATAAAAATTAGTTTTATTATGCGGATCAATATATAAATGATCTATTCTACCAGTATTAAATGAAGAAGATTTTCTAATTATACCATGAACTATATATTTTTTTTTTAGCAATAATTCTGCTAGATAAGATCCATCTTGACCAGTGATACCAGTTACTAGCGCAATTTTTTTTTTCATATAAATAATCTTATTTTAAAAAATTTTTTTAGTTTGTTAATTGATAAAATAATCAAGTAATAAAAAGATACTAAAATATTTTTATTTTCAAGTCTATAAAAGACTTTAAATGAATCATTTATTTTTTGAATTGTGTTTTTAGAAAGTGAATTTGGTTTGTCTCTCCACACACTCAAATACTTATTGATACCCATAATTTTTGATTTTTTTCTTGTGTACTGTAACCATAAAGCAAAATCTTCTTGAGTTTTTAGATTTGGAAATAGACCAATTCTAGACATTTTAGACCTCATAACCACTGTTGAAAGTCCAATATCACACTTTTTAATTAGCTCGTTGTATGTATATTTTTTTTTGACAGAATGTTTAACTATTCTTTTATTTTTTAAAATTTCATATGCAGTGTAAGATAGGTCTAGATTATTTTTTTCCATAAAATTTATTTGAACTTTTAACTTATTTTTTTTCCAGAAATCATCTGAATCCAAAAAAGCAATATAATATCCTTTTGCTTTATTAATTCCTTTATTTCTAGACATTGATACACCTAAATTTTTATGATTCATGAAAATTTTAAAATTTTTATATTTTCCAAATTTTTTTTTAATCACTCTAAGATCACTTTTGTTGTTATCATCGTATACTAGAATTATTTCTAAATTTTTATAATTTTGATTGTAAATTGATTGTACACATTTAAAAATATATTTTAGATTTTTATAGTAAGGAATAATTACTGAAACTTTTCTTTTCATAATCAATTATTTAAATATATTTTATAACCATATTTTATTTCTGTTTTTCTATCTGCATTCCTCATGCAAGGAGAAGGGGTTGCCCAACACATTCCTTTTACAACATATACTTTTTCATTATTAATTAGTGTTTCACTAAAATCCACATTCTCAATATGAAACAGTGGAAATGACTTAAAATAGCCTGCGGCACTATAATTAAATTCTTTATTAATTCTAGAGATATTTTTTAAATTAAAAATTAAGATAGAAATAATAAGAAGTATTTTAAATTGTTTCATTAAATTTAAATTTTTTTTAATATTTAATAGAAAACAAAATGGAATTACTAAAAGTGATATTATTAAAATGGAACCACCATATCTTAATGAAGGAAATTTAAAAAACCAGATAAAAGTTAAAAATAAAATTCCCATATAAATTAAAATAATATTTTTTTTAAATCTTAAATTTACAGATAAATTTTTTCTAAATACAATAACTGTTATTATTATGCCTAAAAAAATAGCAGATAAAAAATCAGAAACTTTTGTAAAAAAATATTTATCAATCCAGTTAGAAAACCAATTTACACCTTGAATATAAATTAATGGATCACTCTCTCTAAAATCGGGTCCCGCCCCTGCTTTGGACCAAATCTCATACCATGTTGATAAGTAATTTATTGTTTCTAAATTTAATCCCCAACTAAAAAAATCGGGGAAGCACAAATTTTTTACTGGATAAACTACACATCCAGTTGCAGAAATATTTATAATAGTAAATAAAACTATAACTGAAGTTAAAAAAACAAAAGATTTAGAAAAAATAAAGTTAGTCAGTAATTTTTTTCTTTGACTTGATATGAGAATTATCATCAATGGAAAAATAACATAAAGAATAAAATAGGTTTTAATGGTTATTAAAAATACCAGTAAAGACATTATTAAAATTATACTGTCTAAATATGTTTGTTTTGCTAAATTTTTTTTTTCAACTAAATCAATTATCAAACAAATAAATATGCCTACAACTAATTGTCCTGGAATATCTACTCCATAATCTCCTATTCTGTTAAAAATACTTATAAATAAGATTAAAAAAATTGTTTTTATGAGGCTCGTATAATCAAATTTTTTCTTTTTGAGGTCATCATCAATATTTCCATATAAATAAAAAGTTGAAAAAATTAAAAAGAAAAAGTTAATTACATTAAATAAGTAAAATTTAATAATTGGTAAATAAAATAAAGAATACAAATAAAATATAGATGAATGATGTTTAAAGCCATGATTTAAATTTCCTAGACCAAATTCAAGCTTATTTTCACTGAAATGTAACGAGTTTGGCAAGTGATAATAGCCAAAGTCATCATGTGTTTTTCCAATAAAAATACCAATTAAAAGTAATAATAAGATAAAAATATATTCTTTTTTTATAAGTATAATTTTCTTTCTATAAAAAAATATAAAGCTTAAAACCCCAAAAATAAATATAATCAAATTGTGTGTAAAGTTATGAGGGGTAAAAAGATGGGTGAAATATGAAATACCACACAAAAACAATAAACCACAAAATCCAACTAGTCCTAGATTTAAATTTTTAAAATCTTTCAGAAAAATTTTATTGAAAATTACTCCATAACCTATGATTGAAAGTAATGAAAAAAATGTAAATAATAGAAATATAATAATCATTAAAATTTATCCTATAAATATTTTTTAATCAAAAAAAAATACTTATTTATATTTTTTTTAAAATCAAATCTGTGCATTGAGTTAAATCCTATATTTGTTTTTTTCTTTATTATTTTAAAATTTTTTTTTTTAGTAACAAATATTATATGATTTTTTAACTGTTCAACATTTCCAACTCCAAATAAAAATCCTGCTCTACCATTTAATAGTATCTCCTTTGGACCAGTTGGACATCGAGTTGAAATAATAATTTTTTTAAGATATTGAGATTCAATTAATACATTTGGGAGACCTTCAAATTTAGAAGATAAAATAAATATATCTGCTTTTTTAATATAAGGATATGGATTTTTTTTATACCCAATAAGTTTTATGTTTTTTGAAAGATTATTTTTATTAATATAATTTTTTAATAATTCTTTATTTTTACCTTTGCCCAAAACAAGCAGTTTAAAGTTTATTTTACTTTTAATTTTATTAAATGCCTTCAATATAACTATCTGATCTTTTTGATCAGTCATTCTTCCAACATTGATAAAATTAAAATTCTTTTTATTAAAAAAATCAATTTTTGTCTTTACAATAGATTTTTTTTTAACAATTTTTTCATCAAATGGATTTAATATACAAAATGATTTAACATTAAATTCTTTATCTAATTGATGTTTAAAATCTTTACTATTAACTATTATTTTTTTTGGGTATTTGAAAAATAATTTAAAAATTAATCTTTTAAAAATATTTGATGACCATCCAGGTGGAGCTGTGTTTGATCTTGTTATAATATCTAGTCTAAAAACATAAGCAAAAAAAATTGCATAAATATTTGCTTGAAAAGAAAATATTAAAAAACTTTTTTTTTTAAAAAAAAACTTAAATAATAAATAAAAACAGAAAATAGTTTTATAAAATCTATTTTTATTATCAAAAAAATTTGAATTTGGAGAAATAAAATTTATTTTATTGTTAAATTTTCTTTTTTTATCTAAATTTGCTGTAATGATATTTGTTTTTATTCCGTTATTTGAAAAATAATTTGATATAAGAAATAGGTTCTTTTCAACACCACCATCTTCGATTGATGGAACAAAAATTAGTAATTCTCTCATTTTTTTATATTATTTAATGATTTTATTTAATTCACAATAATGACTAAATAATGAAAAATTTTTTGACATTTTTTTTGCATTAATCTTTTTTAGATCGATTTCTTTAGGGTTTGATTTTTGAAAACTATCAAATACATTAAGAAAACTATTAGAATTATTTGATTTAAATAAAAAACCATTCTTATTTTCAATTAATATTTCTTTTGGTCCATTTTCACAATCACTAGAAATTATGGTAGTGTTTGAATAACTTGCCTCTATTAGTACAAATCCTGGATCTTCCCATAATGAAGGCAATATGAAAGCCCTAGCTTTATATAAATATTGATAAATATTTTCTTTATATCCTTCCAAAAATATATTTTTTTCCAGATTATTTTTTTTAATATAATCTTCTAACATATAATAATCTTCTCCATATCCAAGAATATACAATTGATTATTTTTATTTTTATCAACAATTTTTTTGAAACATTTTAACAAAAATAAAAAGTTTTTTTGTTTAGTAAGTCTTCCTATAGATATGTATATATTGTCTTCTGGTTGATGATTTTTATATTTCTTTTGCTTGTTATTAATTTCTTTAACAAAAATGATTGGATCTCTTAGAAGATATATCTCATCTTTATTTAAAACCTTTTTTAAAAAAATTTTTGTTGCAATTGTTGGTGTGGTAATAATATCAACTTTTTTAATTGCAATTTTCCAAAATAATTTTCTGAAAATATTTAGCCGAGGCAAACCAGAAATTCTTAATATTATTTTTGATTTGAAGTTAAAAAAATAATTCAAAAATAGTGGTAGAGATGTAACTAAATGAAGAATAAATATATCTGGCTTATTTTTTCTTAATAAAAAAATTAAAGGTAAAAAGGCTAAAATAAATATTTTTATTTGATAATATCTGCTAAAAAAAAATCCACTAATTTTTTTTTTTTTAAAGTATTTTTTTAACTTTAAATCTATAACTTCTATATTATTTTCTAATATTATTTCATTATAATCATCCCATTCTCCGATTACATTTATCAAGGTAGGTTTGATATTATCCTTTGAAAATTTACTAATTGAGATTGCTGAATTTAGCACAGCTTTTATGGTTGCTATTTCCGAAAAAAAAGGAGACCAATAAAATATTTTTTTTTGCATATTAAACTTAATAAAAACTATTATGACTTAAATCAAACCATTCTTTTTTAGATTTAATATTCCCACAACATACTTCGAAAATTTTTGATGTCTTAATTTAAAGTCTGAGGATATGAATTTATTTCTAAAATTATTATCGTTAATTAAATCATACTTTAATTCCATAATATCTTTAAACATAGGAATCTTATGTGAAATATTTTTAACTGAAGAAACTTTTAAATTTGTATCTATGGTTGATCTAAATAGTTTATCCTTACTTAAATAATACTCTCTATCATAGGATGTTATTAGTATTGGAAAAACTTGTATATTAACTATATTTGATATTTTTTCTTGAAAATCAAACTGATTTATCGATTTAATTAATTCATATATATTTTTATATTTCCCAATTTTAAAGTTTAGTTTATTTCCTACAAAACCTATTTTTTTTTTAATCTCAAGTCTTGCATTTATTTCATCAAGTTTATTTTCTTGAATACCTTGGTACCATCTTAGTCTTGGTTTTATTCTATTTCCTACACCTTCTATGTTTTCTCGAAAAAATTTAAAGTTTAGCGTGTCAAAATATAAAGACATTACTCTTCTTTTTTTATAAATTTCGTTGAATTGCTTGCCTTTTAAAATATTTTTAAATATTGATGATTTATTAGTATCTAGCCAATATTTTCGTTCGAATCTTAAATTTTTATCTGATTGTTTCTCTTCCATATAAATTTCCATATAGGTATGATTCAATTTCCTCTCCTGATTTTGTACCCAAGTATTTAACACCATCTACAACTAGATGACTTTTATTATCAACTAAGAAAATATTATTACTTTTTTCTAATTTAAAATTTTTTATATTTAATTTTGCTGGACCATATTCATTTTTTTTTACAAAAACTGCTATCGGTAGTGTTGAATTTTTGATTTGCAAATAATTTATTTCTGCATCAGAATTATCCTTTACAGCTAATCCAATTTCAGAATTATCTATATCTACATTTTTAATTTTAACTTTTGAATTTTCACCAACGCTAATTGATTTATCATATATATTTCTAGCAAAAAGATTTTCTATTTTGATTTCAGCATTAGAAAAATCTAGACAATCGTTTCCAATATCTTCACATTGAACATTGTAAATTTCAGAATATCCTGAATCTATATCAAGTGCATCTGATTTTGAATTTTTAAATTTAATATTTGAAATAGTAGATTCTGAATTAATTAAGTTAAGAGCATCTTCACTTAAAGAATTCATAAATGTTACATTATTTAATTTTACTTTTGAATTAATAATATTTATTCCAGCATAATAAATATATCCTTTGGTCTTTGGTGCTGTAAGATTTTTTATCTTAAGGTTTTCTGCAGTAAAAATATTATTAAAACTAATTATTGAACCAAAACTAGGTGCTAATCCTTCTATAATTACTCCTTCATTATTTCCTTTAGAGTTGATAAATAAATTACCAAATAAGGCTAGAGTAGATCCATTTTTGATAATAATTTTTTGATCATCATTCAACTCTAAATTAATATTTTTTGGTAATTTTACACTTTTATTAATTAAAATTTCTTTTTCAAGTGGTCTAAAATTATTGTTAACAATATCACCTTTAACAATATCAGTTATCGATGGAAAATTATTGAAATTTGTTGGTAAAAATTTATCTAATACTGGATTATCAAATAAAAATACTTTGTGTGATAATTGATTAATTGATTGAATATTTAATGTTTTACAATTTTTAGGCCAATTTATTTTTTTACTCTTATTTATCCATATCTCAAAGTTATATTCATCTAAATCACAATCGGAAATTATTTTTATGGGTACACTGCCTTGTGCAAATTTTATTTCTAAAGAATCTTCTTTTTTTGAAAATAAAAAGTTTGAAAAATTAATATCATTTAGTTTTTGATTAATTTTTTTTGCTCTATTTTGCAAATATTTTTTGTTATAAATATATGGAAAAATTCCTTTCCACAATACATTGTCATGCAATGAAAAATCTGAGTAAAAAAGTTTATTTAGGTTATTAATCTCTGATGAGTATTTTTTGTTAAATGATTTAATAAATTTTTCACTCGATAATTGTTTTAAAAATTTTAAGTAGGGTTTGATAAATTCTTCTCTTGGATTATTATTTTTATCTAATAAAAATCTTTCAAACCATATTTTTTCGCCACAAATCCATGAACATGAGGAATTTTCTTTTAAAAAATCCAGTATGATAAAGTCTGAAAAATCAGCAGTGCCATGGTGACCATCAAAACTTATAGGCTCAATTTTTCCAGAAACAGGGTTATAATATACTCTTACACTTTTTGCTAATGCTCCATGATAAGCTTCAACCATATCTGCTACTGCAAAAAATTTTGCCCACGCTTCCCAATCTATAAAGTCATTAAATTTCTCATCATTTTCCTTTATTAAATTTAAAATTCCATAACCTGATCTTAAGAGTTCTTGATTATTTGCAACCCAACTAAGCTCTGAATAACTATCATAAATAATGTTTGGATATGGTCCCGAAATGTCGTCCCTAATTCCATAAATAGGACCATTTCTTTTTGCATGTCTTTCTAACAATTCTTTAGTGAAGCCCTCTTCTATTGAATACAAACCATAATTAAGACCATTTATTGATAAATTAACCAATTTATAATTTAAAGAAATATTTCCCATTTCATGCTGGAGTTTATGAAATATAAATTCATATGCATAATTTCTTACAATTGGTTTTTGTATAGAAAATTCCTCTAAACCCCATATTTTTTTTCCCTTTCTTAAATCTATTTTGTAAGAAGTGGTCAAAACTTTATCATAATGAATTGCTCTGTCGCCTTTTACTCTAAGTTTAATAGGTATTTTTTTTTTATTGAAATTTAAAGATCCATTAACAAATTTACTAAGTCTTTTTTTCATTTCTATATCCGTGCCAACTATTTTGTCTCTATTTTGTCTTTGAAACTCAAGTTCTAAAATATTAGTTTGATTAATGTTTAAATCAATTTTATCAATATTAGGTTTAAATATTGAATAATATGCACTTAGAAAATAAACTTTTAAATATTCATCAGCAACATTTATATCAAATCCTATTACATTTTTTGTTTTTTGACCAATTATGTTAAAAATTTTTTTTGGAGAGTGTATACTTTTTACTGGACTAGTAGAATACCAAATTAACAAAAAAAATATTAAAATTATTTGAATAGAAAATATAAAAGCAAATATATTTTTTAAAGAATTAAATAAGTTAAAATATTTTTTTTTAATTTTATTTTTTTTTGTTTTAAAAATCATTACTCATGAATATTATCATTAGTATACATAGATATATTCAAACCGCCTGTAGAAATTTTTTTTAAATTGTTTATTGAATTTATTAACGAGGATTTATTTTTAATCTCAACCCAAAAAATATAAGTTTCTGAATCATTAGAAATATTTGAAGATTTAAGATTAATATGAGAACAATTTTTTTTCAAAACTTCGATTATTTTCTCAAATTTAATTTTTTTGTTTTTAATTTCAAAGTGAATAACATTGGAACTTAGATTTTTTAAATCTGAATTTTTGTCTCTTCTAAATTTAGAAAGTACAATCAATATTAGAGAAATAAAAACTGTTGCAATTATTGCAACTAAAAATTGATTTGCTCCAGCTGCTAAACCAATACCTATAATTAAAAAAAGGTATATTAATTCTTCAGGTTCTTTGATAGCTGCCCTAAATCTAACAATTGATAAAGCACCAACCAACCCCAATGATAGCGCTAATGAAAATTTAATTACTGTAATTACCAAACAAGTTATTATTGAAAGAGGGATAAATAAATCAGAAAAATATTCCTTATTAGAAAGAGTTTGGGAACTATAAATATAAACTTTCTTAATTAAAAATGCTAAAATTGCTGAAACTAGTATCGCAATTATAAAATTAGTTATATTTATCTCAATATTACTATTTAAAAAAAAATTTTTAACGTATTCAAGATTTTGCTTTTGATCTTCCATTAATTTCTTTCTAGCCAGTAACCTCTTAAAACTTCATATGGATTTTGCGATGTTTTAATTATTTCAATAGCTTTAAAGCGATTATCATAACCTTGAATCTCAACTTGTCCAGTACGTTTATAATTTTTAAACCATATTTTTAATATTTCTAGTACTCCAGGATAATTTCTTTTTAAATCGTCTAGAGAATTAATATTCTCATGAAAAAAAATTTTACTATCTTTTGGGATAGCAACAACTTTATTATCAATCTCTCCATCATCGGTCATTATCATAACCCCTAAAATTTTAGATCTAACAATGGTACCTCTATCATATTTTTTTCCTAACAAGATTACATCTACTGGATCTCCATCCCCACCCATGTTATCTGGTTGAAGTGTTTGGGGTATAAAACCATAATTGCTTATATAAGGTAAATATTTGATAACTCTGAATGAATTATTTGATCTTTCACGTCTTAATGAACCATCCATTTTTGAAACCTCCCACTTATCATTTTCTCCTGCTGGGATTTCTATAACTACATTAATCGATCCATCAGTATTAAATGTTTCAATTTCATGTAGAAAATTTTTTTTTCCAACAATTTTGGATTTTGTTTCATTTTCTGCAGAATATGAAGCTACAATAAAAATTGAATAAAATAGTAAAAAAAATTTTAAATATTTCATTTTATTAAATCAATAAGTTAATTATTTTTTATAATATAAATTATACCAGTTTAAAACATTTTTGAGACCTTCGTCTAAAGATGTAAAATTAATTTTGCCAATTGCATTTGTTAATTTTTTATTAGAGCCCTGTGTTTTATAAACATCTGCTTTATGTTTTTTAACATTTTGGATTTTAACCTTTTCGAGTAAATATTTTAATTTTTTGACGACATTTAAAATTTTTATTGGGCGATTTCCACAAATATTAAAAACTTCATAATTATTCTTATATTTTTTTTTAAGTAATTTATATAAAATTTTAGTAACATCATTTATATATGTAAAATCTCTATAGTGATTACCGTGATTATTAAGTAAAAATATTTTTTTATTATTTGCTGAATTTATAAACTTCATAATAAACATATCTGGTCTTCCCCATTCACCATACACAGTAAAAAATCTTAAAGCGGTAACATTTAAATTATAGAAATTAGAATAACTTTTTGATAAATCTTCATTAAATTTCTTTGATAAACTGTAAACATTATTTGGTTGTAAATTAAAATTTTCTTTAAAGGGAAATTTTTTTAGATCACCATAAACTGAACTCGAAGAAGATATGAACAATCTAGAAATTTTATATTTTTTAGATAAATCTAATATATTAAAAAAACCATTAATATTAGAATTTATGTAATCTCTTGGCGCTATAATCGCATATCTAACACCAGCTTGTGCAGCAAAATGAAAAACGTACTTAAATTTATTTTTTTTAAATATATTTTCTAAATTTTTGCTATTTTTTAGATCAATTTTTTTAAAACTAAACTTTTTATATTTTTGAAGTTCCAATAATCTTTTTTTTTTAAGTTTAACATCATAATAATTATTTAGATTATCTACTCCAAAGACACTATAATTTTTATTAAGTAAATATTCAGAAAATTTAAATCCAATAAAGCCAGCAGCCCCAGTTATTAGTATTTTCATGTTTAATAATATTCAATTTTTTATTGTTTAAAAACTTGATATATATAGGCATATAATAATTTATTTAAACAATTATTAAAGATTGAGATGTATCGACATTTATTACTGATAGTCAAGTTAAGTTATTCTTGATCATGATGAGCTTAGAAAAAATTGAAATTAAAAGAAAAAAAAATAATATGAGATATGAAGATATCACTGTTGTAGTTCCGGTTAAAGATAGATTTAATTTATTACAATTGGCTCTAAATTCTATAAATAATCAAAATCTTCTTCCAAGATTGGTAATAATTATTGATGATGGCTCAGACAAAAAAATTAAATTAAATAAGAAATATAAATTTAATTATAAATTATTAAGAAATAAAAAGAATATTGGTGTTTCTGCATCAAGAAACATTGGAATAAAATTATGCAAAACTAAATATGTAAGTTTTATTGATACTGACGATATTTGGTTAAAAAAAAAACTTAAACTTCAATATGATTTAGCTGAAAAAAAAAATTTGGATTTCGTATATTGTAATTATAAAAATTCTAAATCAAAAAAAAATGGATCGGAAGATAATAAAGAGATTTTTAAAAGATTAATAAATTTTTGGTCTAATCCAAATTGCTCGTCTATGTTTTTTAAAAGTAAATCTTTAAAAAAAATAGGTTGTTTTGATGCTAATTTAAAAGCCTCAGAGGACCATGACTTATGGTTTAGGATTGCAATGTCCAACTTAAAAGTAAATTATGTAAATAAAACTTTAGTCAAAACTGAAAAATTTAATTTTTTACAAATATCGAGAAATTATAATTTAAGGAAGCAATCCTTAGAAATATTTTTTAGTAAATATGAGAAAATAATTCCAAAAAAAAAATATATAAATTTTAAAAAACATATTTATACGAAGGCATTTATACCTGTTCTGAATGGTGCAATAAAAAAATTTGAAGTTATTATTATAATTAAATGTTTACGTCATCTAATATTTTCAAAACTATTTTACAAAAGATATTTGCTCTTTTTACTCAGAAATCTTTTTAACTAAAACCTGTCTATATATTGCAATTATTTCAATTTTTTTTTTATATTTATTTAAAAATTTATTTATTGCAAAAATTGGGTGAGAATTATTTTTTGGTTTATATTTAAATAAATAATCATCAAACAAAATATATCCATTTAACTTTAAGCTTTTAAAACTATTAATAGCATCCTGATATACATGTTTCATATAATGGGAGCCATCAATAAAAATTAAATCAAAATCTGTAATATTATTTTTC
>CACPJJ010000001.1 GCA_902634305.1 uncultured Pelagibacteraceae bacterium | reverse complement strand
CAGATGTAATTCTTTTTATGTACCCTGCATGATCTGCACCTAAAATATTTATCAACTTATGAAAGTTTCTGTTAACTTTTGTATTATGATAAGCAACATCACTTGCAAAATAAGTCCACGTCAAATCGCTTTTTTGTAAAGCTCTATCTTTGTCATCACCAAAATCAGTAGATCTAAATAATAGTTGTTCTCTCTCAGTCCACTTGCTTTGATCTTCACCTTCTGGAGCTTTAATTTTGCCTGTATAAATATGTTTTGTTTTTTTAAGTTTTTCAATTACCTTTTCAACCTCATTATCATTAACTAAACTTGTCTCACTTATAAAATTATCATGTTTGATGCCTAGATCGTTTAAGTTTTTTTTAATTAAATTTAACGATTCATTAATTGAGAGCTTTTTTAAATGATTTTCTATATCTTTAAAATTTTCAAAATTTGTATCTTTATTATTTTTGACAATGTTATTTGCTATATCTTTTAAATAATCGCCTGGATAAAGGTCAGGATTGTCTAATGGAAATTGTTCATCATAAAGTTTCTCTCTAATTCTTAAATATACAGAATGATTAAAATGAGAGATTTGATTACCATAATCATTAACATAATATTCACGTTCAACAATATTTTGATTAAATTCCAAAATATTTGAAATAACATCACCTAAAATAGCACCTCTGCAGTGACCAACATGCAAAGGACCAGTTGGATTAGCCGAAACAAATTCTACTAAATATTTTTTCTTCTCTTTATTGGATACACCATAATTATGAGGAGAATTAATTAAATTATTAGTAAAATTGTTCCAGTAATCTTTATTAAATTTAATATTAATAAACCCGGGTTTAGCAAAAGATATTTCTTCAATACTTTTATCTTCATTTTTTAAAAGTTTAATTAAAATTTGAGCTAAATCATTTGGTGACTTATTGTTTGGTTTGGCTAAAACCATAGCAACATTAGTTGATATATCAAAATCAATTTTTGGAGGAGTTGAATCTACATTAACTCCATCTAAATTCTCTGGAAGTATTAGCAACTTATCTTCTTCAGCTTTTTTGATAATTAGTATTAATTTATTTTTATATTCTTCAAATATATTCATTTTAATGATTTATAAATATTTATTGCAAATCGATCAGTCATACCAGAAATATAGTCAGCTATAGATCTATATTTATTATGTTTAATTGTTGAAAATGTCAAAAATTTTTTGGAATTTCTTGATATTGCTTTAAACAATTTTTTAATTATTCTTTTGCCTTGGTTATTCTTTTTTAAAACTTTTATATTTTTATACATATTTGTACTTAGAAAATCTCTTATTTCATTAATTATATTTTCATAATTTGAAGAAAAACAAACAAGTTTATTTTCAGACTTATAAACATCATTTAATTTATTAATTTTATTTAAGTTAAAGTTTTTTAGAGAATTTTTTATTAAATCTTTAACCATAAGATTAATAGAATCTCTAACCATTTGATAAATTAAAATTCTACTATCAGTTTTTTTAAACTTGAATGAATATTCTTTTAATATTTCTTTAAAAAAATTTATTTCCTTTAGCTCATTAATTTTAAAAAGATTTGCATTAAATCCATCTTGGATATCATGATTGTTGTAGGCAATATCATCCGAGATAGATGCAATTTGTGCTTCTATAGAGGGGTAAGTTTTTAAATCAATTTTATTTTTTAAATTTTTTAGTCCAATCAAATTTTCAACATTAGTATCATCATAGTAAGGTCCGTTATGCTTTAAAAGACCATCTAGAGTTTCTAAAGTTAAGTTTAAGCCTTTAAACTTTACATATTTATTTTCTATAAACATTACTATTCTTAATGTTTGGAGATTGTGATCAAACCCACCGTAATTGATCATACATTCATTTAATGCTTCCTCACCAGCATGACCAAAAGGTGTATGTCCTAGATCATGAGCTAAACTCAAAGTTTCTGTTAAATCATCATTTAAATTTAAATAGCGAGATATCGTTCTTGCTATTTGAGCAACTTCAATTGAATGAGTAATTCTAGTTCTGTAGTGATCCCCTTCTGTATTAACAAAAACTTGGGTTTTGTGTTTTAACCTTCTAAAAGCTGCACTATGAATAATTCTATCTCTATCTCTTTGAAATGGTGATCTATAAGGAGAATTAGGTTCATTCACAAGTCTACCTTTACTTTTAATAATCCCTAATTTTTTATAGTTTTTCATTCTTTAAAAATGACAATTTAACATTATATTAGTAATATCAGTCTTATATGATGATTAAAGAAATTAAATTTACCGATAATGCATTAAAACAGATTAATGCAATGCTCTCAAAAAAAGACAAAGGATCCTTTTTTAGAATCGCTATTAAAGGTGGTGGCTGCTCAGGTTTTCAGTATGATTTTTCATTTGATGATAAACAGGATGAAGATGATCTAAAACATGAAAATATATTAATAGATAAAAAATCAGCTGAACTATTAAAAGGATCTGAGGTTGATTATGTTAAAGAATTAATCGGAGATAATTTCAAAATCAGTAATCCACAAAGCAAATCTTCTTGTGGTTGTGGTGTCTCCTTCTCTCTTTAATGATCATCAGTTCCTGGAATGTTAATTCTGTAAGAGCTCGAATTGAAAATATAAAAGAATATTTAAATAAATTTTCACCAGACATATTGATGATGCAGGAAATTAAAACGCCTGATGAAACTTACCCTTACGATGATATTAAAAATCTTAAGTATGAAAATTATGTATTTGGACAAAAAAGCTATAATGGTGTTGCAATTATTTCTAAGAAAAAATTAGATGGTATTAAAAATGATATTTTTAAGGATAAAAATAAACAATCAAGAATAATATCTGCTGAAGTAAAACATAAGAAAAAAACTATAACATTAATTAATATTTATACACCTAACGGCAATCCTGTAGATACAGATAAATATACTTATAAGCTTTATTGGTTAGACAGTTTAATTAAAAAATTAAAATCAATATCTAAACAAAATGAAAATATAATTATTGGTGGAGATTTTAATATAATTCCTTCAGCTGAAGATGTGCATAATCCAAAGAGTTATGAAAACGATGCTTTGTTTAGATTGGAGATAAGAAAAAAACTAAGAGAGTTAATCAATTTAGGTTTTCACGATGCATATAGATTTATTCATCCTGATAAAGAAGGATATACTTTTTGGGATTATACAAGTGGTGCTTGGCAAAAAAATAATGGTATGAGAATAGACCATTTTTTAGTTTCTAGTTCTTTAATTGATGCTGTTAAAGATATTAAAATAAATAAGTTTCCACGTGGTAGACAAAAACCATCTGATCACACACCTATTGAAATTGAATTAGCTTAAAGATTTAATTTTATTAACAAGTTCTTCGTTTATATTTCTTGGACCTTTATCAAGTCTATTTTTATGTCTTCTTTCACCAGGAAGTCTTACACCTTCCATTGATTTCATTTTTTCAAAAAATTCATTTGAATGTTTATCCCAATCATTTCCAGATAGTTTGTCTGGAGATATTGCTAATATGAATTCTCCACCACTTGGAGGTCCACCATCATTATTATCTTTAGCTGCTGTCTCATAGCTAAAATTATCACCCACAAGAGCTCCCGCTAGTAATTCGACCATCATAGCTATCCCTGAGCCCTTATAGCCTCCAAAGGGCAGTAATACGCCTCCATCAGCTATTTCTCCAGGATCAGTAGTATCTTTTCCATCTTTAGTTAAACCAGTACCTAATGGAACTTTATGCCCTTCTCTTTTAGCAACTTGCACTTCACCCATTGCCATTGAAGCTGTAGCCATATCATAAACAACTGGAGTTTTTCCTGGTCGTGGCCATGCAAATGAAATTGGATTAGTTCCAAATAATGGTTTTGTAGCTCCCGCTGGTGCAACAGCAGGCTTGTAAGATGTACATGCAAAAGCAACTAATCCTTGCTCTGCTATCATTTCTGTTTCAGGCCACATAGCAGCCATGTGATGCGAATTATTAATAGCTAAAACTGCTACTCCATTTTCTTTAGCAGCTTTTACTAATTCTGGAATACCTTTGCTTAAAACTACTGGAGCCAAACAATTATTGCCTAAAACTTTTATTACACTAGGTGATATTTTTTTAACTTCTGGTTTACCTTTACCGTTTATTTTACCACTTTTTAAACCAGTGACGTATGCAGGTAATCTAAATAAACCATGAGATAATGAGCCATCTCTTTCAGCTTTCATTATTAAATCTGAGAGAATAGATGCTGTTTCATCATCACATCCATTAGCTAATAATGTTTTTTTAGCTAGATCAAATATTTCATCTAAACTAAGGGAAATTGTACTCATCCCTTTATTAGATATTATTTATAACAAAAGATCAATTTTAAATTAACAGCCTTTAAAAGATTTAGACATGTTCTTGATCAAATCAAAATATAAATCTTTACCTGGTTCTAGAGTTGCTCCTAATGGATCTAAAACACCAGTTTTTATATTCATATCTTTTGCAACTGCATTTATGATATCAGGGTTAAATTGAGGTTCTGAAAATATACAGCTAACTTTATCATGCTCAATTATTTCTCTAATTTCTGCTAATTGTTCTGCACCAGGCATAACGTCTGTATTAACTGTAAATGCACCCATTACATTTACATTAAATCTCTCTTCAAAATATTGATAGGCATCATGAAAAACGATAGATTTAAAATCTTTATTAAGATCAGATTTTACTTTTTTCACAAGTTTATCTAAATCTTTTTCAGCGTTTTTTAAATTCTTTTTATAAGTTGATGCATTTTTTTCATCGTTTTCTATTAAATGCTCAACCATTTCATTTAATATTACTTTTGCATTTTCTGGATCTAACCAAATATGAGGGTCGTATTCACCATGTGCGTGACCTTCATGGCCATCTTCGTCATGACCGTGATCATCATGATCATCTTCTTTGTGGCCATCTTCTTCATGTTTATGGTCATCGTGGTCATCTTCTTTGTGACCATCTTCTTCATGTTTGTGATCATCGTCATGGTCGTCTTCTTTATGACC
The DNA here is from genome assembly GCA_902634305.1 of uncultured Pelagibacteraceae bacterium. Taxonomy (GTDB): domain Bacteria; phylum Pseudomonadota; class Alphaproteobacteria; order Pelagibacterales; family Pelagibacteraceae; genus Pelagibacter. The sequence goes on along the minus strand of CACPJJ010000001.1, from coordinate 111,512 downwards.
ATCTTCTTCATGTTTATGTTCGTCATCGTGATCATCTTCTTTGTGACCATCTTCATCGTGCCCATGATCATCATGACCATCAAAAATATTTCTTTCTCTAAATTTTAATTTATTTAACCCTTTTATTTCCATTAGCTCAATTTTTTCAGCTTTTTTGGCAATTGATTTCAATGGTTTTTCTAAAAAATTTTCTAAGTCTTCACCTACATAAAATATGATATCAGCTTCTTGTAACATTTTTGCATGTGAAGGTTTTAGTGCAAAGCCGTGTGGTGAAGAATATCCATCAACTATCAAATCAGGTTTACCGATGCCATCCATAAGATAACTAGCTAACGAATGTATTGGTTTAATAGATGCAACCACTTTTAGATCAGCATTTGCCGGTGTAAAAATAGTTAAGAATGATAGTATAGATAAGATAAATGGTATTTTTTTTAGATTTTTCATAGGTTAAGTATTAATTGGTTGTTATAATATAACATTATGTAATAATATAACATTAGAAAGTCAAGCAGTAAAATGGGAACAAATAGTAACACGTTAGTGAAGTTAAAAAATGCAGGTTATCAGCAGAATGATAAGTGGCTTGTTAAAGGTGTATCACTAGAGGTTGAAAAAGGTAAAATTGTAACACTTATAGGCCCTAATGGTTCTGGAAAAAGTACAACAGCAAAAATTGCTTTAGGTATTTATAAAAAATTTGATGGTGAAGTTGAAAAATATACTAACAAAATTGGTTATGTTCCTCAAAAAGTTTCTATAGATTGGACATTACCATTAAGAGTTAGAGATTTTATGGTTCTAACTGAAAGCCTTAAAGAAGAAGCTATAGATGAAGCATTATCTTTAACCGGTGTAGTGCACTTAAAACATAAAAACTTAGGTAATTTATCTGGAGGTGAGTTTCAGAGAGTTTTGCTCGCTAGAGCTATTTCAAAAAAACCAGAATTATTAGTACTTGATGAACCTGTCCAAGGAGTAGATTTCACTGGCGAAATTGCCTTGTATGAATTGATAAAGAAAATATCTGAAGAACTTAATTGTGGAATTTTATTAATATCTCATGATTTACATACTGTAATGAGTGCTACCGACCATGTGGTTTGTTTAAATGGACATGTGTGTTGCTCAGGTTCACCTAGTGATGTAGCAAAAAATAATGAGTATAAAGCTTTGTTTGGTGAACAAGCTGCTCAAACACTTTCTATTTATGAACATAAACATGACCATGTTCACTCTCACGAAGGAGAAATAAAAAAAAATTAAATGTTTGATGATTTTTTTATAAGAGCTTTAGTAGCAGGAATTGGTGTTGCTTTTGTAACAGGTCCTCTTGGATGTTTTGTTGTTTGGAGAAGATTATCTTATTTTGGAGATACACTTGCGCATTCAGCATTACTTGGAGTTACAATGGCATATTCTTTTGAGTTTAATATTGCTATTTCAGTTTTTATAATTTCATCTGTAATTGCTTTAATTTTAATTCAGCTCCAAAGAAAAACAAATCTTCCAGGCGATGCTCTACTCGGTCTTTTAGCTCACTCCTCTTTAGCAGTAGGATTGGTGGTGATTGGATTTTTAACGTTTATTAGATTTGATATTATGGGATTATTATTTGGAGATATATTAGCAGTAACAGTTAATGATTTAATTATTATATGGGCTGGTGGTGCATTAATTTTATTAGTATTAAAATTAATTTGGAAACCTTTATTCGCATCAACAGTAAATTATGAATTAGCAGAAGCTGAAGGATTAAATCCTGATAGAGCAAAAGCAATATTTACAATTTTAATGGCTGCAATTATTGCAATTTCAATTAAAATGGTTGGACTGTTGTTAATTACTGGAATGTTAATTATTCCAGCTGCTATGGCTAGAAACATCTCAGACAATCCACAAAAAATGGTACTGTTTTCAATAATTGGAGGCTTGTTATCTGTAATAATAGGACTGTTTTCTTCACTGGAGTTTAATACTGCATCAGGACCTTCAATAATAACAGCATCTTTAGTTCTATTTATACTTTCATTATTAAAAATAAAACAATCCATTCAATTGAAAAACTAATGGACAACTGGTAAAATATAAAAAATGCAAAAACAAACTTTACTAACAAAAAATCAGCAAATTATTTTTGATTTAATTGATAAATCTCCTGAACCAATGAAAGCTTATTCAATCCTTTTTAATGTTCAAAAGAAAGGTATTAAAGCTCCGTTACAAGTTTATCGAGCATTAGATAAGCTAGTTGAAATAGGAAAAATTCATAAAATTGAGAGTAGAAATGCTTTTATTGCGTGTCACAATTCAAGTTGTCAGGTAGCAAAAGCTACTGCATTTTCAATCTGTGAAATCTGTGAAAAAGTAACAGAAATAAGTAGCGCAGGTCTTTCTAAATACTTAGCTAATTTCAAAGACAAAGATGGTATGAAATATAGTAAATACAATCTTGAGTTTTTTGGATTATGCAAAAAGTGTAGATAATCCTTTATTTTAATAAATTCTTAACATAACTGAAATAATAATAACGAAAGGAAATTTTATGTTTATAAAAAAATATCTAAAGTGGATCAGTACGTTTTTAGTTTTAGTAGGAATACTTCTTACAAATTTAAATATATATCCATTAAATATATATTTTCATGGATTAGGAGTTGTTGGATGGACTATTGCAGGATTTATGAGCAAAGATAAAGCAATCTTAACTAACTTTGGATTACAAATTCCATTGTTTGTAATTGGTATTTATAAAGTTATTTTTTAAATGAAGAATATATTATTCGTATGCACAGGTAATTCAGCAAGAAGTATTATTGCTGAAAGTATAATAAATAATGAGTATGACGATTTGTATAAAGGTTTTAGTGCTGGGAGTAATCCAACAGGAAAGATAAATGAGGATGTGAAGAATTATTTATTATCAAAACATTATGATCTTTCAAATTATAGATCTAAAAATTTTAATGAGTTTATTAATAGTCAAATTAAAATGGATTATGTTATTACAGTTTGTAATAATGCCAATAACGAAGTCTGCCCTATTTGGCCAAATAAAGATCAGATAATTCATTGGGATATAGAAGATCCTGTTAAATTACTTAATGAAACAAATGACTTAAATAAAAAAGATGAAATAATTGAAAAAGTTTTTAATCATATTAATAAAAAAATAAAGGAACTACTTAATGAAAAATAAAAGTCGTTATTTTCTTGCTGAACTATTAGGCAGTTGTTTTTTAGTAATGATTATTGTTGGCTCAGGTTTAATGGCAGAAAACTTAACTAATGACGTTGCTGTGATGTTAATTGCAAACACAATAGCAACAGGAGCAGGTTTATTTGTGCTTATTACAGTATTTGCTGATGTATCAGGAGCTCACTTTAATCCATTTGTAAGTATCGCAATGACAATAACAGGTAAATTAAAGAAGAAACTATTACCCTACTATATCATTGCTCAATTGGTTGGTTGCTTGATTGGTGTTGGTTTAGCTAATTTCTTTTTTGAACATGAAATTTATGAATTATCTACTAAGTCAAGAGATGGAATTTACATATTCACATCTGAGGTAATAGCAACATTGGGGCTTATAATAATAATTTTTGGCTCTATGAAGTCAGGAAAAATTGCTGTTGCTGCCAGCGTTGGTCTTTATATTACTGCTGGTTATTGGTTTACTTCTTCAACTTCTTTTGCAAATCCAGCTGTAGCATTAGCAAGAACTTTTACTGAATCTTTTACAGGTATTAGTTATTTAAATACACCATATTATATTCTTGCAGAATTTATTGGAATGATATTAGCAATATATATTGTTAGAAAATTATTTTTATATAAGTGAATATCCTGAAGATCTAACAGTTCTTATTAATTCTTTTTTATCTTTAGTGTTAATAGATTGTCTTAATCTTCTTATATGAACATCTATAGTTCTACCTTCAACATTTATATTATTTGGCCATACACTTTCTAATATTTGATCTCTTGAAAAAACTCTTTTGGGGTTAAGTAAGAAAAACTCTAATAACCTGAATTCTGTCGGTCCTAGTTTTAACTCTTGTTTATCTCTAAAAACACGTTTTTCTACTCTATCTAATTTTAAATCTTCAAATTCTAAAAGGTCGGAAACAATTTTAGGATCTGATCTTCTTAATACTGCTTTTATTCTTGATAATAACTCATTAAAACTGAAAGGCTTAGTTATGTAATCATCAACTCCACTATCTAATCCTTTAATTTTATCCTCCTCTTCTCCTTTGGCTGTAAGCATTATAATTGGTAAGTTTCTAAAAATATTATCTCTTCTTATATTTTTACATACATCAATCCCCGATAAATCTGGAAGCATCCAGTCTAGTAAAAGTAAATTAGGTTGGAATTTTTTTAGTTCTTTTAATCCTTCATTACCATTTAATGACGAAGATACAACAAAACCTTCTTTTTCTAAATTATGTTGAACTAATTGGATTATTGAAGGTTCATCTTCAATAATAAATATTTTACCTGTCATTAGTTGTCTTGAACTACTTTGCCTTTTGGCCTACTGCCTTTTAGATATTCACCTTTAATTAAATAACATACTGTTTCTGCTATATTTGTTACGTGATCTCCAGCTCTTTCTAAATTTTTTGTTGCAAATATTAAGTGGGTAGAAAAATCTAAGTTCTTTTTATCTTTAGAAAGGAAGTCTATTACACTTTCCATTGCTATATAAGTTAGATCATCTACTTGTTCATCTTTTTCCCATACGTCTTTTGCTTTATTATAATTTTTGTTAACATAACTATCGAGCACATCATTTAGTTGTTTTATAACTAATTCGCCTAATCTTTTTAAATTTCCAAGTAATTCATCAGGTAAATCTAAAGGCAAAGGTTTAACTTTTTTTGCATTACTTTTTGACAAGTCTCCAATTCTTTCTAAATCTTGCGAAATTTTTAATGAGCTTATAGTTTCTCTCAAGTCAATAGCCATTGGCGCTCTTTTTACTAATAAGTTCATTATTTGAGAGTCAATTTTTGATCTAAATTTATTTATTTTTTCATCACTTTTTATAATTTTATCAATTGAATCTTTGTCAACTTTAATTATTGCATCCATTGAGTCAGTTAATTGTGACTCTGTTAAGCTCCCCATATTAATTAAAGAATCTTTAAGAAACTGAAGTTCTTCTTCGTATGATTTAACTGTATGTTCATTGCTCATAATTTATCCAAATCTACCTGTAATATAATCTTGTGTCATTTTATTGTCAGGATTCTTAAAAATTTTCTCTGTTTTTCCTACCTCAATTAGTTTTCCCAAATGAAAGAATCCAGTTTTTTGAGAAACTCTTACTGCTTGAGCCATAGAGTGCGTAACTATGACTATTGTATATGTTTTTTTCAATTCATCAATTAATTCTTCTATTTTAGCTGTTGCAATTGGATCCAAAGCTGAACAAGGTTCATCCATTAAAATTACTTCTGGGTTTACAGATATAGCTCTTGCTATACAAAGTCTTTGTTGTTGACCACCTGACAAACTTGTGCCAGGCTCTTCAAGTCTGTCTTTTACTTCTTCCCACAATGCAGCTTTTTTTAAACTATGCTCAACAATCTCGTCTAATTCATTTTTACTTTCACCTTTTCCATGAATTTTTGGTCCATAAGAAACATTATCATAAATACTTTTTGGAAATGGGTTGGGTTTTTGAAAAACCATTCCAACTCTTTCTCTTAAGGATACAACGTCTAAATCTTTATCATTGATTTCTATACCATCCATCTCAATATTTCCTGTAACTTTGCAAATATCTATGACATCATTCATTCTATTAATGCATCTGATAAAAGTAGATTTTCCACATCCAGATGGACCAATTAATGCTGTTACTTCTTTTTCATTTAAATCTAAATTAACATCATATAAAGCCTGCTTTTCACCATAGTAAACATTTAAATTTTTTGATTTAATTTTTATATTATTCATTTAGTTCCATCTCTTCTCAAATTTTTGTCTCAAATATACTGCTAAAAAATTCATTACTATTAAAAAACTCAATAACATCATAATTGTTGCGGAAGTTTTTTCAACAAATCCTCTTTCAGCAGACTCTGACCATAAATAAACTTGAACTGGTAAAGAAGATGAAGGATCTACAGGGCTTGATGGTATATCAACAACAAAGGCAACCATTCCAATCAAAATTAAAGGAGCAGTTTCTCCTAATGCTTGTGCTAATCCAATAATTGTTCCTGATAATGTTCCAGGTAATGCTAATGGTACGACATGATGAAATACAGACTGAAATTTTGAAGCACCTACAGCTAATGCACCTTCACGTATAGATGGTGGAACAGCTTTTAATGATGCTCTGCATGGTATGATAATTCTTGGTAATGTCATTAATGCTAATGTAATACCCGCAACTAACGGTGTAGAACGAGGTAATTGTATTGTCGCTAATAATATTTGTAGAGCAAGTAAACCATAGACAATGGATGGTACAGCAGCCAAATTATTAATATTAATTTCTATAAAATCAGTAATTTTATTTTTGGGTGCAAATTCCTCTAAATATATTGATGCCAACACTGCAACTGGGAAAGCTAGCAATAAACAAATCAATATACTATAGAATGATCCTACTAGTGCACCTCCTATGCCCGCTAGTTCTGGATCTCTTGAATCTCCATTTTTGAAAAAGTAATTATTAAAGTTTTTACCAATCTTATCATTTTCTACTAGAAAGTCATAAATCACTAATTGAAAATCAGAAATTCTTCTTCTATCCTCAGGAAGATCTCTTGGATAGTTACCTTTATGCAATTGGTCAATATCATCTGAAGCTGTAATATTTAAATTAATTTTTTTTCCTATTAAATTATTGTTATCTAAAAAAGCTTGTTTAATTTCAAATTCTGCATCTCCACTAAATAGTTTTAATAATTGATTTTCTTCTTTTAGGTTTTTCGTAGGATAAGCTTTTATTAAACTTTCTATAGCTACATCATAGAAATCAGCTTCAATTATCTCATTTTCAGAAGCACCATTTTTGATCTCGAGCAATTCTTGATCAAAGAAAATTTCAACATTTATTACTGTTTTCTTAAATGCGGAACTACCTTTAGAAAAAATATTTTGAACTAGGATTAAAACAAATAATAAAGCAACTAAAATGGAAACTACTCCATAAAATCTGAATCTTTTTTCAGCCTTATGTCTTTTTTTTAATCTTTCTTCTTTAGTCATATTTCTCTCTATATTTTTTAACAGCTCTTTGAGCGATGTAATTTAAAATTAGTGTTGCAATGAACAAAGTAAGACCCAAAGCAAAAGCAGATTGTGTTTTTGGACTATCAAACTCTTGGTCACCAACCAAAATCATAACAATTTGTGTAGTAATTGTTGTTGTTGATTCAAGTGGATTAATAGTAAGGTTTGCAGCTAAACCAGCGGCCATTACAACTATCATTGTTTCTCCAATTGCTCTTGATACAGCAAGTAATACAGAGCCTATTATGCCTGGTAAGGCTGCTGGTATTACAACTTGTTTAATTGTTTCAGATTTTGTTGCTCCAACTGCATATGAGCCGTCTCTTAATGATTGTGGAACGGAGTTAATCACATCATCAGATAATGATGATACATAAGGAATAATCATTATCCCCATGATCAATCCTGCAGCTAATGCGCTTTCTGATGAGACTGTTAACCCTAAGCTCTCGCCGAATTGTCTAAAGAAAGGACCAACAGTTAAGGCAGCAAAAAATCCATAAACAACCGTTGGTATTCCAGCTAAAATTTCAATAATAGGTTTTGAAAATTTTCTTACTTTGCTTGAAGCATATTCGGCCATATATATTCCAGAAAATAATCCCACAGGAACAGCAACTAACATTGCTATAAATGCAATAAAGGAAGTGCCTGCTATTAATGGTATAAAACCAAATGCATCTTTTAAATCCTCATATTCTTCTGCAGTAATTGATGAAGCATCTCTTACAAATGCTCTTTGAGGGCTCCAATTAGTACCAAATAAATAATCAAAAACATTAATAACAGAAAAAAATTTAATACTCTCAAAAAGTAATGAAAAAATTATTCCTAAAGTTGTAAGTATAGCTATTAATGAAGAAACAAATAACAAACCTTTTAGAATTCTTTCAACATCGTCTCTTGCCTTGTTATTATTTTTTATTTTATTAAGTGCATAAATAACTGAAGATATAATTATTCCAAAAATTAATACTACTTTTGAATTTGTAAAAAGATTTATAAATTTTGCATATGAAAGTGCACTTTCTTTTAATATTGAATCAATGTCTCCAAAGTAAGTCCCTAAATGGATTGCTTTGATTTTTTCATATATTAAATTTGCTTCATTTTTATCATCAAAAATAGCACCTTGATTTGCTGCTGTTTCTATTATTATAGTTTTGATTATTATTGGTTCAAATAAAGACCAAACTAATAGAAATACTAATGCTGGTATTGAACACCAAAGAACGAGATAATACCCGTAAAACTTAGGAAGAGCCTTTAATTTAATATTTTTTTCAATGGAAATACTTTTAGTTTTTGATCTACCATAGAAAAACAAAGATAATGAAAATATGGTAATTAAGAATATTAGAACGAAGTTCATTCGCTCAGATTGTTATCTTTATTATGTTACAAAATTGTTACAAACTAAATTATTAATTGAATAAAAAAAAGGCCAGTAAAAACTGGCCTTTTAAAGGGGTTAAATTAAGAATTAATTTAATTTTATAATGTTTAAATCTAATGCAGCTGTTCTAGTCACTTTGTATTTGTCTGACGCTAAAGGAACTAATCCTATTTCAGCTAAGTAACCTCTCATACCCATTGATTTTTTTGAAGTAAACTCTTTAAGGTATTCTTCGATACCTGGTATTACACCTATATGAGCCTTTTTAACGTAAAAAAATAAAGGTCTTGCTATTGGGTAAGAGTAGTCCTGAATGCCTTCTAATGATGGTTGGACACCATTTACAGAAGAAGCTTTGATTTTATCTTTGTTAGCTACTAAATAACTATAACCAAAGAAACCAAATGCATCAGGATTTGACGCAAGTTTTTGCACTATTAAAGTATCATTTTCGCCCGCCTCAACCGCATAACCATCTTCTCTCATTTTAGCACATTCTTTTTTAGCTTTCTTACCGTCAGCTTCATAAATTGACTTAGCAGTGCTCGTACAACCTTTGCCCATAACTAAAGAATTCCATGCATCTCTTGTTCCTGAAGTAGGAGGTGCAATTAAAATCTCAATTTTTTTACTTGGAAGACTTGAGTCTATATCACTCCATTTTTTATATGGATTTTCGACAAGTTTGCCATCAATATCAACTTTAGCTGCTAAAGCTCTCCAAAGTTGTTCTTTAGTAAAGTCAGCATCTGGTGCATTAACTGAGTGAGCAAATGAAATACCATCATTACCAACTACGATTTCTATAATTTCAGAAACTCCATTTTTTTCACATAAAGCTTTTTCTTTAGATTTTATTGCTCTTGAAGCATTAGTTATATCTGGATGGTTTGCTCCAACACCTGCGCAGAACAATTTCATTCCACCACCAGTTCCGGTACTTTCAATTACTGGTGTTTTGAATTTTCCACTTTTACCGAATTTTTCAGCAACAACTGTTGCATATGGGTAAACTGTAGAAGATCCAACAATTTTAATTTGATCTCTTGAGTAACTAGTTGTTGTAAATGTAATTACTAAAAGAAAACCTAATAACGTTTTAAATAATCTATTCATATTTCTCCTATTTAGATTTGTTTTTCCAAATAAATAAATCTAATATTTAAAAATTTTATTAAAGAAAGGTTAAAGTTTTATTACAAACACTAACTTTTTAGTTGAATTAAATTGAATTGAATTTAACGCTGATAGTAGTTCCTTTATTTTCAACACTATCAATGTCCATCTCAGCTCTATGCTGAGATACCAAATGCTTAACAATTGCAAGTCCAAGTCCTGTTCCACCAACACTCCTGCTTTTGCTTGGATCTACTGTAAAAAAACGCTCGGTAATTCTATGAAGTGATTCTTTGGGTATTCCTATCCCTGTGTCAGATACTGAGACAACATTAAAGTCACCCTCCTTTTTAGTGGAAATTTTGATCTCTTTACTCTTATCACTATATTTTATCGAGTTATCAATCAAATTTGTGAAGATTTCAATTAGCTTATCACGATCTCCAATTATTTTTAAATTATCTGTTTTTTCAAAATTTAATTTAATATTATTTTTACTAACAATTTTATCATATGTCTTAATCACATAATTGATTACTTCATTTAAATCTATTTCATGTGTAGGTCTAATATGTTCTTGAAGTTCAATTTTTGAAAGTGATAGTAAATCTCTGATTAAATTTTCCATTCTTTCTGATTGAGATATCATTACAGGTAATAAATTAGCAACTTCTGAGTTCTTTTTTAAATCATTGCTATTATCAAATGTTTCTAGTCCCATTTTAATTGATTGAAGTGGCGTTCTAAGTTCATGTGAAACATTGGCAACAAAGTCTGACTTTAACTGCTGAAATTTATAAAATTCTGTTAAATCTCTAATAAAAAGCAAGCAAGATGTTTGATCAAAAAACAAATTTTTATCATCGACATAGATGGTTATATTCATTCTAAGAACAGATGGATTTTTAACTTCTATTTCTAAATCTCCTAAATTTTCACCTTTAAATGATTTTTCGATTGAATTTAATAAATCTGGGTTTCTTAAATATCCGCTAATATTGTTATTTAATTTTGTTTGAAAAGTTGAATTTGCAGATTTATTACTAAATATAATTTCTTTTGATTTATTTAAAATTATAATTCGTTCTGGAATATAATCTAACAGTTTATAGATATTATTTCTATAATCCTTGTTTTCAATTATTTTAACATTATCATCAGTTTTTTTATTATCTTCATTTATTCCAAGAACTCTTTCTTTTTTAAGTAAAAAGAATAATAAAACAGCAATTATGATTAACAAAAGAATTGTTAAAAGATCCATAATCTATTTAACTCTACCATAAACATCTTGATATCTGACGATATCCGTTTCTTTTAGTATAGATCCAACTTGTGCTTCAATAATTTTTACTGGTTTTTTATATGGATTTTCTATTCGATGAACTGCACCTAGAGGAATAAAGATAGTTTCATCAGGTTTCATTGTAAAATATTTCTTATTTAAAGTAATTTTAGGTTTACCATGAGTAACTACCCAGTGTTCAGCTCTATGATGATGTTTCTGAAGACTTAATATACCTTTAGGTTTTACGTATAATTCTTTAATTAAGAATTCCTTGCCATTAAATAAATTAACATAACTACCCCAAGGTCTGTGGAATACATTTTTCTTTTTAAAGTATTTTCTTTTGTTTCTTCCATACATTTTACAGATTTCTTTCCAAGATCCTAAATCAGACCAAGGAATATCTAATTTTATAGCGTTTATATCTTTAGTTTTTTCTAATATTGCATAGTCGAAAGACTTAGCTGTTGCTTTAGTAAATGCTTGTTTGTTTAAATAATACACATTACTTTTATATTTTGCTTTTGTTACAGCTTTATTACAGTTTCGGTAAATATTTGGTTGGTATTTCTTGAAATTATTAATTATTGAATCTTTTCTCAAATAAAACATTCCAGAATTCCAATAACCCTTTTTACTTATTATTTGTTTAGCTTTAGACTCTTTTGGTTTTTCTATAAATCTAGTTACTTTGGTATTTTTTGTTAAAAAATAACCAAATTCACTTGAAGGCATTGTGGGTTTAATCCCAAATATAAAGATATTATTTTGAGTGAGTTTCTTTTGATTTTTTTTGATAGCTTTATTAAATAATCCAACCTTCTCTATCAAATGATCAGCAGCCAAAAACATTAAAGGTTGTTCGTTTGGAATATCTTTAATTAATGCAGTACTTAAAATAGCTGGTGCTGTATTTCTTTTTGCTGGTTCTAAAACTATTTTATATTTTCTTATTTTGTGCTTTTTAAGATGTTGTTTAACTTGTCTTAAATATTTTGCATTTGTGCTTATAATTGGAGCATCAAATATAGAAGCTTTTACTCTCTCCAGAGTTTTGCCTAACAAAGTCCAATTACCAAAGTTTATAAATTGCTTTGCTTGATGTTTTTTTTGCTTAGGCCAAAGTCTTGTTCCAGCACCCCCGCAAAGAATTACAGGTCTTATTTTCATTAAATATCTGCGTAAGTTTTTACTTCGTTTTTACCACCTGGATGAGTTGGTGCACCTAAATAAGCCGGTCCTACGGTTTGCGCATATTTCCAAAGTGTTCCATTTCCAAAGTTAATTTTCTTTGGTTTCCATCTCTTTCTTCTTTTTGCTAATTCTTTTTTAGATAAACGAACATTAATTGTCCCCTTCTTCGCATCTAAATCAATTATATCTCCGTTTCTTAGTAAAGCTATTGGCCCACCTACAGATGCTTCTGGTCCAACATGTCCAATACAAAAACCTCTTGTAGCCCCAGAAAATCTTCCATCTGTTATAAGTGCAACTTTTTCTCCTTTACCTTGACCGTAAATTGCTCCAGTTGTTTGAAGCATTTCTCTCATACCAGGTCCACCTTTTGGTCCTTCGTATCTAATAATTATAATATCACCGTCTTTATATTTTCTATTCTTAACAGCTTTGTAAGCTGCTTCTTCAGTATCAAAACATCTTGCTCTTCCAGTAAATTGCAATCTTTTTAAACCTGCAACTTTAACAATTGCACCTTCTGGAGCTAAGTTTCCTTTCATTCCGACAACGCCTCCATCTTTAGATAAAGGATTATTATATTTTCTCATCACTTTTTGCTTAGAATTAAACTTAACGTTTTTTAAATTCTCTTTCATGGTTTTGCCTGTAACTGTCATGCAATTACCGTGAATATATCCACCATCCATTAAAGTTTTAAGCAACATAGGAACACCGCCTGCTTTCCACATATCCTTTGCTACATATTTTCCACCAGGTTTTAAATCTGCAAGATAAGGGGTTCTTTTAAATATTCTAGCAACATCCATTAAATCAAATTTAATACCAATTTCATTTGCAATAGCTGGTAAGTGTAAAGCCGCATTTGTTGATCCTCCTGTTGCAGCAACAATTGTTGCAGCATTTTCTAATGCTTTTTTTGTTACAATATCTCTTGGTCTAATATTTTTTGCTAATAAATTCATTACGGCTTTTCCACTTGCTAAAGCGTATTTATCTCTTCTATTAAATGGAGCTGGAGTTCCAGCAGAATAAGGTAAAGCTAATCCCATTGCTTCTGATACACATGCCATTGTATTAGCAGTAAACTGACCACCACAAGCACCCGCTGTTGGACATGCTTTTAATTCTATTTTTCTTAGTGCGTGTTCTGATATTTTTCCTGAAGAATACTTTCCAACTCCTTCAAAAACATCTACAACAGTTATATCTTTACCATTTAATCTTCCTGGTAAAATTGATCCTCCGTATATAAAAACACTAGGAACATTTAACCTTACCATTGCCATCATTAAACCTGGTAAAGATTTATCACAGCCAGCAACACCAACTAGTGCATCATAACAATGTCCTCTAACTGTTAATTCAGTTGAATCTGCAATTACATCTCTTGAAATTAACGAAGATTTCATTCCTTCATGACCCATTGCGATACCATCAGTTACTGTAATTGTACAAAATTCTCTTGGAGTACCACCTGCAGATTGTACGCCCTTTTTAACTGACTGAGCTTGCCTCATTAAAGCAATATTACAAGGAGCTGCCTCATTCCAAGTTGAAACAACACCAACAAATGGTTTTGCAACATCTTTTTCAGTTAAGTTCATAGCATAATAGAATGATCTTTGAGGAGCTTTATCAGGCCCTAAAGAAGTATGTCTACTAGGTAACTTTTTTTTATTAAATTTTTTCATTAAAGGCTTTCAATAGTTAAAGAAATTTTTTTAATATCATTCTTTAAATTACTATAATTAGTTTTTTCTTGCTGAACAATATCTTTTGGTGCTCTTTGAACAAAGCCTTTATTGCTTAGTCTTTGTGATATTTTATCCATTTCCTCTTGGTATTTATTTTGTCTTTTCAATAAGTTTTCTTTAATAGCATTTAAATCAACATTTTCATCAAAATAAATTTTAAATAGGTCTCCAGATATAATTAAGGACGCAGCAGGTTTATTTTGATCTTTTTTATAGAAATTATTAATTCTGCCTAATTTTTTAATAATAATTTCATTATTAATCATGAAATTTTGATTATTTTTTTTAATAGAATTAATAGATACATCAATAAATGAGCCAGGACTTACGTTAAGCTCATTTTTAAAAGATCTTATCTCAGAAATAATATCAATTATCTGCTGAACTTGTTTGTGATCACTATCTTTTTTAGATTTACCTGAGATCCAGTTAGATAACATTAAAAAATTCTTATTTTTGTTATCAAATTTATTTGTTAGCCATATTTTCTCAGTAACAAATGGTATAAATGGATGAAGCATAATAAGTATTTCTCTAAATACAAATGCAGATACCTCTTTAACTTCATTTTTAGCTTTTAAATTATCCGAAAAAAGAATTGTTTTTGATAATTCTAGGTACCAATCGCAATATTTATGCCATGCAAAATGATAAGCATTCTTAGCTGCTTCATCAAATCTATAATCTTCTATATTTTTCTTTATTAAATTAGATGTTTCTAAAAGCTCAAAATATATCCATTTATTGATATTAACTTTTAATTTTGGAAGTTTTTTTGCATTTTTTAAATTACATTTGTTTTGTATTAAAAAATTATTTGCATTCCATAGTTTGTTTAAAAAATTCCTATATCCTTTAACCCTATCTTCAGAAAGTTTAACATCAGTACCAGGTGAAGCCATAGATAATAAAGTAAATCTTAAAGCGTCCGCACTATATTTTTGAATTAAATCAAGTGGATCTATTACATTACCTTTTGACTTGGACATCTTCTGCCCCTTTTCATCACGAACTAAAGCATGAACATAAATATCTTTAAATGGTTCTTTATTTAAAAATTCCATACCAAACATCATCATTCTAGCTACCCAAAAGAAAATTATATCAAATCCTGTTACAAGAACTGTTGTTGGATAAAACTTTTTTAAGTATTCATTTTTGTTTGGCCAACCAAGTGTTGCAAAAGGCCAAAGACCAGATGAAAACCATGTATCAAGTACATCATTATCTCTTACAAGTTTTACATCTTTTTTATAATATTTTTTTGCTGATTTTTTTGCATCACTTTCATTTAGTTCAACAAAAGTTTTTTTATCTGGTCCATACCATGCTGGTATTTGGTGTCCCCACCATAATTGTCTAGAGATACACCATGGTTCAATATTGTTCATCCATTGAAAATAAGTTTTTGACCAGTTCTCAGGAAAAAAGTTTGTCTTTTTATTTTTAACTATTTTTTTTGCTTTAATTGATAATTTCTTTGCATCTGCAAACCATTGTTCTGTTAAAAAAGGTTCAATTATAGAATTTGATCTATCTCCATATGGAACTTTATTTTTAATATTTTCTTCCTTAACAAAATAATCTTTTTCTTTAAGTTCATTTAATATTTTTTTTCTAGCTTCAAATCTATCTAAACCTACGTATGATGAAATTGCATTATTATTAACTTTTCCATCTTCGGTAAAAATATTAATAATTTCTAATTTATTTCTTTTACCAACATCATAATCATTGAAGTCATGAGCGGGTGTAATTTTTAGTGCTCCAGTTCCCTGTTCTGGATCTGCATAATCATCTTCGATGATTTTAACTTTTCTACCAACAATTGGAATTGTAACAATTTTATTAACATACTTTTTATATCTCTTGTCTTTAGGGTTTACAGCAACAGCTGTATCTCCAAGCATAGTTTCAGGTCTAGTAGTTGCTATAGTTATATATTCACTTGTTCCATCTATTGGGTATCTAATATAATAAATTTTAGAATTAACTTCTCTTTGATCAACCTCTAAATCAGATATAGCTGTTTTTAATACTGTGTCCCAATTTACTAATTTTTCAGCTTTATAAATTAATTTTTTTTTATGAAGATCTACAAAAACTTTGATAACTGCTTTTGATAAATTTTCATCCATTGTAAAAGCGTTTCTTGACCAATCACATGAACATCCTAATTTTTTAAGCTGATTAATAATTATGTCACCATACTGATTTTTCCATTCCCATACTTTTTCGATGAACTTTTCTCTACCCAAATCATTCTTTTTAATATTCTCAGTATTTAACTTTTTCTCTACTAATGCCTGAGTGGCAATACCAGCATGATCAGTTCCTGGTTGCCACAGGGTTTCATAATTATTCATCCTATAATACCGTGTGAGCAAATCTTGTATTGAGTTATTTAAGGCATGACCCATATGTAGACTACCAGTTACATTTGGTGGTGGAATAACTATTGAGAATCTTTTCTTATTTTTTTTGGGTTTAAATAAATTGTTTTTTTCCCAATATGAGTAAATTTTATCCTCTACATCTGAATGTATATATTTATCTAAACTCATGATATTTTAAGTTTATAATTTAATAATATGAATTAACAATAATTTTAGTAGCTTATTTAATAGACTAATTGTAAATATTTTATATACAAATACGTTCAAATTAATTTAATATTAAATTAAATGGCCACGTGGCGGAATGGTTACGCAGAGGATTGCAAATCCTTGTATCCCAGTTCGATTCTGGGCGTGGCCTCCAAAATAAATCTTGTTTTAATTTTGAAAAAAAGTAAGTTCAAGTTTTTATATTCCTCGGTAGCTCAGTTGGTAGAGCAGTTGACTGTTAATCAATTGGTCGCAGGTTCGAGTCCTGCCCGAGGAGCCAAAAATTAAACTGCTTTTGATATAGTACTTGCTACAGATTCAACTGATTTATTAAATTTAATTTTTTGTTCGTTTGTAAGTTCTGAATACAATTTAACTAAAAAATTATAATTAACATTCATATGACCTTCTTTAGATTTCTCTAAATTAACTAAATACTGTGAAAAATCTTCAAAAAAATAATTAATTGGAACTTTTAAATAATTTGAGAGTTGCAGTAATCTTATCGAGCTAACTCCATTTGTTCCTTTTTCATATTTTTGTATTTGTTGAAAAGTAACGTTTATTGCTTTCGCTACTTTAGTTTGTGTTAAACCTAACGCTAACCTTCTAAGTTTCAACTTGTTACCCAGATGTTTATTGAAATTTTCTTCCATTAAGACCCCTCTTAAATATTTTTTATAAGCACAATTCAACAAGCTTTTGAAACTTACTTCAATAGTAAAATTTATTTTTTTTTACTAAAAACTGAATATTTTGATTTTGTGTCAAGACAATAAATATCTAATATATATAACTAATAATTGATAAAGGTTACAATATTTGACTTAAAAACAGTTTAGTTCTGTCACTTTTTGGGTTGGCAAAAAACTCTTTAGTTTCTGCTTTTTCTACTATCATGCCTTCGTCCATAAATATGACTTCATCCGCTACTTCTTTAGCAAAACCCATTTCATGAGTTACTACAATCATTGTCATCCCAGCTTTGGCTAAATTTACCATTGCATCAAGGACTTCTTTAATCATTTCTGGATCAAGTGCTGATGTTGGTTCATCAAATAACATGATTTTAGGCTCCATACATAAAGCTCTTGCAATTGCGCATCTTTGTTGCTGTCCACCTGATAATTGTCCAGGAAATTTTTGAGCTTGGTCAGCTATTTGAACTTGTTCTAACTGTTTCATTGCAAGTTCTTCTGCTTCTTTTTTAGGCATTTTTTTTACCCATATCGGTGCTAATGTGCAGTTATCTAAAATAGATAGATGCGGAAATAAATTAAATTGTTGAAATACCATGCCGACTTCTGCTCTTATTGCTTCAATATTTTTTGTATTTTCTGTAAGTTCAGTTCCGTCAACTATGATTGTGCCCTTTTGATGTTCCTCTAATCTGTTTATACATCTTATAAGAGTCGATTTTCCAGATCCCGAAGGTCCACAAACAACAATTTTTTTATTTTTTTCTACTTCTAAATCAATATCTTTTAAAACTTGAAAATCTCCAAACCATTTATTCATACTTTCTATTTTAATTATTGGATCAGACATTTTTATCTATCAGTTTTATATTTTATTTCTAAATTGTAGCTATATTTACTCATTGCATAACAAATAATCCAGAAAATTATTGCAGCAAAAACATAACCTTCCATTGCATAACCTAGCCATTTAGGATTAGTTTTAGCTAAATTTAACATTCCAACTATTTCTAATAACCCTACAACAAATATTAATGGTGTATCTTTAACTAAAGCTAAAAAGGTATTAGCTATACCAGGAATTACTAGTTTTAAAGCTTGTGGTAAAATAACAAAAATATGCATTTTCCAATAGCCCATTCCCAAAGATTTTGCTGCATCATACTGACCACGAGGTAGTGCTTGTAATCCACCTCGTATCACTTCAGCAACATAAGCTGCTTCAAATAAAGAAATAGCAATAATTACTCTTACTAATTTGTCCATGAAAAAGTCTTCCGGTAAAAACATTGGAAACATTACAGATGACATAAATAAAACTGTAATTAGAGGCACGCCTCTCCAAAATTCTATAAATCCAACTGAAATATATCTAACAGTTGGTAAATCAGATCTTCTTCCGAGAGCTAGGAACATTCCAACAGGAAAGCAAAAAATTAAACAGAAAAATGAAACTATGAAAGTTAAAGATAAACCACCCCAAGCACCAGTTTCAACCCACTCTAGACCAAAAGCACCTCCTGAGATTAAATAGTAAATCAATACAAAAGCTATAATTGGATAAATTACTACATAATACAAAGTTAAAAATTTCTTAATTTTTTCTGAAGGAATTAAACCAACAAATGCTAATCCTATTAAAGCAATAAAAGATAAATTTATTCTCCATTGAAGTTCATTTGGATACATTCCATAAATAAATCTATTTAACCAAATTTTTATATACGTCCAACAAGCACCTGTGCCTGTGCAAGCTTCTTTTGTATCTCCCGATATAGTTGCATCAATAATGAACCAACTAAGGAATGGCGGGATTGATTTAATAATCGCAAAAATAATTAGTAATGTTAAAACTGCATTAAATGTATTTGTATTAATATTTTTATTTAATAAATCCAATTTTTTAATACCTGAAAACTCAATTCTAATAAAATGCAAGCCAATTGTTCCTAAAATTAAAGGCAATAAGAAGCTAATAAAATTTGGTAAAAATGATGTAATATTAGTATTGAAAAAGGAACTTAAACTAACATCTAGAATAGCAATAGAAATTAAAAAAATACCTGAATACAAATAAGTATTTAGATTTTCAATATCAGGTCTTAAAAAGTTTAACTTATTCATTATTTTTCTTTAATTGCTATTTTTTTATTATACCAATTCATTAAAACTGAAATTGATAAACTTATTGATAAATACGTAAGCATCGTTATAGAAACTATTTCAATAGCTCTTCCTGTTTGCATTAAAGCTGTACCTGCAAAAATTAAAACTAAATCTGGGTAAGCTATAGCTGCTGCAAGCGAAGAATTTTTTGTTAAATTTAAATATTGGTTTGTAGTAGGTGGAATTATAATTCTTAAAGCTTGAGGCATAACAACTAATTTTAAAATTTGCCTAGGAGTTAAACCAATAGACGCAGCGGCTTCTTTTTGTCCTTTGCTAATACCTTGTATTCCGGCTCTAACACATTCTGCTATAAATGTTGCTGTATATAGACCTAAAGCTAATGTCAAAGCTATAAGTTCTGGAGGTATTCCAAGTCCACCTTTGTATTTAAACGATGTATTTGACATTTGTTCCAATTCAGGAATTGAAAAGTTTAATGAAACACCACCAACTAAAAAAGTTAATAATGGTAAAATTACAAATAAGCCTATTGAAATATAAAATACTGGTAGTTGTTTTCCTTCATTTTCTTGTAATTTTCTTGCATAGTTTCTAATTACTATAATAGAAATTATTGTCGCAATTATTGAATAAAAAAATATATCTAAGTTTTCCCAAACAAATCTAGGAACAAACAGACCTTTAATTGTTAAGAAAAAAACTCCAAACATTGGTTCTGTATCTTGTGGCAAAGGTAATGCTCTAAGAGCAGCAAAGTACCAAAAAAATATCTGTAATAATAAAGGAATATTTCTAAAAAATTCTACATACCAGGCTGCTGTTCTTTCAATTAAATAGTTTGGTGAAAGACGAGCTATACCAACTATTACTCCTAGAATTGTTGATAATATAATTCCTATAAAAGCAACTAAAAGAGTATTTAACAATCCTACTAAATATGCTCTAGCGTAAGAATGTGATCCGTCATAATCGATTAATGAAAATTGAACATCAAAGGAAGATTCTTGAGTTAAAAAACCAAAACCAAACTCAATCCCCCTATTATCCATATTAACTTGTGCGTTATAAGTTAAAAAACCAAAGACCAAAATTACTGATAATAATGTTGCTAATTGTGGGATTATCTTGTTTAGCTTAAAATTCATAAATTAAATATGAGGTACTATAAAAAAAGGGCTAGAAAAATCTAGCCCTTTTTAATGATTATTAGATAAAAATTATCTTGCAGGTGGTACGTAAAGAATTCCGCCTTTTGTCCATAATTCATTTGGACCTCTGTCAGGCAAAATACCAGTGTCAGCTATATTTCTCTTATAACTTTCACCATAGTTACCAACTTGTTTGATAATTCTTAAACTCCACTCGTTATCTAAACCAAAAGCAGCACCTAATTCACCTTCTGCTCCAACTAGTCTTTTAACTGCTGGATTGTCAGAAGTTTTCATAGAATCTGCATTTGCAGAATTAACACCGTATTCTTCAGCTTCGATCATTACGTTCAAAGACCATCTTACGATATCTTCCCATACAGAATCACCTTGTCTAACAACAGGGCCTAAAGGCTCTTTTGAAATAGTTTCAGGTAAAACTATGTGGTCATCTGGAGCACTCAATTTAATTCTTTGAGCAGCTAATCCAGATTTATCAGTAGTGTAAGTATCACATCTTCCAGCATCATAAGCAGCAACAACTTCATCCGCTTTTTCGAATGTTACTGGCTCGTAAGAAATTCCTTTTGAATTAAAGAAGTCTCTCATGTTAAGCTCAGTTGTTGTTCCTAGGTTAGTACATGCAGAAATACCATCTTTAAAATCATTCACTGATGAATATCCTGAATTTTTTCTAACCATGAATCCTTGACCATCATAAAAGTTAACTCCTACGAAAGTAAGACCTATGTCAGCATCTCTAGAAAGTGTCCAAGTAGTATTTCTTGATAAGATATCAATCTCACCAGATGTTAGAGCTGTAAATCTTTCTTTAGCACTTAGTGGAGTGAACTTAACTTTGTTCGCATCACCTAATACTGCAGCAGCAACTGCTCTACATACATCAACGTCAACACCAGTCCAATTTCCTGCAGCATCAGCATTAGAAAATCCTGGTAGACCTTGAGAAACACCACATCTTACAAAACCTTTTTTCTGAGTGTTTTTAAGTGTTTTTGATTTCTTTGCCATAGCTTCTGTTGAAAATGCAAAAAGCACTGCAACCATTGCTATAAAAGAAGTCAATTGTTTTATTAATTTAAACATTATTTATTCCTCTTGTTTATTTATTTGTTAACAAATAATTCAAATTGAATTTGAATTAACCTAAGTAAAGCAGAAACAAGAGATATCATCAATATTAAAAAAAGCTTATTAGATAGGTAAAAATGGCGCGCCCTGGAGGATTCGAACCTCCGACCCTCGGTTTAGAAAACCGATGCTCTATCCAGCTGAGCTAAGGGCGCATTGTAAGGTCTTATATAATATAAATTTAACTTTTAAAAATAAATTTTTTAACAATTATTAGAATAGTTAACAGTTCAACTCTACCAATAACCATAAATATAATCATGACTATTTTTGATAAAGAATTTAAACCCATAAAATCAAAATTATTTAAATCATACATTGAAGAATTAACTGTATTCATTAGGGTTAAAATTCCTAATTTAAATGACTCTTCAAAATTTATACCAAGAATAGAAAGTAAACATGTGACAACAAATAGTGAAATTATAAATATCAAAACTGATAAAAAATATTTATTAATGTCCTTTTGTTCAATGCTTGATGATATTAGATGGAATTTGTTAACAAATATGTTGTTAGGTTTTGAATAGGATAATATTTCATTCAATGAGTGTCTAAATAAAAAATAAATTTTTAAAAATCTTATTCCAGAACTGGTAGAGAAAAAAGAACCACCAATTATTACTATTATCAAAAATATAAACCATAAATTAGAAGGAGAATCATTAAAAGAAATACCTATATTAGACATGCTGCTGGTTAAAGAAAAAAGAATTGTAGAAAAATTATAATCAAAATTAAAAAAAATGAAAAAAATAATTAACAAAAATAAAAAATAAAAAAATAGATAAATATCTTCAGCAAAAAAATTAATACTTCTTTGTTTTAAAAAAAAGATATTATAAATTAAAAATAAACTGAAAAATGAGAAAAGCATTAAGAAAGAAAAAAATATTTCTTTAAAATTAGTATTGATAATATTTTGAATATCATTTACTGGTAAAAAACCTCCTGAAGAAATTACTGTCATTGCAAGATTAAAGGCATCAAAAGTTCTAACATTAATTAATTTCAATAAAATAAATAAAAAAAATGTTAAAACTAGATATAATAAAAAAATTTTGGATGATTGTTTGAATGTTTCAGAATAATTGAATGATATAAAATTGGTTAATGATTTTTTTAAATTATTATCAAAAATATCAATTAAAAGTAATATAGAAAATAAAAAATAAATACCACCAATCCATTGTGATGTTGATCTCCACAAAATTAAACTTTGGTCTAGATGTTTTATATTTTCAAAAACTGTAAATCCAGTAGATGAAAATCCTGACATCGATTCAAAATAACTGTTTATGAAAGATAGATTGTATATGCTAAAATAATATGGAATTGAAATAATTAAAGGTATTGATAAATAACCGATAATTACTACAAAAATCTTTGTATAGATGGTGATTTTAACTTCAATTTTATTTTTAATTAATGATGCCATCCCAATTATAAATGAAATTAAAAATGTGTAAAAATAAGTATCGATGTTTAAATATAAATTAAAATAATAAGAATAAATTATATTAAAAAAAGATAAAATTGATAATAAAATAAAAAAAGCACCTAAATAATTTAGGATTAATCGATTCATATTTTTATACTTAGCTTAATCTGAACATGCTTTCAACTAACGGTAACTGATCCCTCTTAGTTAAAAAAACTACTGTATCTTGTTTTTTAAAAACAAAACTTGATCTTGGAATTATAATTTCATTTTCTCTTAACACTGCACCAATTCTAATTTCGTCTGGAAGTTCACAATTTTTCAATTCTTTATTAATAAGCTCAGAAGTTTCAATGATTTCAGCTTCAATTACTTCGTAATCACCATTCAATATTGTGTATGCATTTTCAATAGTTCCCTTATGAACATGTTTTAATATACTAGATACAGTTGTCATACGTGGGTCTATAAGATCATCTATTTTTAATGATGATTGTAATAACGAATAATTTGGCTTATTTATTAAAGCCATAGTTTTTTTATCTTTAGAAAATTTTTCAACAAGAACACTTACCATTAAATTATCTTCATCATCATTTGTTAAAGCAATTACAGTTTCAACATCTTCTAAATTAACTTCAGCTAAAATATCTTCATCTAGTCCATTTCCATTAATAACTATTGTATTATTTAATTCATTTGCAATGTGCTCAGCCCTATTTTTATCTTTTTCAATAATTTTTAATCTTGCATCTTCAAAGCTATTTTCAATGTTTTTGGCAAGATTGAAACCTATGTTCCCTCCTCCAATTATTAAAATTTTATTTGAAATTTTTTCATCATGTCCAAATGCAAAAAGTGTTTCTTTCATTTGTTGAGAATTAATTATTACGTAGGCTTTATCACCTTTTTTCATTACGTCATTTTTTTTAAGAAAAATAAATTTCTCATCTCTTATAACTCCAAGAATATTTGCATTTAATTTTGGGAATTTTTTTGTTAATTCATTAAGTTTAATTTCAGATATTGGACACGAATCTTCAATTAAAATTTCCAAAAGTTTAATTTTATTTTCTGCAAAAGGTACATTATCTAAAGCACCTGGGGACTCTAATTTTCGTTGTATAGAATTTGCAATTTCTATCTCGGGAGAGATTATTACGTCAATAGGTAAATTTTCTTTATTATATAATTTTGAAAATTTTGGGTTTAAATAATCTTGTGCCCTTATCCTTGCAATTTTCTTTGGTATTTTAAATAATGAATATGCAATTTGACAAATCATCATATTTATTTCGTCGTTTTTCGTTACTGCAATAATCATATCTGCGTCTTTAGAATTGGCACTTTCAAGTATAGTTGGTGACGTTGCTTTACCAACTATAGCCTTTACATCGAGAGCATCGTTAATCTTCTGAATATCCTCACTTGATTGATCTATCATGGTAATTGAGTGATTTTGTTCAGAGAGTAATTTTGCAATAGTAAAACCTACTCTACCTGCTCCACAAATAATTATATTCATTAATTTAAATCTTTAACACCGAGCATTTTAAGTTTTCTGTGTAAAGCAGACCTTTCCATACCAACAAAACGTGCTGTTTTAGATATATTTCCTGAGAATTTTTTTAATTGAGTTATCAGATATTCTTTTTCAAAATTTTCTCTAGCTTCCCTCAATGTATAATCAAGGGTTTTGCTAATAGAAAATTTATCATTTTCATTTTGAGTTAAAGATTCCTTAATTATATTTAGTATACTATCTTCATTTTTTCCTTGAGAAAGTATTGTAACTCTTTCAATTAGATTTCTTAATTCTCTAACATTTCCAGGCCAATTATAATTTAATAGATAATTGTTATCCTGCAGTTTGAAAGGTTTTATACTATAGTTACTACAAATATTATCTACAAAATATTCACTTAGTAATGGAATATCTTCTATCCTTTTACTTAACGGATCAATTGTTATGTTAAATACATTTAATCTATGAAACAAATCTTCTCTAAAATTTCCATTATTAATTTCTTTTTTAATATCCTTACTTGTAGATGAAAAAATTCTCACATCTACTTTGATATCATGTGATCCGTTTATTCTTTTAAATTTTTGATCAATAAGAATTCTTAAAATTTTTGATTGTGTATCTAGTGGTATTTCTGTTATTTCATCAATTAACAAAATTCCACCAGTTGCTTTTTCAAGAGCACCATAAACTATTGAACCATCATTTTTTTCTTCACCTAACAGCTCAACTTCATATTTATCTGAATCTAAAAGTGCTCCATTTAATATAATAAATGCACCATTATTTCTTTTTGACTTTCTGTAAATTTTTCTAGCAACAAGTTCTTTTCCAGATCCAGTTGGACCTGAAATAAATACTCTGCTCTCTGAAGTTGAAACTTTTTCAATTTGATCTTTAATAGATAATATATTTTGACTTTTTCCAATTAAATCGAATGTATGATATAATTTGCTTTCTAAATTTTCATTTTGTTTTTTTAGGTTTAAGTTTTCAACTGCTCTCCTTATAAAATTCATTAACCTTTCTTTGTCAAAAGGTTTTTGTATAAATTCAAATGCTCCAGATTTCAGTGATTTAATTGCCATATCTATATTTGCATGGCCAGAAATAATTATTACAGGAACATTGACATTTTTATTTTTAATATGATTTAAAAGCTCAATTCCATCATTGTCACCTTTGTCTAATTTAACATCAATAATTGCAACATCGGGTAGTTTTTTATCTATTTCGGTAAGCGCTTGATTATAATTTGCTGCGAGCCTAGTAGAATAACCAGCTTCAATGATCAAATCATTAAGTATTTCTCTTATGTCAGAATTATCATCGATTATTAAAATTTCAGCGGACATTTTTTTTATTTATTATTTAATTGGTAAATTTATAATTATATTAGTTCCTATAGAATCAGATTTAAATTCAATTGTTCCATTGTGGTCATTAATAACTTTATTTACTATTGACAATCCTAATCCAGTTCCCTTTTTCTTAGTTGTATAATAAGGTTTTATAGTTTCTCTTGTAACTTTTTTTGAGAACCCAATACCATTATCAAATATATTAATAGCTATATAGTTGTTTATCCTTTTTATTTCTATACTAATCTTTTTATTAAAATCACCTATTTTTAAAGCTTTTTCTTGTATACTTTCTATAGAATTTTTAATTAAATTAAAAATAACACGACTTATCTGTTCATAGTCACAAGATAGATTTAAATCATCATTTTTAGAAAATAAAAGATTAATATTAATTGTTTGATCCGTTTTTTTTAGTAGATCAATATTGGAATTTACCAAGCTAACTAAATTGTTAATCGTAAACATAGGTTTTGGCATTCTGGCAAAATCAGAAAATTCATTCACAAGATTTTCGATTTGCTTGATTTGCGATAAAATCATATTTAAATTTTTGCTGTATTTCTCTTTATCTGAACTATCTATATATTTTTCATATTTAGATTTTAAATTATCAATTGTTAACTGAATAGGTGTAAGAGGATTTTTAATTTCATGAGCAAGTTTTCTAGCTACATGTTCCCAAGCCTCATGTCTTTCAGAAATAACAAGTTTTTCTTGTTGTTCCTTTAGTTGAATTATCATTGAATTAAAATTTTTATTTAATAACTCAATTTCCTTATCTGCAATAATATTGGGAACTTTTGTATTTAAGTTTCCATAACCTATTTCTTTGGACGCAGATATTAAATTATTAATTGATATAAAAAACCTTGAAGAAAATTTTATTGCAATAGTAATAGATAAGAATAATAGAAGAGCAACAATAATAATATATATAAGTGCAAATGAAAACTTAATTCCTGTTCTTTGATCTTCAACTGTATAATAGAAATTTATAGCCTCCTGTGATTCTTTTAAATAATTTGAAATATCTTGATCAAGAAATTTAACTACATATAAAAATGCATTATCAATAGAGGGAATTTTAATTATTGCCGCAGATTTACTTTCAAATGCATTAATTATCTTTAATGGCTTATCATCATTTAAAACCATATTTATAGCTTTTTGTTCTACTGGAACATATTCTGAATTTGATGATGAGATTAATATATTTTGATCTTTATCTATTATATGTATTTGATCAATATTTCTTAAATATCTTTGTGTATCTAAAAAATTTTGTAGTGAACTTATATTATTTTGAAAAATTTGAACATTTTTATTTAAGTCAAAGGAAACAAGAATTATATCTGACTCAATTTTATTTCTTTTCTCATCTATATAATTTTTTGCCAATTCATATGAATTATTTACAGCTAGTGTTATTTTATTGTCGAAATATTTCTCTAAAGCAAATGAAAATAAAAATAAAGAAAATATAGAAATGAGTAACGAGGGTATTAAGGTAAACAGGGAAAAAAAAACTATGTATTTTCTGTTAGCTATAGAGCCTCTCACATTTATATTATTTTTAATTGAGCTTGAAATTTCACTAAATATAATAACAAAAAAAAATAATAATAAGCCTATATTTACATATAAAATATAATTTAAATTATTCTCATTAATTAAAATGAAGCTTTTTCCTATAAATGTTAAAAATGTTAAAAAAGTTACAGATAAAGTGAAAATAAATATTAAAATTATAAATATATGTCTTTTTATAAAACTTAGCATAAATTAAAAATATATATAAATTAGAAAAAATAATACATGAATAATTGTTTTATACTACTTGCAGCAGGTAAAGGTAAACGTTTTAATCCTAAAGAAAAAAAACAGTTCATTAAGTATAAAAATAAGCCCTTATTTATGCATTCGATTGAAAAAGCAAAAAAATCAAAGCTATTTAAAAAAATAATTCTTGTCTCAAATAAACAAATTAAAATACCCAATGTTAAAGTAATTAAAGGTGGAAAAGAAAGATCTGATTCATCTTTTGAAGCTTTAAAGTATTTAAAAAATAAGAAAATAAAAAATGTATTTATCCATGATGCTGCAAGACCAAATTTTTCTATTAAACTACTAAATAATTTAAATAAAAATTTAAAAAGTAATAAAGCAGTAGTGCCTTATATAAATACAAATAATTCAACCAAATACATTTATAAAAAAAAAGTAATTAATTTAAAAAGACAGCAAGTACTTCTAACACAAACACCTCAATGTTTTGATTATAAAATTTTATATAATTTGTCAAAAAGAAATAAAATGTCTGTATCTGATGAATCTGCATTATTTTTAAATAATAATAAAAAAGTAAAATTTATTAAAGGGGATGAAAAAAATATAAAAATAACAAAAAAAATAGATCTTCTCAAAAATGAAATTAAAACATTTTATGGTATTGGATTCGACATACATAAATTAATCCAAAACAAAAAATTATATTTAGGTGGTATCAAAATTCCTTTTCACTCAGGTCTAAAAGGACACTCAGATGGTGATGTTATTCTTCATTGTATTATTGATGCATTACTTGGTGCTCTTAGAAAAAAAGATATTGGTTCGTTATATCCAAGTAATAAAAGTAAATTTAAAAATATAAGATCTCCAAAAATGTTAAAACCTATTATTTTTAATTTAATAAATAATAATTATTATATTAATAACCTAGATATTAATTTAATTTGCGAAAGACCAAAAGTTTCAAAATATAGGAATAAAATTATAAATTCTTTATCTAAGTTAATGAATATAAATAAAAATATTATTAATCTTAAAGGAAAAACTGTAGAAAAATTAGGTATAATAGGAAAAGAAAATGCTATTGCCTGTGAATCTATAATCTCGATTAGTAAATATGAATAAATTAATTTTTTTGTTTGTTACATTAATAGGTATAGGAAAATTAAAAAAAATACCAGGTAGTTATGCTTCTTTGGCAACAATAATATTTTTATTTTTTTTATTCCATATAATAAATCTTTCGCCAAACATTATTTTAATTGGGGTTATCATTATATTTTTAGTTTCACTTTATGCAGTAAATATATTTATAAAAGACCTAGACAACAAAGATCCTAAAGAAGTTGTTATAGATGAATTTATTGGTCAATCTATTCCTATTTGTCTTTATGAAATTGCTCATATAGGTGATAAAGAAACGAGTCAAATACTAACCTTTTATTTTATTATGTTTATTCTATTTAGAATTTTTGACATAACCAAACCCTATCCGGTTAGCTACTATGATAAAAACTTTAAGAATAGTTTTGGTGTTATTATGGATGATGTTTGTGCAGGATTGTATGTTGTAGCTGTACTTGTTTTATATATGGTAATTACTTCATGAAAAAAATTTCTCAAAAAGTTGTGAAATTATTAAGTAAAAAAAGGTTAAAAATATCTTTTGCAGAATCTTGTACTGGAGGCTTGCTTTCAAGCTCTATTACATCAATAAATGGTTCTTCTAAGATATTTACTCTTGGTTTAGTTACATATTCAAATCAAGCTAAAATTAATATTCTTAAAGTTCCTAAAAGAATAATAATCAAACATGGCGCTGTAAGTTATGAAACTTGTTTAGCTATGGTTAAAAATTTAAGCAAAATTAGTAAAACTCATGTTTCTGTATCAATAACTGGGATTGCTGGACCAAGAGGTGGAACTAAAGAAAAACCTATTGGTTTAGTCTATATAGGTATTAAAAAGGGTAGTAAAATTTTAGTAAAAAAAAACTACTTTAAAAGTAATAAAAGAATTTTAATTCAAAAGGCTACAGTAAATAAAGCTTTAAATTTAATTTTAGGTTTTGCTAAATAATTTCTCTGCTCTTTTTTGAAAAGCATCAGCAATTTTATCTAAACCAAATTGGAAAGATTTTGTCATAACAATATTTAAAAAATGGTTTTTTAGTTCAAAATCAACATCAAAGGAAACATCTGTAATTTTATTATTTTCTCTAAAATGCCATTTATTTTCTAAATGTTTTAATGGACCATCAAGATTAGTTACATAAATTGAGTCATTTTTTTTATTAAATTTTACATTACTTTTATAAGTATCTTTAAAAAGACCTTTTCCAATTGTTAAATCTGCAATAATTAATAATAAATCACCTTTTTCTTTTTTTTCATAAATTTTTGAACCTAAGCAAAAAGGAACAAATTGAGGATATTTTTCTATATCAAGAACAAGATCAATTAACTGTTCTTTTTTACATTCAATTGATCTTTTAACTGATGCTTTGGGCATTAGTTTGATTTAATCTATTTTTTTGAAGCACAGCAAAATCTTCATCAGCATGATATGAAGATCTTGTAAGTGGTGATGAAGATACTAATAAAAAACCTTTTGATATTGCAATATTTTTTAATTCATCAAATTCATCAGGAGCATAATATCTATGAAGAGGATGATGTTTAACGGAAGGTTGTAAGTACTGTCCTATTGTTAAAAAATCAACTTCGGCAACTCTTAGATCATCCATTACTTGAAGAATTTCATCCTTATTTTCACCCAATCCAACCATTAAACCAGATTTTGTAAAAATATTTTTATCAATTTTTTTTGTATTTTTTAGAAGTTCAAGTGAAGCAAAATATCTAGATCCTGGTCTAACTTGTCTATAAAGGCCAGGAACTGTTTCAATATTATGATTAAATACATCAGGTTTAGCTTCAACAACTTTTTTATATGCATTTGCTTTTCTTAAAAAATCAGGAGTTAAAACTTCTATGGTTGTTTGAGGATTTTGTTTTCTTGTTTCTTTTATAACTTCATAAAAATGCTTAGCTCCACCGTCGATAAGATCATCCCTATCAACAGAAGTAATTACAGCATGCTTTAAATTTAATTTTTTAATAGCAGAAGCAATTTTTAGTGGTTCTAGTGTATCTAATGGCTTTGGTTTTCCAGTAATAACATCACAAAATGCACATGCTCTAGTACATGTGTCTCCCATAATCAGAAAGGTTGCGTGCCTTTTGCTCCAGCATTCAGTTATATTTGGGCAGTTTGCTTCTTGGCAAACAGTTTTTAATTTATGCTGATTAACTATACTTTTTGTTAAAAAGAATTCTTGGCTATTGGTAAGTTTTGATTTAATCCAATTTGGTTTTTTTTTAATTGGATTAATAGGTTTGTTAATTTTTTCAGGATGTCTAATTTTCATTGCTTTTTATTAAATAGATTTTTTCACCTTCTTTTCCAAATAAAAACTTTTCTCGAATTAAAATTTCTATATAATCTAAATCTAAATTATCAGTTAAAAGTGAATTTTTAAATTCTAGTTCATTAATTCTGTTTGATATTTCATTTTTTTCGTCATCTAATTTTTCCAAAATAGTTTTTTTTTCAAAATATGAAATTAATCCTCTTTCACCATCTAGAAGATTAAAAAAAAAATAAAGAAATAAAATAGTAAATATTAAAGTAAAATAATTTTTTTTTATATTTACAAGCATTATGTAATTTTATTCATTTTTGCAAATTTTCCAAGTTTCTCCTCAATTCTTATCAGTTGATTATATTTAGCTACTCTCTCAGAGCGTGCTAAAGATCCAGTTTTTATTTGATTCGAGTTTGTTCCTACTGCTAAATCTGAAATAAAGGTATCTTCACTCTCTCCTGATCTATGAGATATTATAGTGTTAAAACCAATTAATTGTGCAAACTTAATAACCTCCAATGTTTCAGTTACAGTTCCTATTTGATTAAGTTTTATTAATATGGAATTAGAAGATTTATTTAAAAAACCTATTTTTAATCTTTCTAGATTGGTTACGTATAAATCGTCACCAACAATTTGAGTTTTATTGGTAATTTTTTTCATAAATTTATTCCATGATAACCAATCGTCTTCAGCAAAAGGATCTTCAATTGATTTAATTTTATATTTTTTGATTAATTTAAGGTATTTGTTTATAGTCTCATCAATAGTTATAAATTTTTTAGAATGAATTGAGTATTTTTTATTTTTATAAAGTTCATTTGCAGCAACATCTAAACAGATTGAGAAGTCTATCCCATTTTTAAATCCAGCTTTTTGAATTGACTTTACTATTAACTTTAATGCTTCTTCATTGTCATTTATCATTGGTGCAAAACCACCCTCATCTCCCACCGATGTTGAATCTCCATTTTGTTTAATTATAATTTTTAATTTATTAATTACTAAAAAGCACATTCTTATTGCCTCAGTTATAGATCTGGCTTTATCTGGTCTAATCATAAATTCTTGTATTCTAAGACCATTATTTGCATGTGCTCCTCCATTAATTACATTCATTAGTGGAAATGGTAATTTAAAATTTTTCTTAACTAAAAAGGTTTTATAAAGAGGAATTTTTCTAATTCTTGCTGATAATTTTTTAACTGCCATAGAAACAGCTAGTAATGAATTCGCTCCAAATTTCTTTTTTTGTTTGGTTCCATCGGTCATAATTAAAATATGATCGATTTTCTCTTGATTATGTATATTTTGATTTTTTAATTTTTTTGAAATAATTTTATTAACTAATTCAACAGATTTTAAAACACTTTTTCCTAAGTATTTTTTGTTTGATGTATCTCTTTTTTCATATGCTTCATGAGAACCTGTTGAAGCACCTGAAGGGCAAATAGCTCTTGCTCTCATATTATTTGCAAAAACTTCTGCTTCAATTGTAGGGTTTCCTCTGCTATCGTAAACTTGTCTAGCTATGACTTTGGTTATTTTGCTCATCTATTATTTTTTAATTAAGTTGTCTATATCAACTATTTGAGAGAGTAAATTTTCTAAACTATTTAGAGGAACCATATTTGGTCCGTCTGAAGGTGCATTATCTGGATCTTGGTGTGTTTCTAAAAAAATGCAAGCTACACCTACAGCTGTAGCTGCTCTAGACAAATATTCAACAAATTCCCTTTGACCTCCACTTTTTTCACCCAGACCACCGGGCTGTTGGACGGAATGAGTTCCATCAAAAACTATTGGGTACCCATTTTTTGCCATTATAGGTATTGATCTCATATCAGAGACTAAAGTATTATAACCAAAACTGGCTCCTCTTTCAGTTACAAGAATATTTTCATTTCCAGATTCAGAAATTTTTTTTGTTACATTTACCATATCCCATGGCGCTAAAAATTGACCTTTTTTAACATTAATTATTTTTTTAGTTTTAGCTGCAGCGATTAATAAATCGGTTTGCCTACATAAAAACGCCGGAATTTGTAATACATCAACATGTTTTGATACAACTGAACATTGCTCTACATTATGGACGTCTGTTAATACTGGGATATTTAGTTCTTTTCTAATTTTATCAAAAACTGGTAATGAAGCTTCTAGGCCCGCACCTCTTTGACCTTTAAGACTAGTTCTATTAGCTTTATCAAATGAAGTTTTATATATAAATCCAATTTCAAATTTTGCTGCAATCTCTTTAATTTTTCCCGCCATATCCATCGCATGTTGTTCACTTTCGAGTTGACATGGCCCAGAAATTAAAGATATTTTTTTATTATTAGATATCTCAAAATTATTACATTTAACTATCTTATTTAACATTAATAGAGTTTTGCTGCCTTGATAAAAGATGAGAATAAAGGATGTGGGGACAAAGGTCTAGATCTAAATTCAGGATGGTATTGAACGCCTATAAACCATGGGTGGTTCTTGAGTTCAATAATCTCAGGCAAATTATCATCCGGCGACATTCCAGAAAAAATCATTCCTTTATTTTCAAACTTATTTCTCAAATTATTATTAACTTCGTATCTATGTCTATGCCTTTCAAATATAGATTTTGAATTATAAATACTTTCTATCAATGAATTATGTCTTAATTTAGCTTCATATAATCCCAAACGCATAGTGCCACCAAGGTTTTCATTTGTGCCTAACATTTTTTTTCCATTTTTGTTCCATTCATTTAATAGTCCAACAACAGGGTTGCATTTTTTATCTAATTCACTGGATCCTGCATTTTTAATTTTTAAAGCATTTCTTGCAAATTCAATTACTGCCATTTGCATGCCAAAGCAAATGCCTAAAAAAGGAATTTTATTTTTTCTAGCATAATTAATGGCCGATATTTTTCCTTCAGTGCCTCTTTTGCCAAATCCACCTGGTATTAATATACCAGACACATTTTTTAAAAGTTTTTTAATTTGACTAGGTTTTAATTTGTCAGATTCAATTCTAATTAAATTAACTTTGATATTGTTATAAATTCCACCATGAATTAGAGCTTCATCTAATGATTTGTAGGCATCTTTCAAATTTACATATTTTCCTATTATTGCAATATTTACTGTTCTCTTTGTATTTAAAACAGTTTCAGTGATTTTTTTCCAAGGTAATAAATTAACTTTTTTTCTTGGTTTTAATTTAAAATATTTTAAAACTTGTTTGTCCAATTTCTCGTTATAGAAGCTTATTGGTGCCTCATAGATTGTTCTTACATCGACTGTTTCTATTACATTTTCAATTGAAACATTGCAAAATAGTGATATTTTTTTTCTTTGGTCCAATGGTATAGATTTTTGTGATCTGCAAATAATAATATTTGGTTGAATACCAAGGCTTCTTAATTCCTTAACAGAATGTTGAGTTGGCTTTGTTTTAATTTCATCAGATGATTTTAAAAATGGTACAAAAGTCAAATGAATAAATAAACTTTTATTTCTTCCAACCTCATTGGAAAATTGCCTTATTGCTTCAACAAAAGGTAGACTTTCTATATCCCCAACAGTACCTCCTATTTCACAGATAACGAAATCTTCATTTGTAATATCGCCCTTTATAAATTCTCTTATTCTGTCTGTTACATGTGGGATAACTTGAACTGTTTTTCCTAAATATTTACCTTTACGTTCTTTTTTAATTATATCACTGTAAATTTTTCCTGTTGTAATATTATCAGACTTTCTTGCTGAAATATTTGTAAATCTTTCATAATGACCAAGATCTAAATCTGTCTCAGCACCATCGTCAGTTACAAAAACTTCTCCATGTTGAAAAGGACTCATTGTACCAGGGTCAACATTTAAGTATGGATCCATTTTTCTAATTCTGACTTTATAACCTTGTGATTTTAAAAGATAAGCTAATGAAGCAGATGACAATCCCTTACCTAATGATGAAACCACGCCGCCAGTTACGAATATATATCGCGCCATGGAATTATCTTATAGCTTGTATATTTTAAAATGGAAAGTACTAATTATTATTTTCAGGAATTTTAGGTGCTTCGTCTGAATTTTCTTCAATTTTATCTAAAACTGACGTCGTTGGGGTTAGATCGCCTCTTGAAACTATAGTTAATGCAAGGCTGCAGAATATGAATAATGTTGCTATAATTGCTGTAGCTTTTGTAAAAAAATTACCTGCTGATCTAGAAAACATAAAATTATCTTGAGATACACCTATTCCTAGAGCACCACCTTCAGATTTTTGAAAAAGTACAAATATAACAAGCAAAAAAGCAAGTATAATGTTTAAAATTAATAATATATTTTCCATGATGCTTAATTAATAGTTTTTTTTATGATATCAATAAAATTCTTTGAATTTTGAGATGCACCACCTATCAAAAAACCGTTAATTGAACTAATTTTTTTTAATTCAGCAATATTTTTTGTACTTACTGATCCCCCATAGATTATTTTCGGATTTTTTAATTTATAGTGTTTATTAATCATTTTTTTAATTAAAGAAATTTGTTTTTTAAGATTTTCATTTTTTGGGATTATTCCAGTTCCAATTGACCAAACTGGTTCATAGGCAAAAATAATATTTTTATTATTTTTTACATTTTTTAAACCTTGAAGTATTTGGGATTTTAAAACTGAATTAGTTTTTTTATTTTTTTTTTCACTAAGAGTTTCACCAATACAAAAAATAATATTTAAATTATTTTTAATAGCAGATTTAACTTTTAGATTTATAATATGGTTAGTGTCACCAGAAACTCTATTTTCAGAATGACCTATTATTACATATTTTGCGCCAATAGATTTTATTAAACTAGCGTTTATAGAACCAGTATATGGTCCTGGAAATTGTGATTGATGACAATTTTGAGCACCTATTTTAATTTTACTATTTTTTGTTATTTTTAAAAACTTATCTAATAACGTATATGGAGGGCAGTATATAATTTGTGCTCTTTTGTATTTTTTATTTTTAGAAAATTTAATCACCTTTTTGGTAGAATTTATTGACTTTAAATCACCAAACATTTTCCAATTAGCAATAAAAAACATATTATTTGTCATTAACTTAAATTTAATTTATAGGTTTGTTTTTTATAGATCAATAAAATTAAAACTAAATGTTAAATAAACTAAGAAATTTTTCAAAAGGCAAGCTAGCTGGTGTTCTGGTAGGTATAATAATAATTCCATTTGTTTTTTGGGGAATGGGAAGTGTTTTTAGCGGTGGTAATACAAACAGTATTGCAAAAATAAATAATCACAATGTTTCAACACAAGATTTTGCAGATTTTGTTAATAACTCAAAGATTAGTACAGATGTTATAAAAGAAAATATTAACAATAATATTCTAGAGCAACTTTTAACTCAACTAGTTTCAATTTCGCTTATTGATTTAGAGATAAATAAACTAAATTTCTCTTTTTCAGATCTAATACTTGCAAAAAAAATTAAAAAGCAAGAATCTTTTCTCAATGAAAATAATAATTTTTCGAGAACAAAATATGAAAAGTTTTTATTAGAAAAAAATATTTCTTCTGTAGAATTTGAAGAGAATGTTAGAAATAACGAATTAAAAAAAAAACTGTTTACATATATAAGTGGAGGAATTAAATCGCCTTTTTTTTTAGTTAATAAAACATACAAAGAGCAATTTAAAAGAGTAGAAATTGATTATATTGATTTAAAATCAATATATATAAATAAAAATGAAATTGATCTGGACGATTTAAAAAAACATATCGATGATAATAAAGAAAAATTTTTAGTAGAAAAAACAGATATTTCAATAATAAAGTTAACACCTGAAATCTTAAGTGGAGAAACTGAATTTACTGAAAATTTTTTTTCAAAAATTGATGATATTGATGATTTAATAGCAAATAACAATGATATTAATGAAATATCTAAAAAATATAACTTAAAGGTTAAAACATTTGAAGAATATTATCCTGGAGACAATAACGAGCCTTTATTAAATGAAATTTATAAAGAAAGAAATAATAAAGTTCGTGGTTTACTGGACAAAAATGATTTCTTCCTATTATACGAAATTAAAAATTTAAAAAAGATTTTACCAAGTCTAGGAAATAAAGATTACTACGAAATGGTAAAAAATGACTTATTTGAAATAAGTAAATACGAGGTACACAAAGAACTGTTAACTAAAATACAAAAAAAAGAATTTACACAACTTGACTTTTCTAATTTATCTGAGGGATCAATAAAAAATTTAAAAATTAGTTCAATTAAAGATACAACTAATTTCACTTTGGATTCGGTTAAGATTATTTATTCTTTAGGATTAAATAGTTTTTCATTAATATCAGATGATAATAATAACGTGTATATAGTCAAAATAAAAAATATTTATGAAAATAATTTAAATAAAAATAATAAAGAAAATAAAATGTTTACCGATCAAACAAATATAAATTTAAGAGATAATCTCTATAATTCATATGATATTTTATTAAATGAAAAATATAAAATTGAAGTAAATGAAAAAACTCTTGAAAGAATGAAAAATTATTTTAGATAAATAATGTTAAATGTCGATCTTAAAAAATTTACCAGTATCCACAAAAAAAATTTAAATCAAATTATATATTATTCTGCGAGGACAAATGGCCTAAATGAAATTAATAATTTAATTAATAATTTTTTAAATGAAAAAAATAGTTTTGTATTTGAATCGGTTGAAAAAGGAGTAATCAAAGGAAGATATACAATTTTTGGAAGAAATCCTGATAAAATCTGGGAATTTAATAATAATAATTGCTATATATATAATGGAAATAAAAGAATTAAAATAAAGGGTAATCCGAAAAAAAATATTGAAAGCTTAATTGAAAATTTTAAATTCAAAATTCCAAAAGGTCTCCCACCAATAAGTTCTTTATTATCGGGATATTTTTCATATGATGTAATTAGATATATTGAGAATATACCAAATTCATGTCATGACGATCTTAGAATACCTGATGCAAGAATTTTAAGACCAAAAACATTAATAGTTCACGATAACTATAAACAGAAAATTTATTATATAGAAAACTGTTTTTCTGATGAAAAAATAAGAAATTATAAAAAAAAATTTGATTTAATAGAAAATCAAATTAATAACTTAATTTTTATATCAAATTATAACTCAAATATAATTGAACCTAAAATTAATAAAAAAATTGAAGTCAAATCAAATATTTCAAAAAGAAAATTTATTCAAAATGTTTTGAAAGCTAAAAAATACATTAAAATTGGCGATATTTTTCAGGTTGTTTTAAGCCAAAGGTTTGAATCCAAGCTTACTAAAAATCCAATAGAAATATATAAAAAACTTAGAATTAATAATCCTTCACCTTTTATGTATTTTTTTAATTTTGAAGATTTCCAAATTATTGGAGCAAGTCCTGAAATTTTAGTTAGATTGAGAAACAATAATATAACAATACGACCAATTGCAGGAACCAGGCCGAGAGGAAAAAATAAAAAAGAAGATAAATATTTTGAAAAAGACTTATTAAAAGATAAAAAAGAACTTTCGGAACATTTGATGCTTTTAGATCTTGGAAGAAATGACACGGGAAAAGTATCTAAAATTAATACAGTTAAAGTTACAGAAAAATTTGTAATTGAAAAATACTCCCATGTTATGCATATTGTTTCTAATGTAGCTGGTAAGTTTAATAATAAATTCTCAAAATTTGATACACTTTTATCTGGATTTCCTGCTGGTACAGTTTCTGGTGCTCCAAAAATTAGAGCTATGGAGATTATTGATGAATTAGAAAACACAAAAAGAAAAGTATATGCCGGTGGAATTGGATATTTTTCTGCAAATGGTGATTTTGATACCTGTATAGCCTTAAGAACTGCAGTTTCTAAAAATAAAAAATTTTATGTGCAAGCTGGAGCTGGTATAGTTGCTGATAGTAAGCCAATAAATGAATTTAATGAAACAGTCAATAAAGCTAAAGCTTTATTAAAATCTTTGGAATAATAATGAAAATATTATTAATTGACAACTACGACAGTTTTACTTTTAATCTTTATCATTACCTATCATCATTAAGATCAAAAGTTGAAGTTTACAGAAATGATAAAATAACTGAAAA
This sequence comes from uncultured Pelagibacteraceae bacterium, assembly GCA_902634305.1. Taxonomy (GTDB): domain Bacteria; phylum Pseudomonadota; class Alphaproteobacteria; order Pelagibacterales; family Pelagibacteraceae; genus Pelagibacter. The sequence goes on along the minus strand of CACPJJ010000001.1, from coordinate 72,074 downwards.
AGATATAGTTAAAAATAAATATAATAAAATAGTAATATCACCAGGCCCTGGTAATCCAAATCAATCAGGAAACTGTTTAAGAATTGTTAAAAAATTACATAAAAGAATTCCAATTCTGGGGGTTTGTTTGGGCCATCAAATTATAGGCCAAGCTTTTGGATCTAGGATTGTTCAGGCAAAAAAGTTGATGCATGGCAAAACAAGTAAAATTGAATCGTTCAGAACTGGTATTCTAAAAAATTTACCTAAAAGCTTCGAAGCAACAAGATATCATAGTTTGATAATCGATAAAAAAACTTTATCAAAAAACCTTAGAGTCACCGCTCAAACAAAAGATGGCTTAATCATGGGAATTATGCACAAAAAATATAATATTCATGGAGTACAATTTCATCCAGAAAGTATAAAAACTACCATTGGGATAAAAATTTTAAAAAACTTTTTAAATTATAAAAACTAATGAAAGAATTTTTAGAAAAACTCAAAAAAAAACAAGATTTAACTTTTGAAGAAAGTAAATCAGCTTTCAATATATTAATGAATGGTGAAGCTACTGAAGACGAGATATATGATTTTCTTACCCTTTTATCAATCAAAGGTGAGGTTTCTGATGAAATTGCTGGTGGCGTATATGTGTTAAGAAAAAAATCAAAGAGAGTAAATATTCGAAATTGTGTTGATACATGTGGTACTGGTGGTGATGGAATGAATACACTGAATATTTCAACGGCTTCAGCTTTATTATTATCCAGTATGGGTGTCAAGGTTGCTAAACATGGTAATAAGGCTGTTTCATCAAAATGTGGTTCTGGCGATGTCCTTGAGGCATTGAATATTAATATTAACTTAGAACCGAAAGATATAGAAAATCAAATAAATACAAATTATTTTGGTTTTATGTTTGCACCAAATTATCATAATGCAATGAAATTTGTAGGACCTACTAGAAAAAAAATTGGAAAAAGAACTATATTTAATATGATTGGTCCATTAAGTAGTCCAGCTCTAGTTGAAAAACAAGTTGTAGGTGTTTTTGATAAAAAATTATTAAAAATTTTTGCAAGTGCGCTTAATAATCTTAATATTAAATGTGCCTGGGTTGTTAACAGTGAAGATGGATTAGATGAAATTTCTCCATATGCAAAAACTAATGTAGTTCAGCTGAAAGATAATAAAATATCTGAAATAACAATTGATCCAAACGAATTAAATATAGATGCAAATAAATTTGAAGATTTAGTCGGTGATGATGCAAAATTTAATGCAAATAAAATTATTAATATATTCGAAGGTGAAGATAATGATTTTTCTAAAGCAGTTTGCTTAAATGCTGCAGCCGGGCTTATAGTTATGGAAAAATTTTCAAACTTCAAAGATGCATACAATATAGCAAGAGAACATATTTTATCAGGAATAACTTCTAAACATTTAAAAAATATACAAAGTGTCTGAAAATATATTAGAAAAAATTATTAAAAATAAAGAAAAAAAAATAGATTTATTAAAAAAATCATTATCTATTGATAGTCTTAAAATAAAAATTGATGAAAATAATTCTTATATTGACTTCAAAGGCAAAATTAAAAAAAATGAAGACAATGGTAAAATTTCAATTATTGCAGAAATAAAAAAAGCTAGTCCATCTGCTGGTTTAATAATTAAAAAATATGATCCAATAAATATAGCTGATGTATATAATAAAAATAAAGCCACATGTTTATCTGTTTTAACAGAAGAAGATTTTTTTTTAGGAAATTTACTTCACATAAGTAAAATAAAACAGAAAATTAACCTTCCAATATTATGTAAAGATTTTTTTGTAGATAAATTTCAAGTTTATTTAGCAAAAAGTTATGGAGCAGACGCAATATTAATTATATTAGCTGGCGTGTCTGACGAAACTGCAAACATTTTGTATGAAGAAGCTTTAAAACTAAATATGTCAGTGATAGTTGAAGTTCACAATATTGTAGAAGCTAAACGAGCTTTGAAATTTACTGATGCTATGATTGGTATTAATAATAGAAACCTTAAAACTTTAAAAACTGAAATAAACACAACTTATGATATTCATAGTGCTCTCGTTAAGCATGGTGGTCCATTAATTTCTGAGAGTGGAATTAAAAATAAAGAGGAACTTTTGGAAATTAAAAATAAAACAAATATTAAAACTTTTTTGATTGGTGAATCACTTTTAAAAAATCTCGATAAAAATTCTATTTTTTCGGTTTTATAGTTAAAAAAACCTTTATTTTATTGAGTTTTAACCTGTTGTTAATTTAGAAGAACTTTTATAGAACATAGATGTACTTAATTTGTTCTATGCTAACTAAAAAACAAAAAAACTTGCTTTTATTTATCAACAAGAAGTTGAGATCTTCTGGTGTGTCACCCTCTTATGAGGAAATGAAACAGTCATTAAATCTTAAATCGAAATCAGGTATTCATAGATTAATAAGCGCTTTAGAAGAAAGAGGCTTTATCAAAAGGTTGGCTCACAAAGCGAGAGCTTTGGAGGTGTTAAAACTTCCTGAAACAGCCTCAGCAAATGATATTTATAATTCATTTTCTCCAAGCGTTATAAAAGGTGGATTGGATGAGAGCAACTCATCAAATAAAGATACAGAAATTCCGGTTCTAGGAAGTATTGCAGCCGGAACCCCCATTGAGGCTATTCAAAATGAAGTGGCTAGAATTCCGTTGCCTGAAAACATAGAAAAAAATGGTGAATTTTTTGGTTTGAAAGTAAGTGGAGATTCAATGATTGAAGCAGGTATAAACGATGGCGATACTGTAATTATTAAAAAAACAGATACTGCAGAGAACGGAAAAATTGTAGTCGCTTTAATTGATGACCACGAAGCAATGTTAAAAAGATTAAGAAGAAAAGGAAAAACTGTTGCTCTTGAAAGTGCAAATAGAAATTACGAAACTAAAATCTTTGGCCCTGATAGAGTAAAAGTTCAAGGTATTCTGGTATCTTTATATAGAAACTTCCATTAAAATAGTCTAAAAATCATTAATGACAAAAGTAGCAACAAGATTTGCTCCATCTCCGACTGGTCCTTTACATATAGGCGGTGTAAGAACTGCATTGTTTAATTGGTTGTATTCAAAAAATAAAAAAGGTTCATTCTTTTTACGAATTGAAGATACAGATAAAGAAAGATCAAAAGATGAATATAAAAATCAAATAATACAATCTCTTAAATGGATAGGTATTGTAAATGATGGAAATGAATACATTCAATCAAAAAAAATAGACTCTCATATTAAAGTTGCTAATGAATTATTAAAAAGAGGCTATGCTTACAAATGTTATTGTTCAAATGAAGAAATAGAAGAGCAAAAAAATAGGGCAAAACAAAAAAAAATTCCTTACATTTATGATAGAAAATGGAGAGATAAAAGAGAAGCTGATGCTCCAAAAGATATCAAACCAACCATAAGATTTAAAAGTAAAATTGATGGATCGACTATATTAAAAGATTTGGTTCAAGGAGATATTGAAATAGAGAATAATACTATTGAAGATTTTATTATATTAAGAAATGATGGATCACCTACATATAATTTATCTGCATCAGTAGATGACCATGAGATGAATATTACACATATAATTAGAGGTGATGACCATAAAATTAATACATTTAAACAAATGCAGATTTATTTAGCTATGAAATGGGAGGTGCCATCTTTTGCCCATATACCGTTAATACATACAACAGAAGGTAAAAAGCTTTCTAAAAGAGATAAAGCATCAACATTAGAAGATTATTCAAGGATTGGAATAATGCCAGAAGCATTGAGAAACTATCTTTTAAGATTGGGATGGTCTTTTAAAGATAAAGAAATATTTACTGAAGAAGAAAGCATTAAACATTTTAACTTGGAAGGAATAGGTAAATCTCCATCAAAGCTTGATATGAGCAGAATATTATCGATGAATGAACATTACATTAAAAACATTGATGAAAATAAGCTTTTCAATCAATTATCAATATACAGCGAAATTTATAAAGAAAAAATACCTAATGAAAAAGGAGATAAAATCAAATCATCATTAGTATTTCTAAAAAACAAAGCTAAAACTTTAGAAGATATATACAATAATTCTAAATATATAATTCAAGATAAAGTTATTATTAATCAAGATGATATTAAACTAATAGATGATAAAGCAAAAAAAATAGTATCTGAATTTTCAAATAATATTTCAAAAATAGAAAAATTAAACAAAGAAAACCTGGAGCCAATCATTAATGACCTCATAAAAACAAATGAAACAAACTTTAAAGGTGTTGGACAACCACTAAGAATATTTTTAACAGGTTCAAAATTTGGTCCTGGAATTTATGATATAATTAATTCACTTGGTAAAGATGAGGTCTTAAAAAGATTAGGAAATAAGATAGGTTGATAAAACTGACGAAGCCTCATCTGTGGATGAAGTTTTAGATCTAATTTCATTTAAAGTATCAGTAAAATCATTAATTTGTTTATCCATGAGGTCAGGATTTTTTAAAAAATAAACGACAGATTTAAAAATTTCTTTAGAATTACATTCATTTTGAATAAGTTCTGGAATAACTTCTTTATTGTTAATTATATTAATAATATTAGCGTATTTAATTTTTACTAAGAATTTTACAATCAAAAAATTTAAAAAGTTCATTTTATAAATTATAAGTGATGGAATTTTTGCATTACAAATTTCTAATGAAACTGTACCAGATTTAGAAACTGCAAATACAGAATTTGATAATATTTGTGATTTAATATTTTCTTCGGATATTACCTGAACATTATCTAAATTTGATGTTTTAATATTATTATTAATATAATTTTTATTTTCTTCAGTTGCATGAAATACAAATAAAAAATCATTAAATTTACCATTCATAAGTTTTATAAAATCTACTAAAATTGGTAAAAGTATACTGGTTTCAGATGATCTACTTCCAGCGTATATAGATATAATTTTTTTATCTTTAGGAATTAAATTTGATAAATCAGCTTTTGATTTAAAACTTTTTTCAAGTAAAGGATGACCTACAAATGTATTTTTAATGTTTTCTTTATCAAAATATTTCTTTTCAAAATTAAATAATAAAAGAATATGATCTAAAAATTTTTTAAATTTCTTTACTCTACTCTCTCTCCAAACCCACACTTGAGGAGCAACATAATGTATTGTTTTGATATTAGGATTGATTTTCTTAACTTTTTCAGCAACTCTTAGAGTAAAATCAGGACTATCGACACTAAACAAAATATCAGGTTTGAATTTTATTATCTTATCTACGGTTTCACTAATTTTTTTTCTTATTTTAAATATGTTAAAAATAACACTTGTAAATCCAATATAAGTTATCTGTTTAAGGTCATATATTGATTTAATTCCAAGTGCATTTAAATGAGATCCACCTACGCTTAAAAACTCAATATCAGAACGATTTTCTTTAAGTTTAGAAATTACTTTTGAAGCTAATTTATCCCCTGAAGGTTCACCAGTTAAAATAAAAATTTTTTTCATTTCACTAAAATAAATATTTTGTTTTTGTTTGCAAAGTCAATACATTCTTTTTTTTCTAAAAAAATATTTTGTTTATTTTTAATAACTATTCCTTTAAGCCCTGCACTCTTACATTGTTTAAAAGTATTTAAACCAACTGTTGGTAAATCTATTCTTAAATCCTGTTTCTTCTTAGGAAATTTTACTAATACTCCATTATTTTTATATTTTTTTGATTTACATTTTCTAAGCATGTGTTCAGTTCCACCCTTGCTTTCTATTCGAATAACTTTTTTATTTCTAACAACAACACCTTGGCTATAATTATAATTGCCTAATCTTGATAATGTTTTAATTGCCTTTTGAATATCTTTGTGATCATGTTTATTAGGTTTTATATTGGAATAATTTCCTTTTTTTAAAGTTAGTTCAGGATTATAAATTAAAGAATTTACAGTTTTAATATTTTGTTCACTTAAAATTTTAATTATTTCCTTAAGTATAGCTGCATCGCCTAACTTTGATGCTTTAATAATTCTTGGAAAATAATATATACCTTTTAAATCTAATTTTAGTTTAGAAAAATTCGGTTTTGTAACTTTTCCTGCAAATAATACTTTTTTGCACTTATTTTCTTTTAATATATTAATTATTTTTCCAAATTGTCCAATTGATGCTGAAAAAGACTTTTTATCTTTTTTAAATTTTTTTTCTTTAGATAAATCGATTATTAAATAACTTAATCTTTTTTTTTTAACTTTCTTTAAAATTTCAATTGGAAATTTAGTCTCTCCAAATATCAAGCCAATCATCTTACTCCTTTGAAAAAGGTGTGCAAATAGATCTTTTTTTGTCCTTTGTTATAAATTCAATAACCTTTTTTACTAATGGGTTTTCTTTAAACTCACCGTTAAGTTTATTTAAATTTTCTGTAAGATTTTTTGTAGCAAATATTTCTTTGTATGCTTCTGTAAGACCTAAAATATCTTTGTTTTCAAAATTAGCTCTTCTTAAACCAATTAAGTTGAGTCCTTGTAAATAATTTCTGTTTCCAATTGATAAGCCATATGGAATTACATCGTGTAAAACACCAGTCATACCACCAATCATTGCCATTTGTCCTATTCTAGTGAATTGTTGAACAGCTGAGTTTCCACCAATGACTACATTATCTTCAATAGTAACATGGCCCCCTAATGGTACGTTATTAGCTATAATTACATTGTTTCCAACATTACAATCATGAGCTACATGAGAAGAAATCATAAATAAACATTTGTTACCAATTTTAGTTAAACCTCCACCTCCTCCTGTTCCCGGATGAATAGTTACATATTCTCTAATTTTGTTATTATCTCCAATTACAAGTTTGGTTTCTTCACCATCAAACTTTAAATCTTGCGGATCATTTCCAATTGCTGCAAACGGATAAATTTTGTTGCCAATTCCAATTTTAGTATTTCCTGAAATATTTACCTGTGAATGAATTATTGTATTGTCTCCAATTTCAACATTGGGACCAATAACAGAATAAGCTCCAATTTTAACTGAACTTGATACCTTAGCTTTGCTATCCACAATTGCTGTTTTGTGTATCATTTATTTTCTCTTATAAAATTTTTTAAATTTTTAGCTGGATAACCCATTACTTTGGAATTGTCTGGTATGTCTTTTATTACACCACTTCCACCGCCAATTTGGACGTTATTGCCAACTTTCAAATGACCTGAAACACCAGCCTGTCCACCAATCATTACATGATTTCCTAATGTAGCACTTCCTGCAAAACCTACTTGACCAGCTATTATACAATTCTCTCCAATTTTAACATTATGTGCGATATGAATTTGATTATCTAAATAAGTATTTTTTCCAATTATAGTATTAGACATTGATCCACGATCAATTGTGGAGCCGCAACCAATTTCAGCATTATCATTAATAATAACTACACCAATTTGAGGATAACGAAAATTTTCCTTTTTATCTGGAAAAAAACCAAAACCTTTTTTTCCAATTACACATCCATCCAAAATATGAACATTATTATTAACTATAGTGTTTCTTAAAATTACATTTGAACCTATAGAACAATTATTACCAATAACTACATTTTTTTCTACAATAGAATTATGTCCAATAGAACAATTTTTTCCTATTTTAACATTTTTACCAATTAAGACATTTTTTCCATACTTAACCTTTTTTTTAAAAGAAGTTTTATTTATATCTTTAGATGTAGTATCAAAGTCATCAGTTACTGAATCAGGATAAAATATTTTTGTAATTTTTGCAGTTGCAATTAAAACATTATCAACCACTATTTTATTACATTTATAGGGTAAATAGTTTTTTAAAGCTTCAGTAGTTATGCAAAAAAGAGCGTTTGTTTTAGAAGCGATATTAAAATATTTTTTTGAGTGAAAAAAAGTGATATCTTTAGTTGTAGATGTTGACAAATCTTTAATATCATGAATTTTAATATTTTTTAAATTAGTAAAACTTTTTATTCCAGAAAGCTTCAATAATTTATCAATTTTAAAAGGGCCTTTATTTTTAAAAAAAGGATTATTCATTAATAAGTTAATATCAAAACTTATGGTAATTACTTATCAAGAATTATTGCTAATTATTTCCTATCAACAATTGTTGCTGACCACTGTGCATCAGCCATTTTTTTTCCATCTACAAAAGCTTCACCTTTGTATTTCCAAACTCTTCCATGAGATCTGATAGCTTCAATATTTAATTCTAATTTGCAATCTGGTATTACTGGATTTCTAAATCTAGCTTTTTCAACATTCATCAGGAAAACTAATTTATTTTCATATTCTTTTTTATCAATACCGGCAGCAGTCAATGCAGCAGCGGCTTGTCCAAAAGCCTCAACTATAAGAACTCCCGGCATAACTGGATTTCCAGGAAAATGTCCTTGTACATAAAAACTATTTTTTTTTACATTTACAATTGCTGTAGCAGAAAATAGTTTTTTAATATTAATTAACTCATCAATTAAAAGCATAGGTTCCCTATGTGGCAATAGTTCAGCTATTTCATCTTTATTTAATTTATCAGTCATTATTTCAACTCCACTTTTTTAATTTTATTGTTTAATAAATCTAAAATATTTTTTGTAATATCTAGTTCAGTTTTTCCAATTACTATATTTTTTTTATCTATGATTAATGAAATATTATTTTTCGCAGAATATTCTGCTAAAATATCATTTACAACTTTTAAAATTTGTTTACTTGAATCGTCTCTTATTTTTTTTAAATTGCCATTTTTAGTATTTTTTAATATTTGGTATGATTTATATTTTTCTCTTAATACATTTGCCTTTTCATTAAATTCATTCTGTTTTAATATATTTTTTTGTTTTAAAAGTTTTTCTTCATCAGATTTTAAGGAATTTTCAATTTTTTTATATTCTTCAATATTTTTATCATTAATTTTTTTTAGTTCATTGTTTATATATATTCCAGCTTCTGAATTTAATAACAAAAGATTGACATCTAAATAAACTGTTTTTTCTTGAGCAAAAGAACTATTTATATAAAATAAAATAAAAAATAAAAAATAACAATATTTCATTAAAAAGATGTACCTAAGTTGAATCTGAATGTTTCTTCTACATCAGAATCAGCTTTGCTGATTGCCTTAGAGAAAGAAAAACTTAAAGGACCAATTGGTGTTAACCAATCTATTCCTAGTCCAGTGGAGCTTCTAATTTTACTATTTGAACTTATAGAGTCACTATAATCAACTCCCCAAACATTTCCTGCATCGAAGAAAAGGCTAAAATCTACATCTTCAAGTTCAGATAATAATCCAGGTAATGTTGTTGCTAAATTTAATGCAGACGCATAATTACCTCCTATAAAATCAGCGCCATCCACTGGGCCAATTTTTCCTGCTTCAAATCCTCTCATTCTTCTGCTGGGTAAATGAATTCTTTTAGAAATTCTAACATCGTCTCCAGATAATGAATTTATGGACGCGGCCAAAAAACTAAATGAGATTATTGCAGCTTCATTTGGTGAGTAATATTTAGAATATTTAATTTGATTATTAAAACTCCAATCTTCAGCATATAATGGTATGGATTGATAAAATGAGGTAGAATATCCTGATGATGGTTGAAAGCTTTGATTTAATTTATTTAAAGTTAAACCATAATTGAAGCTGGTATCAAAGTAATCTCCTTTCTGCTTCTTCATGCTTTCTGATGCAGAAGATGATGTTTTTAAAGTTTCCAAGTAACTTTCTATAGAGGGTGAAAAATATATATCATCATACTGCTCAAATGATGTTCCTATATCAAACCCAGTTTTGCTAGTTTTATAACCAAATTTACTCATTCTATCGATTTGTGAGGCCTCTATACTGGTTATTAAACTTTTGTCTGAGTTATTAAAATTTGGATTATTTACAGAGAATTTTCCTAATAGAGATTTATCACTTAATGCTATATTTGTATCAAGTTTTATACCACTTCCTAAATAATTATTTTCCTTAACTCCTAATGACAAGGTAGATCCGCTAGTTCCAGTACCAGCACCAGCAAAAATTTCACCCGTTGGCTGTTCATCTACATTTATATCAATCTCTTTAAACTTTTTGCTAGAACCATCCCTAAGTTTATAATTTACAGTACTAAATATTCTTTTTCCTTTAATATTATTAATGGATTTATTGACCAAAATTTTATTATAAGCGTCACCCTCATCAACTATTAGAGAATTTCTTAATACATTTTCATTTGTAATATAATTTCCGTAGATATTAATTTTTTCTATATAAAATTTTTCAGTTTCTTCAATCGAAATAGCTAAATCTATTTTATTTCCATCTTTTATATTTTCAGAATATTTAGCATTTATAAATTCAAATTCCTTTTTTAAAGCTATTTCATCAATTTCATCTAAGATTTCTTCAATTTTTTTATATGAATATACTTCACCTTTTAATTTTTGCTGAACATCAGTTATATTTTTAAAACTTTTAATAGAATAATCACTAGGTATTTTTAAATCCAAATTTCTAAAATAAAACTTTTCTCCTGCATTAATATTAAAAACCAATTCAAAGCTTTTTTCATTAATTACTTTTGCGGAAGAGCTTTCTATCGAAACATTATAAAAACCTTTATTTTTATAATAATTAAATAATAATCTTTCATCTAATTTAATTCTATTAATATCTAAATATTTTTTTCTACTTATAAATTTCCAAAATTTAGATTCTTCAGAAACAATAACACTTCTCAGCTTTCGATCTTTAATTTTTTTATCACCAATAAATGAAATTTTTTTAATATGGGCTCTTTCACCTAATTCTATATCGAATATCAAATCAATAGTATTATTTTCATTTTTTTTTATTTTAGAAATAACTTTAGAGAAGTAAAATCCATTTGTTCTTAAGACATTTGTAATTTTCGATTCATCTTTTTTAATTTTATTTTTAACAAATGATGTTTTTTCTTTTAACTCAATTATTTCATTTAAAACTTTTAGAATTCTTTTATTTTTTACTCCATCAATTACTACAGATTGAACTATTGGATTTTCCTTTACTTGAATATTCAAAATATTATTATTAATATTTAAACTAACATTTTCAAAATAATTTGTTTTATATAAATTTTTAATAACTTCATTTAAATCTTCTAAAAAAATTTCATCATTAGCTTTAATTCCAGAAAATACTTTAATTGTTTCTGATGAGATTCTTTGATTTCCAGAAACTTCGATTTTCTTTATTATTTCTGCATAAACAGAAATTGATAAAAATAATAATAACAGTAGTGATTTAAATAATATTTTCATTTTATTAATTACTGTATACATAGATTTCTTGTTTTCAACCTCACTTCTTCAGATAAATTTATTATATCAGATATTTTTTTGGGTTTTTTCTTAATAAGATTTAAATATTTTTTATATTTTAAAATTTTATTTAACTTTTTAATTATATCAGAAAAATTAATTTTGTTTTTTATATATAGGTCAACTAACTCATCATTTGCTGATATTAATACAGTTTCAAACATTGTGTTATTATTATTTATTTTATTTAATATTTTAACAGAAGGATATCTTGATAAATTTACTTTTTTTAATGTTAAATCATTAAGTAAATTTATATCAATTTTTTTTGTATTAATTTTTTTTATTTTTTTTTGATATATAGAATTAAATATTGGAATTTTCATATCAGTGTCATGTGCTAAAATTTTTATTTGTCCGTTAATAAATTTTACTATTGAGTGAATATATGACTTTGGATGAATAAGTATTTCAAATTTTTCAATATCAACATTAAATATTCTTTGTGCTTCTATTATTTCAAAGACCTTGTTCATCAGTGTTGCTGAGTCAACTGAAATTTTTTTACCCATATTCCAATTAGGATGTTTAAATGCTTCTTTAGGTTTAACGTTTTTTATTTTATTTAATTTATAGTTTAAAAAAGGACCCCCTGATGCTGTAATTATAATCTTCTCTACACTTTTGACAGATTCATTTTGAAGTAAAGACCAAATAGAGAAATGTTCAGAGTCAACTGGTATAAATTTAGTTTTATATTTTTTTAATTTTTTATTTATTAAATCCCATGCGCAAATTATTGACTCTTTATTTGCTATTGCTATACTTTTTGTTGAGTCAATACAATTTATTGTTGAATCTAAACCAGATAGCCCTGTTATAGAGCACATAATATAATCGAGTTTTTTTTTAAGTAATTTTTTTTTTAGATCTTTAAATGAGTTAAATGCTTTTATTTTTTTAGTAATAAATTTTTTTTTATATTTTAGATAATTTTGTTTATCAAAAATAATTACAGATTTTGGTTTAAGAATTGACGTTTGTTTTAATAATTTTTTAACATTTGTATTAGTAGATAAAAAAATAACATTAAAATCTTTTTTATTATTAGAAATTATTTTGAATGTATTTTCCCCTATTGAACCAGTTGAGCCAAGTATGCCAATTTTTTTTTTCATTTAAAAATATTGAAGAACATTAAGTTTTAAAATTATATATGAAAATGGAAATGCAAAAATCATTCCATCAACTCTATCTAGAAGACCACCATGTCCAGGAATAATTTTACCTGTGTCCTTGATTTTAGATAATCTTTTAAAGTAAGAAATTATAATATCACCTAATTGGCTAACAGTTGAAACTAGTAAAATAAATATAAAAATATCAGAAGTGAACTGTACTGGCTTTGTAAATACATAAGGTGAATAATAAAAGATATTTAAAAATATTATTGATAATAAATATCCACCTATCATGCCGGAGTAAGTTTTTTTTGGACTTACTTTAGTAAGCTTTGGACCTTTAAAAAGATTACCAAAAATATAGCCACCAATATCTGTTGAAACACATATTAAAGTAATCATTAACAAATATATATAATCACCAGGAAAATCATTTCTTAAATGATAAATTGAATAAAAAGAAAAAAATAAAAATATAAAACCAAATATATAGTAGGATTTTTTTTTACTCATCATGTGCCATTCAAAAGAAGCAATCGCAAAACATATTAAAATAAAAAAATTAAAAAAAAATGACCCTTTTATAATAAAAAATAAAGCCATTGGTAATAGTATTATTGAGCTAAAGATTCTTTTAATAATTTCTTGATTCATTAAATATTACCAAAATTTCTTTTAATTTTTTTAAAATTATTTAATATTCTAATATAATCTTTCTCAATAAAATCTGGCCATAGTTTCTTTTCAAAAAATATTTCAGAATAAGCTAATTGCCACAACAAAAAGTTACTTAATCTTTTTGTGTTGCCAGTTCTTATTAATATATCTGGATCTGGTATAGTTTTTGTATATAAATTCTTTGATATATTGGATTCACTAATTTTAAGTTTATTTTTTTTAATTTCGTTCAAAGCACTTATTATTTCGCTTTTTGATCCATAGTTCAAAGCCAAATTAATTTGTAATTTACTATTTTGTATTGTTTTTTTTTCCGATAAATTAAGAAGTTTATTAAGTTTACTTGAAAAGTTTTTTTTACCTATAATTTTTAATTTAATATTTTGCTTAATCAGATCTGAAATTTTATTTAAAAGAAAATTTTCTAACAAATTAAATAAAAAGTTTATTTCCTTTTTTGGTCTTTTCCAGTTTTCTGTTGAAAATGCATATAAAGTTAAATATTTTATTTTGTTCTTTAATGTTGCTTTGATAATTTTTTCAACGGTTTTAAGTCCTTCTTTGTGACCTAGATTTCTTGATTTTTTATATTTTATACCCCAGCGTCCATTGCCATCCATAATAATGGCGACATGTTTAATTGAATTCATATTTTCATTATTTCTGATTCTTTAGAAATAACTTTTTCGTCAATTTTTTTTATTTGCTCATCTGTAATATTTTGTATTTTTTTTTCAAATTTATTTTCATCATCTTCGCTAATTTCTTTTGATTTTAGTAATTTTTTTAATTCATCGTTAGCTTCTCTTCTTATATTTCTAACCGAAATTTTACATTTTTCACCCATTGATTTAATAAGTTTTTTTATTTCGCTTCTTCGTTCCTCACTTAAATCTGGAATTGGAAGTCTTATTAGTTGTCCATCTATTTGAGGATTTAAACCTAGTTCAGATTTTTTTATCGAAGAATCTATTAAAGGAACATTGTTTAGATCCCAAACTTGTATATTTATCATTCTAGGTTCAGGCGTTGTAATACTTGCCAATTGATTTATTGGCATTTTTTGTCCGTATACATCAACTTTAATTATATCTAGCATATTAGCATTGGCACGACCAGTTCTTAAAGATGATAATTCTTTTAATAAAACTTCAAAAGTTTTATTCATTTTTTGAATATAATTACTATCGTTAAACATTAGTCACCTATTTTTAATCTGTAAAATTCAATAATTTTTAAGTCCTTAATAGCAAGTTCATTAATTATATCTTCAACTTTTTTTTTTGGTTCCATTACCCATTGTTGTGTCATCAAACTATTTTCTTCTTTAAATTTATTCATTTTACCAAAACTAATTTTTTTTGCTATATCTTCATTTTTCCCAGAATTTTTTAATTCTTCAGTAATAAGTTGTTGTTCTTTTTCAATAATTTCTTTACTTATTCCATTAATATCTACAGATATAGGATTTAGTGCTGCAATGTGCATGCAGAGTTGTTTTCCAAATAAATCAACTTTTTCTGATTTATCTGATGAGCTAATTGAAGCTACTACAGCAAGTTTCGATAAATTATCTTTAACTATTGTATGCAAATAGGAATAGTTAGTTGAATTCTTGTGATTTAAAGTTTTTGTTCTGCCTAAAGTTATTTTTTCACCAATTTTAGCAATCATATCTACTAAATTATCAGAAACTTTTTTTTTGTTTTTCATTTGTGAAGTATTTAATTTTTCTAAATTGGAATTAACAGAATTATTAATTTCACTAAGTTCCTTTACAAAATTAATAAAATCATTATTTTTAGCTACAAAATCTGTTTCACAATTTACTTCAAGTATAGAAGTTTTTTCTTTATCACCACTTAAAGCAATAACCCCCTCATTTGCAACTCTTGACATTTTTTTTGAAGCTTTAGAGATTCCCTTTACTCTTAAAATCTCCACTGCTTTGTCTAAGTCACCACCCGACTCTTTCAATGCCGAACTACAATCTTTAAAACCTGCTCCCGTAGATAGTCTTAATTTCTTGATTTTTTCTAAATCATTCATTTTTTTTAAAATTAATTTAACGGAATTTTTTTATTTGTATTATCTTTTTTTTCTTCAGTAATTTTCTTTTGACTTTTTTTATCAATTGATGCCGGTTTTTTATCTTGGGATGCTGGAGTTTCTTTCTTAGCGTTTTCTATAGTTTCTTTTATTAGGCTGCAATATAGATCAATTGATCTCCTAGCGTCATCATTTCCTGGTATGGGAAATTCAATACCTTCAGGATTTGAATTTGAATCTAAAATTGCAATAATTGGAATATTTAATTTTATTGATTCTTTTATGGCCAGAGACTCATAATTAGTATCAATAACAAAAACTAGTTCTGGTATTTTTTTCATTTCAGCTATTCCGCCCAAAGATTTTTGAAGTTTATCTCTCTGCACGCTCATTTTAAGTAATTCTTTTTTTGTAAAACCTCTATTTTCAGAAACTAAATCTATATTTAATTTTTCTAGCTTTTTTATTGAGTTAGATATGGTGCCCCAATTAGTTAACATACCTCCTAGCCATCTATGGTTAACGTAATACTGGTCTGTTTCTTTTGCTAATTCAGATATTGCCTCGGAAGCTTGTTTTTTCGTTGAGATAAAAAGTATCTTTCCATTCTCAGAAATAACTTTATATACTTTTTCCAATGCAACATTAATTAATTCTAATGTTTGGGTTAAATCAATGATATGTATTGAATCTCTTTTTCCAAAGATATATTTTTTCATCTTTGGGTTCCATCTTAAGGTTTTATGCCCCAAATGAACTCCTGCTTCTAATAGTTGTTGAATTGTTATATTTGGTATCTTCATATATTTTCCCGGTTAAGCCACCACAATTATTTCCCTATTGGGACCGGAGGTTTGTTAAACCAAAAATTGTGTGCGTATTAATTTATGGCTTATTTACAAATATTTTTAGAAATTAACAAGTTTTATTTAGTCAATTATAGCTTGAATTTGATGCTTTCTTAAAAGATTCAAAGATTTTCTGTCTAAATTACGTGTATTTTTTAGTTTAAATTTGAGAATGTTATTTTGTGTCAAAAAATTAATGTTTACAATGGTCTTACCATCTTCATTCAATATCTTTGAAATTTCTTTTAGTTCTTCATTAGATTTAATATTAAATGATACTTCGTTAATAGAACTATTGAATAAATCTTTTAGTGAAGCAATTTTTTGAACATTAATTCTTTTAAACCTGTTTTCATCATTAGATATATTTTTAATTAATGTTAATATAAGAGAACTGCCCTCTTTTAGAATTTCTCTATTTAGTTCTAAAACATCTGAAAAAATAAAAAGTTCAAACACACTTGTTAAGTCCGTCAGTTTCAAAACTGCATAGGAGTTTCCTTTTGCAGTTTTTCTTTCTTGTAATTTCAACAATGTAGCAGCAATATTTCCACTTTTTATTTCTTCACTAGAAATGAATTTGGAATAATCAATTATTTTATAATCATCAAAAATTTCAATAAATTGATTTAAAGGATGATCAGAAATAAAGAAACCAACAGCTTCAAACTCTTTTGACAGTCTTTCTTCAAATTGCCAATCGTCAATACTGTTAACAATATTATCTTGGACATTTTCGTCTTCAGAAAATAAATCGATTTGATTAGTAGATTTATTATCAAATATATTTTTACTTTTAGATATAATATTTGGTATTGAATTAAATAAAGCTTGTCTGTTTGAATCTAAACTATCAAATGCTCCTGCTTTTACTAGCCCCTCTAATTGAAGTTTGTTAATATCTTTAGGCTTAATCCTATTTATAAAATCGTTAATAGATTTGAATTTTCCATTTGTTGTTCTTTCTTCAATGATATTTGTGATAGCTTCAAATCCAACTGCTTTTATACCTCCCAAAGCATAATAAAACTTATTATCATTTATTCTAAAATCTGCATAACATTGATTAATATCTGGTCTTTTAACATCCACATTCAATCTTTTTAATTCTTCATAAAATTCACTTAATTTATTTTGATTTGAAATATCCATAGTCATAGATGAAGCTATAAATTCTTTAGGATAATAAGTTTTTAAAAATGCTGTTTGATAGGAAATTATTCCATATGCTGCAGCATGACTTTTGTTAAATCCATACTCTGCAAAAGGTTCAATTTTTAGAAAAATTCCAGCGGCAACATCTTTGGCTATACCATTTTTAACCGCTCCATCGATAAACCCTTGTTTTTGCTTTTCAAGTTCTGCTCTTTTCTTTTTTCCCATTGCTCTTCTTAATAAATCAGCTTGGCCAGCAGTAAATCCTGACAATTTTTGAGCTATTTGCATTACTTGTTCCTGATAGATAATTACACCGTAAGTAGGTTTTAAAATTTCTTCTAAAAGAGGATGTAAATAATCAGGGGTTTGTCTTCCATGCTTACAATCATTATATGTTGGAATATTGCTCATAGGACCAGGTCTATATAATGCTACGAGTGCAATTATATCCTCAATATGGTTAGGTTTCATTTGAGTTAGAGCTTCTCTCATGCCAGCACTTTCTATTTGAAATAATCCAACAGTTTTTCCGCTAGACAATAATTCAAAAACTTTTTGATCTTCGTAATTAATATTTTCTATTTTAAATTCCTTATTTTTTTTCCTAATTAATTTTTGAGTATTATTTATTACAGTAAGTGTTTTAAGACCCAAAAAATCAAATTTAACTAATCCTGCATTTTCAGCTGAATACATATCAAATTGAGTTGATGGTAATAATAAATCTGCAGAAGCATCTTTGTATAAAGGTACTATTTCGGTAAGTTTTTTATCTGCAATAACAACCCCAGCAGCATGTGTAGCAACATTTCGATTAAGATCTTCTAACTTCAATGATAGATCGGTTAATTTTTTTATCCTTGGGTCATCCTTAATAAGTTTTTGTAACCTTGGTTCTCCAGCAATACATTGAGTTAAATTTTGAGGTCTTGATGGATCAAATGGTATCATTTTTGAAATACTATCAACAAATCCATATGGTAGACCTAAAACTCTACCAACATCTCTGATCACCATTCGTGCTTTTAATTTACCAAATGTTATTATATGAGCAACACTATCCTTGTATTTTTTTGTCAAATATTCAAAAACAAGATCTCTTTTATCTTCACAGAAATCTATATCAAAATCTGGCATTGAAATTCTGTCTGGATTTAAGAATCTTTCAAATATCAAATTAAATTTTATTGGATCAACATCAGTAATTGATAAACACCATGCTACAAGAGATCCAGCTCCAGATCCTCTTCCTGGACCCACTGGGATATCATTATTCTTAGCCCATTTAATATAATCAGATACTATGAGAAAATAACTAGAATACTTCATTTCAATGATTATTGAAAGTTCGTGATCAAGTCTAGCTTTGTATTTTAAGTATGTTGGATTTTTTTCTAGATTATGATCTTTTAAATCAAAGACTTTATTAAATTTATCTTTTAATCCATCCAAAGAATCTTTTTTTAAAATATCGTCAGCGTTACCTTCATTATCACTACTGATGTTAGGTAAAATTGGGCTTGAAAATAAAGGTTTGTAATTACATCTAAAGGGAAAATTATAATTGTTTTCTAATGATTCAGGAATATCAGCAAATAATTCTGACATTTCAGAATTATTTTTGAAATAGTGTTGATCACTATATTTTAATCTATTCTTTTCATTAACATAAGTTTTATTCCCAATGCAAATTAATGCATCGTGTGCTTCGTGCATATCTTGTTTAAGATAAAAAACTTCATTTGTTGCAATTATTGGTATTTCTAATTCTAGAGATTTATTTAAATTAAATTTTTCAAAACCAATTTCATTTAGGTCTTTATGACGCTGGATTTCAATATAGAATCTATCACCATATATTTTTTTTATTTCAGTATATAAATCATGAATTTCAGCAAATTTTCCTTTATCAAATAATTGCCCAAACAATCCAAAACTAGTCCCAGAAAATACTGCAAGACCATCAGAATTTGATAGTAATTTATTGATTTTAACATGTGGGTCAGATAATTGATCATTTTCTAAGTATGAAGAGGATGAAAGATCAATAATGTTTTTATAACCGTTTTCGTTTAAAGCAAACAATGGTAGCAATCCACTTGTTTCACCTATTTTAAATTTAATTTGAGTACCAATGATAGGTTGTGTACCTGATTTAGAAATTTTTTCAGCAAATTCCAATGCACCACACAAGTTAGAGGTGTCACACAAACCTACAGATTTAATTTTATTATCTTTACAATAATTTTTTAAATCTTCAATTTTTACTGCACCTTCGCATATAGAATATTGAGTATGGATTTTAAGATGATTAAATGTTTTTTTACTTGATTCTTGCATTAGTGGACCTTTTTATCTTACCACTAATTAGTTCAATTTTGCAATCTGCCATATTAGCAAAAAATCTATTGTGAGTTGCAAATATTATTAATCTGTTTTTATTTTTTAGTTTAAGTAAAATTTTAAAAACATCTCTAGCATTTTTCATATCTAAACTTCCGGTTGGCTCATCAGCAAGAATGATTTCAGGTGAATTAATTAGAGCTCTAGCAATAGCTACTCTTTGCATTTCTCCTCCAGAAAGTTCTGATGCTAAGTGATTTTCTCTATTAGTAAGTCCAAGTTTTCTAATTATTTTTTTTGAATCTTCTAGTGCTTTTTTTTTATTTTCATCTATTGATAATCTTGATAAATAAATATTTTCAATAGTAGTAAAATCTGACAACAAATTATTATCTTGATAAATAATACCAATTTTGTTTGCTCTTAATTTATCATTATCTGTCTGCGATTTATGATTAATTACATGATTTGATATTTTTAATGTACCCGAATTAGGAGTATCAATTAAGGAAAGTAAATTTAACAGTGTTGATTTACCAGAACCTGAAGGACCCATTAATGAATAAATTTTACCAGCTTTAAACGAAAAATTAATTTTGTTTAATACTTTTATCTTTTTTTTAGCATTATAATTTTTAATAATATTTTTTAATTCAATTAAATTAGTCATATTTAAGGGCTCTTGAAGTGTTCATTTGAGAAGCTTTTATTGCTGGATAAATAGAAACAATAATTGTTATTATTATAGAACAAATAGCAATTAAAAAAATTGATCCTGGATTAATTTCTGACGGCATTTTGCTTAAAAAATATATTTCTTCTGGAAAAAGATTAATACTAAAAACATTGCTCATGAATTCTCTAATATTTTCTATGTATATAGAAAACAAAACTCCTAATATAATTCCAAATATGGTTGCCAAAGATCCAATAATAAAACCAACCATAAAAAATATTTTTGAAATTGATTTATTCAATACACCTATTGATTTAAGTATGGCAATTTCTCTTGTCTTGTTTTTAACCAATATTGTTAGACCTGAAATTATATTAAAAGCAGCTACAATAATTATCAATGAAAGAATTATAAACATTACATTTCTTTCAACTTTAAGGGCCGAGAACAAAGATTTATTTAAATCAGACCATGTATAAACATAGTACTCATAAAAAATACTTTCTAATTTTTTTTTTGTAATTTCAATATTTTTAGGATTTTTTAAATAAATTTCTAAATTTCTATTAGAACTTTCTAGATCAAATAAATTTTCTAAATCATTTAAATTAATAAAAGCAACGTTATGATCAAAATCTGATATTTCACTATCAAAAATTGAATCAACTATATATGCTTTTTGTTTAGGTAAATTACCAACTATTGTTTGAACTCCAGTCGGTGACATAATTAGTATTTTATCACCTACTTTAATATCGTAACTAAAACTTAATTCTTTTCCTATTGATATATGACTAGGATTTAATTTTTTATTACCAATAAAAAGGCTACTTTCGACAATATCTAATTTTTTATAATCTTCAGACAGATATCCTCTCAACAAAAGCCCTTTTGTGTAGTCTTTATTTATAAGAACTCCTTCCCCGCTGTTACTATAGACGAATAATTTAGATAAATCGTTTAATTCTTTATTAATAAATAAATTTTCATCAATTGGGTTTTCATAGGGTTTTATTACTGCATGTGGATTAAATCCTACAATTTTTTCAACTAGTTCAGTTCTGAATCCATTCATTACAGACATAACAATAATTAAAACGGCAACACCAAGACTAATTCCAATAAAAGAAAAAATGGAAATTACATTCAAAAATCCATCTTTTTTTCTAGTTTTTAAATATCTTAGAGTTACTTCTTTTTCTAATTGTGAGATCAATTTATTTTTTTTTATTAGTTATAATTTTAGCTATATCTTCTATAGACAATTTTTTTGTTTCTTTTCCAATTTCATTAAACTCAAATAAGTCACCTTCAGTTTTTTTACCAATCATAATTTGAAACGGTATTCCTATTAAATTAAATTTTTTTATTTTTGAAGAAAAATTTTCCTCTGTATCGTCTATTATAGTATCAATTTTCTTTTCATTTAAATATTTATAGATATTATTTGCTTTTTCTAGATTTGAATTATCATTTTTACTAATAAGTGGAATAATTGCACATTCATATGGAGATACTGAAATTGGCCAATTCATAACTTCATTTTTATCATCATACTTTGCTTCAATAATTGCTCCAACTAATCTGGACACACCTACGCCATATGATCCCATTTTAACAAATTCTTTTTTACCTTGAAAATCTACTGATGCATTCATTGGTTTTGAATATTTATCTCCAAAATAAAAAATATGTCCTACTTCAATACCTTTTGTATGCAGCCTAAATTCTTCAGGTACATTATTTTCGAATTCAACTTTGTCAAATTTTTCATCAGTGACTGCATAAAATTTTTGAAATTTTTCTCTTAGCTCATTTAATGATTTCTTTTCTAATTTTGTATTATCGCTACTAACATCAAATATTCTTTTATCAGTATAAATTTTACTTTCGCCAGTTTCTGCTAGAATAATGAATTCATGAGATAGATTACCTCCTATTGGTCCTGTATCTGCTGCCATTGGTATTGCGGATAAGTTTAATCTTTGAAAAGTACGTAAATAAGAAAGAAAAAATTTATTATACGAAAAATTTGCTTCTTCATCATTTAAGTCAAAGGAATATGCATCTTTCATATAAAACTCTCGACACCTCATTATTCCAAATCTAGGTCTTAGTTCATCTCTAAATTTCCACTGAATATGATAAAGAAGTTGTGGTAGAGATTTGTAAGACTTTATGCTTGTTCTGAATATATCGGTTATTAATTCTTCATTAGTTGGTCCATATAGCATTTCTCTGTTTTGTCTGTCTTTAATTCTTAACATTTCCTCACCATAGTCTTCATATCTGCCACTTTCTTTCCAAATTTCACTGGACTGAATAGTAGGCATTAAAATTTCCTGAACACCAATTCTATCCTGCTCTTCTCGAACAATTTGTTCTATTTTTTTCATTACCTTAAATCCAAGTGGTAGCCATGAGTATATGCCAGCTGAGGATTGTTTTATCATTCCAATTCTAAGCATTAGTTGATGAGATTTGATTACAGCTTCAGAAGGATTATTCTTTAAAATTGGTATAAATGATTTTGAAAAGAGCATTTGTTATATTCTTATCACATTAATATTAGTTATTGGTTTTTTTCCAGTTTTTTCTTTTGCATATTTTCTGCATGTTTTTTTTAGTCCTTCAATTAAATTTTCATATTGTTTGCTATTTTTTAAAGAAAATGTTTTGGTAAGTTTTAATACTTCTTCTTCTAATCCATCAAAAAATTCATCTTTTTCAAAAATTGGTAAACCTTTAATGTTTAACAGAGGTTTGCTACTTAAAACTCCTTTATTTGAAATAATCAGAGTTAAGTCAATAAATCCGTTATTAGCCAAATTTTTTCTTTCTTTAATAAAAACTGAATCCTCTTCTATTGAAATTTCTCCATCAACACACAATCTGCCACTTGGTGCTTTATCATAAACATATGGTTTGTTACCTGGATAAATTTTCACTATATCTCCATTTTCTACTTGAACTGGGGATGGAATTTTCATTTCACGAGCAAAATTGATTTGTTCTTTCATGTGTCTATGCTCGCCGTGTACTGGTATAAGACAATTGGGTTTAATCCAATTATACATATCTTTTAAATCTTCTCTATTTGGATGACCAGAGACATGAACAAACTCAGTTTCTTCGGTAATAACATTTATACCATCTTTTAACAGTTTGTTATGAACATTATAATGCTTTCTAACATTACCGGGTATTATTTTGGATGAAAATATAACTGTATCATCTTTTTCGATAAATACATCTGGATGTGTAAAATTTGAAATTCTGTTTAGTGCTCCCATAGGCTCTCCTTGACTACCGGTACAAAGATAAACAATTTTATCTCTTGCTAACTTTTTTGTATCTCTTGGATCAAGAGGTTCTATAACATTTTGAAGATAGCCACATTGTCTAGCAGCTTTGTAAATTCTTTGCATTGATCTACCAACTAACGATATATGCCTACCAATCTTCTCTGCACAGAAAAATACAGTTTCCATCCTAGCAACATTAGAAGCAAAAGAAGTCACTAAAATTTTTTTTTTTTGTCGTGACATAACATTAAGCATGTTTTTCCTTACGTCAGCTTCCGAACCAGCTCTTCCTATACTAAAAACATTTGTTGAGTCACATATCATTGCCAAAACACCGCTATCTCCAATTTTTTTTAGCTTCTCTTGATTAATGTTTTTACCTACCAAGGGATTAGGGTCAACTTTCCAATCACCTGTATGAAAAATGGTTCCAGCTGGAGTATCAATTTTTAAACCATTCGGTTCAAGTATTGAGTGAGTTAAAGTTACAAACTCTATTTTAAATGGATTAAGATCAATTGTTCCATTTAATTTAACAATATTTAAATAAGGAATAATATCAATTTTTTTTTCCTTAAATTTTTCAGTAACTAAAGCAGCAGTAAATGGTGTTGCATAAATTTTACATTTTAATTTTTTCCAAACATAAGTTATAGCTCCGATATGATCCTCATGAGCATGAGTTAAAACAATACCTAATAAATTATCTTTTTTATCAACAATAAAACCTGGGTCTGCATATATTAAATCTATTCCTGGCAAACTATCATCTGCAAATGTAACACCAACATCAACTATGATCCATTTTTGTGAATCAGGTTTCCCATATGCATATAAATTCATATTCATACCAATTTCACCGGATCCACCAAGTGGACAAAATATTAATTCATCTTTCATAATGATTTAGTAATTTTTAAAAGTCCCTTTATAGTTATATCCTTATCTATACGTGTTTTTTGTTTAATAGATTTAATAAATAAATGAGAATAACCGCCTGTTAAAATTAATTTATATTTTTTTTTGGTATGTTTAGAAATTCTATCAATTATATTTTCTACTAAACCAATGTAGCCCCAATAAAAACCAGATCTTACAGCTGAAATTGTATTTTTACCTAAAACATTTTTAACTTTTTTTAGTTTTAAAGGTGGGATGAGTGAAGCCTTTGATATAAGGGTGTTTAGAGAAAGAGATACGCCCGGAGCAATTATACCACCCAAATATTTATTTTTTATTATAACATCAAACGTAGTAGCTGTGCCAAAGTCTATAATAATATAGTTATTTTTATTATCATTAATTCCAATTGCATTGCAAAGTCTATCAGATCCAATTTGCTTTCTATTGACTGATATTTTAATTAACCTATTAATATTAAGTTCCTTTATTTCAAAAGATTTTAATTTAAAATTTTTTAATAAATAAAATTTTATTAGTTTAAATATTTTTGGAACAACGCTACTAAAAACTACTTTTTTTATAACAACATTTTTTTTAAAAATAGAAGATAAATTTTTTTTAAGATAACTATTGCTTATTAAATTAGATTTTAAAATTATTTTTTTTATAATTTTTTTTTGTGTAGTGTATACACATATTTTTGTTTCGGTGTTTCCTATATCTCCAATAACGTACATTATATATTCTTAATCAATTCAATTGTTTATGCAAACAGTTTTAAATTTTTAATATAGCTTTTTTCTATATTTTTAATTAGATCATACTTTTTTACTTTAATACCAGTTTCTTTCAAAATATTAGTGGTTGGATAATTTTTAATTTTTGGGCTTTTAACTAAGTTAATTCCAATTCCAATTATTAAAAATTTTGATTCATTTTTAAATTTAATCTCTTGAAGTATTCCACATATTTTTTTTTTATTAATAAATAAATCGTTGGGTGCTTTAATTACAATTGTCTTTTTAATGAATTGGAATAATACTTTTTTTATTATTTTACAATTTAAAATAGTAATTTTTTTTATATTCATATTTTTTTTTATATTAAAAAATATAGTCATAAATATATTTCCCTTAAAAGATAACCATTTTTTTCCTTGTTGACCTCTACCCTTTTTTTGATAATCAGCAATGATAATACCTTTGATAGTTCCTCTATTAATTTTTTTTATTGCTAAATCATTTGTACTACTAACTTTTTTATAAAAAAATTTTTTAAAACTCATTAAATAATGTTAATTTTTTCTATTATTTCAATTAATGGACTTGGATAAATGAAATAAAAGAGAATAAATATTGTTGAAAATGCTAATGATATTTTTAATCCAATGTTATGATTTTTTTCATATCTTTCTTTTTCTGGGTCAAAATAAATTACCTTTATTATTCTTAGATAATAAAATGCTGCTATAACAGTTGAAAGTAAACCAATTATAGCTAATGTGTACATTGATTGTTCTACTACAGCAGTAAAAATATAAAATTTTGCAAAAAAACCAACCAGTGGAGGTATGCCTGCCAACGAAAATAGTACAATCAAAAGTGAAAATGACAATATTGGATGATTTTTTGACAAACCTGATAAATCTTCAATATTTTCAAAATACTTTTCATCTCTTCTCAACATGAAAAGGCAGCAAAAAAATGCTAAATTCATAAACAAGTAAATCGAAATATAAGTTATGGAACTTTGTATTCCCAGATTTGTTCCGGTTGATAAACCAGCTAATGCATAACCCATATGACCTATGGAACTATATGCAATTAGTCTTTTAAGATTTTTTTGGCCAATTGCAGCAATTGCTCCGAATAGCATGGAAGCTATAGAGAGAAAGACAATTATAATTTGCCATTGATCTATAATATTGAAAAAAGGAACGTACAAGATTCTTATAAATACAGTTAAAGCTGCAATTTTTGGTAATATTGCAAAGAAAATTGTTACTGAAGTTGGTGATCCTTCGTAAACATCTGGAGCCCACATGTGAAATGGAACAGCGGATATTTTGAAAGCCAAACCAGTAATTATAAAAACTATTCCAAAAGTTAGCCCATAACTATCTTTGTTAATATTTTCTGAAATTAAATTAAAATTTGTTGATCCAGAAAAACCGTATATTAAAGAACAGCCATAAAGAAGAAGACCAGATGACAATGCACTTAAAACAAAATATTTTAAACCAGACTCTGAAGATAATACATTATCTCTATTAAATGATGCCAATACATATAATGATAGTGACTGTAATTCTAAGCCAATGTAAAATAAAATTAAATCATTTGAGCTAGTCATTACCATCATTCCTAGTACTGATGATAAAATTAAGATTGGGTATTCAATTTTATTTATTTTAATTATTTGTACATATTTGCTAGAAGAAAGTAATACAAAAATTCCTGATAGTATTAATAAAATTTTCATATAAGTAGATAAGTAATCAATTTTATAGCTGTTATTAAATAATTCTACATTTGTGTTTATTGGAAAATTTAAAATTAAAGCCAAACAACCAAATAAAGACAAAATGCTTAAATTATAAATTAGGTATGAACTATTTTTTTTAAATACTCCTATTAATAATAAGATCATAATAGCTAAACAAAGAATTATTTCAGAATAAATAAAATTTAAATTAATCATTTATTTTTTTACTAAATTTGAATTTATATTAGTGTTGTACATTTCAATTAAATTTTCTATAGAAATTTCTGTCGTATTCAATAATGGTTCTGGGTAAAAACCAAAAAAAATAATTGGCAAAACAAGAACAGAAAGAATAAAAATTTCTGCTTTATTTAAGTCAGATATTTTTTTTATTTCATCTTTCTTAATTTCACCAAACACAACTCTTTTATAAAGCCACAGCATGTAAGCTGCAGATAAAATTACTCCTATACTTGCTATAGCTGCTACTAAAAAACTTTTTTTAAATGCTCCGATCAAAATCAAAAATTCTCCTATAAATCCACTTGTTCCTGGAAGACCTACTGCACCAAGAGTAAATACCATTAAAACAATTGAATATTTAGGCATTACAGAAACCAGTCCACCATAATTATCAATTAATCTTGTGTGCATTCTCTCATAAATTACACCAACTGATAAGAAAAGTGCCGCCGAAACCAAACCATGACTGATCATTTGAAATATACTTCCTTCTAATCCTTGTTGTGTGAATGTAAATATTCCTAAAGTTACAAATCCCATGTGTGCAACAGAAGAGTAAGCAATCAATTTTTTCATATCTTCCTGCATTAATGCAACAAGTGAAGTATAAATAATTGCGATTAAACTTAAAATATAGATTAAAGGAATAAAATATTCAGAAGCTACTGGAAAAAGACCAACTGAAAATCGAATAAAACCATATCCAGCCATTTTTAACAATATCGCAGCTAATAAAACCGAGCCAGCTGTTGGAGCTTCTACATGAGCATCTGGTAGCCAAGTATGAACAGGCCACATTGGAGTTTTAACAGCAAACGAACTGAAAAAAGCTAACCACAATAAATATTGATACTTCTCATCAATTCCAAAGTCATATAAATAAATTATATCTGTACTTCCTGTAAACCAGTATATTGAAATAATCGCTACAAGCATAAGAACAGATCCAAGAAGTGTATAAAGAAAAAATTTAAAAGCGGAATAAACTCTTCTTTCACCGCCCCAAATACCAATTATTAAAAACATTGGAATTAAACCTCCTTCAAAGAAAAGATAGAATATAACTAAATCTAATGAGCAAAAAACACCAATCATTAAAGATTCCATAACAAGTATTGCAACAAGAAAATCTTTTAATCTGTATTTAACCGTACTATTTACTGAAACGATACACAATGGTGTGATGAAAGCTGTTAGTATAATAAATAAAATTGAAATACCATCTATACCAACTTTATAATTTATAAAACCTTTAATCCAAGATCGTTCTTCTAAAAATTGAAACTCTGCAGTAGATGGATCAAATAAGTACCAAAGATATAAAGATAAAATAAAATTAGCAAATGAAACAAAGAGAGCTAAATATTTAATGGTTAGATAGGTATTTGATTTTGATTTTGAAAAAAAAATAAATAAAGCCCCTATTAATGGTAATAAAATTAGTGATGATAAAATAGGAAAATCCATTATCTAAGTATTAAAAAAGTTAATAAAGCAGAAAATCCTAATAACATTATAAAAGCATAATGATATATAAACCCATTTTGGAATTTTACTGTAAATAAAGAAATATTTTTTATTAAATTGGAAATACCATCAGGGCCAAATCTATCAATAAATCTTAAATCTATTTTTTTCCAAAAATATAAGCCAATACTCTTAGAAGGATTAACAAACAAATAATCGTAAAGTTCATCAAAATACCATTTGTTTTTTAAAAAATTATATAATGGTAAGTTTGCATTTACTATTTCATTTGTAATATTAATATTTTTAACAAATATGTAATAAGCAGCAGGTATAGACAAAATTACTAATATAGGTGTTAAAAATATAAACCATGATGGTGGATGATCTTGGCTCAATGGTTCTAAAAAGAAAATTGAATTTTTCCAGAAATTGCTTGATGATTCAATTCCAATAAATAAATCTTTAAATAAAAATCCAGAAAATATTGCACCAATTGCAAGAATTATTAATGGAATTATCATGACCATTGGAGACTCATGCATGCTAGATATATTTAATTTTTTGTTGTTGTATTTTCCATGAAAAGTTTTGAACATTAGTCTCCATGAGTAAACTGAAGTTAATAAAGCTGTGAATACACCTATACCAGCCGCAAAATAGCCTACTGTATTACCTCTCAAGTAAGCAAACTCTATAATTGCATCTTTTGAATAGAAGCCGGATAAAAATGGAAATCCAGTTAGTGCAAGAGTTCCTATCACCATTAATATCCATGTGTATGGAAGTTTTTTCCAAACACCCCCCATTAAATTGATATTTTGTTCGTCTTTAAATGAATGAATTACTGAGCCAGATCCTAAGAACAATAAAGCTTTAAAAAAAGCGTGTGTAAACAAATGAAACATGGCAACATTGTAAGCACCAACGCCAGCCGCAAAAAACATATATCCTAACTGACTACACGTTGAATAAGCTATTATTTTTTTAATATCATCTTGGGCTAAAGCTACAGTTGCTGCAAAAAATGCTGTGGACATGCCAACAATAGTTATAATATTTAATGCAAGTGGAGAATATTCATATATAGGCGAACATCTTACAACTAAAAACACACCAGCTGTAACCATAGTTGCAGCATGGATTAGCGCAGATACAGGAGTAGGTCCTTCCATTGCATCAGGTAACCATGTATGTAAAAATATTTGTGCAGATTTCCCCATTGCACCTATAAATAAAAGAATACAAATTAAATTAATTGCATTAAAACTTAAACCTAGGAAGGTTAAATTTAAATCTAAAGACTGTGGTATTAATTCAAATACTTCTGCATAATTAACTGTTCCAAATAAATAAAATATTAAAAATATACCCAGTGCAAATCCAAAATCACCTACACGATTAACAACAAACGCTTTTATAGCAGCTGCATTAGCACTTTCTTTTTTAAACCAAAAACCTATTAAAAAATAAGAACATAGTCCTACACCTTCCCAACCAAAAAATAGCTGTAAAAAATTATCTGAAGTTACAAGCATCAACATAGAAAATGTAAATAGTGATAAGTATGACATGAAACGTTGTTTATGTGGATCATGTGACATATATCCAATTGAGTATATATGAACAATTGAAGAAATTAATGTTACAACAACTAACATAACAGATGAAAGAGCATCTATTTTAATTGACCAATTTACATTAAATGATCCTGAGTTTATCCAAGTAAATATATCTAAATTATTTATGTAACCATCGTTAAAGACCTTATAAAAAATTAAAAAAGAAAAAATTGAGGAAATTGAAACAAACAAACTAGTTAAAATTTCTGAATTTCTTGAACCTAAAAATTTTCCAAAAAATCCTGAAATGATAGCACCCACTAATGGAAGAAAAATAATTAGATATTCAAATTCCATTTTAACCTTTTAATTTATCAATTTCTTGAACTCTAATTGTTCCAGAATTTCTATAATAAATTACAATTATTGCTAAACCTATTGCGGCTTCAGCTGCTGCAACAGTAAGTATAAATAGTGTAAATATTTGACCAACCAAATCATTCATATAAATCGAAAAAGCAACCAAATTAATATTGACGGCGAGAAGTATTAATTCAATGCTCATTAAAATTACTATAATATTTTTTCTATTTAAAAATATTCCAACAACACCAATTGTAAAAATAGTTGCTGCTAAAATCAGATAATGACCCAAAGATATTTCAAACATCTATTTTTACTCCTTCATTATTCTTTGGATCGGTTAGTTCGACACCTTCAGTTCTTTCTCTTGATATTTGTCTAAAATAGCTTTGTCGCTTAATTCCTTCTCTTTTTCTAAATGTTAAAACAATAGCTCCAATCATGGCTACTAGAAGAACCATACCGCTTAACTGAAAGAGGTGAATATAATCTGTGTACAAAACTTTACCAATTTCATGCGTATTTGTACTATCTAAATCTATTCCTATAGAAGAAAATGTTTTTAATAATTCAGGTTTATATTTCCACCCGCCAACAACAATTATTAGTTCAAAAAATATAATTCCACTTATTAATAGACCAATTGGAATATGATTTGAATTTTTTTCATCTCCAAGCCACTCATTTTTTTGCTTAGATACATTAAGCATCATAACTACAAATAAAAATAAAACTGCTACTGCGCCAACATAAACTATTAGCATTATCATTCCTATGAATTCAGCACCTATCATTATAAAAAGACAAGAAATAGTTATAAAATCTAATATTAGAAAAAAAACAGAATGGACTGTATTTCTTGAAACAGTAACCATGATTGCTGAAAAAATAGCAATTATAGAAAAAATATAAAAAAATATTGTGTGAATTATCATATTTATCTGTATGGATTATCTGCTTTAATATTTGCTGCTAATAAACTTTCCCATCTATCACCATTATCTAATAATTTTTGCTTATTATAATAAAGCTCCTCACGTGTCTCTGTTGAAAATTCAAAATTAGGTCCTTGAACAATTGCATCAACAGGACAAGACTCCTCACATAATCCACAATATATGCATTTAAGCATATCAATGTCATATCTTGTTGTTTTTCTGCTACCATCTTCTTTTTCAGTTGATTCAATTGTAATTGCTTGAGCTGGACAAACAGCTTCACACAATTTACATGCTATGCATCTTTCTTCACCATTGGGATATCTTCTTAAAGCATGCTCGCCTCGGAATCTTGGGCTGATTTTTCCTTTTTCAAATGGATAATTTATAGTTTTTTTAGATTTAAAAGATTCTTTTATAGCAATAACTAAACCACTCATAAAATCTAGTAGTAAAATTGTTTTAAGTAATCTTGATATTTTCATAATTAATTTACCGGTAATAGATTAAAATAAAATAAATAGCTTGCTGTTAAAACTACCCAAGTTAGCGATAAAGGAAGAAAAATTTTCCATCCCAATTTCATTAATTGATCATATCTATATCTTGGTACAATTGCTTTAACTAACGAAAATAAAATAAATAGTAATAATATTTTAATTATCAACCAGAGAGGTGCAGGTACAAGAGTGAAAGGATAAAGATCTATTGGAGATAACCATCCACCTAAAAATAAAATAGATCCCATACTGCACATTAATAAAATATTTGCATATTCACCTAACCAGAACATTGCATACATCATTCCTGAATATTCTGTTTGATACCCAGCAACTAATTCAGCTTCTGCTTCTGGCAAATCAAATGGAGGTCTATTAGTTTCTGCTAGTGCGGAAATAAAAAAAATAACAAACATTGGAAATAGAGGAATTATAAACCATAAATTTTTTTGAGCTAAAACAATATCGGTTAAATTTAATGAACCAACACACAACAAAACGTTTATTATAATTACACCAATAGAAACTTCATATGATACCATTTGAGCTGCAGATCTTATTGCTCCTAAAAAGGGATATTTTGAATTTGACGCCCAACCTCCCATTATGATTCCATAAACACCTAGAGATGAAACTGCAAAAAGATAAAGTATACCTACATTTATATTTGCCAGAACCATTTCTTCACTAAATGGTATAACAGCCCAAGATATTAATGCTAATGTCATTGTTACGATTGGAGCAAGAACAAATATTATTTTATTAGCACTTGCAGGTATGATTATTTCTTTAAAAATATATTTTAAAGCATCAGCCAAAGATTGAAATAAGCCAAAAGGGCCAACTACATTTGGTCCTCTTCTTTTTTGAACAAAAGCCCATACTCTTCTATCAAGCCAAACAATCATTGCAACTGCGGTCAGAATAGGAATAATTAAAAGAAAAATTTTATAAATTTCAATAATTAAAATATTCAAATATTCAATCATTATCCATCTGTTCCAGTATTTTTTAATTTTATTTTTTCGTTATGACATTCAGTCATAGTTTTTGATGCTCTTGCAATAACATTTGAAAAATAATAATCAAAGTTTTCTACTAAAATTTTTTCATCAACAAAAATTGGTTCGGCAAGATCATGTTTATTATTTCCTGTTTGCAAATTTAAATAATTAAACATGCTATCTACTAATTCGTCTTTATTATTAAATATTTTTTTTCTCTTTAGTAATTCTGATAAATTATTAATAATTTCCCAATCTTCTTTTGCTTCACCTGGAGGATAAGATGCTTTATAAGCTTTCTGGATTTTTCCTTCCAAATTAGTAAAATATCCATCTTGCTCTGTATAAGTCGCTCCAGGAAGAATAATATCAGCACTTTCAGCGCCGACATCACCATGACTTCCTATATATATTATAAACTCATTTTTCTTTTTAAATTTAAGATTATCTTGTCCAATTAAAAATAAAATTTCAAATTCATTATTCAATGTTTTTGTTAAAGTTATATTTTCAGAGTCTAAAGAACTTAATATATTTAAATCATTTGAGCCAACTGTAGATGCATTTTTTGACAAAACGTTTAATGAATTCCATTTATCGGAAATTTTATTTAGTGAATTTAAATATTTTTTGATTTTTTCAAAAATGTATTTACCTGATTTTAAATTTAGTATTGAATGTCCGATTATTATTAATGGATTTTTTGAATTTTTAATTTTAGAAGATAGATCATGATTGTCTTCAACTATATCTTTAATAACTCTTGCATCATTTGGAAGAATTTTATATGGATAAGTTAAATCGCCAACATCACCAATAGAATAGATTTCAACATTATTCTTAATATAACTTTTATTTATTCTTGAGTTTAAAATTGTAGCTTCATACCTGGGATTTGTTCCTATCAAAATTATTAAATCTGAATCTTCAATGCCACTTATTGTTGAATTAAATATATAATTTTCTCTATTATTAGTATTTACATAAGAATTATTAACTCTAGAATCTAGATATTTTGACTTAATAGTTTTATTAAAAAACTCTTTAGTAACATACAAAGTTTCCATGTTAGTAAGATCTCCGGTAAATCCACCAATTTTATCAGACGCAGTTTCGTTAATTTTTTTAACAATTATTTTGTAAGCTTCATTCCAAGATATTTTTTTAAAATTTTTATCATTCTTTATATAAGGAGTATCTATTCTTTGATTTTTAATTCCATCACATGCATAACGAGTTTTATCAGATATCCATTCCTCATTAATATCTTCATTAACTCTGGGCAGAATTCTCTTAACTTCCCACCCATATGTATCAACTCTAACATTAGAACCGACTGCATCCATCACATCTATAGTTTCAGTTTTTTTAAGTTCCCAAGGTCTTGCTTCGAAAACATAAGG
The DNA here is from genome assembly GCA_902634305.1 of uncultured Pelagibacteraceae bacterium. Classification (GTDB taxonomy): domain Bacteria; phylum Pseudomonadota; class Alphaproteobacteria; order Pelagibacterales; family Pelagibacteraceae; genus Pelagibacter. The sequence continues at coordinate 37,623 of CACPJJ010000001.1, read as the reverse complement.
CTTTGAAGTTAAAGCTCCCACAGGACACAAATCAATAACATTTGCTGATAATTCAGATTCCATTGATTTTTCTAAATATGTGGTAATCTGCATATCCTCACCCCTGCCAATTGCACCGAGTTCTGTAACTCCAGCAACTTCTGTGGCAAATCTTATGCATCTCGTACAGTGAATGCATCTAGTCATTTGAGTTTTAATTAAAGGACCCATATATTTGTCTGGTACTTCTCTTTTGTTTTCTTTGTATCTAGTTTTGTCTATCCCATAAAACATAGATTGGTCTTGTAAATCACATTCGCCACCTTGGTCACAAACAGGACAGTCTAAAGGGTGATTTGCTAATAAAAATTCCATTACACCCTTTCTTGCTTTTTCAACTTTTTCAGTATTAGTTTTGATATTCATTCCTTCGGCTATTGGCATAGCGCATGAGGCAACTGGCTTAGGTGATTTTTCAATTTCAACTAAACACATTCTACAGTTTCCGGCTATTGAAAGTTTTTCATGATAACAAAATCTAGGAATTTCCGCTCCTGCTTTTTCACACGCTTGAAGCACAGTTAATCCTTCTTCAACTTCTATGTCTATATCATTAACCTTTAATTTAATCATTATTTATCCAATAAATGTTGATCCACTAAATATGGAATATTTTTATTTCTATTTACCAATGGATTAAAATTATTTCTTTTAGCTACTTCTTTTTTAAAATGTCTAAGAAGACCTTGTACTGGCCAAGCTGATCCTTCACCAAATGCACAAATTGTATGTCCTTCTATTTGTTTCGTAACATCCATAAGCATATCTACTTCATCCCTAGATGCTTCACCTTTGGCCATTCTTTCTAACATTCTCCACATCCATCCTGATCCTTCCCTACAAGGAGTACATTGACCGCAGCTCTCATGTTTGTAGAATCTTGCGATTCTAGCCATACATTTAATTATATCTTGATCTTTATTTATAACCACAATTCCTGCTGTTCCTAGTCCACTTTTATTTTCAACCAATGAGTCAAAATCCATCTTTATTGTTTCACAAACATTTTTAGGTAGCAGTGGCATAGAAGAGCCACCTGGTATTACAGCCTTGAGATTATCCCAACCACCAATTACGCCTCCGGCATGTTTCTCTATTAAATCTTTTAATGAAATTCCCATTTCTTCTTCAACATTGCACGGGTTGTTTACATTTCCTGAAATACAATAAATTTTTGTTCCAGTATTTTTTGGTTTACCAATGGTAGAAAACCATTTTGCTCCTCTTCTTAATATAGTTGGAACTACAGCAATTGTTTCAACATTATTTATAATTGTAGGACAACCATATAATCCAATTAATGCAGGAAAAGGTGGTTTTAACCTGGGTTGACCTTTTTTTCCTTCAAGACTTTCCAGTAAAGCAGTTTCTTCACCACAAATATATGCACCCGCACCATAATGTATGTATATGTCAAAATCCCATCCGCTATCACATGCATTTTTACCAATTAATTTTTTTTCGTAGGCTTCATTTATTGCTTCTTGGAGTTTATTTCCTTCATTAAAGTATTCGCCCCTAATATAAATATAACATTTATTAGCATTAACTGCGTATGCAGCTATCAAACAACCTTCTATTAGTTTATGGGGTTCGAATCTTAAAATATCTCTATCCTTACAAGTTCCTGGTTCAGATTCATCAGCATTAATTACAAGATAGTGAGGTCTAGAACCAACTTCTTTTGGAGCAAAAGACCATTTCAATCCAGTAGGAAAGCCCGCTCCTCCTCTTCCTCTAAGTTCGGATGTTTTAATTTCATTAATTATCCATTCTTTTCCTTTTTTAATAATATCAGATGTATTTTTCCAATCCCCTCTTTTTTGGGCAGATAAAATATCTGGTCCTAGATCGTTATATAAGTTAGTAAAAATTCTATCTTCGTCTTTAAGCATTTTTTATATTTAATAATGTTTTTCTATTATTTTCTGGTTCAGAGTTTTTTCTACCTCTATATGAACCAGGTATAAGTTTTTCTCCATTTTGTATTTGATTTATAATTTTTTCTGTTTTCTCTTTGTCTAAATCTTCATAATAATCATCATTGATTTGAATCATAGGGGCATTTATACAGGCTCCTAGACACTCTACTTCCATCCATGAGCAAGTTTTATCTTTTGAAAGTTCTTTTTCTTTATCTGATATTTTTTCCTTACATGCATTTACAATATCATAAGCACCTCTAATCATACATGGGGTTGTTGTACAAACTTGAATAAAAAATTTTCCTACAGGAGATAAGTTGTACATTGAATAAAATGTAGCTACCTCATAAACTTTAATGTACGGCATATTTAAAAGCTTTGCTATATATTTCATTGCAACAAGAGGTATCCAATTATCATTTTGTTTTTGGGCTAAATATAATAAAGGCATAACAGCACTTTGTTGTTTTCCATCAGGATAATTTTTAATTATTTTTTTCACTTCCTCTAAGTTTTGTTTATTAAATACAAAATCTGATGGCTGTTCTTTAGAAATTTTCTTCATACTCATCTATCAATTTCTCCAAAAACAACATCCATCGATCCTAGAACTGCAGGAACATCAGCTAACATATGGCCTTTAATCAAATAATCCATTGCTTGAAGATGTGAAAAACCTGGCGCTCTTATTTTACATTTATATGGTTTACTAGAGCCATCAGAAATTAAATAAACGCCAAATTCACCTTTTGGAGCTTCTACAGCAACATATATTTCGTCTTTCTTAACTCTGTAACCTTCTGTAAATAATTTGAAATGATGTATTAAAGCCTCCATAGATTCTTTTAATTCTTTTTTTGGTGGAGGACTTATTTTGCCATCTAGTGATTTCACTGGACCACTTGGCATTTTTACCAAGCATTGATTTATAATATTTACACTCTCTTTCATTTCTTCAATTCTACAAAGATATCTATCGTAACAATCTCCATTTTTACCAATTGGGATTTTAAATTCTAGCTGTTCATAACATTCGTAAGGTTGGGATTTTCTTAAATCCCAAGGGACTCCAGATCCTCTTAACATTACTCCTGAAAAAGAATAGTCAAGCGCATCTTGTTTTGAGACTACACCAATATCAACATTTCTTTGTTTAAATATTCTGTTATCTGTTAATAATGTTTCTAAATCGTTAATAACTTTTGGAAAATTTTTACAAAAATTTGCGATATCATCAGCTAATCCTCTTGGTAAATCTTGATGTACTCCACCAGTTCTAAAATAATTTGCATGCAACCTAGACCCTGAGACTCTTTCATAAAAAGTCATTAATGTTTCTCTTTCCTCAAAACCCCACAGTGAAGGAGTTAATGCTCCAACATCAAGAGCTTGAGTTGTTATATTTAAAATATGACTTAATATTCTTCCAATTTCGCAAAATATTACTCTTATAAATTGAGCTCTTATAGGAACTTCAATATTTAATATTTTTTCTACAGCAAGTGCAAATGCATGTTCTTGATTCATTGGGGCAACATAATCTAGTCTATCAAAATATGGTAATGCTTGAAGATAAGTTTTGTTTTCAATTAACTTTTCTGTGCCCCTGTGTAACAAGCCAATATGCGGATCAGCATGCTCCACAACTTCACCATCTAGTTCTAAAATAAGTCTAAGTACACCGTGTGCAGCAGGATGTTGAGGTCCAAAGTTTAAATTTAATGTTTTTTTTTCTTTAGCCATTATTTTTTTTATTTTGATTTTTTATATATTCGGTTCCTTCCCAAGGACTTTCATAATCAAAATTTCTATAATTCTGTTCTAATTTAACAGGTTCATAGACAACTTTTTTTTCATCTTCACTATATCTAACTTCATTGTGACCTGTTAAAGGAAAATCTTTTCTTAAAGGGTGGCCCACAAAACCATAATCAGTTAAAATTCTTCTTAGATCAGGATGATCCTTAAATTTTATTCCATACATATCAAATACTTCTCTTTCCATCCAATTTGATGATGGAAAAACTGAAGTTAAAGATGTTGCAATTTCATTTTCATTAATAAAAAAATCTATATGGACTCTAGAATTAAATTCATGACTTAAAAGCAAATAAACAAGTTTAAAACGTCTGTCATTTTCTGGATAATCAACAGCAGTAATATCAATTAATTGTTTAAATTTTGTTTCATTATTATTTTTTAGAAACAAAATTACTTCTAATAAATTTTCATTTTCAATATTTATATAAATATGTTTATGCTTAATTTTTGTACTTTTAATTTTCGTTGCAAGTTCAGAGTTAATTTTTTTTTCCAAATCAGATAAATTTTTCATACTTTATCTTTGTAAAGAACCTTTGTTTCGAATTTTTTTTTGAAGTTGTAATACTCCATATAGAAGTGCTTCTGCGGAGGGAGGACAGCCAGGAACATAAATATCTACTGGAACTATTCGATCACACCCTCTGACAACTGAATAAGAATAATGATAATAACCTCCACCATTTGCACAACTGCCCATTGATATAACATATCTTGGCTCTGGCATTTGGTCATAAACTTTTCTTAAAGCGGGAGCCATTTTATTTGTTAAAGTTCCAGCAACTATCATTACATCAGATTGTCTTGGTGACCCTCTTGGTGCAGCTCCAAATCTTTCTAAATCATATCTTGGCATTGATGTATGCATCATCTCAACAGCACAGCATGCAAGACCAAACGTCATCCAATGTAATGATCCGGTTCTTGCCCAATTTACTAAATTATCAAATGATGTTGTTATGAAACCATTGTCACTAAAATCCTTAGCTAGTTTCTTAAATTCATCTGGTATTTTTTTTTCTTTTTCTGAAATTATCATTTTTTATTCCCAATCTAATGCACCTTTTTTCCATTCATAAATAAAACCTACTGTTAAAATAAACAGAAATATCATCATTGAAATAAAGCCTAGAAAACCGATATTACCCAGTGATATTGCCCAAGGAAATAAAAAAGCAATTTCTAAATCAAAAATAATAAACAATATAGCTACTAAGTAGAATCTAACATCAAACTCCATTCTAGAATCATTAAATGGTTCAAAACCACATTCGTATGAAGAAAGTTTTTCAGGGTCTGGATTTTTTGGAGATAATAATAAATTCAGTAAAATAAAAACACAACTTAAGCCCAAAGCTATTATTAAAAAAATAATAATTGAAAAATAATCTTTTAAAAAATCCGCAAGCATCAATTTCTATATATAATCTTTTGAACTAAATGAAAGTGCAGTTAAGGTCACATTTTATTGAGTATTTGTAACTAATAATAACAAATATCAACTTAATGGCGGGAGTGAAGGGACTCGAACCCTCGACCTATCGCGTGACAGGCGATCGCTCTAACCAACTGAGCTACACCCCCGTATTTTGGTGGGCAGTAAAGGACTCGAACCTTTGACCCCCTCGGTGTAAACGAGATGCTCTACCAACTGAGCTAACCGCCCAAAAACAGGCTACTAATACAACAAGGCAGAGTTAATGTAAATTGTTTATTACTGAATGCTAGCTTGAGATTTTTGGTCTTTGTCAGTTTTTGAAATATTTTCTACTTCAGTCCACTCTACTCTTTTTAATTCATTTTTGAGAGCTATTTTTAAAACTTCATCAACATTTTCTACAACAGAAATTTTTATATCTTCACGAACTTTCTTTGGAATATCAACTAAATCTTTTTCGTTTTCTTTTGGAATAATTACTTGTTTAATTCCTGCTCTATGAGCTGCTAATAATTTTTCCTTTAAACCACCGATAGGTAAAACTTGACCTGTTATTGTAACTTCACCTGTCATTCCAATATGTTTATGAACTGGATTATTTGTTATAGATGAAACAATTGATGTAACCATTGCAATTCCAGCTGATGGTCCATCTTTTGGAGTTGCTCCTTCAGGTACGTGAATATGAAAGTCTTTTTTTTCAAATAATGGTGGAATAATTCCGTACTCTAAACTTTTTGATCTTACAAATGATTTTGCAGCTTTTACAGATTCTTGCATAACATCGCCAAGTTTTCCTGTTATTTGCATTCTACCTTTACCAGGCATATGGACAGTTTCTATTTTTAAAATTTCTCCCCCAAATTCGGTCCAAGCTAACCCAGTTACTATCCCTATTTTATCCTCCGACTCAACCTCTCCATACTTAAATTTTTTAACACCTAAAAAATCATTTAAATTATTATCATTAATATTTACTTTTTTCTCTTCACCACTAACTACTTTTTTGACTACTTTTCTTGCAACTTTAGATATTTCTCTTTCCAAATTTCTAACTCCAGACTCTCTTGTGTAGCTTCTTATAATTTCTTTAATTGTACCATCGGTAATATTTAATTCTTCATCTTTCACACCATTTTCTTTTATTTGTTTTGGTAACAAATATTTATTTGCTATATTAATTTTTTCGTCTTCAGTATATCCAGGTATTCTAATTACTTCCATTCTGTCTAGTAATGGAGGCAATATATTTAAAGTATTAGCTGTAGTAACAAACATTACGTCTGAAAGATCATAATCAACTTCTAGATAATGATCATTAAAATTTGTATTTTGTTCTGGATCAAGGGCTTCAAGAAGTGCTGAGGAAGGATCACCTCTATAGTCATTCCCCACCTTATCAATTTCATCTAGAAGTATTAAAGGATTTTTTGTTCCTGCTTTCTTCATAAGCTGAATTATTTTTCCTGGTAAAGAACCTATATATGTTCTTCTGTGACCTCTTATTTCTGCTTCGTCTCTTACCCCGCCTAATGACATTCTAACAAATTGTCTATTTGTCGCTTTGGCAATAGATTTACCTAAAGAAGTTTTTCCTACACCTGGAGGGCCAATCAAACATAGTATTGGACCTTTAATTTTTTCCATCCTTTTTTGAACAGCTAAAAATTCAATTATTCTTTCTTTAACTTTTTCTAAACCATAATGATCATCATCAAGAGTTTTCATGGCTTTATTTAAATCAATATCAATTTTATCTTTTTTGTACCATGGTAGATCTATCATCCAATCTAGGTAGTTTCTGACCACAGTGGCCTCAGCGGACATAGGGCTCATATTTTTTAATTTTTTTAATTCAGATAAACATTTTTTTTGGACCTCTTTAGGCATTTTTGCTTTTTGAATTGATTTATTCAAATTAGATGTTTCGTCTTTACCATCTTCAATTTCACCTAATTCTTTTTGAATAGCTTTTAATTGTTCATTTAAATAATACTCCCTCTGTGTTTTTTCCATTTGAGTTTTAACTCTACCTCTAATTCTTTTTTCAACACCAATTATGCTAGTTTCATTCTCCATTATTTTAATAATGCCATTTAACCTTTTTTTAACGTCCTGAGTTTCAAAAATTTGTTGTTTTTCTGAAATTGTAGAATTTAAATGAGAAGCTATATTGTCTGCAACTTTTGATGGATCTTTTAATTCTTTAATGTTTGAAATTACTTCAGAAGATATTTTTTTATTTATTGATGTTAATTTTTCTAATCTTCTTATCGCTGTAATTGATAAAGGAGTTAAATCTTCATCTTTTGAAATTATATCATTTATGTGTTCGTATGAGCAGGTGATAAATTTGGCATCATCTTTAAAATCAAGTATTTTTACTCTCTTAATTCCTTCTACCAAAACTTTTACAGTACCGTCAGGTAATTTTAAAAGCTGTAATATGTTGCTTTCACAACCATACATAAATATGTCTGTCTTTTTAGGATCATCTACTTCAGAATTTTTTTGAGTTACCAAAATAATTTTTTTATTATTTTTCATAACTTCATTTAATGCTGTGATAGACTTATCTCTTCCTACAAACAAAGGTATAACCATACTAGGAAAAACTATTATGTCCCTAAGGGGTAAAAGTGGAGATGTGTGTTTAACTTCCATCTCCTAAATATGGATATTATATTGAATTTTGCAATAGAAAATTTTAGCTTATTACAAGTATTTAAGCTGCTGATGTTTTTTCTGCCTTAGATTTGGCTTCCTTACCATGTATTATTATTGGATCATTTTGACCTTTGGCCGCACCTGCATCAATAATAACTTCTTCAATATCTTCTTGACCTGGTAAATCAAACATAGTTTTCAAAAGTATATTTTCTAAAATTGACCTCAACCCTCTGGCTCCAGTTTTTTTATTAATTGCCTTTTGTGCAATTTCTTTTACTGCATTATCTTTAAAAGATAGTTTAACCCCTTCTAATTTAAACAATTCTTTGTATTGTTTGATTAAAGAGTTTTTTGGTTCAACTAATATTTTTATTAAAGATTTTTCATCCAAATCTTCTAATGTTGCATTTATTGGTAGTCTTCCTATAAATTCTGGTATTAAACCATATTTTAATAAATCTTCTGGTTCAAGACCCTTCATCCATTCACCTATTTTTTTATCGGCAACACTTTTTACTTCAGCACCAAATCCTATTGATGATCCTTTATCTCTTTGCGAAATTATTTTGTCTAAACCTGCAAAAGCTCCTCCACAAATAAATAATATATTGGTTGTATCAACTTGTAAAAATTCTTGCTGTGGGTGTTTTCTTCCACCTTGTGGAGGTACACTGGCAATAGTGCCTTCCATTATTTTTAGCAAAGCCTGTTGAACGCCTTCACCGGAAACATCTCTTGTAATTGATGGATTTTCTGATTTTCTACTTATTTTATCAACCTCATCAATATATACGATGCCTCTTTGAGCTTTTTCTACATTGTAGTCAGCTGCCTGTAAAAGTTTTAAAATAATATTTTCAACATCTTCACCAACGTATCCGGCCTCTGTTAAAGTAGTAGCGTCAGCCATTGTGAATGGTACATCCAAAATTCTGGCTAAAGTTTGAGCTAATAGAGTTTTACCACAGCCTGTTGGACCAAGTAATAAAATATTTGATTTTGCAAGTTCAACTGTTTTGCTTGTTTTGTTTTCATAATTAAGTCTTTTGTAATGATTGTGCACAGCAACAGATAAAACTTTTTTCGCATAATTTTGACCAATAACATAGTCATCTAAAACTTTACAAATTTCTTTAGGAGATGGTAAGCCATCTTGGTGTTTAACAAATGTGTCTTTATTTTCTTCTTTAATAATGTCCATGCATAATTCAACACATTCATCGCAAATGAATACAGTAGGGCCTGCGATAAGTTTTCTAACTTCGTGTTGGCTTTTGCCACAAAAAGAACAGTAAAGAATATTTTTATTGTTTGTGCTCATAATTTTTATTTCGAATCAACTTGGTTACTTTATTACATTTGACTCAGGCTAATCAAGTATAGGTTGTGGAAAAACTATATATAGTAATTTATCCTCTATTAACCACTACTTTATCTATAAGTCCAAACTCTTTTGCTGTTTCAGGACTCATAAAATTATCTCTCTCAAGAGCAGTTTTGATTTCATCAGGTGTTTTATTTGTATGCTTTGAATAAATTTCATTTAATCTTTTCTTTAAAGATAGAACTTCATTTGCATGAATTTCAATATCAGTTGCTTGGCCCTGAAAACCTGCTGAGGGTTGGTGAACCATAATTCTAGAGTTAGGTAAAGAAAACCTTTTTCCTTTAGTTCCAGCAGCTAATAAAAAAGACCCCATACTTGCTGCTTGCCCTATGCACAAAGTTGAAACATCAGGTTTAATATATTGCATCGTGTCATAAATTCCTAAACCAGCGGTGACTAAACCTCCTGGACTATTTATATAAAGAGAAATTTCTTTTTTTGGATCTTCAGATTCTAGAAAGAGAAGTTGTGCAGTTATTAATGATGCAACGTTATCGTTTATTGGTCCTACAACAAAAACCACTCTCTCTTTTAACAATCTTGAATATATATCGTAGGCTCTCTCACCTCTACTTGATTGTTCAACAACCATTGGGATTAAATTATTAAGATGTTCTGGTATTTTATTCATAAGTCGATTCGTTATACTTATACAACTTGTGATTACTTTTTGCTAACTTTTTTTACTTTTGTTGATTTCTTCGCTGTAGTTTTTGTTATTTCAGGGCTTGATACTTTTTTAGATGAAGATGTTTTGTCATTTACAGAACGATCATGATCATGGTCGTGTGGGTGTTGTTCCTTCATATGCTTTTCGTTTTCTTCTTTTAAAATTTTTTCAGCTTCATCTTTTGTAATTTCTTTTAAATTTGACTTAGCTTTTAACTTAATTTCTTTTAAAATTTTTTCTTCATATAATTGACCTCTAAGATTACCTATGACAGAAGGATTACTTTGATAATATTCTTGTAACATTTTTTCTTGACCAGGCATCATTCTAAGTTGTTTCTGGATTTCAGCTTGCATTTCTTGCTCACTTATATTTATTTTATTTTGCTCACCAAATTCATTTAGTATTAATCCTGTTTTAATTCTTTTGATAGCTTGTTTTTCTAAATCTTTTTTATTTTTTTTTAATTCTTCTTCTTTCATCCCTTGAGAAAGAATTTTTATTTCTTGTTCTTTTAGATTTTCGGGGATTTCATCTATTTTAATTTTATCAATTTGTTCTAATAACTGTCTACTGCTTAAAGCGTCAAGAGAATTTTTATATTCTTCATTAATTTGTTTGGTTATTAATTCTTTTAAATTATTTAAATCTTTTGCTCCAAGATTTTTTGCAAAATCATCATCTATCTTTGTTTCTTTTAATTTTTTTACAGATTGAATTTTACATACAAAAATAGCTTTCTTTCCAACAAGTTCTTTTTCTGGAAAATTATCTGGTAAATTAACTTCTACTTTGGCTTCATCACTTTTTTTAACTTTTAAAAGTTGTTTATCAAAACCTTTAATGAATAAATCTTTTCCTAATTCGAGCTGTGTATTTTTACCTTCGTTACCTTTAAATTCTTTTCCATCTATAGTGGCTTTATAATCAAAAACAACGAGATCTCCTTCATTAGCTATTTTAGCAGGATCTTTCTCTTCAAAATTTTTTTGAGATTTTGCAATATCTTTTATTCTTTTATCTACTTCTTTGTCATCTATTTTAACTTTAAATTCATCAAATTTAATATTTTCTAAACTCTTAATATCAATCTTTGGTAGTTCGGTTACCGAAATTATATACTCGAGGTCTTTATCTTCACCATAAGTTTTTAAATCAATTTTGGGTTGACCAGCAGGCTTTATTTTGTTTTCTTGGAGAGCTTTGGTGCTAGTGTCCTTTAAAACTTTGTTTAATACTTCGCCAAATATAGCTTGACCAAATTGTTTTTTTAAAATTTCCTTAGGTACTTTCCCTGGACGGAAACCTTTTAGAGTTACTGTATTTTTAACTTCTTCATATTTTTCATCCATGTATGAAGAAATAGTTTTTTTATCTATAAAAACTTTTAAATCTTTGTTTAACCCTTTTTTATTTTCTACTGTAACTTTCATAAAATATTATGGTAGGCGAGAAAGGACTCGAACCTTCACAGCTTGCACTATTGGTTCCTAAGACCAACGCGTCTACCAATTCCGCCACTCGCCCAATTTAAAAGGTTTTATATATTATAGATCTCATTTGTCCAATTAGAATAATAGTGTAAAACATGATAAATATATAAAAAATGATTATTTCACCTTGTATAAGTATTTGTAAGACAGACCCAGTTTCGGGTTATTGTTATGGCTGTGGAAGAAGTAATGAAGATAAAAAAATGTGGAAGGATGAAAAAACTACCGACGAATGGAAAAAAAATAATATTCAAGAAATAGAAAGTAGATTAAAAGGCTGGCAATTAGAAAGCTTTAAAGAGTCATATAATCATAAGATTAAGAGTGGCATATCTTTGTTCAAAAAACAAAATCTTAAATAAAAAATGACTTTAAACAGTCAATTTATAAACCTAAACAAAAAAATTATTGCGTGCAAAAAATGTAAAAGACTTAAAAATTTTAGAGAAAAAATTGCAAAAGAAAAAAGGAAGCAATATATAAATGAAAATTACTGGGGAAAACCTATAACCGGATTTGGAGATTTAAATGGTAAAATTCTATTGGTTGGGCTTGCACCAGCAGCACACGGAGGAAATAGAACTGGCAGAGTTTTTACAGGTGATAGGTCTGCTGAATTTTTATATAAATGCTTACATAAAGTAAAAATGTCAAATAAATCAACTTCTGAAAGTAAAAATGATGGTTTAAAACTTTATAATTCATATATTACAACAGCTTTAAAATGTGTACCACCAGGGGACAAACCTACTTTTGAAGAACTTAAAACTTGTTTTAACTATTTTAAAGAAGAAATAGATTTACTTAAAAATGTTAAAATTATTATTGCCTTAGGTAAAATAGCCTTTGATGCATGTATTCAGTTTTATCAAAAAACTTTTTTTTTAAAAAATAAAGATTTTATCTTTGCTCATGGTGCAAAATATCAATTACCTGATAAAAAAATATTAATTGGATGTTATCACCCAAGTCCAAGAAATGTAAACACTGGAAGAATTGATGAGAAAAAAATGACCACTCTTCTAAAAAAAGTTTTAAAATTAACTAAATAAATATTAATGTAAATTAATGAAAATTTATATTATTTGGTTAATTGGAGTAATTCTTTGGAATTATGGTTATCCGACAGCAAGACCAATTGAAGATGTTTTAGCTGCAATAATACTTTCCTTTGTAAGTTTTGGTTTAAAAAAATATCTAAAACTATAGCTATTCTGAAGAGAAATATATGTTTTGATAATATGCTATTGAGCTTAGTTTGGAATTGTCAGTATCAGACATTATAGCAATACCATTAATTTCATCTAAGTCTAAATCATGAAATTTTTTAAAATGCTCTTTAACATTTACTTTTACAGTTACCCATTCATTTAAATTTTCTTTTGTTGTTGATAAAACATAGTCTATAGATTTTTTTGTAAACGGACTTGGATGATAAGCATCAACATCATTATTACTCGAAAAAACATAATTCATGGCTCTATTTGATAGAGGTGTTGCGCCAGTTTTTTTAACTACAAACACTCTAGCTGCATAATCATGTCCTTTTTTAGTGCTCTCATCTATTCCAAACAAATCTTTTTCAATTTTCCAAGTAATATTAAGAAATGGTGTCTCGTTTAAATTTATTTTAATTTCTTTACCAAGACCAGAAGCTGAATTATTTGCCTCAGCACGTAAAAATTTACCATTTTCATTTGCGCCTAAGGAATAGTTAGTTTTTGCATCTGCACCTCTCACTTTTCTAACTTTTAATGTGGATAGTTCATTTTCATTAAATTCAAATATATTTACTTTCTTAGCTAAACCAGCTGATGAAAATAATAAAGAAAATATAAATATATAATTTATAATTTTAAACATAACTTTTTGTTGTTTAATATGTAGATCTTCCGCCGCTTATATCAAATATTGCCGCAGTAGAAAAAGAATTTTCCTCAGATGACAACCAACAAACCATGGAAGTAAGTTCATTTAATTCTAAAAAACGTCCTCTAGGAACCTTTGAAAGCATCCACGCAACATGCTCTTTTGACATTTGATCTAAAATTTTTGTCTTTGCACCAGCTGGTGTAATGGCGTTTACAGCGATGTTATATTTTGCCAATTCTTTACCTAAAGATTTTGTTAGCCCTATAACTCCAGCTTTAGCAGAACTATAAGCGCTTGCATTTGCATTACCATCTTTTCCAGCAACAGAAGCTATATTTACAATTCTTCCATAATTGTTTTTTATCATGTGCGGAACTATAAATTTACAACAATAAAATGTACCATGAAGATTTATATCTATAATAGATTTCCAGTCATTAATGTCATAATTCCAAAGTTCAGCGGTTGGGCCAGTAATGCCAGCGTTATTAATTAATATATCAATTTTATTATTTGATAATATATCGGTCACAGTTTTTTCAATTTGATCATAGCTTGATACATTAACAACATTATAATTTAAATTTGGATTGTTAATTTGTTTAGTTGCTTTCGATAATTCTTTTTCGTCAATATCCCATATAAAAACTTTCGATCCGCATTGTAAGAATTTTTTTGCTATCTCCAGGCCAAAACCTTGGGCTCCACCAGTTATAATTGCTGTTTTATTTTTAAGATCGAATTGATGCATAAATACTATTTACTTGCTAACAGATAATAAGTTATTGATGAAAAAAATGCACCTATAATCCAGGAAAATGATTGTAAAAATCTTAACTCAGCATTCCATATGGTAACTGAAGCAAAAACAAATCCAATTAATAATGAATATATTGATTTAATATGCCAGCCACTAGAATAATAATAGGCTCCGTCTTTATTAGAAGAAAAAATATCTTTATTTATAATTTTTTTATTTTTCACAACATAATAATCAATAATCATGATACCAGCTATAGGTCCAAAAAATGAACCAATAGTATCAACTAAAGATAAAATTCCTATTTTACTTAGAACCGGATCCCAAAAAACAGCAAATATAAGACCTAAAAAAATAATTAATATTCCAGAACTTTTTTGACTAAATTTATTAGGAAAAAAATTAATAATCGAATTTTGTGACGGAACGTAATTTGCAATTAAATTGGTTGCTCCTGAGGCAACTAATATAAACAATAAGGCTATAAATGTTAACAAGCTGTTATCAATCTTTCCAACAATATCAGCTGGGTTTGTTAATATTCTATCTATAGGTATTAAATTTTTTTCAAAAAAAACACTCGATCCAATTACTAAGGAAATTGCTAAAAATGAAAAAATTAATAAATTTAAAAGTAAACTTAAATTACCTTTATTAACTTCACTCTCGCTTTTTGAATATCTTGAAAAATCTCCAAAATTTACAATTACAATTGAAAAATATGCAAAAAAAGTTCCTGCGACTGAGAGTAAAGCTATTAGATTTTCCTTATTGTAGATAATATTATTTTCAAATAACCCTCTAGATGCATTTATAATCTCATTATAATTTTCTCTAATTAGAATTATAAAAAAAATAATTAGTCCTAAATATACAAATAAAGTTGAAAAATTAATTATTGATTTGATAAACCTTTGACCATTGCTAAATAGTAAATATTGAAACCAAAGTGCAAATATCAATGAGAAACCATCAATAATATTTAATCCCATAAAAAAAAGTAGAAAAATATCTTTATCTAAAACTGTATTGTCTATTGAAAACAAGCTAATTCGTATTAAGTAACCTATTGATTTTGAAATAAAATATGTTTGAACGCCAAACATAAAAATTCCAACCAATCCTCTCAAAATAGCTACGTATCTTGCACCGTAAACCCCCATGGAAAGTCTCAAAAAAACTGGAAATGGTATTCCATGTTTCTGTGAAGGTTTCCCAATCAAATTAGAAAAAAAATATACAAGCAATGAACCAACAATGCATCCCGATAATACTACAAAAAAATTTAATTGATAAACTAAATACAAAGATGCAATTAATGAAAAACCAATTACACTTTGTATACTAGATCCCCAGAAACAAAAAAGATCTTTCCAGTTCCAAATTTTATTATTGGGATTGACAGATACTATCTCCCAGTTCATTAAATTTGTTGTTTCTTTTTGTTGAATCACTACCTTATATTAAACAAATATAAATTACTGTCCATATAAGACAGTTGGTAACCATAGTACAATTTTTGGAAATATTATTATAATTATTAAACCAATCACCTGAAGAACCATAAATTGCATCATTCCTAGATAAATATCTTTTAAATCCCATTCTGGAACAACACCTTTTAGGAAATATGCTGATAAAGCTACGGGGGGTGAAAGCCAGGCGGTTTGTAAATTAACTGCAACTAATATTGCAAACCACGTTAAATTGAAACCTAGAGCTTCAATTAATGGTAAAATTATTGGTACTATAATCATTACAATTGGTACCCACTCAAGAGGCCAGCCTAAAAGAAAAATCACACCCATAACTATAGCTAAAATTAAATATCTATTCATTTCTAAAGATAGTAAAAATTCAGTAAGAAGCATTGGTGTTCCTAGACGAGCAAATACTGCGCCAAAAAAATTAGAGGCAGCAACCAAGACCATAATTAATGCAGAAATTTCTAAAGTTTTTACTAAGGCATCTTGTAATTTTGCTAAAGTTAATTTTTTATAAGCAAGAGACAATAATAATGCTCCCATTGCACCACAACCAGCCGCCTCTGTTGGTGTAGCAAATCCCAATAGAATGCTTCCGAGAGCAGAAAAAACTAACGCTGCAGGTGGAACTAGACCAAGGAAAAATTCTATCCAAACATCTTTCATGCTTGTAGCCCTCATGTCTTCAGGTAGTGGTGGACCTAATTTTGGATCCATCATACATCTTATAGTCGTGTAAGCTGCATATAGACTGGCAAGTAGAATTCCAGGTATGATAGCTGCTGCAAATAAATCTATTACTGGTATTTCCATAATTGGGCCCATAACAACAAGCATAATACTAGGTGGAATTAATATTCCTAAAGTACCACCGGCTGTAATTGTTCCTGCAGCCAATCTAACATTGTAGCCCGATCTATTCATAGATTTTGCTGCCATAATTCCTAAAATTGTAACAGACGCACCTACTATACCTGTAGCTGCAGCAAAAATAACTGAAACAAAAAGAACAGCGTAGTAAAGTGATCCTCTAACTTTAGCTAGCATTAACTGAAAAGCTGAAAATAATCTTTCCATTAATCCTGCTTGTTCCATCATGATACCCATGAAAACAAAGAGCGGGACGGCGGCCAAGGTTTGTTCTGTCATAACCATCGAGAACTGCAAGGTCATCAAATAAAAAACAAGTTTTCCAAAGCCTAAGTAACCAAAAACAAAACCTAAAAATATTAAAGTGAAAGAAATTGGAAAACCAACAAATATAGAAAAAAGCATTACTCCAATTAATATAAAGCCTAGTATTGCGGGATCTATTAATTCAGCAATCATTCGTTACCTGGCCATTTCCCTTTGGTCATTGCATAATAGCTCTTAAGTAATTCTGAAACTCCTTGTACTAATAAGAAAATAATTCCAAACCATAAACATGATTTTATTGGCCACATATATGGCATCCATGTTGTATCCATTCCTCTTTCTCCACGCATTATTGATTCCTGGAGAAAACCCGTGGTCATATAAAGAAATACTATTAAGCCTGGAAAATAAAATAAAATATATAAAGTAAAATCAATTAAACCTTGATTTTTAACTTTAAAATTTCTGTATAAAAAATCTGCTCTTATATGAACTCCTTTTGAGAGTGCATAACCAGCTCCTAACATAAACAAAGCGCCATAAAGAAATCTGCTAATATCGTAGGCCCAAATTGTAGGAGCTAAAAATAATTTTCTTGCAAAAACTTCATATGTCATTGCTAAAATTAATGGCATTAAAATCCAACAAACTATATTGCCTGTTATCTTGCTAAATTTATCTATTGAAGTAATAGATTTTGCCATCCATTTGGGCATATCGTCAGGCATTTTGCCTGAACCTCCTCGCCTCTCAGCAATCATTTCATCTGAAGTATCTAATTTACCTGGTTCGTCTGCCATAAATTCCCTAAAAAAAAATAAAGCGGACTTTATATAAGTCCGCTTTATTATAAATTGATTATAGTTTTAAATTAAAACTATATTACTTCAATGTTGCTGCGTGAGCCATTCCTAGCTTCGCGTTTGACATCTGAGCACCACTCCAGAATGGAACAGCGATATCTGCAAATTCCTTCATAGAAGTATAAACTTCATTAAAGAATGCATTGTCTTTTGCATTTTTATTTAAAGTTGCTTTTGCAGCTGCCATATATTCTGTGAAATAATCAGAAGGAGTATCTTCTAATATAACTCCATGCTTAGTTGTTAGCTCAGCAAGTGCTTTTCCATTTTCATAGATTCTGTAGCTTAAAGATTTTGCTAAAGATGCGTTTGCTGCAACTTCTAATGATTTTTTCTCGTGGTCAGATAACTTGTCATAAGTTTTTCCAGTCATGTAAAAGTCAGCATTTACTACTACTTGGTGTAAACCTTGCAAGTAATAGTGCTTAAGAACTTTTTGGAAACCAAATACTAAATCTGGTTTTGGACAACACCACTCAGCTGCATCAATTGTTCCAGCTTGTAAAGCAGGTAGAATATCTCCACCTCCCATTGCTACAGATGCTATACCGATGTCTTTGTAAGTTTGTCCTGGAATTCCCGGAGGAGTTCTAAACTTATACTTTCTGAAGTCAGCCATATTTTTAATTGGTTTTGGAAACCAACCTAAAGCCTCAGGCCCAACAGGTTGAAGCATAAATCCTTTTATGTCTCTACCCATTTCTTTCCATAAACGGTCGTATAACTCTTTACCACCACCATATTGGAACCATGATAAGAAAGCTATATTGTCGATACCAACTCCACCACCAGCTACTGGCGAACCAAATAACATGGCAGCTGGATGATCACCTGACCAATAGTGAGTCCAAGCAAATCCACAGTCGATCAAACCTTTGTCTACAGCATCTAAAGTTTCTTTAACTCCAACTACTGTTCCAGCAGGCATGATTTCAAATTTTAAAGATCCACCTGTTAGAGCAGTTACTGTATCTGTGAAGTCTTTTAACATTACAACTTCGTCAGCTTTAGCACTGATAACAGTTTGACACTTTAATGTTTTTGCTGCGTTAGCACTAGTCGCAAAACCAGAAACTAAAATAACAGCAAATATCATTGAAATGATTTTTTTCATTGTTTTCCCTTTTTGTTAGTTAAATTTAACGTGGGCATCAAAGCAGAAAAATTAACCTGATACAAGTGACAATTGACAAATATGAGTGTAAAAAAACATTAAACAACATATATTAAAAAAGCTATTCAACTATAAATGGAAAATTTTGATTTTATTATTATTGGAGCTGGGTCTGCGGGATGTGTGTTAGCCAATAGATTATCCTCTAATCCAAAAAATAAAATTTTACTTCTTGAAGCAGGAGGAAAAGATACCAATCCTTGGATACATATTCCTGGTGGTTATTTTAAAACAATGCACAATCCAAAAACTGATTGGTGTTTTAATACTGAAAAAGAACCAAATTGTAATAATAGAGAAATGGTTTATCCAAGAGGAAAAACTTTAGGAGGAAGTTCTTCAATAAATGGAATGCTTTATATAAGAGGGCAATCTAACGACTACAATTATTGGAGGCAGCTAGGCAATGTTGGATGGTCATGGGAAGATGTATTGCCTTACTTTAAAAAATCTGAGGATTTTCAGTTTGGAGAAAATGAATTTCATGGTTCTGGCGGACCCATAAAAGTTGAAAAAATTAGAGCTACTTTTAAAGTATTAGATTTATTTTTAGAGGCAGCAGAAGAATTTGGTTATAAAAAAACTGAAGATTTCAATACCGGAAATAACGAAGGCATGGGCTATTTTCCTTTTACTGTTAAAAATGGTTTTAGATGCAGTACTGCAGTTGGTTACTTAAATCCTGTCAAGAAAAGAAAAAATTTAAAAATTATAACGAATGCACATATAAAAAATATTATTTTTGAAAATAAAAAAGCAACAAATGTAAACTATTGGATTAATAATGAATTATTTTCTGTCAAAGCTAATAAAGAAATAATTTTAAGTGCTGGAACGATAGGTTCGCCACATATTTTACAAGCCTCTGGTATTGGTCCTGGTAAACTTTTAAAAGATAATAATATTGAAGTAATTAAAGATCATTCTGAAGTTGGTGCAAATCTTACTGACCATTTAATGCTAAGACCAGTTTATAAAATAAAAAACTTAGAAACCTTAAATGATATTTATTATAGTATTCCAAAAAAAATATTAACTGGATTAAAATTCTTATTTTTTAGAAAAGGACCTTTAACAGTTGGCGCAAGTTATGCGTGCGGCTTTATAAAAAGTGACCCTCATCTTGAAACTCCTAATTTACAGTTTCATATATCTCCAGCTAGCACTGATGTTTTAGGTAAAGCTTCTCTTCATAAATTCCCAGCATTTACTCCAACCATAACTAATATAAGACCAACAAGTAGAGGTTCAATTGAATTAAAATCACCTGATACAAGAGTGTCGCCAAAAATAAAAATGAATTACTTGTCAACACAAGAAGATAGAGAGATAGCAGGAAAATCTTTAAAAATAGTCCGTAACATCGTAATGAATTCAAAAGTCTATAAAGAGTATGAACCTGAAGAATTAAGACCTGGTATTAATATTACTGATAATGAAACCCTTGCTACTGAGGCTGGTAAGTTTGCTAATACTATATTTCATCCTGTTAGCACTTGCAGAATGGGTAAAGATGAAAAGGCAGTTGTAAGTGATAGACTTATTGCGCATGGTTTATCTAATTTAAGAATTGTAGATGCATCAGTTATGCCTCATATAACCTCAGGAAATACTAATGCACCAACTATTATGATTGCCGAAAAAGCTGCCGACATGATAATAGAGGATAGCAAATCATGAGTGAACAAATAATTATTTTTTCCCAAATTGTATTTATTGATCTAGTCTTAGCTGGTGATAATGCAATTATAATTGGAATGGTTGCTTCTCAATTTCCACCTGATCAAAGAAAAAAAATTATTTTTTGGGGAATTGGTGCGGCTGTAATTTTAAGAATTATATTAACTCTTCTTACTGCTTATTTGCTACAAATAACAGGATTAAGATTAATTGGTGGTCTAGCACTGCTATATATCTGCTATAAACTTTATACTGATGTAATCAAAAAATCTTCAACAGATAATGAAAAAATAAATGTAGATAATTCTAGTTTTTGGAAAGCTATATGGACAGTTTTAATTGCAGATTTTACAATGAGTCTTGATAACGTATTAGGAGTTGCGGGAGCTGCAAAAGATCATTATGGGCTTCTTGTTTTTGGTCTAGTTTTATCTATAGCTTTAATGGCAACTGCTGCAACTTTAATATCTGGATGGATTAAAAAATATACTTGGATAGGTTGGGTTGGATTATTCGCAATACTAGCAGTGGCAATTGAATTGATCTATACTGATTTAAAGCTATTCTTATAAAAATGTATTTAAAAAAATATAATCTAAAAAATAAATATGCACTAGTAACGGGAGCCGGAAAAGGACTGGGAAAAGCTTGTGCGATTGCTCTTGCAGAGGCAGGATGTAATTTGATTATTGTTAGTCGAACAAAAAAAGACCTTGATGGTGTTTCAAAAATTGCAAAGAAATTAAAAGTAAAATGTAAATCTTATACTTGTGATGTTACAAATTATAATGAAATCAAAACTATAATAAATGAACAAACGAGAATTGATATTTTGGTTAATAATGCTGGAAATAACATCCCTGAACACTTTACGAAAGTTAAAACAAAAAATATGGAATATCTTGTTAAGGTTAATACTATAGCTACATTTAATATTGCCCAATTATGTGCAATCAAAATGATGAAATTAAAAAATCGTAAGAAAGTTGGAGGCTCTATTATTAACATGACGTCTCAAATGGGTCATGTTGGAGGACCAATTAGAAGTGTCTATAATATGAATAAATGGGGTTTAGAAGGTTTAACAAAAGGTATGGCCGTAGACCTAGCAAAATACAATATAAGAGTAAATGCAGTGGCACCAACATTTGTTGTTACACCAATGACAAAAAAATTTCTGAAAAACAAAAAATTTAAAAAAGAGACTTTAAATAACATTCCACTTGGTAGATTTGCAGAAATGTCTGAAATAGCTTCCACTGTTGTTTTTTTAGCATCTGACGCTGCTTCAATGATTCATGGAACTTCTATATTAGTAGATGGCGGATGGACTGCAAAATAATTAAATTTTTTTTATTATTTTTTTTTATTTCGTTTAAATCTTACGCTGTTGAGTTTAATGGTAAATTTATCCAGGGACATTATATTATAGGTAAAACTGATCCAAAATCTACTGTCACCATAGATAAAATAAAAGTAAAAGTTTCTAAAGATGGATATTTTGCATTTGGATTGGACAGAGAAAGAAAGTATGACGTTGTAATCAAAATTAAAAAAGATGGAAATACTAGCAAAATTATTAAAAAAGTTAAAAAAAGAAAATATAACATCCAAAGAATTGATGGACTTGAAGAAAAAAAAGTAACTCCTCCTGAAGAAGTCTATGAGAGAATTAAAAATGAAAATAAACTTATCGCTAAGGCAAGAGAGATAAATTCTGATTTAGATTTTTTTAAGGATAAGTTTATTTTACCATTAGAAAACGCAATAATCACTGGTGTCTATGGAAGCCAAAGAATATTAAATGGCAAACCACGATGGCCACATTATGGAATTGATTTTGCTGGTGACCTTGGAACACCAATAAAAGCTATGGCTGATGGTATTGTTACATTGGCAGAAAACGATTTATATTTTACAGGTGCAACTTTAATTTTTGATCACGGACATGGAATCTCAACTTTATATATGCATTTGGATGAAATCTTTGTTGAAAAAGGTGATATCATAAAACAAGGAGAGGTTATCGGTACAGTTGGTTCAAGTGGTAGATCAACGGGTCCACATTTAGACGTAAGATTAAATTGGTTTGGAACAAGACTAGATCCAGCAACTGTTTTGGATATAAACTAATGGGTCTTCATTTTTCAAAAGAAGAATTTTCATCAAGAAAATCAAAAGTTTTAAAATCAATGAAAGAACAAAATATAGATGCTCTTCTTATGTTTAGACAAGAGTCTATGTATTGGTTAACTGGTTATGACACATTTGGTTATGTTTTTTTTCAAACTTTAATCCTAGATCAAAAAGGAAATGTAAAACTATTAACTAGAGCGCCTGACTTAAGACAAGCGCAAAATACATCAAATATAGAAGATATAAGAATATGGGTTGATAAAGATGGATCAAATCCAGCTAATGATCTTAAAATTATTTTAGACGAATTAAATTTAAAGGGAAAAAAGCTAGGAATTGAGTATGAAGCTTACGGGCTTACAGGTCGAAATGCATTAAGATTAAATAAATCTTTAGAAAATTACTGTTCAATAGAAGATCAATCAGAATTAATTACTAAATTAAGAGTAGTAAAGTCAAAAGAAGAAATTGTTTATGTAAGAAAAGCTGCTGAGCTTGCAGACAAAGCTTTGGACGAAGCTTGGAAACATGCGAAAGCTGGAGTTAGTGAGTCTAAAATATTAGCTGAAATGAATAGAATTATATTTGAAGGAGGCGGAGACTATCCCGCAAATGAATTTATAATTGGTTCAGGAGATAATGCTTTACTCTGTAGGTATCAAGCAGAGAAAAAAATATTACAAACCACAGATCAATTAAGTATTGAATGGGCTGGTACTTATAGACATTATCATTCAGCAATGTTCAGAACTATGCTTATTGGTAAAGCAGATTCTAAACATCATAAAATGCATGATGCATGCCTAGAAGCATTAAAAAATTGTGAAAATAAATTAAAACCTGGAAATAATATAGGTGAAATTTTTGATGTACACGCAAAAACCTTTGATGACCTTGGATATAATAAATCTAGAATGAATGCTTGCGGGTATTCTTTAGGAAATACTTTTTCTCCAAATTGGATGGATTGGCCAATGCTTTATACCGGTAATCCTTATTTAATTGAACCTGGTAACATATTTTTTATGCATATGATTTTAATGGACTCTGAAAATCAATTAGCAATGAATTTGGGTGAAACGTATCTTGTTACAGATAATGGAAATGAACGTTTGGGTAAGCAAAAATTAGATTTGGTTATTCTTTAATTAAGACTTTTTTTAATATCTTCTTCACATTGTTTCTTTACTAAATCCTTATCAAAATTAGTTGAGTTTTGTTTTTTAGCTAAAACACAGGCAGAGATAGCCTTATTGATATTAAAATCTCTATAATTATGTCTAGCAAAATATAATAAAATTGAAGCGATAATTATAAATATTATGTAATTTAGTATTTTTTTATTCATCTTAAAATTAATAACTATATTATATACTATTAATTGTGTAATGAATAATTATGAACAGTGATAAAGATATTGTAATAACATCAGCTTTTAGAACTCCAATTGGTTCGTTTCATGGAAGTTTAAAAGATCACAAAGCAACAGAACTTGGAACTGCGGTTGTTAAAAAATGTATGGAACATTCTAATCTAAATGGTTCAGAAGTGGATACAGTTATTTTAGGACAAGTATTACAAACTGGATGTGGTCAAAATCCAGCCAGACAGGCAGCGATTAATTCAGGAATACATAAAGATAAAACTGCAACAACAATTAATCAAGTATGTGGTTCTGGTTTGGCTGCGGTAACTTTAGGTTTTAACTCTTTAAAACTTAATGACACAAATATTGTTATTGCAGGAGGTCAAGAAAGTATGACTAATTCTCCACACTATTTAAATTACAGAATGGAAAAAAATTTAAGCGAAGAAAAATTAAAAGATTCAATGCTTATTGATGGATTAATAGATGCATACGATGATTATCACATGGGAGTAACTGCTGAAAATGTTGCGGAAAAATATCAAATAACCAGAAATGATCAGGATAATTTTGCATTAAACTCGCAAAAAAAAGCAATAAAAGCTATTAGCGAGAATAGATTTAAAGAAGAAATAGTTCCAATAAAATTAAAAGATCAAAAAATATTTGATAAAGATGAATATCCAAGATCAGACACAAATTTAGAAAAATTATCAAATTTAAAAACAGTTTTTAAAGAAAATGGTACCGTAACTGCGGGAAATGCATCAGGATTAAATGATGGTGCTGCAGCAGTAACTTTAATGAACTATAAAACTTCAAAAGATAAAGGTTTAAAACCAATTGCTAAAATTATCTCATGGGCACAAAGTGGTGTTGATCCAAAATTAATGGGAACAGGTCCAATACCTGCATCTAAATTAGCATTAAAAAAAGCTGGCTGGAATATAAGTGATTTAGATTTAGTTGAATCAAACGAAGCCTTTGCTGCCCAGTCTATTGCAGTAGTAAAAGAACTTGGACTTAAGGAAGATATAGTAAATGTTAACGGTGGTGCTATTGCTCTTGGACATCCAATTGGAGCTTCTGGAGCAAGAATTTTAGTAACGCTAATACACGAAATGCAAAAAAGAAAATATAAAAAAGGTTTAGCTACACTTTGTATTGGCGGAGGTATGGGTATTTCAATGTGCGTTGAAAGTATTTAACTAAATCTCTGATTTTGCTCTTAATCTTTCAAAAAATAATCTTGCTTTAACACCTAAGTTTAAAAAAGGATTTGGAGGTAACCAATTCGGCTTAACTCTATTATTTATTGTTTCAATTTCATTAGATTGTTGATCAGATGCCATTAGTGCAATTTGTTCACCAAAAAGTGTTCCAACACCTATTCCAGAACCATTGTAACAGCCTGCAGCATAAATATTTTTTTCAATCATTTCAAAAATTTGAGAACCATTTCTGCTCCTTGATACAATTCCTGACCATGTATTTTCTATTAAGTTAGTTTTCAAAGTTGGAAATCTTTTAACTAAACCTTTTAAATGTATAAATTTTCGCTTTTGCAGCTCATGTTTGGACATATAATTAGGATTTCTCATTTCAGCAGTATTTCTAATTAATAATCGTCTATCTTTTGTAAAACGAATTGTTGCACCCATTGGACGTATTGGTAAAACACCCCACTCTTTTGGTTCTCCAATAGATTTAAATTCTTCATTGTCTAATGGTCTTGTCATGCTAGCTGTTAAAGTTAATGGAAAATTAAAATTTTTTTTTATATTTAATGAATTTAAAAAACCATTAGTACAAAAAATAATCTTATTAGTTTGAACTAAATTTTTTTCAAATTGACAATCAATATAGTTATTATTTTTTTTCCATTTAATTAATGGACTATTTTCATATAATTCGACATTTTTTGGTAATACATCTATCATCGCGCGCACAAGTTTAGCTGGGTTAATCAATATTCCACCTTTGGTAAAAACTGCTGTTTTATAAAAATTTGTTCCTAATTTTTTTTCTAATTCATCTTGATTTAAAATTTCATTATTAAAATTTAACGAAGTTAGAAGTTCGCTAAATTTTTTTGCTATTGATATGTCTTTAATAACTGAGGATGCAAAATATTTACCACATTCGTTCCAATCACAGTCTACTTGATGTTGGTTTATAAAATTTTTGACTGCATTGATTCCTAAATTATAAATTTTAACTTTTTTTTTATAATTATTAATATCTTTATTTGAGGTAAAACCATCATTCAAAGTTGTATCAACTAAATAACCAGAATTACGAGAGCTCGAACCTTCTCCTGCTAATTGAGAATCAACAATAACAATTTTTTTAAGACTATTTATTTCAGATAGTTTTCTTGCTGCAGATAAACCTGTATAACCAGCTCCAATAATTAAATAATCACACTTAAAATTCTTATTTAAGACTTTAAAATTCTCCCTTGATTGTAAAGCATTTGTCCATCCGCAAAATTTATCATTGATGATTTTTTTCGTTTTAATCAAGTTCAAAGTTTTTTGTATAATCTTTTTTAAGAGCTGGGTTTTGATATTCTTTTATTAGATAACAATTGCCTATAACTAAATTGTCAAGTTCAGTACCCATAAAGCAATTAAATGCATCTTCTGGAGTATTAACAATTGGCTCACCTCTTACATTAAATGATGTATTTACTATTACAGGACAATTTGTTTTATCTTTAAATTTTTTTATTAAATCGTAATATTTTTTATTTGTATCCCTACTAACAGTTTGAATTCTAGCTGAATAATCAACATGTGTAACTGCTGGTATCTCAGATCGTTTTATATTTAGTTTATCAATACCAAACAATTTTTTTTCATCTTCGGTCATCTGATTTTGTTTCTCTCTTTTTATATCTGCAACTAATAACATGTAAGGACTGTCCTCATTTAATTCGAACCAGTTATTAACTTCATCTTTTAAAATTGATGGCGCAAAAGGTCTAAAACTTTCCCTATACTTAACTTTTAAATTAAGATTCTTCTGCATGCTGGAAGACCTAGGATCACCTAGAATTGATCTTCCACCTAAGGCTCTTGGTCCAAATTCCATTCTTCCTTGAAACCATCCTATTGCATTTCCTTTTGACAAATCATCTGCTGTTTTTTCTATCAAAGCGTCATCTTCTAATATTTCAAATTTAGCTCCTAGATTATTTAATTTATTTTTTATTTCCTCATTATCAAAATAAGGTCCTAGATATGATCCACTCATTGCATCTTTGCTTGTAACTTCTCGACTTTTTTTTAATTCTAAATACCAAAATGCTAGAGCGGCACCCAATGAACCTCCTGCATCTCCTGCTGCTGGTTGTATCCAAATTTTTTCAAATATTTTTTCTTTGAGTATTTTTCCATTTGCTACACAGTTTAAAGCAACACCTCCAGCAAGGCATAAATTGGGAATATTAAATTCTTTTCTTAGCGACTTACAAATTTTAATCATAATATCTTCTGTTACACTTTGAATGGAAGATGCTATATCCATATGAAATTGTGTTATTTTATCTTTCTTACTATCGCGTGGCTTTTGACCAAATAAATTATGAAATTTTTCGTTAGTCATTGAAAGTCCAGTTGTGTAATTAAAATAATCTTGGTTTAACCTAAAAGATCCATCTTCTTTAATATGAATTAATTTTTTTTCAATAAGATCTACATATTTAGGTTCTCCATATGGAGCCAGACCCATTAATTTATATTCTCCGCTATTAACTTTAAATCCAGTGTAATAAGTAAACGCAGAGTACAGAAGTCCTAATGAATGTGGAAAATGAATTTCTTTTTTTATTTTAAGGCTATTTTTTTTTCCTATAGCTACAGTAGTAGTGGCCCATTCACCAACGCCATCAGCAGTTAAAACTATAGCTTCTTCATATGGTGAAGGGAAAAAAGCGCTCGCTGCATGACTCAAGTGATGTTCTGAAAAAGAAATTTTACTAATTTCCTTAAAATTTTTGTCATGTTTTTTAAGTAAATTAAATAACATTTTTTTTTGAAATAATTTTTCTCTTAGCCATGTTGGCATAGCTTTTGAAAATTGTAAAAAACCTCTAGGTGCCATAGCAACATATGTTTCTAAAAGTCTTTCGAATTTAAGAAAAGGTTTTTCAAAAAAGACTATATGATCAACTTCTGAAAGTTTAATTTTTGCAAAGTTAAGTACAAATTCTATTGCATTGTATGGGTATCTTGGATCATGTTTTTTTCTAGAGAATCTTTCTTCTTGAGCTGCTGCAACTATTTTACCATCTATAGTAATTGCTGCTGCGCTATCATGATAAAAAGCTGAAATTCCTAAAATTTTAGTCACTAAAATATTGTATAAATAAATGGTGCAACAGCTGATCCTTGACTTAAAACAATTAAGCCTCCAAAAATTACTAAAACTATAATAATTGGTAGAAGCCAATATTTTTTTCTAATTTTTAAAAATTCCCAAAATTCTTTTATAAAATCCATTTTAAAACTGATTTTTCATACTAGACTTAATATCTTTTTTTTCAATCCAATAAGTGCTACTATTATTTTTTCTTAAATTGATAAGGTCTTTTCTGAATAATTTCATTATTAAACCTGTTGGTGTAACAACTAAAAAAAATACAATTCCCATTATTATTGGTGAAATAAAATTGCCTAAAAAAATTCCAAATCTAAACCAAGCTTTATTGAAAGGAGTAAGGATTTTTGAATTTAATATTCCTAAAATAAGAAAAATTAATGAAATTACAATTGACCAAATTCTAATTTCGTTTCCTTTTAAAATTGGCCATAATCCAATAAGCAAAAATACAACAAAGAAAACAACTCCAAAACTTCTGTTTGATCCAATTTTTATATCTTTGTAATTCAATTTAAACTAATGATTTTTGGGGTTTCATATCCTCTTTTTTAATACCTGCTACTTTAACTGGTTTCTTCATAGCATCTCGTCTAAACGGCTCACCTAGTTCTTGATTTAAAATTATCTCAATAAATGTTGTAATTCCCTTTTTTTGATCTTCACATGATTGTTTAATAGCTTTTGTTGTTTCTTCCATAGTCCTCACAGTAACCCCTTTTAATCCACACGCATTAGCTACTTTTGCATAACTAAGCTCAGGGTCTAATTCAGTTCCAACAAAATTGTCATCAAACCAAAGAATTGAATTTCTTTTTTCTGCACCCCATTGATAATTTCTAAAGATAACCATTGTAATTTTTGGCCATTCTTTTCTTGCACATGAACTCATCTCATTCATACTTATTCCAAAAGCACCATCTCCTGCAAAACCTATAACAGGTGTATCTGGGCATCCTATTTTTGCTCCTAGTATTGAAGGAAACCCATAACCACATGGTCCAAATAAACCTGGCGCTAAATATTTTCTTCCTTTTTCAAATGTAGGGTAAGCATTACCAATTGCGCAGTTATTCCCTATATCAGATGAAATTATAACATCTTCAGGCATGCCTGCTTGTATTGCTCTCCAAGCTTGTCTTGGTGACATTCTATCATTATCTCTTTCTCTTGCTTCTTTGTTCCAAACAGTTCCTGGATCATCATCTTCATGGTCTAAACTTGTTAATGTCTGCAACCAAGCTGATTTAGTTTGGTGTATTAAATTTTTTCTTTCTTCTCTTCCTTTGTCTCCAGCGTTTGAAGACAACTTTTCTAAAATTTGTTGAGAAACTAATTTAGCGTCACCACATATTCCAACAGTAACTTTTTTAGTTAATCCAATTCGATCTGAATTCATATCTACTTGAATAATTTTTGCATCTTTAGGCCAATAGTCTAAGCCGTAACCTGGTAAGGTTGAAAATGGATTTAATCTTGTCCCGAGTGCAAGGACGACATCTGCTTTTGAAATTAGCTGCATCGCTGCTTTTGAGCCATTGTAACCTAAAGGACCTACTGCTAAAGGGTGGCTTCCCGGAAAACTATCGTTATGTTGATAACCGCTGCACACAGGAGAGTCTAATTTTTCAGCTAGTTTTTTACAGTCTTCAATAGCTCCACCAATAACTACACCTGCTCCAGATAAAATTACTGGAAATTTAGCTTCGGATAACAATTTCGCAGCTTTAGTTATTGCATCCTCTCCTCCCCCTTGTCTTTCCAATCTCACTATTGGAGGTAGTTCAATATCTATAACTTGTGTCCAATAATCTCTTGGCACATTTATTTGCGCTGGAGCAGAACCTCTAATCGCTTTTTCAATTACTCTATTTAAAACTTCTGCCATTCTTGATGGATCTCTAACTTCTTCTTGATAGCAAACCATATCTTTAAATAAATTCATTTGTTCAACTTCTTGAAATCCACCTTGCCCCATAGTTTTATTTGCTGCTTGAGGAGTAACTAAAAGCAATGGCGTATGATTCCAGTAAGCTGTTTTTATAGGTGTAACAAGTCCTGTTATTCCTGGACCATTTTGAGCAATGACCATTGACATTTTTCCAGTTGCCCTGGTGTATCCATCTGCAATTAATCCACCATTGGTTTCATGAGCAACATCCCAAAAAGTTATACCTGCTTTAGGAAATAAATCAGAAATAGGCATAAACGCTGAACCGATTATTCCAAAAGCATGTTCTATTCCATGCATCTGAAGAACTTTGATAAATGCCTCTTCTGTATTCATTTTTGCCATTTTAAAATCTTTCTATATATAAAATTTTTATTTGTTTAAGGACATGATTAATATATAAGATCAAAGAAATTTCAAATAAAGAAATCGTCGCTATGGCTAATACAGATATAATTATTCATGATGAAAAGGACAATGTAGGTGTTGTAGTTATTGAAAAAATAACCTCTAATCAAGAATGTAATTGCTGGATTATGGAAAATGATAAATCTGTTAAAATTCAATCAAAAAATGAGATCCCATTAGGACATAAAATTGCAATGATAGACTTTAAAGAAGGAGATACAATTTTAAAATATGGTCATGATATTGGAAAAGTTGTTAAAGATATTAAAAAAGGTGAACATGTTCATGTTCATAATGTAAAAACTAAGAAGTGGTAATAATATGGAAATTCCAAAAAGTTTTTTAGGCTACAAAAGAGAAAATGGAAGAGTTGGAACTAGAAACCATGTTGTAATTCTTCCTGTTGATGACATTTCAAATGCATGTGCAGAGGCTGTTGCTAATAATATAAAAGGTACTTTTGCTATACCTCATGCTTATGGAAGGTTGCAGTTTGGAGCTGACCTGGAATTATTTTTCGACACAATGATTGGGACAGGAAAAAATCCAAATGTTGCAGCATGTGTTGTTATAGGTATCGAGCCTAAATGGACAAAAAGAATTGTTGATGCGATAGCTACAACTGGAAAACCAGTTGAGGGTTTTAGTATAGAAGGAGCTGGAGATATTAAAACAATAATGACTGCTTCCAAAAAAGCTCAAGAATTTTCTCAATGGGCCTCTGAAAAACAAAGAGAAGAATGTCCTTTAAGTGATTTATGGATATCAGTTAAATGTGGAGAGTCTGATACAACATCAGGAATGGCTGCCAATCCGGCAGTTGGAAATTTAATGGATAAATTAGAACCATTGGGAGTTCATCTTTGCTTTGGTGAAACCTCAGAATTGACTGGTGCCGAAAAAGTTTGCGCAACAAGAGGTTCAACACCTGAAGCACAAAAAAAATTCATGAAAACGTGGAGTGATTACAATGACTTTATTCTTAAAGAAGCTACAAACGATCTTTCAGAAAGCCAACCAACAGCAGGTAATATTGCAGGTGGATTAACAACAATTGAGGAAAAAGCTTTTGGTAATTTTCAAAAAATTGGTTCAAGAAAATTTATTGATGTACTAACTCCTGCCGAAGAGCCTAAAAAAGGCCCTGGATTATATTTTATGGATACATCTTCTGCTGCTGGTGAATGTTTAACTTTACAAGCTGCAGCTGGTTTTAATATTCATTTATTTCCAACTGGACAAGGAAATATAATTGGAAATGCAATTGAACCTGTAGTTAAATTAACAGGAAACCCAAGTACTGCTGTTAATATGAAAGAACATATTGATTTAGATGTATCAAAAATCCTAAAAAGAGAAATGAACATGGATCAAGCTGGCGATGAACTTATAAAAACAACAATCAGAGCTGCTAGCGGTCGGTTAACTTGTGCTGAAGTTTTAGGTCATAAAGAGTTTATTATGACTAAATTATTCAGAAGTGCTTAAACAAATTAGTTATTTACTTTTAGCGACTTTCATATTTTTTCTTAGGTTAGAAAAAAATCTTCTTAATATAGCTGCACCAACACCCAAAATAAGAGCTAGCAGAATTGATAACATTCCATAAAGTACAGGAACATTTATAGAAATATCTTTTATAAATTTTGCAAAAGGACTTAAAGTTTTAGCACCATTATTACTTACAACTTCTAAAGTTTTCTCTGCAAAAAATGCATCATAAGCAATTGCTATACCAACAAGTAATAATAGAACTGCTAAAATTGTTTTAAATTGTGAGCTATCAAATCTCTCACCAACTTTTTGTCCTATCTGAACACCTAAAATAGAACCACAAATTAAGATCATTACAAGTAAAAGATCAATTGAACCATAATTAAAAGCATGAAGTACAGTAACAATTGCGCTAACAAAAATCGTTACAAACAAAGATGTTCCTGGAATAAGTTTGGTTGGCATACCAATTATGTAAATCATTGCAGGTACTAAAATAAATGCACCACCAACACCCATTATTGCAGCTATAAATCCAACAACAAGGCCAATAATAATCGGTGTAAAGGCACTTTCATATAATTTAGATTTTTTAAATCTCATTCTAAAAGGCAAACCATGTATCCAATAATGATAGTGAAGTTTTTTTCTAACAACAATTTTTCTTCTTGCTCTATCAATTTCTGTAACTCCTTGAACAAGCATTATTGTTCCAATAATTGCCAGGATATACATGTATGACAATGAAATAACTATATTAATTTTTCCAATGTCTTGGAAATAAGAAAAAGTTATAATACCCAAAATAGTCCCAGCTGCACCGCCTATGACAATCATAAATCCCATTTTATAATCTAAAGTTCCTTTAAGATAATGAGTGGTTGAGCCAGAGATTGATGTGCCTAAAATATTATTTGCTTCGTTTGGCACAGCGTAAGCTGGTGGCACACCTAAGAAAATTAAAAAAGGAGTCATTAAAAAACCTCCACCAACACCAAACAAACCTGAAAGAACTCCAACGACTAAACTAAGAATAAATATTAAAGGAAGGTTTACATAAACTTCTGCTATTGGAAGAAAATACTCCATAGTCACTAACTATTCTCCTAAAATATCAAAGTCAACTATTTGATTAAATATTAAAAAAAGTTCCAAAAAGAATTAGTCCCCAGTAAGCTACTAAACCAAAATATATAGCTGATTTTGCACTGATAAATGATTGAAGATTTGGAAGTTGCTTAACAGAGGGTTTAATATTTTTAAGAAAATTGTTAAGCATAAATAGGAATTACACCTGGTTTTAAAATTTTGCAAGTAATTTTTAAAAAATATTTAAAAAATTTTTAAAAGATTGTAGCTCCAAAAACTTTAATCTGATCACCCTCTTCTCCTAGGACAAGACGTCCTAAAAACTCTCCTGGTATCTTTGTGCTAGTCTGTTTATATAGAATGGTAACATGCTGGCCTCTCTTAAGGCAGCCGAAAGCTTTACAGCCTTCTGACAATGAAGATATAAGGTCATTACTTGCCCATTGTTTGCCAAGCTCCACTTCATTGGCTCCATAGAGCATCTGAGATGAGAAATCTTTAGTAAATCCTCCGTAGTCTTTAATGTTTGACGATTTTACAAGGTTAGCCCAAATGGGTTCAGCGATTTTGATTATTTCTTCCTCGGATTTGTCTAGAAGACTCATTAATATAATTATGAAGCTTCCTTCTTCTCTTTTTCGTCAACGATATGATAAACTGGAGCCTTCTCCATGGTAAACTTACCAGTTTTAGGGTCTCTTCTTGATAAAGTTAAACAATGCCAGTTTTCGTCATCTAACTTCATATAATCTCCTCTGTAGTAATAACCTGGCCAACGTGTTTCTTGTCTAAAAAGGGTATGTTCCGTTACACACTGAGATGTAAGGGTTCTATGTTTAAGTTCCCATGCTCTCATAAGCTGATGATAATCCTCGGCACCAACTTTTTCTAGATCTTCTTGTAACCAATCTAGTAGTTCTAGACCTCTTTTGAGTGTATTTTCATTAGTCATATAGTTATAAGAAATTCCTCCAACATATTCGTCCATTATTTTCTGTAGACGTTGAAGACCTTGAATTGGAGATATATAACTAGGAGAGACAGTTCCACCTGTAATTTCGTTTCTTCCAACGGTGTAATTTTCCAATGGTTTAAATATAATATCTTTAAAATCCTCGCATTGTTTGTCACTTACATTTATATCTTTGGCTTTTTCCTCTTCAATATACTTAACAGCTGCCTTAGCGGCCAATCTACCTTCTGTAAATGACCCTGATGAAAATTTGTGGGCACTTCCGCCAACAGTATCTCCTGCACCAAATAAACCTTCGACTGTTGTCATTCTATTATACCCCCAAAAATATTCTGGAGGGGCAATATCTTCTGGTCCACTAACCCATGCCCCAGAACAAGTAGCATGTGAACCCATTACATAAGGTTCAGAAGTAGTTAATTCAGGATTTGTATATTTTGGATCAATATTTTGTGATGCCCAAACAACAGCTTGCCCTACGGTCATTCCTAGGAAATTTTCCCAACCTACAGTTTCTAAATGCGGATCTTGGAAAGCTTCTTTTGTAACCATGTGAATTGGACCGCCACCTGCCATGACTTCTTGTATAAAAGCATGATTACGTAAACAAGTTGGAGTTGGATGGTGGTCAATATATTCACCAACTAACTCTTTAGTTTTATCGTACCATTTCTTCTCATAATTCTCTCCATTGGCATTCTGAGTATAAGTTTTTAAATGTAAAAAATAAGCTCCTACAGGACCATAACCATCTTTAAATCTACATAACACAATTCTATTTTCCATTTGTGTCATTTTAGCTCCAGCCTCAATCGGAAGAGCATATGCTGATCCATTACTCCAAGGTGCATACCAAGTTCTTCCCATTCCTTCTCCAACAGCTCTTGGTTTAAAAATATGAGAAGCTCCACCTGCAGCAACTATTACAGTTTTTGCTCTGAACACATAATAGTCTCCGGTTCTCATGTTGAATCCTACAGCTCCACCTACTCTATTTTCCTTTGTTTCATCCATTAGTAGATGAGTAATCATGATCCTATTATAAATTTTATCTGCAGATTTTTTTGCTGCTTCAGCTACTATTGGCTTATAACTTTCTCCATGAATCATTATTTGCCATTTACCTTCACGTTGGTAACGGCCAGTTTCTTTATTCTTCATCATTGGTAAGCCCCACTCATCAAACATGTGTACTGTTGAGTCTACGTGACGAGCCATATCATAGCCAAGATCTTCTCTAACAAGACCCATTAAATCGTTTCGTGCATATCGAACGTGGTCTTCTGGCTGATTTTCTCCCCATTGCATTCCCATATAACAGTTGATTGCATATAGACCTTGAGCTACGGCTCCACTTCTGTCGATATTCGCTTTTTCTACGCAAATAATTTTTAAATCTCTTCCCCAGTGTCTTGCTTCAAAAGTGGCACCAGTACCAGCCATACCACCACCTACAACTAGAATATCGCAATCTTCGACTATAGTTTTTCTAGCCATTAATAATAAACACCTTTTTTAAATGCACTTTTTTCAACTTTTGGAAGTTCTTTTTTAGTATTCAAACCTTCTGGTTCTGAATATAAAATTTGAGAATTTATTTCACCTTGGTTTGGTTTGTCACCATCTGCAAGTTTTGGAATAAATTTTCCCCATGGTTTTGTTGTTATTGGAGAAACAAAGTCTTTTACTGTCCCATTTCTAAATTTAATTTTCCAAGAGATTGTTCCTTTTTCTTCTTCTCTTCTAACTCTTACACTGTGGCCCATAGGAGCAAAGTCAGCATAACCTCGAACATCTATTGCATGGTTAGGACAAGCTTTAACACATGAATAACATTCCCAACAAAAATTTGGTTCAATATTTTTTGCTCGTCTTATAGTTTCATCTATGTGCATAATGTCTGAAGGACAAATATCTACACAATGACCACAACCATCACAACGAGTCATATATACAAAAGTTGACATAATTTATTTTATTCCTTTCAAAATCATTTTAATAATGTTTTGGATTCTCTCTACTTATACCTAATCCAAATTGTTTTGGGGCATCTGCTTCGGGTGGCAAATTGTCTCTGGAACCGTCAGCTTCTGCTAAATTTTTCTGTATCGCAGCTCCTGGTTTATAAAACATATGTGCAAATTTAGACCAATATACTCCTCCAAATAAAACAATGTTTGATACAATAAATAATACTAAAAATACTTTATCATCCCATCTGTCATTTAAATTTAAAGATTGTAAATAAGACCAAATTAAACCAGTTAGAGATGACGCAACAAGAGCAAGAACAAATAAATCTGCTTTTATAATTCTATACCAAGGTTGATCTATTTTGTTAACTATACTAAATACTTTATTCGAAAGGGAAAAATCATATGCTATCTGTTAATCCATTTGCAATATTAGCCGAAACTGTATCTCCAATATTTATGCAGTCTTTTGTTGTTTTAATGGTTATCTTAATTGTTGTTGGCACCCTTATAGATATAATTCATAAAAAAAATGTTAAGTATTTTTTTGAAAATGCAAAAAAAGCAAAATTATCTGCTACTAAAACTTTAAGCACAGGTGAAAGAATATCTGTAATTTCTAAAACAATTGTAAGCGATATAGCTACTACTTCTGAACTTGGGGCTGGCAAAAGAAGAGCAGCTCATTTGCTTGGGATGTATGGAACAATTTTATTCTGGGTTGGATCAGCAATAATGATTTTTTGTTATTCAAGTCCATCTTCAGATACCCCATCTTTCTGGCCTATCATTTGGCATGTTGGGGCTATTATGACAGTAGTCGGTGGAGGTTGGTTTTGGTTTTTCTTGAGAGTAGACGTTTATTCAGAAGCTCAACCTTGGTATAGAATTATAAAAGCTCTAGAGTTCTAATTTTTGGACATCCAATAACTGAGCCTCCTGGCATCATTGACTTAATTATATTTTTTGGAGTAGTATTTTTTTTTAATTTACCTTCTATTGATGTAACGTAATGAAAGAGGTGTTTGTATTCTTCTACATATTTTTTCTTCAATATTTTCACTGATCCTGGCTTGCATATTTTTGATAGGTCACTTCTTTCCATATCAACAATCATGTTGTGTTCTTTCGTTTCTTTTTCATTATTTCTGAAAAAATTTAGTGCTTTAATTTTGTTAATTTTTTTACTTTTTTTAAGTGTTCCAGCAATAGGTTTTGTAATTATACTATTTCCTTTCTTGTCAATAAGAGTTTCAGGCGAACAACTTACTATTGAAAAGTTTTTATCTCTTATCATAAAAGACTCGGGCGAAGAATTTATTTTCATTAATTTCCAAAAAAAATTGACTGGGTTAATTGTTGATTTATTTTTATATTTAGTACAAATTTTAATTTGATACGTCTCTCCTTGTCTTATTTTTTTTGAAAATAAATCAA